>NZ_DLMP01000001.1:259197-263981 GCF_002479335.1 Exiguobacterium sp. UBA7533 | reverse complement strand
CCACTGCCTTTTATCGTATGCGATTAATCTTCATCAAACATGGAAATCCGAGACTGAGAAGCGATTGCCATAATTAATCCTAGACCGACGAGGTTTACGATCATCGTTGATCCACCATAACTGATGAATGGTAATGGAAGACCTGTGATCGGTAAGACACCGATAGTCATCCCGATGTTCTGGAAGATTTGGAACGTGAACATGGCGACATATCCTGTCACGATATAGGTACCAAATGGATCCGCCGTCTCAAGAGCAATTTGAATCAAGCGATAGACGAACAGGAATAAGACGATCAATACGATGGCAGCCCCGATGAAACCATAGTGTGAGGCAATCGTCGTAAAGATGAAGTCCGTATGCAGTTCCGGAACGAATACCTGCAGTTTTCCGTATCCAACCCCGAACATTTGACCAGAACCTGTTGCATTGATTGCTTGGACGAGCTGATACGAGAGATCATCCGCATATTCAAAAGGTTGCAACCAAGCCATGATCCGGTTCATCGCGTGACCTGGGAAAAACGTTGCGAGTAAGTCGTTGTGGAAATAAAACAGGTAAAAGAAGATGATGACAGAACCTGCGAACAGGGCAAACATCGTCAAGAGCCATTTCCAGTTCAGTCCAGATAACAACATGGCACATGCAAGAATGACACATAAGATCAAACCGATTCCTAAATCGGGTTGGATGATAATGAGACCAAGTGGCAAAGCCGTGACAGCAACCATTTTAACGAGCAATAAGAAGTCGCGTTCGTGTTGAACATAACGGGCATTGTGTTCGGTGATGACGGCAGCGAGCGAAACAATCAAAAAGAATTTCATGAACTCAGCCGGTTGAACTGTCCCAATGACCGGGAATTGATACCACCCATACGCTCCTTTGATTTCAGTAACGATTGGTGTACCACGGAAAATAACAAGACCAATCAATGACAGGATACCAGCTCCGTATAAAAACCAGTGGAATCGCTTCAGCTGTTCATAGTCGATGAAAATGACGACGGATAACGCTATGAAACCGATGACATACCACTGAATTTGTTTGGCGGAGAAGTTGATGGCACTGATAGCACCTTTAAGCGAAGGTTGGGCCGTATAGATGGCGATGACGCTGATGACCATCAGACAGGCGAGTAAAAACAACAACGTATGATCATAACGTTGTGTAAATGATTTGAATCGATTCATTTCATCCCTACTTTCTATCACTTTCTATATTACCGTAATTTATCAAATCTGCAATATCAAGAGCGATGGTTGACAGAAGCGTTACGTTTTTGTAACCTGAAGATAGGTTTTATTACCAGGTACTAATTCAAGGGGGACTTTATCATGAATATTTATCCTTCACTCGAAGGCAAGACGTACGTCGTCATGGGCGTCATCAACCAACGTTCGATTGCATGGGGCATCGCACGTGCACTCGACGCTGCTGGAGCAAGCCTCGCATTTACATATGTCGGGGAACGTTTCAAAGCACCACTTGAAAAATTAGGACAGGAATTATCACGTCCGGCTTCTTATTATACGTGTGATGTCACGAGTGATGAAGAAATCGAACAGGTCTTCCAGACGATCCATGCAGATCACGGTAAGATTTCAGGAATTGCTCACTCGATCGCATTCGCGGATAAAGAAGCACTTCGTGGTGAATTTTCTGGTGTGACACGTGAACAGTTCGCGCAAGCACTTGATATCTCTGCCTACAGTTTGACGGCAGTCGTCAAGGCAGCGAAAGATTTCTTCACAGAAGACGCATCTGTCATCACATTGACTTACCTTGGTGGTGAGAAGATGGTTCCGAACTACAACGTCATGGGTGTTGCGAAAGCAGCATTAGATGCTAGCGTTCGTTATCTCGCTGCTGAATACGGACAGCAAGGTGTTCGTGTCAATGCGATCTCTGCTGGTCCGATCCGGACAGTTTCAGCAAAAGGTGTTGGCGATTTCAACTCAATCCTTGATAGCATCGAAGAACGCGCGCCACTTCACCGTAACGTTACGACGGAACAAATCGGTCAGAGTGGATTATTCTTACTTTCGCAAATGTCGAGTGGTGTAACAGGAGAAATCCTTCACGTCGATAGTGGATTCCACATTCTGTAATAGGTGATTTAGTGAACCGGGCTTCCCTTAGGAGGGGAGCTTGGTTTTTTTTGTGCTTAATCGGGGAAGTGTCAATTATAAACAACGTTAGAATTAGAAGGGGAGAGGAAGTGCAGAGGATGAACGCAATCGATTTTACGGTCGTACAATATGTGAATCGTCAAGTACGAGTCGACCCACAACTGAAAACTGAACCGGTCGCAAGGGTTCAACCGATACGCCCAGTCGATCCTTATCGAGAACATGAAACGCAAGATTTTTTAGAAGAACAGGCGAATGCATATGGAGTGTTACCAGAACTAAAACTTCCCGGTCGAAGCTTCGACCGGGAAGTTTAATCATTCATTGACCTGTAAAGCGGAATGTCTCGTAGACACTCCAAGCTCCATTTTCCAGTTCATACAATAAAGCCATTTTCGTGACATCTTCTTGGAAACGGATATCTTCCATCTTGAGACGTTCTAGTACATCGAACAATTCGACATCCGACAGTTCTTGACCAATCGTGATATGTGGCAAGAAATCGTATTTCGGATTATGCGCGAGCGGTCCTGTATGCAAGGCGCGATGTAATTGTTCTAACTCATCCGATGGCATTACTTTAAGGAACAAGACATTGTTCGTCGGATGGAACGACCGTGCTCCTTGGATGTGCAGATTGACCGGTTTCGTTTCGGACGCGATTCGATTTAACTCTGTCACGATGTGATCTAATTCTGTCTCATCGACTCCCGTCCGCTCCCGTAACGTGATGTGCGGTGTGATCAGTGAATACTTCGAGTCATATCTCTTTCGGTATGAATTGGCAAAATCTTGAACGCGTTTCGATGGAAACAATACAACCCCGATGTTCATCGAAAATCCCCTACTTTCCCCTGAAATGATAACGCTTTACAAAATAATCATGACGGATTCTGGCGTCGATGTCAAAGAAGTTTGAGAGGAGCTTTAGAATCCGTGTATACTAATGAAGTACTTTGTTGGAGAGGTGGATACAGTCATGAAGAAAACACATTCAAAAGAGGTCAAACAAGCAGCAATTGACAAGTTACATGAACGCGGGGTGACGATTCATGCGATTGCTGAGATCGTTTACCAAATGCAAGCACCATACACAGTGGATCTGACAGTAGAAACATGTGTCAGTTCGGTTGAACGAGTTCTTGAAAAGCGTGAATTACAACATGCGATCCTTGTCGGGGCAGAATTAGATATTCTTGCTGAAAAAGGATTATTATCAGAACCACTCTTGTCCATCATCCAAAGCGATGAAGGATTATTTGGCGTAGATGAAACGATCGCGATTGGTGCTGTCAATACGTACGGTTCTATCGCTGTTACGACATTCGGATATTTGGATAAGGCGAAGGTTGGGATCATCAAAGAACTGGATACGAAGCTCGGAGACGGAAAAGTCAATACGTTCATGGACGATATCGTTGCAGCCATCGCAGCAAATGCATCAGGGCGTTTGGCACATCGTTTGCGGGATAAGGAAGATTATTCAGCAGAAGAATTAGAAGAACGTAAGGGGACATACTAATGCGGGGGGCAAGAGCGGCGTGGGTGGGTGCATCCATCGCTGTCGTCTTGTTCGTGATCATCGCCGTCTCGATTCGAATGACGGGCTATTTTTTATTTGACGCTCAATTATCGTCGTACATGTCTCAACATGTTCCAGGGGACTATGTCTCTTGGTTCACTCAACTAGGCTCTGGTCCTGGGGCGATGACAATGACGGTGTTACTTGGAGTAGTGAGTTATGTCTTGTGGCGAGATCGTATCGCAAGTATTTGGTATGTATTGATGGCGATCTCTGTAGGAGCGTTGAATCAAGTCGTCAAATTTGCCTTCGTACGAGAACGTCCTTCATTGAATGAGTTAGTTGGTGGTGTTGGCTATAGTTTTCCAAGTGGTCATTCCGCGATGGCATTCGCTGTATATGTAGGATTTCTTGTCGTCGCTTTCCGGCATTTAAAAACGACTGGCAAAGTAATCGTATCGGTGTTGACAATTGGGTTATTTCTTGCCATGGGAGCTTCCCGCATCATTTTAAACGTTCATTATTTTTCAGACGTCATCGGTGGTTATTGTTTTGCAGCGATTCTTTTATGTAGCTCCTATGCATTCATCGTCTCCCGCAGAAAAAAAGGAGTGTCTTAATGCTAGTATTAGATGTAGATCATAGTTTATTATTTGATGAAGAAACGATGCGTTCTATTGATAAACCGACCTTGCTTGTTGAGCGAGTCGCCGGACGACCGCGATTCATGACGATGCGAGCGCATCTTAGATTAAAACGATTGGTCTCAATCAACGGTGTCATTCCGGTGACGAAACGAACGATGGAAGAATATCAGCAGTTGGAACTTTTCCAAATCGATGCGCCGCCTAAATGGGCAATCATTGCTAGTGGAGAGACATTGCTGAAAGAAGGAAAAGTAGATCGTCGATATGAAAACTGGCTTCGTCAATTTAAAAAGGAAAGCTCACTTGATTCTATCCTTGAGTATCTTATTGAGATGGAACAAGTGTCGTTTGATGTATATCCTTCCGACACATTATCGAATCAAATCGCACTTCCGCACGAACCGATTCATCGTACGTTGGACGAAGCGATGTTGCTAGAAGAATTATTTCGTAAATACGAAACAAAATAAAGAACCGGACGGT
>NZ_DLMP01000001.1:0-259083 GCF_002479335.1 Exiguobacterium sp. UBA7533 | reverse complement strand
ACCGTCCGGTTCTTTATTTTTTAATGTTAGGTATCAAGTTGTAGGTAGAGAAATGTCGTCGAACCAGAACACGCCGACCGTCTCAGCACCAGCATGTGCCAAGATGGAAGGACCGAATTGCGTGATACGAACGTTGATTTCAGGATGTTCCGTTACAATCAAACGTTTTAATTCTTCAGCAGCAGTATGAGCGAGCGTATGACCGATATATAGTGTTCGATCGTAGACTCCTTGTGCTGTCACTTTAGAAGTGATCTCGGTTACCATTTCCTTAAATGCTTTTTTGATCGAGCGTACCTTCTTGAAAGGAACAAGCTGTCCTTCTTCATTAAATTGAACGATCGGCTTGATGTTGAGCATATTCGCTAATAAAAATTGACTTCCTGAAACTCGACCACTACGTCGCATCGTCTCCATATTTCCAATAATCAGATAAAAATGCGATTTGTGTTTAAACGTTTCAAGTGTCGACATGACTTCCTTTGGATCGTTACCAGCAGCTACTAGTCGCTGTGCGATCCGGACAAGTTCTTGTTGATTGGCAGCACCCGTGTATGAATCAATCGCATACAGCGGGAAACCGACAGCCTCAGCTGCAGCGACCGAACTGGAGTAGGTACCACTTAAGCCACTCGTGATGTGAATCGCATATCCGTAATCATAACCGTCTTCGAGTAACTGTTCGTATAGAGTTACGAAGTCACCAAAAGACGGTTGCGAAGTCGTAGGTGAGATTTTCGAATCGTCCTGCATTTTTTGATTCAATTGTTCAATCGAGATATCGACATACTCCCGGTAAGACTCCCCGTTCAAGATGAGTAATGTCGGTATCACATGGACTCCGATTTTTTCAGCCTCTCCTGGCTCGAAAAAAGCCATGCTGTCGGTAATCCAAGCAATCTTATCCATGTATATGACGCCTCCATTAATATAACCATTTTGTTCATCATACCATAGCTATGAAAACGGAATCACTAGCTAGCGCGTTTTTGTATGACGGAAGGGGTGGAAACGTGTCCAAACCATGAACTGAGACCAAAGGCGATAAGTGTCGGAAACAACCATTCTAAACTTTGATCCACTAAAGGAAGTGATTGATAGAAGGTTTTGAGATTTCCCGGGAAAAGAGAAAGTTGGTTTAACGCACTACAAAGTGAGAAGAAAATCGTTACTCCAAGAGTGAACTGATAAACGACCGACTTACGACGGAACAGATGACGCATGAATGTTAATGCGATTAAGACGATGACGATTGGATAAAGGAACATCAACACGGGAACAGCGATTGATAACAATGTCTGTAATCCGACAATAGATACCGTGAGACCAAGAACAGTCGTGAAGATACTTGCTGTTTTTAATGTGACACGTGTTGAAAGAGTCATCATATATTCTGCAAATGCAGTGACGAGACCAACTGAAGTCGTCAAGCAGGCAAGTAGGATCGCAAGACCAAGTACAGCTAAACCAATTGAACCGAATGCTGTATTCGCATAATGCTGAAGAAGGGTCGGACCATCGACTTTTCCGATTGCGGCAAATGTATTACGTCCGATCATTCCGAGTCCGATATAGACGAGAGTCAAAGCAACCGCAGCAATCGTTCCAGCACGAGTGACGACTTTAAATTGTGCTGTTCGTTCATGAACGCCTCGACTTTTTAATGTATGAAGTACCACGACACCGAAGACTAAGGCGCCGAGTGCATCAAGCGTTAAGTATCCTTGAAGAAAACCTTGGATGAATGCTTGACCTGTCGTCTCATAGGCTTTGCTTGGTGAAGCGACACTTGAAAGTGGTGAGACGATGCTACTGATGCTTAACGCAGCAAGTGCAATCAGCAATAAAGGTGTGATGAAACGTCCGATGATTTCAAGTAATTTACCAGGACGCAATACGAGGTAAAGCGTAGCAATGAAAAAGAGACTTGATGAGAGAACTAATGTCATTTGTGAAGGCGCACCGAGAAATGGTACAACACCGAGCTCATACGTGACAACCGATGTCCGAGGGATTCCGAAGAAAGGTCCAATGGCAACGTAGAGAGCAAACGTCAAGGCAGCACCTACAAAACGAGGGAGAGGAGCAGCAAGCGTTTTGATACCGCCTCCGATGGATGCGACAGCAAGTAAGCCGAGCAACGGAAGGCCCACACCTGTCACGATAAAGCCGAGGATGGCTGGGAAGAATTGTTTACCTGCAAGGGCGCCGAGTTCTGGTGGGAAGATTAGGTTACCCGCACCGAAAAATAATGCGAAGATCATAAATCCTAAAGCGAACGTATCTTTTGTCTTAAACATGTGTTGTCCTCCATTCCTTCTAATTTCAATAAAAAAAGCCTCATCCACGATGTGCGTGGATAGGCGTCGTGTGATCAGACGCCTTGTCGAAATGACGAAAAGGGCCTGGTCTTCATCTTCTCAATCGAGAAATGAATCTTCAGTCCCTGGTCCTAATCACAATCAGTCGTACTGGGATAAGCGATGTATATGTCATGTTTAAAACCTCCTGTTTGAATTTTTCTAAGGATAACATGAAGAATCTAAGAAAACAATATTTTCTGAAAATTTATCACCGAGACTTTTAAACAGAAAAAAACCTTAACTCATGAATGGAAGTCTTGAGTTAAGGATTTTCATACAAATGTCAGCTTGTCGCAATCGAGCGTATTTTTTTATGGCGTTTCAATTTATGGAGGAGCCAAGCGTGAACGACCTCACAGGATTGACGTGGTAACGTCAGTTCAACAAGCGATTCCTGCTGTTGCCCTTTAATGACGAAAAGTCCATTTTCTTCATCGACAGGGGCGATGGTCATTGAACTCGCTTCATTCAGCGACAGTTTCACTTCACCGAGTGTCGCATCCTTTAATTTGAGGATGTTCCCGTTCGTCGCAAATTTCGTGAATGAGCCAATTCCGTTCACTTTTAACTGA
This sequence comes from Exiguobacterium sp. UBA7533, assembly GCF_002479335.1. Taxonomy (NCBI): domain Bacteria; kingdom Bacillati; phylum Bacillota; class Bacilli; order Caryophanales; genus Exiguobacterium; species Exiguobacterium sp. UBA7533. The sequence goes on along the minus strand of NZ_DLMP01000001.1, from coordinate 256,148 downwards.
TCCATATTGAATTCCTCCTTCTGCTGATTCCAGTACCATCCCTACAAAAAAACAGGTCTAACTTCTATCTTAAAAAGGTTATCCTCATTATAGCGAAGTCCTCACAAGATGCTAGTCTTATTTTGTGTGAAAATTCGAAAAATTTTTTAACGATATTGTCACATTGTCCATAATAACCGTAAAGAAGGAATCATCATTTAAAATTCAAATAGAACAAAAGCATCCTTTTCTAAAAGAAAAAGATGCTAAAGGTCAATCTAACTCAAAACTCCATTTCTTTTTTCGACACACAAGCGTTCCACGTCTAAGAATCGATTCTTTCTCGGCTTCAAAATCTTCATGTAATACGCTCATGTCTTCATAACGGCCAGCCACGTAGACAGGAATCGTAATATTTCTTGAAAAAACAGATCGCTTTGCGCTTTCGAAATCAATCAGGACCCCTTCTCCGAGAAAATGACGGATATGGATCATGATTTCAGCTGTTAAAGCAACAGAGGCAACGGATCGTGCGTGCTGTCGGAATTTTCGTTGCACAAGATCAGCAATCAATTGTTCGACGCGTGCCCAGTCTTTTAAGTAAACGGAAGCATGAAGTCCGTCATGCTCGCTAAAATAGACCAATTCATTTTCAATCGAATCAAGGAAGGGAAGTGGCATTCCACGTTTCATATGCATTAAAAATAACAACTCTGCGATCTCGACATCCGTTAATACGTCGAGTGAATGGGAGGAACGAATATCGATAGCGATCAATGGATGACGCTGCACATCCGTGGATTGTGAAAACTGTTCGATTTCATGCGCTTCGATATAATGTAGCATTGTCCGAAACGATTGTTTCGTCTGCTTGAAATCACTTCCTGAAATAAGCAAAGGACGCTTCAAATCGACGGCTGCGGCGAAATCAGAGAAATGCACCCCTGACATCGTCAAGCGTTGATTTTCCTCGTCCTCATATAAGTAAAGTAACGCACTTGACATACCACTTCGCTTCCTTTCCGTGACTAACTCCTTCATAATTCAATAGTAGCAAAACTTCGAATTGCCTGAAAGGATATTTACTCCTGAAAACGGGCATACTACATAGAGAAGCATAAAGAGAGGTGATGGAGCATGTGGGGCTTGCGAAAGCCATTCCCGGAATTGCGAACCGAGCGCTTCGTATTACGTGAGCTCGAAAACCGTGACGCACGTGAATTGTTTAAAATCCTATCAGATGATGAAGTCATGTACTATTACGGATCAGATCCGCTTGTGACAGTCTATGAAGCAAAAAATGTCATCAGTTACTTCAAGGAACAGTTTACACAAGGTAAAGCGATTCGCTGGGCAATTGCTGATGCAGAAACGAATCAATTGATCGGTACGATTGGTTTTCATAACTGGCTCTCCCAATACCATCGAGCTGAAATTGGCTTTGAAGTCAGTCAAGAGTATTGGCAACGCGGAGTGGCTTCCGAAGCGGCTCGAGCTGTTCTGACTTACGGATTTGAGGAATTCGCTCTCCATCGCATCAGTGCTCTCGTAGCACCTGAGAATCTTGCTTCCAATGCATTGGTGCAAAAATTAGGGTTTCAAGCAGAAGGATTATTAGAAGACTATGCATATAGTCATGGTCGTTTCATGAACTTGACGATGTACCGTATGCTCGCATCTGAGTGGAAGGGATGAGGTAGTCAATGGAAAAACAAACACTTGTACTCCTACATGGATTTACAGGAGGGACAGATTATTTTAATCGGGTAGAGGCAAATTTACGACATTCTTTTGAAGTTTTACCGTTGAGTTTACCAGGACATGAAGGACTGGATGTCGGACCTGATACGATTGAGGGATTCGCAGAATGGGTCATGGATGATCTAGAGCGACGTGGTGTTGAAAAGCCAATCATCGTTGGTCACTCTTTTGGCGGGTACATCACGGCTGCAATCGTGGAAAGGTATGCCGAACAAATCAGTGGATATGGTCTCGTTTACTCAACGGCGAAAGCAGATGATGAACAAGCGAAACAAAAACGAAATCAAAATATCACGCGCGTCGAAGAAGTTGGTGTAAGAGAATTTGTCAATGGTCTTGTTCCGTCCTTATTTGCGGAAGGAGCCGATGAATTCGCTGTTGCTGAAGCACTTGAAATTGGGTATATGATGACCGTCGAAGGAGCCATCCGTGCACTCTCTGCGATGCGAGATCGTCGGGATATGACGAAAGCTTTAACGAAAGCAAACGTAAAAGGTGTCATCATTCATGGTACGAAGGATCCATTGATCTCAGAGGAAAGTGCGTTTGCACCAACAAATGATCATCTCATACATCGGTCAACAGACAGTGGACACATGGGGATGCTTGAGACACCGGATGCTTTCGTTGCAATTATCGAAGAAGCATTCAAGTAAGTTTTTGCCCTACGGTCATGTCTGTAGGGCATTTGCTTTGCATTTCAGATTAGATATCTGAAATGATAGAAGTGGAGGGGATACACATGAAAATCGTAGCGATTGAACCAACACCAAGTCCAAATAACATGAAAGTCATCGTTGATGAGGTCTTTTCGGAAAAGGGGCAGACATTCGAGCATGCCTTTGGCGCACCGGAACACATTCAGCGATTACTTGAAATACCTGGCGTTAAGTTTGTTTATCAGGTCAGTGACTTTTTATCGATCGAGCGTTATCCGAAATATGATTGGCGTTCGCTTGTCATCGATATACGACGTGCGTTCGGTGAAACGTTAAATGACGTTGAACAGCACGAGACAGATGCTGAGTATGAGCCAGTCCATTTATTTGTACAGTTCATTTTAGGCGTACCAATGCAAATCAAAGGTGTGAAAGGATTAGAAGAAAAACGAGAAGGGTTGCCAGAACGATTCCGAGAAGCAGCGCTATTCGTCCAACCATTCGTTCAGAATGTCATTAGCGATCGACGCTGGGTGGAACAAGCACCTCGATACGGTGACCTTGACGAAAGTTTGCGTGAAGTAGCGAATGAGATTGAGATCGCATATCCAGTCGAACGTATCGAACGTCTCAAGTCGCTCGCAGCAGGGGAAGATATTGCCTTTAGTGGTCAAGCTATTCGTTCGTCTGATTGGAAAGAACGATTTGCGGCGCTTGATGAACTGCCTGTTGAAATGGAATGGGTTCCGGCGTATGCACGATTATTACAGGATGAAAAAATGCAAATTCGTCGTCAAGCAATCGTAAAGCTTGGGATGTTCGAAGAACATCGGGAAGAATTATTAGAGTATCTGACAAGTGCACTCCATGATCCATCAGGTATCGTACGACGAACAGCAGGTGATACGATTTCGGATTGGGCGATGCCAGAGGCTGAACCAATGATGATGGAGGCTTTGACGGATAAAAATAAACTAGTACGTTGGCGGGCTGCTCGATTCCTGTTCGATGTTGGAACAGAACAGTCGATTCCAAGACTGCGTGAAGCGAGCCGAGACCGAGAATATGAAGTCGCTTTACAGGCGGAACTCGCCTTGACTCGAATCGAAAGTGGGGAAGAAGCACTAGGGACGGTCTGGCAACAAATGAATCGAATGATAGATGAAAGTTCATGAGAACTCAAAATAATATTGTGTGAAAGAATCATTCGACAAAATGAGCCATCGATTGTCTAGGTATATTTTCCCTGTTATCTAAAAATGATGGTAAAATAATCAAAATTATGTTGTCATCTTTTTGAAATCGAAATGAAATGTGTTGGAAACGCTCGTAAAAACGCTTGCATGCAACAACTATATAGATTATTCCAAAATATCCCTATTTGAACTGGAATATTGTTTTGAAATGAAATGTCGAATGACTATTCTCTTCTTTTTTCATCTCTTTGATACAGTAAACCTACAATAACGAATTCGAAGCATGTAGGTCATCTTTTGGCTTGGCATATGAATGAGAAAAGGGGAGAATCGGGGATATGTTACTTTTCGCTGAAACTGATTTAGCAGTAGGATACAAGGAACGGACAACAACAGGGGTATATGTCACGATCGAAACAATTGACAGTCGTACGATTACATTGGTTGCACCAGCAAACGCGGCAGAAGATATTTGTGACGAACTGTTTGCGACAGGTTTAGAGCAATTGTTTTCATTCAAGATGAATCCATCTACTTTACCTGTAGCATAAGAGATGAAATGTGCGAGAGAGGAAATCCTCTCTCGCTTTTTTTTGTGATAAAATTGATTAGATAAAAGGAGGGATGAAATGAAACGTCTCGTTTTCATTCTGTTGCTGCTTACTGTTTGTTTAGCAGGTTGCCAAGAAAAGAAACAACAGGCAACAAAAACTATGAACGAACCGATTCAGATTGCAGTCAAAACGACAAAGCAAGACAGTATGATGCAATTAGACATTTCCTTAACGAATCCAAATGATCACAGTGTAAACGTGACATATCCTTCCTCGCAACGATTTCAGGCTCAATTGATTGATGCGAAACAACACGTAACGTATGATTTTGAGAAAGAGCAAGTATTCACGCAAGCGATTGAGAAGGATACGTTCACAAAACGCGAAACGAAACAGTACACGGTTGAATTACCGATCTCCTCTTTAGGTGATAGCAAGGAAGTTCGCGTATCGACAATCCGCCAGTTCAAAGGAGCAAATGCAAAACAAACGACGGATCACCAAATGATTGATTCAAAATGACGATCAAAACGATGTGAAGGAGTGAATTTATTCATGCAACAAGAAATCATCCAAGTAACAGGCGTTAAACCTATCATTGATCCAGCCCAAGAAGTAAACGAGCGGGTAGCCTTCTTGAAGGCGTATCTCAAGCATACAGGGGCGAAGGGATTCGTATTAGGCATCTCCGGGGGACAAGATTCAACGCTCGCAGGTCGTCTATGCCAACTGGCAGTTGAAGAGTTGCGAAAAGAAGAGGGACAAGATGTCTCATTTTATGCGGTCCGCTTGCCTTACGGTGAACAACAAGATGAAGCAGACGCACAGGCAGCCTTGACTTTTATTCAACCGGATCATTCGCTTCGTGTGAATATCAAACCAGCGGTCGAAGCATCGATGCGGGCATTCGAAGAGGCGACAGGTGCAGAACTTTCAGACTTTAGCAAAGGAAATACGAAAGCGCGAGAACGAATGAAGAGTCAATATGATTTAGCCGCTCATTATGGCTGTTTAGTCGTTGGAACGGATCATGCAGCCGAATTCGTGACGGGATTCTACACGAAACATGGGGATGGTGCATGTGATTTAACGCCATTAACGGGACTGAATAAACGGCAAGGGAAACAACTCTTACGTTACTTGAACGCCCCAGAAGTCTTGATTGAAAAAGTTCCGACAGCAGACCTTGAAGAAAATCGTCCGGCACTACCAGACGAAGTGGCACTCGGAATGACATACGAAGAAATTGATGATTATTTGGAAGGTAAGTCGATTTCAGAAGCAAGTCAAGAAAAGTTAGAGACGCAGTATAAACGTGTTGGACATAAGCATCATATGCCCGTCTCACCACTTGATGAATGGTGGAAAGCATAATCAAAAATAAGGAGATATGATTTCATGATTGAAATCATGTCTTTTTTCATGTTCTTCGATTCTTCTCCGGTCGTTATGGGAAAAGAAGAGAAACGATGGTTGAGGAGGCGAGAGTATGACGATTGGGATCATAGGTGGAGGGTTATCCGGATTGACAGCAGCGGCATTATTTGCAAAACAAGGAACACCGGTCACGCTCTGGGATGCTGGATTACTCGGAGGACGTGCCACCTCTCAAACCGTAAAGGGCTTTACATTTAATTACGGTGCCCATGCGATTTATGGACGCGATCAATCAATTCTTCGCAAATTAACGAAACAACTCGGTATCGAAGTGACGTGGCTTGATTTTTCAGCGAGTCGTGCGAAATATGAGTTTTCAGGTCATTTGACGGCTGTTCCTGCGAATGCCTGGGGACTACTGAAAACAGAAGTCATCGAAGGAACGAACAAAGTACGTTTTACATGGGAGATTATTAAAAAGATTTTACGAGTCGAACGAGGGAATCCGCAACAATCCATCGGGCAATGGTTAAAAACAGAACGCGTCGATGAACAAGTGGCACAGTTGATGCTTGATTTGGCATCAACGAATTTTTTTACGGCAGAACCAGAAAAAATTCCATCAGATGTCTATTTCGAGTATTATCAAAAGCTTTTTCGGACGCGAAAGCCTGTCTCATACATCGAAGGGGGCTGGCAAGGGTTAGTACAGGAATTGGAACGGATCATCCTAGAGAATCGCGGAGAGATCTTGAAAAAAACAAAAATAACAGCAGTCGAATTGACTACGACAGGATTCTTGGTACGTGATCGAAAAAAACAAGAATGGAATGTGGAACGGATCATCTTTGCCGTACCACCACGTGAAATCTTAAAAATGGCGACTCCAACGACGATCCAAAAATTCGTGACACCGCATGCGAGTCATGAACCCGTCGAAGTTTTCGTGTATGATCTCGGACTTCAGCCTTATATCCAAACACCGTATTCATACATCTACGACCGTTCGCATCGAGCGTTCATCACGGATTTATCGCATTATGATGCAAGCCTCGCACCAAAGGATGGTCAAGTCCTTCAAGCAATCGCTTATCTTGAACACGATCGACTTGAGGATCCTGATTATATCGGACATGTTCGAACGGGAATCGAACAGATGCTTGACGTTCATTTCACAGACTGGAGAGAACGTATCGTTGCAGAACGAACGATTAAACGAGCAGTCGTACAAGAAATCAAATGGAAAATGGGGCAAGGTCCTCTTGCGACTCAAATTCCGGGACATGCAGGTGTTGCTTTCGTCGGAGACTGGTGTGAAGGGACGGGACAACTCTCAGAGCTTGCGTTCTCAAGCGCCGTAAGTGTTTTCAATCGATGGACGTGATGTAAAACGACAAAAGAAGGAGAAGCCGAATTGACTTCTCCTTCTTTGTATTGACCAAAGATTCATATCTTACGCTTCATTGTTTGAACGTGCTGGATAGAACGCTAGAATCAAGAGTAATGTAAAGGCAATGAGACTCATCATCGGAATCGTCAAGAAACCGAAATAGTTGACCCATTTGATGAGACAGCCACTCGAACATAACGCTTCGCCATCGGGTAAACGCTCAAGGATGACATGGTACAAGGCGACACCAAAGCCGGCAAGCACATATAGGCGTACAAAGAGTGGATCGATCGTTTTCGACCGGAACAAGGATATGAGCAAATAAAAGGCTGTCGTATACATGAATAGTCGTTGCCACCAACAGAGAGGGCAGGGAATGAATCCACGAATTTCACTAAAATAGAGACTGCCAAGCGTTGCAATCGTTGAGATGATGAACATAAAATGATAGCGTGTCATATGTATCGTCCTTTCTAACGTGTTAAACTAATGCCATCTTATATCATGAGGAGTCGAATCTCACATTGCAAGTGTCGGAAATGGAAATGTTGATCACTTTATCGGAAGAATTGAATATGAGGCGAGCTGCTGAACGATTATTCGTTTCACAACCTGCGCTTAGTCAACGTCTTGTTGCGATTGAGAGACGCTGGGGAACCAAACTATTCATTCGTTCATCGCGTGGCTTAAGCATCACACCGCAAGGAGAAAAAGTGATTGGTCTCGCAAAAGAGATGAATCGGAAGGAACTCGAACTAAAAAGTGAATTGACGGCAGAAGAGGGTGCCGTTTACGGAACGCTTCGGATTGCTGTCGCCTCCATCATGGGACAATACTGGCTCCCGCGTGTCTTAAAACGATTCGTCGAGCGTTATCCGCATGTGCGTGTCCAGTTGGTCACCGGATGGTCAAGTGAGATGATGCGTCATATGTTAGAGGAACACTTTCATATCGGGATCATTCGTGGAAACCCGGACTGGAAAGGTGTTAAAGAGCGCCTTTTCTCAGACCCGCTCTATCTAGTTGATAGTGAGTTGACGTCGATTGAACAATTGCGTGTGACGGATCGCCCGTTCATCCAGTTCAAAAGTGATTCGACGTACTATCAAGAAATTTTAGAGTGGTGGCAAGATCGGTTCGCAAGTCCACCCTCTCGGACTTTGGTCGTCGATCAAATCGAGACATGCAAACAGATGGCGTTACATGGCATCGGTTTTGCTATCTTACCTGAGTCGACGATTCAGCAATCGAATGAAGTCATGCAGCTTCCGTTGAAGACATCATCCGGAAAAGTACTGAAGCGAGATACTTGGATCTTGTCCACGGAATCGATGCTTGAATTAAAACAAGTCCAAGCTTTTTGGGACATCGTAAAAGAAGAAGGAGGAAGTCAGTCAGATGGAATACGCCATTGAGATGCGGCGCGCGCTTCATAAAATACCGGAACCAGGGTTCAAGGAATTTAAGACGCAAGCTTTTATATTGGAACAAATTCGTGCATATCCGCCAGATCGTGTCACATATGACACATTTGAAACAGGTGTTTTCGTTCGAGTGAAAGGATTGACTGGAAACCGAACGATCGGGTATCGCGCAGATATTGATGGGTTACCGATTGAAGAAGCGACAGGGCTTCCGTATTGCTCAGAACACCCAGGGTTCATGCATGCGTGTGGTCATGACATGCATGCCTCGATTGCTTTAGGGTTGATGAAACGGATCGTTGAACTACCAGTCATGGATGATGTCGTCTTTTTATTCCAACCGGCAGAAGAAGGACCGGGCGGGGCGGAGCCGATGATTAAAAGTCCATTGTTTGAAAAATATCGTCCGAGTGAGATGTATGGTCTTCACATTGCACCGGAATATCCAGTCGGTACGATTGCTAGTCGTCCAGGCGTACTGTTCGCGAGTGCTCGAGAAGTTCATATCACGATCTATGGTCAAAGTGGTCATGCGGCTTTTCCTCATTTGACGATTGATACAGTTGTTGCGCAAGCAGCCTTGATCATGCAATTGCAAACGATCGTCAGTCGATCCATTAATCCGATGAATTGTAGTGTCATCACGATTGGGAAAGTGGATGCAGGTATTCGTGAGAATGTCATTGCCGGTAGAGCGGTTCTTGACGGGACGATGCGTGCGCTAAACGGCGAAGACATGGAAAAACTCGAACGTCGTGTCCGTGACATCATTCGAGGAATCGAAGCTTCGTTTGGTGTTAAAATCGATTTGCAATTCGGTAATCGCTATTATGAAGTCGTCAACGACCGGCAAATCGTGGATAAATTCTCATCATTCGTAAAGATGAATGCCAACTATATCGAATGTGACGCGGCGATGACAGGGGAAGATTTTGGTTTCATGCTGAAAGAGATCCCAGGGATGATGTTCTGGCTCGGCGTCGATAATCCGACATCTGGTTTGCATCAACCAACATTAAACCCGGATGAATCAGCCATTTCTTTTGTCATTGATTTACTTGACCATTATTTCCGAGAGTATGTTTAAAAATTTTTATGAAATAATAAAGGATATAAAGCTTTCCCTTTCGAATTCAGGAATGGGAAAGTTTTTAATATATGTAGGAATAAGAGTTTTCGAACATTTTGTGAAAAAAATCACGTGTATATGTGAACAATTTGTTACATCAAACATTATAAACAGACACAAAGGGTTATGTTCTCTATGATACGGTTATAGACCATATAGAGAAGTATGTTTTAGGAAGAGGGGGCTAAATACATGTTCAATGATCCCGTAGTGCTCAGTCGATTATTGACAGGGCTCACACTAGCGTTTCATATTATTTTCGCGACGATTGGTGTCGGAGTACCGCTCATGGTACTGGCAGCTGAATTCATCGGTCTGAAACGCAAAGATCCAGATTATATCTTATTAGCAAGACGGTGGACGCGTGGATACGTCGTTACCGTAGCAGTCGGTGTCGTAACAGGGACGGCAATCGGCTTGCAACTATCATTACTTTGGCCGTCACTCATGCAAGTAGCGGGTCAAACAATTGCTTTGCCACTATTTATGGAAACGTTCGCGTTCTTCTTTGAAGCGATTTTCCTTGGTATTTACTTGTATACGTGGGACCGGTTCAAAAATCCATGGTTGCACTGGTTGATTGGGATTCCAGTCGTCATTGGTGCGACAGCATCAGCGTTCTTCATCACGACAGTCAACTCCTTCATGAACTCACCAGAAGGATTTAAGATCGTCAATGGTACGTTAACGCAAATCGAACCATTAAAAGCAATGTTTAATACAGCGACACCGACGAAGGCGACACACGTCATCGTTTCAGCTTACTTGACTGTTGCCTTTATCTTGGCAGCAATCGCGGCGTTCCATTTGCTTCGCAAAAAGACACTCTCAGCAGCAGAGACGGCATATCATAAGAAAGCTCTACGTCTCACTGTCATGGCTGGTCTGATTTTCGCGTTCTCGACAGCACTTGTCGGTGACTTCTCAGGGAAATATTTAGCGAAATACCAGCCAGAAAAACTAGCAGCTGCGGAATGGCATTTTGATACGACAAATGAAGCAGAATTGATTTTTGGTGGGATACTTGATCAGCAAGAAGACGGCAGTTATGAAATCAAAGGAGCCGTCAAAATCCCATATGCGCTCTCAATTCTTGCAGGTGGGGCTCCGAATACGGAAGTCATCGGTTTAAACGAATTCGCAAAAGAAGATCAAGCACCACTGATCGTCCACTATTTCTTTGATATCATGGTATCGATTGGGATGTACTTGACTGCTATCTCTGCTTTGTTCATCTTGGCATTCCGATTGAAAAAATTGAATCCATATAATAAGTGGATTTTACGAGGGGTGTTCATCGGTGGTCCGTTAGCGATGATTTCAATCGAAGCGGGATGGATGTACGCTGAGATTGGTCGTCAACCTTGGACGCTTTACGGTATCATGCGAACAGCGGACGCGGCGACGACTTCAACAGCGGTTGGTCCGATGCTCATTTTATTCAGTGCATTGTACTTGTTGCTTGGTACGATTTGTACGGTCGTCTTATTACGGATGTTTAAGAAAAACACGGTTGGAAAAGAACTTCAAGAACTTGCTGAAAACCATCATGCACGCGGTGAAGCAATGTTCGTGGATGATAACAAGTAAGGAGGGAACGATTTGGACGTTCAAACACTAGGGATCACGGTCCTTTGGACTTTCCTGTACGGATATCTCATCGTTGCCTCAATTGACTTCGGTGCTGGATTTTACGCCTTTTATTCAAAATATACGAAGCGGGATCATCTGACGAATCGATTGATTCTTCGTTACCTCTCTCCTGTTTGGGAGGTAACGAATGTCTTCTTCGTATTCTTCTTCGTAGGACTAGTTGGGTTCTTCCCAGACTCCGCTTACTATTTCGGTACGGCACTACTCGTACCAGCGTCAATTGTTCTTGTCTTGATTGCGATTCGTGGTAGCTTTTATGCGTTCGCCAATTATGGATCAAACGACAGCATGTTCTACACATTTTTATATGGAGCGACAGGGTTGCTGATTCCTGCTGCGATGTCGACGACATTGACAATCAGTCAAGGTGGTTTCATCCGCAAAACGAATGATACAGTTGAGTTTTTAGGAACGAAATTATTTTCGAACTTTTACTCGTGGACGGTCGTAGCGCTCGCTATCGTATCTGTCTTATACATCAGCGCGATGTTCCTCTTATTCTACGCGGATAAAGCGAAAGATGAGGGAGCTACGCCGCTTATTCGGAAATGGGCACTCTTTTGGAGTGGACCAACAATCCTCGTCTGTGCGCTCGTCTTCTTTGGACTGAAGAACCAAGCGGCATGGCATTATGAAAATATCCTAAACGGCAACTGGTGGTGGTTCGCTGCTAGTTTCTTATTTTTCCTCATTGCCGTGACACTCGTCTATATGAAGAAGAACTATGGCATCGCGTTCGTCGCGGTCATGTTACAGTATGCAGTCGCGTGGTTCGGTTACGGATATACACACTTGCCATATATCTTGTATCCCTATATCGATATCAACAAAGCAGTCGTAAACGAAACGATGGCTTCCGCACTCGTCGTCGTTTTCATCTTCGGACTTTTACTCTTAATTCCGGCGTTGTATTTGATTTTACGGCTCTTCTTGTTCGATAACGATTATGTACGTGGAAAATCATCAAAATAATGAATGGATAAACGCCTCTGCGATTCGCAGAGGCGTTTATAGTATTTTTAAATTGAATCGGGTACACTACTAATGAAGAGCGATTGTGAAGGAGAGTTGTGAAAATGAATGGAGAGTTTGCAGTAATCGGACTAGGGCGTTTTGGTGGCTCGATTGTCCGCGAATTATCGAAAAACGGCTATGATGTCTTGGCAATTGATTCCGATGAGGAACGTGTCAACGAATTCATGGGGATTGCGACACATTCTGTCATTGCCGATACGACCGATGAGAACGTTTTAAAAAGTTTGGGGATTCGAAACTTTGATCATGTCATCGTCGCTATTGGGGAAAACATTCAAGCGTCTATCTTGACGACGTTGATTTTAAAAGAGCTCGGTGTGCAATCGATTACCGTCAAAGCAACGAATGATTACCATGAAAAAGTATTGCGAAAAATTGGAGCGGATTTCATCGTTCACCCTGAGCGAGATATGGGGGTTCGGATTGCGAACGGATTGATGAGTTCGAATATCCTTGACTACTTAGACTTATCACAAGAATTCTCAATCGTTGAGATTAAAGTCAGTGATCGGATGGCAAAACAAACCTTGATTGATCTCGACTTACGAAGTAAATATGGAGCAAATGTTGTCGCCATCAAACGGGGTGAAAATGTCATGATCTCCTTGCAGGCAGATGAAGTCATCGAAAAAGGCGATTATCTCGTCGTCATTGGTGAGAACGAAGATCTTGATCGCTTAGAACGCGCGATTCATAAAGTAAAGAACTAAAAAAAGCTGAGGCATGCCTCAGCTTTACATCTATCTATTAGATGAGTTGGAATTCTTTAAGTCCATGTGCGATACCGTCTTCAAGAATAGGTTTCGTGACATAATCGGCAGCGGCTTTTGTTTCCGGAAGTCCGTTGCCCATTGCAATACCGGTTCCGACATAGCGTAGCATTTCAAGGTCATTGAGAGCATCTCCAAAAGCGAAGGTATCCTCGCGGCGAATGTTTGTCAATTTCAAGAACTGTTTGATGCCTTCTGCTTTCGAGGACCCGACGTTGATGACATCCATCGCATGAGGATGCCAGCGAATGAAATCAAAAGCATCGTAACGTTTGATGTAATCTGCTTCTTCTTCTGCCGTGCAGTAGACAAGCGTTTGAAACACATCGTGAGACAAGAAGGCTTCTTCATCGTGAAGCGGTAACGGCATGTCGAGATCTCCGAGCGAATCAACGACATGAAAATCATTTAATTTCGTTGTAAAACCTTTTGTTTCGCCAAGATAGACAAGCGTATGTCCGTTTTCCTTTGCTTGTTGCGTCAAATGTGTCAGATCGACTTTAGGTTGTGGACGTTTGTAGATGATTTCGTTTTGATGAACGACAATTTGCCCGTTGTAACCGATGATCGTATCAATGTTGAGCAACTCACGAATCCCAGATAACATTGCGGGACCGCGTCCGGTCGCAAGCGCTACATATACACCGTTTTCTTGAAGTTGACGAATTGCCTGTTTTGTTGATTCCGGAACGAAATGACCATCATGCAATAAGGTTCCGTCGATATCGAAAAAGACGACTTTCTGATTTGCCATGGTTTCACCTTCTCTTTTTAATTGGTCGAAATGACCTGTTCATGTGAAAGTATAGCATAACCAAAAGCGTGTTGCCGGAAGGGAACATGCGGAATAAGGATGAAAAATAGTCCATGTATCGTGTATACTGTACTAAGGACAAAAAACAATGTACTGATAAGGAGTTGCTAGACATGATTTTTAAAGTATTTTACCAACCGCTTCGTTCGGAAGCACCTGTTCGTGAACGGACAGAAACGATGTATGTAGAAGGGGAAAGCATTCGTGACGTGCGATCAACGATTGACCACCTCAAAGAGATCAACATTGAGTTCATCCGCGAAGTTAGTGGAGAATTTTTGACATACGAGCAACAACATCCTGACTTCAAGGTTGCGACGTTCGAATGAAGTTCGTCAAAAACCATCAAGCCGCCGTCTTCGCACTCGGTGGACTCGGGGAAATCGGAAAGAACACGTATGTCGTTCAATTCCAAGATGAAATCATCGTCATCGACGCGGGTGTCATGTTCCCTGAGGATGAATTACTCGGAATCGACTATGTCATTCCGGACTACACTTATTTGATCAAGAACAAAGATAAGGTCAAAGGGGTCTTCATCACGCACGGTCACGAAGACCATATTGGCGGTCTTCCTTTCTTGCTTAAACAAGTAAACTTACCGATTTACGCTGGAAAAATTGCAATGGGTCTCATTAAAGTCAAACTAGAAGAACACGGTTTGCTTCGGAATGCAGAACTTCATGAAATCGATGAAGATTCGATCATCAAGTTTCGGAAGACGAGTATCTCGTTCTTCCGTACGACACACTCGATTCCGAACTCGTTCGGTGTCGTCGTCAAGACACCACAAGGCAATATCGTGCATACAGGGGACTTTAAGTTCGATTTCACACCGGTCGGAGAACCTGCTGATTTAGCGAAAATGGCTGAACTTGGTAAGGAAGGCGTCTTGTGCCTCTTATCGGATTCTACGAACGCTGAAGTGGAAGGTTTTACGATGAGCGAACGTGTCGTTGGGGAAACGATTTCAGACATCTTCCGTAAGGCGGAAGGACGAATCATTTTCGCGACATTCGCATCGAACATCTATCGTCTCCAACAAGTCGTCAATGCTTCTGTTGAAGCAGGACGAAAAATCGTCGTTTTCGGACGTAGCATGGATAAGGTCATGATGATTGGTCAAGAACTTGACTTCATCAAGGCGCCAAAGGGTACGATCATCGAGCCGAACGAGATGAAGCGTTATAAATCAAACGAGTTGACGATCCTTTGTACCGGTTCACAAGGAGAACCGATGGCGGCCCTTAGCCGTATCGCAAACGGAACACACCGTCAAATTTCAATCATTCCAGATGATCTCGTCATCTTCTCTTCGTCACCAATCCCAGGAAACGTCGTTTCTGTCGGAAAGACGATCAATCAGCTATATAAAGCTGGCGCAGATGTCATGTACGGTAAACTGAATGATATCCATACATCAGGTCACGGTAGTCAACAAGAGCAGTTGCTCATGTTACGTCTATTGAATCCGAAATACTTCATGCCGATTCACGGGGAATACCGGATGCTGAAGAAGCATATGTCGCTTGCGATGGATGCTGGTGTACCGGAAGAGAACTGCTTCGTCATGGATAACGGTGAAGTACTGGCATTAGATGCGAATGCAGCTGCTATCACTGGGAAGATTCAAGCGAATGCCGTTTATGTCGATGGAAAAGGAATCGGTGATATCGGTAACATCGTCTTACGAGACCGCCGTATTCTCTCAGAAGAGGGACTTGTCGTCGTTGTCGTGACGCTTGACTCTAAAACGAATCGTCTCGTCTCAGGACCGGATATCATCTCGCGTGGTTTCGTCTACATGCGTGAGTCAGGTAATTTGATTAAAGATGCTGAACGTCTACTTAAGCGTTCGCTTGATCAATCGCTTGCGAACCGTAACACGAAATGGACGGACATCAAACAAGTCATCAATGATACGCTCACACCGTATTTAACTGAAAAAACACAACGTCATCCGATGGTCATGCCGATCATCATGGAAGTCTGATTCGAAAAAATCCTCGTTTCCGGAAACGGAAACGAGGATTTTTTGTATTATGTGGCAGGACCATATTCCTTGAATGGTTCTTTTTTATCGATCCGATCATAGAACATGACACCATCCAAATGATCATATTCGTGTTGACAGACGATTGCTTTCATACCTTTTAAACGTAATTTTACAGGATTTCCGTTATGATCGATGCCAGTTAGGGTAATACGCATATAGCGCGGTACATGTCCTTCGACTTCACGGTCGACGGACAGACATCCTTCGCCGCCCGTTAAATACGTCTGCTCGACGGAATGACTGATGATTTTTGGATTATAGATACCAAATTCCAGCAAATCATCACCATCCGGTAAGCGGATTGCGAACATGCGCTTGTTGACACCGATTTGTGGTGCTGCAAGTCCAATGCCGCTTCGTAAATCGTATTTCTTCGCAATTTCATCATCTTGACTGTTGGCGAGGAACTCGCGCATGAGTCGCATCGTTTCCTTATCCTCATCGCTGAGAGGGAAGGTCACTTCTACTGACCGTTCGTGAAGAGCAGGAACGTCTTCGCGTACGATTTCATTCATGGTGATCATGAACAACACTCCTTTCGTCTACAAAAAGTATAGCATAGGAAAGTGGGGAATGATGACAACTAACACAGTAGGAAAATATCGAATGATACAGAAGATGGAATATTCTAGTTTTGTGATTGAATTCACAATGTGAAACGTGAAAAAAATAAAACATTTCCTTTGATTTTAAGGTGTTACAGATTTATACTTGTAACGTAATGAACAAGACACTATAACGTGTCGATTCATGATAATACAGTTTACTCAACTGAATAGGTACACAGACACATGTTCAAAGGATAGTCACACGGGACTTCGTTTTTTGGACACTATTGTCATGTGGGCAAATCAGTCAGAGGAATATTTCGCTGAACGCAGTGAAAGGATGAGGTGAAAAGATGAACGTAAACATGTTTAAAAACGTGGAAGAAAACTTTGAAACGTTCCGCATTCTTGACGAGAAAGGTGAAGTCGTCAATAAAGACGCTATGCCAGACCTCTCGGATGAAGAGCTTACGGAATTAATGCGCCGTCTCGTATACACACGTATCTGGGACCAACGTGCAATCTCACTTAACCGTCAAGGACGTCTTGGTTTCTACGCTCCAGTAGCTGGACAAGAAGCGTCAATGATCGGTACGCAATTCGCTTTGGATAAAGATGACTGGATTCTTCCTGGATACCGTGATATTCCACAAATGGTCTTCCATGGCTTCCCACTTTACAAAGCATTCTTGTTCTCACGCGGTCACATCACAGGTGGTCAGATTCCTGAAGGTGTTAACGTCTTAATGCCACAAATCATCATCGGTGCGCAGATCGTTCAAGCGGCTGGTGTTGCTCTCGGTCTTAAGAAAAGCGGTAAAGAACAAGTAGCGATCACTTACACAGGTGATGGTGGTTCTTCACAAGGGGACTTCTATGAAGGTATGAACTTCGCTGGAGCTTTCAAAGCACCTGCAATCTTCGTCGTTCAAAACAACCGTTTCGCAATCTCGACACCTGTCGAAAAACAATCTATGGCGAAAACAATCGCTCAAAAAGCTGTTGCTGCTGGTATCAATGGTATCCAAGTCGACGGTATGGACGTTCTTGCTGTATACGCAGCTACGAAACAAGCACGCGTAGAAGCACTTAACGGTGTTCCGACATTGATCGAAACATTGACTTACCGTTATGGACCACACACACTCGCTGGTGATGATCCAACACGTTACCGTACAAAAGACATGGATGATGAGTATCAAGCACAAGATCCACTCGTCCGTTTCCGTGCTTTCATGGAAGCAAAAGGTCTTTGGAACGAAGATAAAGAGAACGAAGTCATCGAGCAAGCTAAAGCTGACGTTAAGGAAGCACTTGCACAAGCTGACAAAGAACCAAAACAAAAAGTTACAGATTTCATCAACGTGATGGCTGAAAAGCTTCCACTAAACCTGCAAGAGCAGCTTGATGAGTATACAGCAAAGGAGTCGAAATAACCCATGGCACAAATGACGATGATCCAAGCGATCACTGACGCAATGCGCGTCGAGATGAAACGCGACGAACAAGTTCTCTTGTTCGGTGAAGACGTCGGTAAAAACGGTGGGGTATTCCGTGCGACAGAAGGTCTTCAAGATGAGCTCGGCGAAGACCGTGTCTTCGATACACCACTTGCGGAATCAGGTATTGGTGGTCTTGCTGTCGGATTCAGTCTGACAGGATTCCGTCCAATCATGGAAATCCAATTCTTCGGATTCGTATTCGAAGTATTCGATTCAGTTGCAGCACAACTCGCGCGTCTCCGTTACCGTTCAGGTGGCACATACAATGCACCTGTAACAATCCGTTCACCATTCGGTGGCGGTGTTAAAACACCGGAACTTCACGCAGATAACCTCGAAGGGCTCATGGCTCAGTCACCAGGACTTAAAGTTGTCATTCCTTCAACACCATACGATGCAAAAGGTCTCTTGATCGCGTCAATCCGTGATAACGACCCAGTCGTATTCCTCGAGCACATGAAACTCTACCGTTCATTCCGCGGTGAAGTGCCAGAGGGCGATTACACGATCGAACTCGGAAAAGCTGATGTAAAACGTGAAGGTACAGATGTAACAATCGTCACTTACGGTGCGATGGTGCACGCTTCACTTAAAGCAGCAGAAGAGCTCGAAAAAGAAAACATCAGCGTCGAAATCATCGACTTGATGACGATCAGCCCGATCGATATCGATACGATTCTTGCTTCTGTCAAGAAAACAAACCGTGTCGTCGTCGTTCAAGAAGCACAAAAACAAGCGGGTATCGCTGCAATGGTTGCAACTGAAATCCAAGAACGTGCAATCCTTGACCTCGAAGCACCGATTCTTCGTGTTGCTGCTCCAGATACGATCTTCCCATTCGCACAAGGTGAAGACGTCTGGATCCCGGATCACAAAGATATCGTCGAGAAAGTCAAGACTGTCTACAATTTCTAAGAGCATTTCGGAAAATAAGGAGAGGGGTACATTCTCTCCTTGCTTCCGTTTTTACAGATAACAATCGACTAGAAGAGTGAACTAAAAGGAGGCATATTCAAATGGGTTTATTTGAATTCAAATTGCCGGATATCGGTGAGGGTATTCATGAAGGTGAAATCGTAAAGTGGTTCGTAAAAGCGGGCGACACTGTCAAAGAAGATGATGTTCTTCTTGAAGTACAAAACGATAAAGCAGTCGTTGAAATTCCATCGCCAGTTGATGGTACTGTTAAAGAAGTAAAAGTTGACGAAGGTGTCGTAGCTGTCGTTGGCGACGTCCTCATCACTTTCGAAGTCGAAGGCGAAGGTTCTGCTCCTTCTGAAGAAGCAGAGCAACCAAAAGCTGAAGAAAATGCGAAAGACGTTCAAGATACCGATCAAAAAGTGGAAGACAAACCAAACGAGGTTCAAATCCATAAATCAGAACGCGTCATCGCGATGCCATCTGTCCGTAAATATGCACGTGAAAAAGGTGTCGACATCCGTGAAGTCCAAGGTTCTGGAGACAACGGTCGTGTCGTTAAAGAAGACATCGATGCATTCGCAAACGGTGGACAAACTTCTGATGCACCAGCAACTGAAGAAAAAGCACCAGCTGCTTCTGCACCAAAAACAGAAGTGAAGCCATACGTTGCTGCTCAACCTGAACTTGAAACACGCGAGAAAATCAAAGGAATCCGTAAAGCGATTTCGAAAGCAATGGTTAATTCGAAACATACAGCTCCACACGTAACACTCATGGACGAAGTGGATGTTACGAACCTCGTTGCACTCCGTAAAAACTTCAAAGAAGTTGCGGCTGCTCAAGGTACGAAATTGACTTACCTTCCGTTCGTCGTAAAAGCATTGACTGCTGCTGCTAAAAAATACCCGGCAATCAACGCATCAATCGACGATGTAAACGAAGAAATCGTCTACAAAAACTACTTCAACATCGGTATTGCTGCTGATACAGACAACGGTCTTGTCGTACCAGTCGTCAAAGATGCAGATCGTAAGTCGATCTTCGCACTTGCTGACAACATCAATGACCTTGCTGGTAAAGCACGTGACGGAAAACTTTCTGGCGACGAGATGAAAGGCGGATCAATCACGATCACTAACATCGGTTCTGCTGGCGGTCAATGGTTCACACCAGTCATCAACCACCCAGAAGTTGCAATCCTCGGTATCGGTCGTATCGCTGAAAAAGCGGTCGTCAAAAACGGCGAAATCGTTGCTGCACCAGTTCTTGCACTTTCATTCAGCTTCGACCACCGTCTCATCGATGGTGCAACTGCACAAAACGCGCTTAACTTAGTTAAACGCCTATTGAACGACCCACAACTTCTCATCATGGAGGGATAAGCAATGGTAGTAGGTGAATTCGCACAAGAAACAGATTTACTCGTAATCGGGGCTGGCCCTGGTGGTTACGTTGCTGCAATCCGCGGCGCGCAACTTGGTATGAAAGTAACAATCGTTGAACGTGAAAACGTCGGCGGTGTCTGCTTAAACGTAGGATGTATCCCATCAAAAGCCTTGATCACTGCAGGACATAACTTCCAGCACGCTAAAGGTTCAAGCGATATGGGGATCACTTCTGAGAATGCAACTGTCGATTTCTCGAAAGTTCAATCTTGGAAACAATCTGTCGTCAACAAATTGACTGGCGGCGTTAGTGGTCTTCTTAAAGGCAACAAAGTCGAGACTGTCGTTGGGGAAGCTTACTTCCAATCAGAAGATACAGTTCGTATCATCAACGAAGATTCTTCGACTCCTTACAAATTCAAGAAATGTATCATCGCGACTGGTTCGACTCCAATCGAACTTCCAGCTTTCAAATGGTCAAAACGCGTTCTTTCTTCAACAGGCGCATTGAACCTTCCTGAAATCCCGAAAAAACTCATCGTCATCGGTGGCGGATACATCGGGATGGAGCTTGGTACAGCGTATGCGAACTTCGATACAGAAGTCGTCATTCTTGAAGGAACAAAAGACATCCTTTCTGGTTTCGAGCCTGCTATGACACAAGTCGTCAAGAAAAAGCTCAAACAAAAAGGTAACATCACGATCCACAACGAAGCACTTGCACAAAGTGTGGAAGAGTCAGAAGATGGTGTTAAAGTAACATTCGAAGTCAACGGTGAAGCACAAACAGTTGAAGCGGACTACGTCCTCGTCACTGTTGGTCGTCGTCCTAACACAAGTGATCTTGGTCTTGAAATGGCAGAAGTCAAAGTCAGCGACCGTGGTCTTGTTGAAATCGACGATCAGTGCCGTACTTCAAACGAAAACATTTACGCAATCGGTGATATCGTTCCAGGACCACCACTTGCGCACAAAGCTTCATTCGAAGCTAAAATCGCTGCTGAAGCAGCTGCAGGACACCCTGCATACCTCGACTACAGCGCGATTCCAGCGGTCGTCTTCACAGACCCAGAACTCGCTACAGTCGGTTACACGGAAGCACAAGCGAAAGAAGAAGGACTCGACTATGTCGCGTCTAAATTCCCTTACGCTGCGAATGGTCGTGCACTTGCACTCAACGAGCCAGACGGCTTCTTGAAAATGATTACTCGTAAATCAGATGGTCTCTTGATCGGCGCGCAAATCGCTGGTACAGGCGCTTCTGATATGATCGCTGAAATGGGACTCGCAATCGAGTCTGGTATGACAGCTGAAGATATCGCACTCACAATCCACGCGCACCCATCACTTGGTGAAATCGCAATGGAAACTGCTGAAGTTGCAATCGGTAGCCCGATCCATATCATTAAATAATTCCGAAACACCTCATGCACGGGGAGCCGACCGTGTATGAGGTGTTTTTTTTGTTTTGTCTTGATTCAAAAAAGGAAAAGAATAAAAAACGGAGAGGGTGGACGCATATGGAATCCGTGACTGCCTTAGAGGAGCTGTATTACGTATCAGAGATGGATAAGGTTCGCTTTGTAGGCTGGACGACCGCATTCGCTCGCTATGATTTCGCTGTCATCTGTACAGGACAATTTTTTGGGAAAGTACTCGTCGTTAGTTTAACCGGTGGTCAGTCAGCGTTATTTGATCAACAGGATGTGTTAAATGGAGAAGTTTTAGCTCGTACTTTTGCAATTGAGCAAGAGGATGTTGCATTAATTGGTGAAGCATTAGCGGCATTCATTCCTTGTTCGCCAAACGATGAATATGCAGAATGAAACGATCCAATTAAAAAAGCAGTAATCCTCATCTAGTAAGGATTACTGCTTTGTTTTGTCTTCACCGAATTGCATTCGATTGCTGAATGACTTTGATCGTCTCGAGCGAATGATCCTCAAGACCTTGAACCGGAAGACCAGCTTCAATGTTTTCTTTAATATAGGCAAGATTGTCTGCCGTGATCATTTCGCCAGGAATAAAGATGGGAATACCAGGAGGATACACCATCATGAATTCAGCTGAAATCCGTCCGACCGCATCGACTAACGGAATTGTCTCTGTTTCTTCATAGAAAGCATCACGTGGGCTGAGAGCGAGCGCTGGAATGTCTGGAAGGACGATTGAGTGATCAGTCGTTTCAGCGCCATTATTCTGATAGCGTGCAACAAGTAAAGACATCGCATGTAGGAATGCATCGATTGTCTCTTCCGAGTCACCAGAAGTGATGATGACAAGGATATTATTTAAATCAGAAAGTTCAACTTCGATCCGATGTTCTTCACGCAAAAACTCTTCGACAAGGTGACCAGAAATACCAAGTCCCTTAACGGAAACGAGCACTTTCGTTGGATCAAAAGCGAACGTCGCACTTGAATGAAGATCGGATTCGCCGAAAACGGCGAGATAAGGAAGCTTCGCTAATCCGAAACGCATCCGTGTCGCGAGTTCGAGTGCCCGACGATTCATCGCTTCACCGTTGATTGCAAGATGGCGCCGTGCGCAGTCAAGAGAAGCAAGCAGTAGATAGGATGTTGAAGTCGTCGTCAACATCGAGAGTACCGCTTGAACCTTATCCGGAGAGACAAGACCCCGGCGAACGTTTAAAACAGAGCTTCCAGTGAGTGATCCACCGAGTTTATGGACACTCGTTGCTGCGAGATCAGCTCCTGCTTGCATTGCAGATAATGGCATATCTTCGTGGAAGGCGATATGGACGCCGTGTGCTTCGTCGACGAGTACCGGAATACCCTTACTATGGGAAAGTTTGACGATGCTCTCCAAGTCGCCAGCAACGCCGAAATAGGTCGGGTTGATGACGAGCACTGCCTTTGTATCAGGATGAAGTGCAAGGGCACGTTCTACCGCGCTTGGTGTGATACCGTGTGCGATACCAAATGTTTCATCGAATTCAGGATGAATGAAAATCGGGTGCGCACCAGAAAGAACGATAGCTGACATCACCGATTTATGAACATTTCGAGGAACGAGAATTTTATCATCAGGTCCGACGACGCTCATGATCATTGCCATGATTGCGGTTGACGTTCCTTGTACGGAAAAGAACGTTTCGTCGGCATGGAAGGCTTGAGCTGCCAATTGATGAGCTTCCTTAATGATTGCCTTTGGATGATGAAGATCATCAAGGGGAGCGATATTGATTAAATCGATATCGAGCGCATTCTGACCGATGAACGATCGAAAGGCTGGATCCATTCCTTGACCATTTTTATGACCGGGAATATGAAATTGAATTGGTTGACGTTTCGCATGCGCGAGTAGCGCATCGAATAAAGGTGTATCGAGCTGTGTTAAGCTTTTTGTTTGCACCAGATTTCCCCCCCTTAAAACCGAATAAAAATACAATCAAACAAGCTAACTATAACAAGTTTTCGGGCGGTTGCAACTGTTTTATGCTTCTTTTCCGTGTAAAATAGAAAAGTGCAGAAAGGAAGTGGGAATGATGGCATTGAATTATCCGCTCAATTCCGATTGGTCGACGGAAGAAATTGTGAAAGTCATCGACTTTTTCAATTTAGTCGAACAAGCGTATGAATCAGGTGTAGAACGACAACGTTTGCTCGAGGCATATCGGGAATTTAAGCAAATCGTCACCTCGAAATCCGAGGAAAAACAGTGGGATCAGTTTTATATGGAAGAGACAGGTTGCTCAAGTTATCGGACGATGCAACAGGCAAAACGCCAAGAAGATCCAATCGTGCGCATGAAAAAATAATGACATCATAAAAGATAAGACTCCTATGCGATCGTATAGGAGTCTTATCTTTTATACGGACTGGAAATGTGCGGAAAATGATCATCATTTGTTTAAAGTGGAAGGGAAGCGGCTATATACTACATACAAGACGTTATCCTTACAAATATGTGAAACTGTATTTTTTAAAATTAGATGCTTTACATCTAAGTTGAATCGTACTATTATTGATTCAATCCACTGATAAGTCGCAATTGTCTGACAAATTAAACTTCTGTTTATCCCGCGAAGGAGTGTGGTTACTGTGAAACAAGTGATAGAAGCATACAAGAGAAAAGATGCAGAAAAACGCATTCCTGTATTGCGTCTCGAAATCGACTATGAGCTTGCTACATTACATGATGCGATGGTGGCAAGTGACGCAGAAGCTGTTGGTGCAAGTAAAGAGCGCCTCGAAAAATATCGTCAAGAGATGGTACGTCTTGAAGCTTGATTTCAACGTCCTTTTCTCTACCTTATAATAAAATATCACTACTTCAACCAGCGAATCGTTCGCTGGTTTTCTTTTTTTGTTACTATAGAAGAAGCTGGAAACGATGATGAAGGAGTGAAGGAAGATGCAAATCGAGTTGGATGCGATAGACTTGATCAAGCGAGCAGGGAAATACATTCGCGAAAAGATTGATGTGTCGTATCACATTGAACAGAAAACCGGAAAAAGTGATTTAGTGACGGAGATTGATCAAGCCGTCGAGGATTTATTGATTAAAGGTATTCTAGATCGCTATCCGGATCATCATATTTATGGTGAAGAGGGGCGCATCGCTCGACCCGATACACTCGAAGGTACGATTTGGTTCGTTGATCCGATCGACGGAACGATGAACTTCATCCGTCAAAAGCGAATGTTCGCCATCTCAATTGCGATCATGATGGAAGGGGAATTACGGTACGGATTTGTTTATGATGTCATGGCTGACGAGCTATTTCATGTCATCAAAGGACAAGGGGCTTATCAAAACGGTATTCGGTTACCTCAACTGACAGAACGGAGCGTTAAGGAAGCGATCATCTGTATGAATGCTACCTGGGTGACGCCGAACCGTCGAATTAACACGGATCGTCTTGCTCCGCTCGTGCGACACGCAGTAGGTGTACGAGCGATTGGTGCAGCTTCCCTTGAACTCGCATGGACGGCTGCCGGACGCGTTGATGGATATATCACGATGCGTAACATGCCTTGGGATTATGCAGCCGGTCAATTATTGATTGAAGAGCTTGGTGGACGTGTCGGGACGATTACCGGAGAGCCGATGTCGTTTCTCGAGCAAACGAGTGTATTAGCAGGGAGCCAGACATTCGTTGAAGATGTATTGACGTTTGTACAAACACAAGAGGATTGAAAAAAGGTCCTTTCGTTTTAAACGAAAGGAACCTTCTCAGTCATGTTTGTTTGCGCAAACGTGCCTTTAAAACGAATCCGGCACCCATCGCAACTATCATCAAGACGATAGAGGCGATCGTCATCGGTACGTTTTGTTCCGCGATGAAAATGCCGATGCCTGCCATGGATCCTACTGCAAGCATGGCAAGTAACAAAAATAGTAGACGCATGTTTTTTCCCCCTCTACCCGTGAGTACGTTAACAGTGTAGCGTGAATGAAGAATAATGAAAAGGCTTTCGAGATGATGTCGAATCTTAGTCATTGCCAATTAGGACTCTACCTGTGCTATACTCTTAAAGTTGACCGAAAGTATGATAAGATTTATTTAAATGAATAGAAAGAGGTACACACCTATGACAACATTAGTACGAAATGATTTACGCAACGTTGCGATCATCGCTCACGTTGACCATGGTAAAACAACATTAGTCGATGAGCTTTTAAAACAGTCTGGTACGTTCCGTACGAACGAACAAGTCGAAGAACGCGCAATGGACTCAAATGACATCGAGCGGGAACGTGGAATCACGATTCTTGCGAAAAACACTGCAATCGACTACAAAAACACACGCATCAACATCGTTGATACGCCAGGACACGCCGATTTCGGTGGAGAAGTTGAGCGAATCATGCGTATGGTGGATGGCGTCATCCTCGTTGTCGATGCACGTGAAGGCTGTATGCCACAAACACGTTTCGTTTTGAAAAAAGCACTCGAGCAAGGACTTCAACCAATTGTCGTCGTCAACAAAATCGACAAACCGATGGTCCGTCCTCTTGAAGTCGTCGACGAAGTCGTGGATCTCTTGATCGACCTCGGAGCTGACGAAGATCAACTCGAATTCCCAGTCGTTTATGCATCGGCAGTCAACGGCTCAAGTTCATTCGAACCTGAATTAGATAAACAAGAAGATACAATCACGAACGTTCTTGATTTAATTCTTGAGCATACACCAGCACCTGTCGATAACACAATGGAGCCACTTCAGTTCCAAGTTACGATGCTTGACTATGATAACTACCTCGGACGGATCGGTGTTGGTCGTGTCTTCCGTGGCGAAATCAAAGTTGGCGATAGCGTTTCACTTTCAAAACTTGACGGTTCAACGAAGAACTTCCGTGTCACGAAGTTGTTCGGTTACTTCGGTCTAAAACGTGTCGAAATCGAAACTGCAAAAGCAGGAGACTTGATTGCGATCGCTGGTATGGAAGACATCAACGTCGGTGAAACAGTTTGCCCAACTTCACACGTTGATCCACTCCCATTATTACGTATCGATGAGCCAACGCTTCAAATGACATTCATCGTCAATAACTCGCCATTCGCTGGTCGTGAAGGGGATCTTGTTACTTCACGTAAAATCGAAGAGCGTCTTGAAAAAGAACTTGAGACGGACGTTTCACTCCGTATCGAAAACACGGATTCACCGGACCGCTGGATCGTTTCTGGTCGTGGGGAGCTTCACCTCGGGATCTTGATCGAGAACATGCGCCGTGAAGGATACGAAATCCAAGTATCTAAACCGCAAGTTATCATCAAAGAAGAAGAAGGTGTCAAAGTCGAGCCATTCGAACGCGTCGTCATCGATACACCAGAAGAGTACACAGGTTCTGTCATGGAATCGATTGGTCTCCGTAAAGGTGAATTAACGAACATGCAAACAATGGACAACGGTCAAACGAAAATGGAATTCATCGTTCCTTCACGTGGTTTGATCGGTTACCGTAACGAATTCCTTTCTGCTACACGCGGATACGGAATCATGAACCACACGTTCGAAGAATACCGTCCGTTCATCCAAGCGGATATCGGTGGACGTCGTAGTGGTGTTATGGTCTCAATCGAAACGGGTAAAGCAACTGCTTACGCGATCTCAGCTCTTGAAGACCGCGGAACGATCTTCATCGAGCCTGGTATTGAAGTATACGAAGGTATGATCATCGGCGAATGTAACCGTGATGTCGATCTCGCTGTCAACGTCGTTAAAGCAAAACAATTAACGAACATGCGTGCATCTGCAAAAGACTCAACGAACGTTCTTAAACGTCCACGTGTCTTCTCACTTGAAGAGTCGTTGACATTCTTGAATGAAGATGAGTACTGTGAAATCACACCACAATCGGTTCGTCTCCGTAAACAAGTCTTGAACAAAAACGAACGTGAAAAGCAAGAAAAACGTCGTCGTCTAGGTAAAGATTGAGTCTTGAACGAATAGGGGGATTGGCAATGAATGCACAAGCTGCCGTTGCTTCTGATTTTCCGAAATACGATATTCCGTTCATCGCGAAACTTCTCGGTGTCGGAAGTGATCCGAATAACATCGAAACGGGATTTTATCCTTTAATGATCACCGTCGTCATCTTGACGCTTGTCGTCTTTAAGTTAGGATTTGCTAAGGAACTAGCATGGTGGAAATCACTGATCGTCTATCTGTTGCTCGCTGTCTTCTCGGCAGCATTGACGCTTGTCTTCTGGACATGGCCGATTCCTGAAGTACTCCTTGCGATGGTCTTCGTACTTGGTATTTATCGCTTCCGGATGTGGATGGTCAAGCGTGAACGTGAACGGACAGCTTCTTGACGGAAGCATGTCATGAATCAAAAGAACGAATCTCTTCGGAGGTTCGTTCTTTTTTTGTGCTAATTCAGATGCATGATTTAAAGCGTAGCGGGAACAGGGATACTAAAAGGGGGGAGAAAACAGTGAAAATAAGGTATGTCATACCCCTGCTGTTAGCGGGTATTCTGATCGGCTGTACACAAACGTCAGAAGAATCGTCAACAAAGGAAACCAATCAGAAGACACAAAAAAACAATCAACAGGATTCAGGTAATCAAGAAGATACGCAATCATCACAAACGCAAGAAGGAGTCGTATTTAAAGAGCTAAACGCCCCATGGAATATCGTTCGCGAAGGAGAGACTTTTTATATTACAGAGCGCGAAGGAACAATCGTCAAAGGAAAACAAGGTGATTATGAGAGGATGCGCTTGCAACTGAAGAAAGATGTAATTGCTGAAGGAGAAAGTGGATTACTCGGTATGGTACTTGACCCTGATTTTAAGAACAATAAGACGGCATACGTCTATCATACGTATGCAAAACAAAATCAAGCGACCAATCGTGTCATTGCAATCAAAGAGGAAGGCCATCAGTGGGTCGAAGAGCGTGTGTTACTCGACGATATTCCGGGAGCGACGATTCACAACGGAGGACGACTTGAGTGGGGTCCAGAAGGTGCACTCTACGTCACAGCAGGAGACGCAGCAAATCCTGAACTGGCGCAAGACATCGATTCACTTGCAGGAAAAATTTTACGCATCACACCTGAAGGAAAACCGTTCAAGGGGAATCAAAAAGGCTATGTCTATAGTCTTGGTCACCGAAATCCACAAGGGCTTGTTTTCGTCGATGACCAACTGTATGCAAGTGAGCACGGACAAAGTGGACACGATGAAATTAATCGAATTGAACAAAAAAATTATGGATGGCCAACGATTGAAGGAACAGAGAAAGCAGAGGGACTCGTGACACCGTGGTACGAAGTGGGAGAGCGATCCGTTGCACCAAGTGGGATTGCAGAAGCGGATGATACGTTGTATTTTGCAACACTTGTAGGTCAACGATTACAAGCGATGGATTTAAAGACGAAACAGGTCAAAACGATTGTCGAAAATCAAGGGCGGATTCGCGATGTGTGGATTGATAAGACGTCAATTTATTATATTACGAACAATACAGATGGTAGAGGGACTCCGTCGACCGAGGATGATCGATTGGTTCGAATCAAACGGTGAACAAAAAAAGGTCTGCCAGGGAAGTTTCCCACAGACCTTTTATTTACCAGTGTTTTCGTTTTGTTTCCCAAGTAGGGTATAAATGAAATTGTCCAGAGGCATGGCGTTCGAGTGTCCGTTCTTCTACGCGAGATCGACACTCATCACATAGATGGACACGAACTGGTTTATTGCGTAATCGCTTCGCCGTGAAGGACCAATCATCAATCGTCTCACGCTTATCGCAAATCGTACATTTCACTCGCATGTCGGGTCCTCCCTTTTTTTCTTAGTATATCATATTAGAAGATTATTCAGATGTAAAAAAGGGAATCGAGAAGTATATCTCGAAATATCATCACTAAGTCA
The DNA here is from genome assembly GCF_002479335.1 of Exiguobacterium sp. UBA7533. Lineage (NCBI taxonomy): Bacteria > Bacillati > Bacillota > Bacilli > Caryophanales > Exiguobacterium > Exiguobacterium sp. UBA7533. The sequence goes on along the minus strand of NZ_DLMP01000001.1, from coordinate 226,644 downwards.
TAGAGGAGGTGATGTCATGGCAAATAAAGTAGAGCAACATCTCAGCTCACATCAACTAGATGCGTTATCACAATTACCACTTGTTTTTTTGATCACGCATGATCAATCCAAACATTGGCCGATCACACATGCAATTAGTTGGGTATATGCGAAGGATTCACAAACGGTTCGTTTTGCGATCGAAGCAGATTCTCATCTCGTCAAAACGTTACGAGAACATCCGGTTTTCACCTTGATCTTCTTTGCAGAGCAGTCGACACACAGCTTAACGTGTACGGACGTCAAGGTGTTTACGCCGCAAGAACCACTTCCACTTTCGCTCTCTTTTTATGAGGGGCGCGTCGAAGAGGTACGTGACATCTTATTTTACGGAGCAGCTGTCACACAACGACCGACCATTGAAAAAACATACGATGAACAGGCAGCTGAACGGTTGGATCAACTTGTTCATCGCATCCTAAAAGCGTAACATTCATCACAAACTCGACTCTAAAGGGGCGAACGATGGAATGAAAAAAATATACGTACTTGATACCAATGTCATGTTGCACGATCCACTTTCTCTCTTTCAGTTTCAAGAGCATGATGTCGTCATACCAGCGATCGTACTAGAAGAACTGGATGGAAAAAAACGCAACATGGATGAGGTGGGGCGCAACGCACGAGAAACAGCTCGCATTTTAGACCAATTGCGGGAAACCGGTCAGCTTCATGCGGGAGTTCCGCTTGGTAACGGTGGCATTCTTCGCGTCGATATCGGTGACTCCATTTACGAGGGCTCGCCGTTTATCCATGAATCGAACGATAATAAGATTATCGAGCTCGCATGGTCGATTCATCGTGAACAACAAACTGAAGCGACGCCACGAGATGTCATTCTCGTCTCAAAAGATATCTTAGTCCGCGTTAAAGCGGATGCGTATGGATTAGTCGCTGAGGACTATATGACGGATCATATCGCTGACTTGACTGGTCTTTATACAGGATTCATCGAAGTGACCGTCGATCAGGAATATATCGATGCTTTCTATCAGGATAAACGACTTTCAGTTGATGTATTGCCGGAAAAAGTGCAACCAAATGAATTCATCATTCTAAAAAGTAATATGTCAAAAGCCTCTGCCATTGCTGTCGTTGATCAGAATTTGCCGATCATCCGGGCACTTTCGATCGATGTCGATCAAGTCTGGGGTGTTATTCCCCGAAACGTTCAACAACGGATGGCGTTTGAGTTATTACTTCGAGACGATGTACCGCTCGTTACACTCGTTGGGAAGGCAGGTACCGGAAAGACCTTACTTGCACTCGCTGCGGGGCTCCTGCAAGTAGAAGACGAGCATAAATATAAAAAACTTGTCGTTGCTCGTCCAGTCGTGCCGATGGGAAATGATATTGGCTACTTGCCAGGTGAGATGGAGGAAAAGCTTCGTCCGTGGATGCAACCGATCTACGATAACCTCGAACATCTCTTTAATACGGGATCAGGAGACGAACTTGGTAACATTCTCGCGGGAATGAAGACGATTCAACTGGAAGCGTTGACATATATTCGAGGACGGAGCATGCCGGGGCAATTCATCATCATCGATGAAGCGCAGAATTTGACGAAACACGAAGTCAAGACGATTTTAACACGTGTCGGTGAAAACTCAAAAATCGTGTTAGTGGGTGATCCGCAACAGATCGATCACCCGTATTTAGATGAATATTCGAACGGTTTATCCTACGCCGTAGAACGCCTTAAAAATGAGAAAATGACGGGACACGTCAAACTCGTCAAAGGGGAACGCTCGAATCTGGCGCGCCTCGCAGCCGACTTATTATAAAAAACGTGGTGCGTCTATTCAGGCGCACCACGTTTTCCTTATATGACGGTAACCGTGTGAACAGATTTGACGATCCGTTGTCCGTGCAACAGGTGAACGGGTCCATCTGCTAACACTTTGCCGTCTTGTGAGAACTGCAGGTATACTTCGTCGAGTTGCTCAAGTGGAAGTTCGACCGTTTCTTCACCTTCGAAACGAATAGCGGTCGCTTCCGGTAAGAGTTCAGCATTCCGGATGAACGGTGCGAGCGCCATGGCGAATGACCCTTGAAGCGCGGCTTCTTTTTCAGCGCGTGTCATCGGACGATTATGATCCGTACGACTGCCTTCCATGATGCCTTTATCCCACGCTGCCCCCATTTTCGCGTAGTACGCCTCTTGTTCGCTCGTATCTGCTGGTTGGCCAATCTTCTCGATCGCAACCTTTCGTTCATCAAAGATCCAAACTGTCGGATCAATCGTCAACTGGTGCCGTACTTTACCGTTAATCGGAAAAATCATTTGTTATACCCCCTAAATGTGTAAGTCCAACAAATCCATTATACCGAAACGTTGAATTGTTGGCGAAAGTAAGGTAAAGTTTAGCTATAACAGGAACGCGTCATTTGATGAGGAGGGATTGGATTGTCAACTGAAATCGAGACAGTTCATCGCCAGCGCGCTCTTGAGCTACTAGAAGCGGATGCACAAAAAATCCGCCGGTTGATCGAGGTCCAGCTTGCGAATTTAACGATGCCACAATGTCCTCTTTACGAGGAAGTATTGGATACACAAATGTTCGGATTGTCCCGTCAGATTGATTTTGCGGTACGTCTTGAACTGATTGATGCGGGTGAAGGGAAACAGTTGCTCGAATCACTTGAACAGCAATTATCTGATTTACATGATGCGGAGACGTGCTGATTTTCTACTCAAACGTGAAATGCGGCGTTTGGGTATTTTTTTTTAGAAAACGAAAAAAAGGACGTGTACATATGTTAGCGAAGTTTAAAGAAAAACGAGCATTTTTTGACTACGGTCTCTTCTTTACGATGCTCATCCTCATGGCGATCAGTACAGTCATGGTCTATAGTGCCAGCGTTTGGAACGGTGGCGATTATGCGAATACGTCCTTCTTTGAGAAGCAGTTGATGTTCGATGCGATGGCCATCGTGCTGTTCCTTTTAGTTTCGCAAGTGAATCATGAAGTATTTCGTGGACCAGTCATTCGTTTACTCTTGTACGCGATTACATGGTTGATGCTGATGGCAACACTATTTTCGGCTCCCCTAAACGGAGCTCGCGCCTGGTTGAACTTCGGTATCTTCTTAATTCAACCAATCGAGCTTTGTAAATTCGTGCTCGTCGTCGGGCTTGCCAGTTATTTTGATCAAAAGCACAAAGGAAAGATGGATGGCGTGATTGGGATTGTCCATCACTTCATCCATCGTCAAATTCCAGCGACGTCCCCCGGAAAACGGATTTTACTTAGTTTCTCGGACTGGATCTTGATTCCAATGCTTGTGTTACTTGCACCTTACGCGATCATCATTCGTATGCAACCGGATGACGGCGGATTATTCATTCTGTTACTCATCACGGCGATGATTTTATTTGCAGTAGGATTACCGAGTGGTTACATCATGTTATGTGTCGTTACCGTTCCGATCATCTTCTTGTACGCATGGAACAATTTTTCGGATAATCAGATGCAACGGATTCAAGCGAGTTTGAATCCCTTTCTTGACGCAGAAGGTAAGGGATATCAGCTCATCAACTCCGTCATATCGATTGCCCATGGGGGATTGTTCGGAGTGGGTCTTGGGAATAGTTTTCAAAAGTATGGTTATCTGCCAGAGCCTGAAACCGACTACATCATGTCGATCATCTCGGAAGAACTCGGCTTCATCGGGGTCCTTGTCGTACTCGGTCTATTGTTTTACCTGATGATTCAAGGGGCGATCATCGCTAACCGGTGTGTCTCACTTTATTCGAGCATGCTCGCACTTGGGATTTCCGGTATCATCTTCATCCAGACATGTATCAATATCGCAGCCATGTCTGGTCTGTTTCCAGGTACAGGTGTCACCTTGCCATTCATCAGCTACGGTGGGTCATCGTTACTCGTCATGAGTACGATGCTTGGTGTAATGGCAAACATTTCTATGCAAAACAAATATCGGGTGGCTTATCATAAAGAAGTGCAAACTGCACGTTCGATGAGTGCCACGAGCTCATTAACTAAAGGGGGAGCATCAGTTGACTAAAATCCAGAAGATTCTCGTAGCAAACCGCGGGGAGATCGCGATTCGCGTTTTCCGTGCAGCGACAGAACTCGGTATTCGTACCGTTGCTATTTATTCACGAGAGGACATGGGTTCTCTTCATCGTTATAAAGCCGATGAAGCGTACCGGATCGGAGAAGGAAAAAAACCGATCGAAGCCTACCTCGACATTGAAGATATCATCGCAACAGCGAAAAAAGCCGAATGTGATGCGATCCATCCTGGTTATGGATTCCTCTCTGAGAATATTGAGCTAGCCAAACGTTGCCGCGAAGAAGGAATCATCTTCATCGGGCCGCAAGAAGATCACCTGTATAAGTTCGGAGATAAGGTACGGGCACGGACGACTGCAATTGAAGCGGGTCTTCCTGTCATTCCAGGAACAGATGGTCCGATCTCATCAATTGATGAAGCGTATGCGTTCGCAAAAGAAGCAGGCTATCCACTCATGGTCAAAGCATCGCTTGGTGGTGGTGGACGTGGTATGCGTGTCGTCCGGACAGAAGAAGAGCTTCCAGACATGATTGAACGAGCGAAATCTGAAGCTTTAAAAGCATTCGGTTCGGATGAAATTTACGTTGAAAAATTAATCGAACGACCAAAACATATTGAAGTCCAAATCATAGGGGATGCACATGGAAACATCATTCATTTGTTTGAACGAGACTGTTCCGTACAACGACGTCACCAAAAAGTCGTCGAAGTGGCGCCATGTGTCACGCTTTCAGAAGAAGGGCGTAAAAAGATCTGTGACGCGGCTGTCACGTTGATGAAACATGTCGGATACGAAAATGCGGGTACGGTCGAATTTCTCGTCACACAAGATGAATCGTTCTATTTCATCGAAGTCAACCCACGTGTACAAGTCGAGCATACGATTACAGAGATGATCACAGGCGTTGACATCGTTCAGACTCAAATCCGTGTTGCTGAAGGCGAATCATTACATAGCGACCTTGTCGGCATTCCACAACAAGAAGAGATTAAGATGCTTGGTTTTGCGATCCAGAGCCGAATTACTTCAGAGGACCCAGAGAACGGCTTCTTGCCGGATACAGGTAAGATTAAAGCGTATCGTTCACCAGGCGGCTTTGGTGTACGTCTCGATGGTGGGAATGCCTATGTCGGAGCAGAAATTTCACCGTATTATGACTCGTTGCTCGTTAAAATCTCGACGCACGGTTTGACGTATGACCAAGCGGTCGCGAAAATGCGTCGAAACTTAAGTGAATTCCGGATTCGTGGTATTAAGACGAACATCCCATTCTTGAGCAATGTCTTGAAACACCACGCGTTCGTCAGCGGCGATTACAATACATCGTTTATCGATGATACACAAGAATTATTCATCTTCCCAAAACGTCAAGACCGGGGAACGAAGCTGTTGACGTACATCGGAGAGGTTTCCGTCAATGGATTCCCGGGAATCGGAAAACTGGACAAGCCACTTGCGCGTGACGTCCGAATTCCAAAAAATCTTCCGGCAGACTACACGCCAGGCGCAAAAGCGATCCTTGATGCAGAAGGACCGGAAGCTGTCGCGAAATGGTTGAAAGCACAAGACAACGTTTTGTTAACGGATACGACATTCCGTGACGCTCATCAATCGTTACTTGCGACACGAATGCGGACGAAGGATCTCGTTGCGATCGCAGAGGCGGAAGCGAAACTGCTTCCTGAATTGTTCTCAGTCGAGGCATGGGGAGGGGCAACGTTTGATGTCGCGTATCGATTCTTATCAGAGGATCCATGGGTTCGTCTGATGAAATTGCGTGAAAAGATGCCGAACGTCCTGATTCAGATGTTACTTCGCGGTGCGAACGGCGTTGGTTACAAGAACTATCCAGACAATGTCATCCATACCTTCGTCAAGGAAGCGGCGCAAGCGGGAGTCGATGTCTTCCGGATTTTCGACAGCTTGAACAACCCGGAATCAATTCAACTCGCCATCGATGCGGTCTTGCCAACAGGTAAAATCGCGGAAGCAGCTGTCTGTTACACAGGGGATCTGTTCGATGCGAATCGTCCGAAATATCATCTGCCGTATTACGTCAATCTGGCGAAACAACTGGAAGAGAGCGGTGCTCACATCATTGCCATCAAGGATATGGCGGGTCTCTTGAAACCGGAAGCAGCCTATGCACTTGTATCGGCACTTAAAGATGCAGTATCGTTACCAATCCATCTTCACACCCATGATGCAAGTGGAAACGGGATTTATACGTATGCGCGTGCGATCGATGCCGGGGTCGACGTCGTTGACGTCGCGGCATCAAGTATGTCAGGACTGACGAGTCAGCCAGCGGGTGGTAGCTTGATTCATGCCCTAAGTGGTCATCCACGTCAACCACTCGTCTCAGCACAGAAGTTCGAACAGATTTCGGACTATTGGCAGGACGTGCGTCATTTGTATCAAGCATTCGAACTTGATATGATCGCACCAAATCCAACCGTCTACGATCATGAGATGCCGGGTGGGCAATATTCGAACTTACAGCAACAAGCAAAAGCGGTCGGGCTTGCGGATCGTTGGTCTGAAGTCAAAGAAATGTATGCGCGTGTCAACATGTTGTTTGGCGATATCGTTAAAGTCACACCGTCGTCGAAAGTCGTTGGAGACATGGCGCTCTTCATGGTCCAACATCATCTGACGGAAGAAGACGTACTGCACCGAGCAAGTGGACTTGATTTCCCGGATTCAGTCGTTGAACTGATGAAGGGCGAACTCGGAACTCCGCCGGACGGTTTCCCGCAAGAAGTACAACGTGCCATCTTGAAGGGAGCTGCTCCGTTGACGGAACGTCCTGGTAAGATGATGCAACCACTCAACTTTGATGCAATAAAAAATGAGTTGTTTGAGAAACTTGAACGACCAGTCACTGAATTTGATGCTCTCGCTTACGCGCTCTATCCAAAAGTCTTCATGGACTACAGTTCGTATGTCGCGCGATATGGCGATATCTCGGTTCTTGATACGAATACATTCTTCCACGGTATGCGCCTAGGCGAAACGATCGAGGTCGAAATTGAACGAGGGAAGACACTATATCTCAAGTTGATTCAAATCGGTCAGCCAGACGATCACGGGATGCGGACAATCTATTATGAGATGAATGGTGTTCCTCGTGAAGTCGAAGTCAAGGACATCAGTATTAAGGAAAGTTCATCAAGCCGTCCAAAAGCAGATCGAAGTAACGCAAAACAGATCGGTGCGTCGATGCCGGGTAGTGTGCTGAAGGTACTCGTTGAGACAGGCACTCGTGTCCGTAAAGGAGAACAACTTCTCGTTACGGAAGCGATGAAGATGGAAACGACGATCCAAGCACCAGAAGACGGTGAGATCAAAGCCGTCCATGTTAAAGAAGGCGAAGCTATTGCGAGTCAAGACTTATTGATTGAATTCGTATAAGGTCTCAATGAAAAACAGGCGCACGCTCGGCGGGCTGCCTGTTTTTCATTCAATATGTAATGGGAGAGGATACGGTTGAACATTATTTGTTGGATTCGAAGCGATTTTCGATTACAAGACAACCACATGTTGGCACGTGCGATTGAATTACTGAAGGAAAATCCAAAAGCGACAGTCGAGTTCGTCTTTTGGCTTAATCCAGATTACATTGGAGAATATGAAGCGCGGCAACAATATTTCTTTCAAGCGCTCGAATTGTTTTCAGATGATTGTAAAGAAAAAGAGATGCCGATTCGCTTCATCGAAGGCGATGAACAAGCTTTCTTAGATGCAACCAATGATGCGGACGTTCTGTTATTCAACGCGGAATATGTCGAACCATTCAAGGCGCGGGATGAGGGAATCATCAAAAAACGTAAGGAACGACAAACGGAGCGCTTGTTAGACCGGCATCTGCTCCATCCACATGACATTAAAAAGCAGGATGGAAAGTTCTATAAAGTATTCACGCCGTATAAGAATGCGTTCATGAAAAAAGAAATTCCGACACCCTATGATGTGAAGTGGCAAACGCTACGGGATCATTATCATAAGCGCCAGCACACTAATAGTTTCATTGATGCCTATTTTAAAAAGGCACAGTCTGATGCGGCATTTCATCCGGGTGAGAAGCAAGCGAAACAACGCTTAAAGAAATTCATCGAGCAATCGCTTGAAAACTACGAAGAGAATCGTGATCTTCCAGCGATGGACGGTACGAGTTTACTCTCACGTTATCTACGGACCGGTGAGATCGGGATTCGAACGGTCTATGCAGCTATTCAAGATGCAAAAGAGTCGAAAGGGAAGCAGACATTCATCACCGAACTCATCTGGCGTGAGTTTTATTACATGATTTTAATGCACTTCCCGGAATCGAAACGACAAGCGGTCAACACCCAGTACCGAGAAATCGAGTGGGAAGAAAACGAGGACGGATTCAAGGCTTGGTGTGAAGGGAAAACCGGCTATCCGATCGTCGATGCAGCGATGCGTCAATTGAACCAAACCGGTTGGATGCATAATCGTCTGCGGATGATCGTCGCGTCGTTCCTGACAAAAGATCTATTGATCGATTGGCAAAAAGGGGAACGTTATTTCCAACAGAAACTCGTCGATTATGAAGCGGCTTCGAACATCGGTGGTTGGCAATGGGCGGCATCGGTCGGGACGGATGCCGTACCGTACTTCCGAGTCTTCAATCCGACGACACAATCAAAGAAGTTCGATAAGGACGGAGAGTTCATTCGGCAGTATGTCACGGAAATCAAAGATCTGTCGAAGCAATATATTCATGAACCGACGCAGCAACAACGAGAAGACTCTGGATACCCAGAACCAATCGTTGCACATGATGAAGCGCGAAAGCGTGCAATCGCTCGATTCAAATAATGAAAAAAGGATATTCCTCAGTGGAGGAACATCCTTTTTTTTACGACCTTATTGAAGACGGCTATTTGCTTTACGTGTTCGGAATGCATGATACGTCAAGTAGGATAAGACACCGAAATAACACGTAATCAAGAAGGCGTGCAGTAACGGTACATATGTTGCATGTCCACCGAGAACGATCCAAGCACCTGTAGCAACTTGACACGAGATGAAGAACGTCGCGAATGCCATGCCGATTGTCGTCGTCCGGTGTTTTAAGCGAATGGCTGTAATATGAACGAACAACGTATAGAGGAATAATAGCCCAGCCATGATTCGGTGAATCATTTGGACCCAGGCTTCGAACGTCATCGACGGTTGGGAACAAACGGGCCAACCCACACACGCATATGTAGCGCCAACATGGCGAACGTAAGCACCAGTATAGACGACGATCAGCGTGTAGACGAGCAGACCGTACAAGAGCTTCCGCAAGAATGCTGGGACAGATTCCCTGAATTCCTGACCAGGACGCTCCATGATCAATATCGTTAAAATCAATAAGGCAGCAAAGGAAATCAAGGAGATACCAAAATGTAACGCCATGACGAGATCTGATTGTTGCCAAACGACAGCTCCTGCTCCGACGATGGATTGAATCAACATGAAGATGAAGGCAAGAAATGCAAAAATCTTCGTATCTAATCGATCCTTAAAGGCAACGAGCGTCCAGAGACATAAGGCGATGATTAGGAGTCCAACGACTCCGGTCACAGCGCGGTGACTATATTCAATCATCGTTTCAACACTTGGGTTTGTCGGGATGAGTTCCCCATGACAGAGTGGCCAATCTGTTCCGCAGCCATCTCCCGAGTCCGTTTTTGTGACTGTCCCACCCATCAGCAAGACGATCATCATCGTAAACGTGACGAAGGCTGAAAACATCGAAAGCTTTCGATTCAAGATTTGGACACCACCTTTCTAAAAAATACGAAATACATGGATTTCCATAGGACTAGTATCGCATAAAAAGTCTCGAAACGCTTGCAATCTTTTAGAACAACGCTATTCTAGTATTAGGTAAATATGGTGAACTGTGATGAAAATCACATAGATTTCACATTTTGTTCATTATGTCGAAAGTATTTTCATACGTCACGGTCCTAAATATGTGGTATCTTTTATAGAGAAAAGGACGTTTCGTGGCATGTCTGTGTTATTTCTGTGAAGAAATTACGTGAAGCCTAGGTGCTACACGGAAGCAGATGGTGAAAAGGAGGGAACAGCATGGCGAAAGTTACTGGAGAGGCACTGGATATGGCAATCGAGCAGGCGGATCAGCCCACATTCAAGGACTATATCACCCTAGCAAAAATGGGGATCGTCCGTGCCAATCTGATTACGGTCTTCGCAGGGTATGTCGTAGCGGCATCGTACATAACGGATGATGTCCTATTGTATCTATGGCAAACCAAGTGGATGTTACTGTGGACGCTTCTCGGGAGTGGATTAGTCATTGCCGGAAGTTGCTACCTCAATAACTACATTGACCGGGACATCGATTATAAGATGGAACGGACGATGGGAAGACCAAGCGTTACTGGGAAGATGGATGGACAGCGAATACTCGCGCTAGGACTCGGGATTCTTGCGACCGGTACGGTATTGTTGTTGATCGTCAACCATGTGGCGGCAGTGTTCGGATTGATCGGATCATTCGTTTACGTCGTGATTTATACGATGTGGTTAAAGCGAACACACACGATCAATACAGTCGTAGGTGGTATATCAGGAGCTGTGCCACCAATCATTGGATTTGCGGCAGTCACTCCGACGCTTCACATTGATGCGTGGATTTTATTCCTCATCATGTTCGTGTGGCAACCACCACATTTCCTCGCACTCGCGATGCGACGGACAGAGGAGTATCGGGCAGCAGGTATCCCGATGTTACCTGTCGTAAACGGATTCGCGATCACGAAACGACAAATTGTATGGTGGATTGCAGTACTTATTCCATCATCACTCCTCTTAGCACACTATGGCATCATCTACATGATCGTCATGGCATTGCTCGGTGGATATTGGCTCTATATGGGACTGAAAGGTCTGAAGATCCAAGATGAACAAGCCGAAATCAAATGGGCGTCGAAGATGTTCTTCTTCTCACTGTTTTATTTCACGGCTTGGATCGTGACGGTCGTACTCGTTTCTTTCTAAAACGATTTGACATAATTCACGTACACCATTACGAAAGACAAAATTGGGGACAAAGAAAGTGGGGATGGTTGTGAAAAAATCAGTAAAAATGCTCTTCCGGCTTCTTCCAATCGGCTTGATGGCACTCATGTTATCAGGTTGTGGAATTCCGGAATTGTCTGCGCTACAGCCTCGCGGAGAAGGCGCTGAAATGCAACTTGAGATCATCAAGCTTAGCTTGTGGGTCATGTTGTTCGTCCTTGCGATCGTAGCCGTCATTTATATTTACGTACTTATGAAATTCCGTCGTAAATCAGGTGATAACACGGTTCCGAAGCAAGTCGAAGGGAACCACACGCTTGAAATCATCTGGACAGTTATTCCGATCCTTCTCTTGATCGTTCTTGCAATTCCGACGATCAAAACAACGGTTGAACTTGCGGATGCAAAAGAAGCGAAGAAAAACGAACAAATCAACGTTACAGCGAACCTTTACTGGTGGGAATTCGAATATCCAGACAAAGGTGTTTCGACAGGACAAGAACTTGTCATCCCAGTCGGTAAACGTGTTGCGGTTAACTTGACGTCTAAAGACGTCATTCACTCATTCTGGGTACCGGCTCTTTCTGGTAAGACAGATACAAACCCAGGTCTTGATAACGAAATGTGGTTACAAGCAAAAGAAGCAGGCACGTACTACGGTAAATGTGCCGAGTTGTGTGGTCCTTCTCACGCATTGATGGACTTTAAAGTCGTTGCGATGGAGCAGGATGACTACGACAAATGGTTGAAAGACATGAAATCTGCAAAAGAAGCAGAAACAAAACAGCTTGATAAAAAGAATGAAAAGAACTGGACGACTGGTGAGCAAGTCTACGCCCAGAACTGTCTCAGCTGTCATGGCGGCGGGAAAGTCGCACCTAGCTTGACGAACTTCGGTGATCGTCAGCGTATCGCGGGTTACCTCAAGCATGATAAAGAAAACCTCGAAAAATGGATTCGCGATCCACAAAAAGAGAAACAAGGTACAAAAATGCCTGGATTCTCTGAAGATAAGATCAGCGATGAAGAATTGAGCGAATTGGCAGATTATCTATTGGACAAAAAGCTCCAATAATTTTTTAAGGGGGAATCATAGTGGGGACACATACTATGGGTATGCCGCAGAAAAAAAGCGGCATCATGGACTGGCTAACGACAGTCGACCATAAGAAAATCGGGATTCTCTACATCATCTCTGGATTGTTCTTCCTTCTAGTTGGTGGCGTAGAAGCCCTAATGATTCGTTTTCAATTGATTAAACCGATGAACGATTTCGTCAGCGGTGAACTTTTTAACCAATTGATCACGATGCACGGTACGACGATGATCTTCTTGGCAGCGATGCCGATGTTGATCGGTTACATGAACGCAGCAGTACCGCTTCAAATCGGAGCACGCGATGTTGCGTTCCCATTCTTAAATGCACTTGGTTTTTGGTTGTTCTTCTTTGGTGGAGTCTTACTGAACCTTTCATGGTTCTTCGGCGCTGCGCCAAACGCAGGTTGGACAGCTTACGCACCACTCTCGACAGTACCAGAGTCGCTTGGTGTTGACTTCTACTCACTCGGGTTACAGATTTCTGGTTTCGGTACACTTATGGGGGGGATCAACTTCCTCGTTACAATTTTGAACATGCGTGCACCAGGTATGAAACTGATGCGGATGCCGCTCTTCACATGGACAGCATTCGTTGCTTCTGCCTTGATCGTTTTCGCATTCCCACCACTTACGGTTGGATTGTTCCTCTTGACGTTCGAGCGACTCTTCGGAGCGCATTTCTTTGACCCGGCAGCGGGCGGGAACATCGTCATCTGGGAACACCTCTTCTGGATCTTCGGTCACCCGGAAGTTTACATCTTGATTTTACCGGCATTCGGTATCTTCTCTGAAATCATCCCTACGTTTGCTCGTAAACGTCTCTTCGGATACACGACGATGGTCTTTGCGACGATGTTGATCGGTTTCCTCGGATTCATGGTATGGGTTCACCACATGTTCACAGTCGGTCTCGGTCCGGTTGCGAACGCGATCTTCGCAGTAGCGACGATGGCGATCGCTGTACCGACAGGGGTCAAGATCTTCAACTGGCTCTTTACGCTATGGGGCGGGAAGTTGACGTTCCCAGTCGCGATGCTTTATTCGGTCGCCTTCATTCCATCATTCCTTGTTGGTGGTATGACAGGGGTCATGCTTTCAGTAGCACCTGCCGATTATCAGTACCACGACAGTTATTTCGTCGTTGCCCACTTCCACTACGTTATCGTTGGTGGGGTCGTCTTTGGTCTCTTCGCAGGTCTTTACTACTGGTTCCCACTCATGTTCGGGAAACAACTCAACGAGTTCTGGGGTAAAATTCAATTCTGGTTGTTCTTCATCGGCTTCCATTTGACATTCTTCCCACAACATATTCTTGGTCTTACAGGTATGCCACGTCGTGTCTTCACGTACTTGCCAAACCAAGGCTGGGAAACAATGAACTTACTTTCTTCAATCGGTGCAGCCTTCATGGGTGTGTCGACGATCATTCTCGTCATCTCGATCGTTGCCGCATTGATGTCAAAAGAATATGTAAAACGCGACGTATGGGGCGATGGACGTACGCTTGAGTGGACACTTCCTGTTCCAACTCCAGAATACAACTTCGCACAAATTCCACTCGTCAAAGGTTTAGATACGTACTGGCTCGAAAAAATGGCAGGTAACAAAACAGTCTCTGTTTCGGAAGAAGTCGGTGATATCCACATGCCGAACAACTCGATCTTGCCGTTCGTTATGTCAGTCGGTCTGTTCCTTGCAGGTCTTGGATTCATTCTTCGCCTAGATTACGGTACTGTCGGTCTGGTCATTGCCTTGATCGGTCTTGCGATGACATTCATCGCGATGTTCTTCCGTTCTTGGATCGACGATGAAGGATACTACATCCCGAAATCAGTCGTCGAAGAAGATCTACGCCTTGAAGCAGAAAAGGAGGCGAAGTAAGATGGGTCATCATTCAGTACCAAACAACCCGATCACGGGTATTCCGGATCATGTTGAAAAAGCAACACTTGAGGGTAAGAATAAATATGTAGCCTTCTGGTTCTTCCTTGGAGGAGAGACGACTTTGTTCGCCTCTCTCTTCGGAACATACATCGGACTTCATAACTCCGGTGCTAAAGAAGGTCTACGCAGTTATGACATCTTCGAAATGGGTCTCGTCTTCATCATGACGATGCTCCTCTTGACAAGTTCGTTGACAAGCGTTCTTGCAATGATGGCAATGAAACGTAACGATGTGAAAAAGATGAAGCTTTGGCTCATCATCACATTGCTTCTCGGTCTTGGATTCTTAAGTGGTGAGATCTATGAGTTCAATCACTACTACCACATCGGTCATACGTTTACGTCGAGTGCATTTGGTTCTGCCTTCTATACACTCGTTGGGTTCCACGGTGGACACGTCTTATTTGGTCTTCTTTGGATCTCGACATTGTTGATCCGGAACTGGAATCGTGGCATTACAGTCGTGAACGCGCCGAAGTATTATGTTTCAAGTCTTTACTGGCACTTCATTGACGTCGTCTGGGTCTTTATCTTCTCAGTCGTCTACCTCATGGGGATGGTGAAATAAGATGGAAAAACACGAACCGCAATTAACACGCAATCAAGTCGAACTCGAAATGAAAGCAGAACGTGGTCGTGAGACTCAACTGCAACTCATCAGTTTCGCACTCATGATTTTCTTGACGCTCATCGCTTTCGGTGCAGTCATGGCAGATCTCATGCCTCACTGGGCAGCTGGTGGATTCTTGATCATCATGGCAATCGTTCAAGTTTATCTCCAGCTTTATATGTTCATGCACATGAACAATAAAGGCAACACATGGATCAAAGTTATGATGGGTCTTGGTATATTCGTCGCCTTGACGATCGTCGCAACGCTCCGTCTGTTAATCTGGTAAGAAATGTGACCATTCTGCTAACGTTTAGCAGGATGGTCTTTTATTTTGGAATCGTTTTATGAGAAACCTTTACAATGAAATAGGGGAACGGTAATCTTAGTTTGTAAGAGAAAGGAACGGGGTGAAGAAATATGTTAGGCAATTTAAGGGGAGCACTTTCGCAATTCGAATGGACTGTCTTATGGAGTCCGTATTATGCGTTGATACTCGTTGGATTGTATATCCTATATGCTGTCGTGACAGAAAAGCTGCGTCGTCCGGACGAGCCGGAAACAACGCTCGGACAAAAATTTTCGATGCTCGCGGCATTGGTCGTTTTTTACATCGGTTTTGGAAGTCCGTTAGACCTGCTAGCGCATATCACCTTCTCTGCACATATGTTGCAGATGGTATTCGTCTATATGGTCGCACCGCCGCTCTTGTTGATTGCACTACCAGAGTGGCTTTATAAGCGCTTGTTCAATATACCGTATCTTGGGAAGATTCTTCGTTTCTTCGTCAAGCCGTTGATTGCACTCGTCGTCTTTAATGCCTTGTTTACGTTTTATCATATGCCATTTATTTTTGATTATGTCCTGACGAACTATACCGTTCACCGTCTGTTCCATGGAACACTTATTTTCTTGAGCATGACGATGTGGTATCCGATCATTGCACCCGTCAACGAAAACGATAGTTTGTCTGACCTGAAGAAGATGGTCTATATCGTCGCGAACGGTGTCTTATTGACACCTGCTTGTGCGTTCATGATCTTTAGTCAAAGTTTCCAGTATCAAGCGTATCAGGATCCAGCGACGTTCGCGAAAGTACTCGCTTACTGTATGCCGAACAATGATTTGAGCGGGTTGAATCTGGAACGATTGCTTGGAACGACTGATGACTTACTAGAGGATCAACGCTTCGGTGGTGTCCTGATGAAGCTCGGTCAAGAACTCGTATACGGTCTATTCTTCGGATTGACCTTCTTTACATGGGTACGCCGTTCGAAAAGTACTGCCGTGGATGAAGGCATGTCCTTCACACCAAAAGCGGATTAAATTGGAGGAAGTTGGAACATGAGTTATTTGCCGTTGATTTGTGTATCGCTGATTGTCATCAGTGCGATTTTCGTAGCGATTGGCTGGTTCTTGATTGCTCAGACACGTCGCAACATGAAAGCTCACCAAACCGTGATGACAATCGCTGCTGCACTCGCTTTACTGTTTTTCATTATGTACGCCTTACGGACGATTCTACTTGGTAATACCGCTTTTGGTGGTCCTGCATCCGTCAAGCCATATTACACAGGATTCTTGATTTTCCACATCCTACTTGCGACATCCGGTGGGGTGCTTGGATTGATGGCGCTCTATCATGCCTATAAGAAGAACTTTGCGCGTCATCGTAAAATCGGACCAGTTGCTTCGATCATTTGGTTTTTGACGGCAATCACCGGCGTCATCGTCTATTGTCTATTATATGTCGTCTACGATCCTGGTGAGACGACGAACGTATTCCGGGCGATCTGGAGTCATTAAGGGGGAGCCAACTTGAAAAAAAATAGTTACTTGACGGTTGCTGCCGTTGTCCTCATCTTAGTTGCGGCAGCCGGGGGATATTATTATTTCTTCATGAAAGAAAAATTGCCTGTTATCGCTGAGCCGACACCATTTGAATTAACGAACGCCGTGAACGGTAAGTCGTTTAACTCGGAAGATGGAAAGGTCAAGGTATTGACATTCTTCTATTCGAACTGTCCTGATATTTGTCCATTGACGCTAAATGATTATCGGAAACTAGAGAAAAAGCTTCGTAGCGAAGAGCTATATGGAAGTGACGTCGAGCTCGTTGCAGTGACAGTCGATCCGAAAGTCGATACACCGAAAGTCTTAAAAACGTATGCTTCCAACTTCGAAGCAGATGCTGAAGGATGGAGAGTACTGACAGGAGACCCAGTCGTCATCGATCGTCTGACACGTCAGTTGAACTTCTATTATTCAAAAGCAGAAAGCGGCTTAGTGACACACGGGACGCAAATGTTTATTTTAGACCGTGAGAACAAAGTTCGGGCGATCTCTTCGATGGCGAAGACACCGGACGAACCAGTCGACTTGGAAGAAGTCATGTCTTCAGTCACACAACTAGCAAAGGAGTGAAGGAAGATGACTTATGAAGATTACATGCAAGGAGATGTGATCGTCTCTGTTCAAGCAATCGAGGAGTTACTCGCTTGTACGATCGAAGATTACGGGGTTCGACACTATCGGATTAAACGGATGGACTGGGAAGAGATTGCTTTTAGTGTAAAAGTGGATGTCTCAGCGACGTCACTGCATGCGCTCTATCAACATGTACGTCAACAACTTAAGATTCAACTCGGCGATGACGTCGTATCTTACGTACAATTCGTCACGCGCTAAGATAAAACACACGAACGCTGCGCAATCACTATACAGATAGGTAATGAGCCGATGACTTCATAAGTAGTACGAAGTCATCGGCTTTTTTATTGGAAAAAAGACCGAAAAAAATAGAGGTCCCGATTGGAACCTCTACGTGTAGCTTATTTTTCAAGTGTTTCAAGCAGTGCTGCTAAACGACGTTCGCAGTCCTTGACGATTTCCGGTGGGAACGTCTCATCATACTCGACGCCGTGTGGATAGTAATGTTTCCCTAGAAGTGGTGTCATCATACGGACGACAGCGTGACGATCTTCGATCTCACCTTGGATCGCATAGACTGGAACACGGAGATAGAATACTTCGCCTGTTGATTGTTTTTCGTATTTCATGTCGTACATCGCACGTTCGTAATCCCATTGTCCTTCGCGAACGAAACGGTGATGATCCATAATTGTTTCAAGAAGACCGAACTTCAGTTCCTTGCCTTCGATGCCATATTGTTCAAACTTCATGTTTGAATCCCCCTATACCCCAGTTTGCTAGTAGATACTAGTCTTTCCAAACTATCATACCATAATGAATGAAACGATGACGTAAAAGTTGTGAAGTCATTTTGAAGAATTCATGAACTTCCGTATTTTCGTTCAACGTACTCAAGGATCGTATCTGGTGCATGAATGCCGAGGTGATTAAGTCCTTCACCACCAAAGAAGACATTGAACTCGAGAACGTACCATTGTCCGTCGCGGATGATAAGATCAAAACCAGCGTGATCGATATCAAGCTGTTTCGCAAGCGCGAGCACGAAATCAATTGCACCTTGTGGCACATCATCGAAATCAAGGACGCCACCTTGAGCGACGTTATTTAAGAACTGTGCACCACCGACGCGCCAATACGCCGCGAGGACTTGATCACCGACGACGACGACACGTAAATCCTTTTCGTTCGGAATGTACTCTTGGATGTAGAACGTCTCGTGTGTATCCGTGTATTTCTTCCAGTCCGCTTCATTTTTGATGAGATGGACACCTTGCCCCATCGAGCTACGGACTGTCTTAGCGACGAACGGAAACGAAAATTCACGTAAGACTCGATCGACCGTGAACTCATTTTTCCCGTAGATGCCTGTCCGAGGGATATTGTCCGGAATGACGGTCTGAAAAATCCGAGTCATCTCGATTTTGTCATGACCTAGGTGGAACGTAGCGGCAGATGGAAAGATCGGCTTCTTCATTCCATAGATGATCGAGTGGATTTGCCAGTATTCCGGGAACAAGACGACGTCCGCCTGTTCAATCTTTTTCAAGGAATCAAAGTGATAATCTGATTTGGCATGTTCCGTCTTGATTCCAATCGTCCGGAACATATTAAAAGAGAGCAGTTGCATAAAGTTCATTCCTTCCTTCTGAACAAATTATACACAATTCAACGGGCTAGGAGGGAGAGAAATGTTATGATAAGATGGTAAAGTTAAGGAGGAGATTCGTTGTGATATATACCGATAAGACGATTGACCTCATCAACGCAGCGGAAGACCTCATTCGATCTCTCGCTCAAAGTGAAACGGGGCAAGCATATAGATGTGCGAAACAAGCACAGCAAGAGTCAGTGGAGGCACAGTCCGTCATTCGAGACTTTCATCAAGTCAAAGAAGATTACGAGCTCGTGCAACGATTTGGACGGTACCATCCGGACTATCAGACGATCACAAAAAAGGTCCATGAAGTCAAACGTCGACTTGATCTACAAGAGGAAGTCGCGCAGTTTAAAAAAGCAGAAAAACAACTCGAGACGCTACTTGGACAAATTAGTCTGAAACTCGCTGGTGAAGTATCACCGCAAATCAAAGTACCAACGGGGAATCCATTCTTTGACCAAGGATGTGCCGGAGGCTGTTCGACCGGTGGAAGTTGCAGTTGTAGCGGATAATGAAGATGAAGGGGGTAGGCTGGCGTGATCAAGGAACGAGTGGGACTCATCGTCTATGTCAATGCGATGAAAGCATCCCGTCAATTACGCCGTTACGGGAACGTCTACTTTACGTCTAAACGTGAACGATACGTGCATCTGTATGTCGATTTAGATCAGCATGAACAGGTGATGGAAGTCATTTCGACTCTTCCGTTCGTCGATTCGATCAAACGTTCAGAACGACCGTTCATCACGGAGACGTTCGCGAATAAAAAAGGTAAAATGCAAGAAGAAGCATAATCCAAGGAGCGATGAGGACATCCTCGTCGCTTCTTTGTTGAAAGGAATGAAGGAAATGCGAGTCATTTCAGGGGAACGGAAAGGAACGCGGCTAAAAGCAGTACCAGGGGATCAGACACGACCGACGACGGATAAAGTAAAAGAATCGTTGTTCAACGTCATCGGTCCCTATTTCAATGGAGGACGAGCGCTTGATCTGTTTGCGGGTAGTGGTGGTCTTGGCATCGAGTCTCTTTCGAGAGGATGCGATGAGGCGGTATTCGTCGACCAACACCATAAAGCCATTCAGACCATTCAAGATAACTTGCAGACGACGCACTATACGGATCAAGCACGTGTGTTGAAAAAAGACGTTACGATCGCCTTGACGGAACTAGCCTCCGAAAAGCCATTTAAATTAATTTATTTAGACCCTCCCTATGCAAAAGAACGATTGACGGAACACGTCACGTACATAGAGCAACACGACATGCTGACAGACAATGGTGTCATCGTGTGTGAACATGACTCTGCTGTTGTATTACCGGACCGGATCGGACGGCTAGAGGTCGTTCGTCGACTTCGTTATTCCGCTGTCATCTCAATCACGTTATATGAATTTATGGAAGCGGAGGAAGACCACGTATGAAACGAATCGCCATTTGCCCAGGGAGCTTTGATCCAATCACGAACGGACATTTAGACATCATTGAACGGGCTGTTCCGATTTTTGATGAGATCATCGTTGCCGTATTGAACAATTCTTCGAAGCAACCGCTCTTTTCTGTTGAGGAACGGATGGAGTTGATTGCAGATGTGACGTCGCATCTACCACATATCAAGGTCGATTCCTTCAATGGTTTGCTCGTCGATTACGCAGCGGAAGTCGGCGCAACCGCGATCGTCCGTGGTCTACGGGCGGTCTCGGACTTTGAGTATGAAATGCAGGTCGCATCCATCAACAAAAAGATGAACGATCAAATCGAGACACTGTTCATGATGACGAATAACCAGTATTCCTTCTTAAGTTCTTCGATCGTCAAGGAAGCGGCCAAATACGGTGCTTCCGTCGTTGATCTCGTGCCATCTTCCGTCGAAGAGGCGCTACGTCAGAGATATACGAGAGGAGAACTGCGATGAAAGCTTGGAAACCCGCCTTAGCAGCGGTCATTGCTGCCTTGCTCGTGTTTTTCGTGCCACTTCCGTATTTTATCTCCTATCCAGGTGATGCGACATCGACTGAAGATTTGATTGATGTGTCTGGGGGTGACAAGGAGCCAGGCGATTTGATGATGCTGACGATCGCCCAACGTCGAGCAACCCCTTACTTCCTCGTAGAAAGCCTCTTCCTACCGTTTTCCGAAACGTCGAGCGTAAGTGATTATTTGTACGACGGAGAGTCAGATGCACAGTATGAAACACGTCAGAAACTATACATGGAAGAAGCACAACATAATGCGACGATCGAGGCCTATGAATTAGCTGATAAAAAGGTCGATATCGACTTTAAAGGGGTCTATGTGTCCGGTGTCATTCCAGGTGGTCCAGCCGAAGGGAAACTGAAAGCTGGAGACCGGATCACGGGCGTCGATGGGAAATCGATTACGTCATTTGATGGCTTCATGAAGACGATTCAATCGAAAAAAGCAAAAACAGCCGTTCCAATTCAGTTCACGCGTAAATCGGAAGTCAAGAAGACGACGATTCGAGTGGATCAGTTGTCGAAAGAAGTCAAACGTGTCGGACTTGGTATTTATGAACCATTACCGATCTCAAACGTAACGACAGACCCCGCTATTAAGTTTCAGATCGAGGATGTCGGTGGTCCTTCTGCAGGAATGATGTTCACGCTTGAAATCTATGATCAATTGACGCCGGGTGATTTGGCGAAAGGACATAAGATTGCCGGTACAGGAACGATTGAAGAAGGCGGTAAAGTTGGACCGATCGGTGGTGCGTGGCAAAAGGTAGTCGCTGCTGACGAGGCAGAAGCAGAAATCATGTTCGTACCAGCAGGAGAGAACTACAAAGAAGCAAAACCATCCATAAAAAAACTCGGAACGAACATGAAGCTCGTTCCGATCAAGACAGTTGAAGATGCGATTGATTATTTGGAAGAACTTCCAGCGAAATAAGGAAAACGACGGTGTTCGAGCAACGCGTCGTAGCGAGCCAAGGGCAGTGCGTATGCAGCTGTCACTTGGCTTTCTTTTGTTAGCCAAGGATGGCTCGTGAACGTACTTAAAACAGGGACACGCGTTTTGATACTCTTAAGTGCCAGTCGTCCTTGTTCTGAAAAAGCGAGGGGGCGAACGAAATCAACATGATCATAATCAATCCGTGCGACCTCTTCCGTTGTCGTTGAAGTCAACAGATAGACAATGGCACGCTGCAGGCTTGTACGCGTATAACGACGTGTTTTGACGTGATTTAAAAAGAAATCGAACGTCTCTGCTTGTTTGGCACCTTCGATGAGACGAGGAGCTAGTGAAGCATCAATTCCGGCGATTCGTATCAACTCAGATACGGGAGTCGTCAATAGGCGTTGTCGAATCCATGGATAATAGTGCGAAAAATGAGCGAAAGAAGCGTTTGTCAGGACGTCCTCCGTCTGTTCGGGAAGTGCGAGCAGCTGACCGTGCGTCTGGTAATGGGCGCGTATCGCAGTGGCGCTCATGATAGCTCCGGTTGATAGGTCATGATAGCCACTTCCAATTCGTTTTGTCGTATGAAGCGAAACGGTCTTCGCGGCGCGAGCATAATAATAACCAAGTGTATTGTTCGGTTGTGTCAAATCAAGCGTCTGTGAGACACTCTTGAACGCTTGACTAGCAGCGTGAGCAGAAGAAAGACCAGCTGTTAATCCGTCACGTAACGCTTGCTTATATGCAAGAGTCTCTTCAATTTGTTCCGATGCCGCATGCAAAAAGGGATGGATGTCTCCACATTCGCTTCCGAACGAAAGTGACTCACAACCAATCGTCTCAGCGATCGTCACCCCACCGAGCGCAAACCGATCTGCGCGTTGGACGGCAAAATAAAAGGGGAGTTCAAGAACGAGATCAACGGCACCACTTGTGACTGCTGCTTGAGCACGTGTCCATTTGTCTGTAAAAGCGGGCTCACCACGTTGCATGAACGTCCCGCTCATGATGGCGACGATGACGTCGGCATCCGTTTCCCGTCGTGCTGTCGTCGCTTGATAATAGTGTCCATTATGAAACGGATTGTACTCTGAAATGATAGCTGTCATCCTCATGAAAACTTTCTCCTTTGCAAACCGAATTAAGTGCGGTAATATGGATAAAGACGTCCAAAAGTGTTCGTTCTCTAGCGATTTCAGTGTAAAGAAAAAACATTGACAAAACAAGATGTCCTCTCTATAATTCATATTGTTGCAATTGAGGTGATTCGGATGAAATGGTCCCTGATGCAATTGAATAAATTGCGCAATCTGGGTCAACTTCAGGTTAACGAGACGATCGAGCTCAATGAGCTAGTCGCCCTCCATCCGGATATCCGGGCGGTGCAACCTGTGCACGTTCGTGCAAATGCATCGTTTACATCGAATCAATTAATATTCAATCTCCGGATTACCGGCGAAATGACGCTTCCGGATGCCCGGACGCTAAATGACGTCGCTTATCCATTCGAGATTGAATCCATCGAGCCATTCCTGCTCGAGGTTGATGCTGTTTCGAACGAAGCAGATGACATCAACGTGCCGATCGGGAATACGGTCGATCTTCGACCGCTCGTGCAAGAATTGATTTTACTTCATGTGCCAGTGCAAGTGCATGGGGATGATGAAGAGAATCAGTTGGTTGAGGGGGAAGGCTGGACGATTCTTTCTGAAGAGGATCCAGAGGAAACCGAACCAAAAATCGATCCGCGACTCGCGGGTCTCGCTCAGTTCTTTAAAAAAGATCAGGATTCCTGATTTCTGAAGTAAAGGCGAGTGTATTTTTTCAAGGAGGTGGACAACGATGGCAGTACCATTCCGCAGAACGTCGAAAACACGCAAACGTCTTCGCCGTACTCATTTCAAACTCCGTGTACCAGGTATGGTCGAGTGCCCAAACTGTGGTGAAATGAAACTTTCACACCGTGTTTGTAAAGCATGTGGCTCGTACAAAGGTAAAGAAATCGTCAGCAAGTAAGCTGATTGATCGGTATAAAAGCGACCTTCGAATCGAGAAATCGGTTTTGGGGTCGCTTTTTTCATGAAAGGGGAAATGATGAAGATGAACGTTGGAATCATTGGCGCGGGAGCCATCGGTTTATTGCTTGCCTCTTATTTATCGGAAGAGCATGCAGTCACGCTCTATACTCGACAAGAACAAGAAGAGGAACGTTCGATCATTCGCGATGGACAGGCAAGTCGACTTGTACGAATCCGGAAGATTGATCGACTCGAGTCAGAAGACTTGGTGTTTGTAGCGACAAAGTCGTATGATATAAAAAGTGTGATTCCATTCCTCAAACGGCTGACGTGTCCCGTCATGTTCCTGCAAAATGGAATGGATCATTTGAAATGGAAAGAGCAATTGCCGCAAGTCTTATTCGGTGTCGTCGAACATGGAGCCATGCGCACTGCGCCGTTTGAAGTCAGGCATACTGGACAAGGACGTATTCGATATGGAAATCAAGAAATTTCGAACTTGTCGTCAATACAGCTCCGTTTTGAATTCGAGTCGGATATGGAAGCGGTCTTATTGACGAAACTGTTCATCAACGTCGTCATCAATCCAGTGACGGCATATTACGGTGTTGAGAATGGATCTTTGTTAGAAATGCCTTATCGACAAGAAGCACGTCAATTATTTGACGAAATGCAGACGATTTTTCCGAATCATAGCATTACTTATTCCGAAATCGAGCGAATCATGGAGAACACGAGTAAAAATCGTTCTTCGATGTTACGAGATCTTGAGCAAGGACGCCAAACAGAAGTGGAACCGATACTTGGATACGCGTTACGTCAGGCGACGACTGCGACGCCACGTTTATCTTTTTATTATGAACAGATCAAACAGAGGGAGGGTCCGCAGTGACGGTCTTCATCATTTTTCCTTTATTCAGCCTACTTGCGTTGTATCTCATCTTTTTACTTCTGTTTCGAAAACACGGGAAGGCAGTCCGATTCGCACTCGACGTTGGGACATTCATTGTTCTATATGCCATTCATGTCGCATTGATTGCCTTGACCGGAACAAATTACTTAGGATGGATCGTCATCGTCGTGTTGGTAGTGTTTGCGTTGAACGCGCTCTGGCAACGGATTCGGCAACTTGATGTCGATTTAAGACAAATGATTCGGCACAGTTGGCGGATCATCATCTTGCTAGCGTTACCCGTTCATTTCGTGTTATTCGTGCTCGGTATACGTCAACTGTTCATCAGCTGACGAGTTAGGTAAGAAAGAAGGGATTTTGTTTGAAGGTACAACCATTTGAAGCCTTATATGATGATAACTCGCTGATGCATCGTGCTTCACGAGAAGAATTCTTAACATATGTCGATCACCTCGGAACGAGTGGTTTAGCGTCGAGAAGCCGCTTACTTGAAGAGCGTCACTATCCGCATCTTGCGGCGCTAACGGACGAACTCGAACGCCAAAATCCAAATATGACGGAGCGATTGCGGGAGCGTGTCGCGAAACTTCGTACAGGTGAGGCACAAGCTGTGGTCACAGGGCAACAAACCGGCATCTTTGGCGGACCATTATATGCCATCTATAAACTGTTGACCTGTCTTAAGGTCGCGCAGCAGGCGGAAGCGACACTTGATCGCCCTGTCGTTCCAATTTTTTGGCTCGCGACCGAAGATCACGATTTTGATGAGATCAATCATGTTTATGTTCCGACAGCAGATTTTCAAACGCGAAAAATCGCAGTCGCCCCTGCGGAAACGATTGCCCGCTCGGTCAGTCGCTTGTCTTTTGATCAGCCGGCACTTCTAGAAATCATTGAAGAAACGTTCCGGGCAATGCCGGAGACGATCCACACGAAACGATTAGTTGCGCGGCTGAAACAACTCGTTGAAGAATGTACATCGTATGGCATGTTTTTCTCACAATTAATCGGCGAATTGATCGATTTCGATATCGTTTTCTTTGATGCTGATACACACCCTGTCCGTGAACTCGAGATTCCGTTTTTTGAACGGTTGATTCAAGACAATGCGGAATTCAGACAGGCATTGACGGACGGAATAACACAGACGAAAGAGTTACCCGACACATTCTTGAACGAGGAGGCCGCGCATCTTTTCATCGATGATCACGGTCGTCAGTTGCTTTATCCGACAGCAAGCGGATTTGAGACGAAACAAGGGAAGCAGTATACAGAACTTGAATTGATCGCGTTACTGTACTCCAGTCCGGAACGATTCTCAAACAGTGTGGTGACCCGACCATTGATGCAGGATTATCTGTTCCCGACGCTTGCCTACATTGGTGGACCGGGAGAATTAGCTTACTGGACGCGCTTACGCCCACTGTTTCACCATCTGAAGTGGACGATGCCGTTATTGATCCCTCGTATGGGCGGATTACTCGTGCGTCATAGCGATGAAAAACGGCTTATGAAACTCGACGTATCACTCGAAGAGATCGTCCGGTCAGGCGTTCCGATTCCCGTCTATTCGGAAGAGCAGATGACAGGGCGCCTGCAGACGGCAGCGATGCTGAAAGATAGCTTCGTCTCCGAGTTTCTTTCGCTCGAACATCAGCTACTGCGAACTTCGAGTAAGAGTGAGAAAATCAAGAAACAACTCGAACAATCGATTGCTAGTTTGTTAGCAGAAGATCGACGTCAATTTGATCGACAGACGCGACAGTATAAAGAAACGGCCTATCATTTGCTACCGGATGGAGCGCCACAAGAAAGGATTCACTCCATCTTACCGTGGTTGAATCATCATGGTCCTGATTTTGTTCGGGACTTAAGGAACGCTTATGAGGCAAATGCGGCTGAACAACTGAAAATTTTCCTTTAAACCTGCTGAAACAAGCAGGTTTTTTTGATTTTTTAGCGAAAATTACACAAAAGTTAAATAAATCAAGGAAACTGTCTCATTTTCGTAACGTTTTCATGAGAGAATGTGATACATTGAAAAAGAGTAACGTCCTTCAAGGACAGTGAAAGGTGAGGCAGGACATGTTTGAGCATGAAACGGTATTGAAATGGGAGTCAATCGAAGGACTCGCGATTAAACCCGACGGTATTTACGTCGATTGTACATTAGGTGGAGCAGGACATAGCGAAGAGATTGTCAAACAACTGACGACAGGTCATCTATACGCATTTGATCAAGATGATGTCGCCCTTGCTCATGCAGCAGAACGTCTCGCGGCGTATGAAGGTCGCTTTACTTTAATAAAGAGTAATTTTGCTTATCTAAAAGAGCAATTAGCAGCACATGGCGTCGAGAAAGTAGACGGCATCTTATTCGATCTCGGTGTCTCTTCACCACAATTAGACGAAGGGGAACGGGGATTTAGTTACAATCACGATGCACGTCTCGACATGCGCATGGATCAATCTTCTCCACTTTCTGCCTATGAAGTCGTCAATGAATGGTCTTATAATGATCTCGTACGTATCTTCTTTACATACGGGGAAGAGAAATTCTCAAAACAAATTGCACGCAAAATCGAAAAAGCACGAGAAGAGCAACCGATTGAGACGACGTTCGAACTCGTCGAATTGATCAAGGATGCGATTCCAGCACCAGCACGACGTAAAGGTGGTCACCCCGCGAAACGGACGTTCCAAGCGATCCGAATTGCCGTCAATGACGAATTGAACGTCTTTGACCGTGCGGTACACCAAGCAATTGATGTATTACGGGTTGGTGGACGTTTATGTGTCATTACGTTCCATTCACTTGAAGATCGCATGTGTAAACAGGCGATCAAAGAAAAATCATCACTACCCGAGCTTCCACCGGGCTTGCCGATGATACCAGTCGAGATGGAGCCCGAACTCCGACTCGTCACACGCAAGCCGATTACAGCTGGTGTCGAAGAGCTGGATGATAATCGTCGCGCTCGATCGGCAAAATTACGAATCGCTGAAAAAATGAAAGAATCTTGAGAGGAGCATTCCAATGGCAGAACCACTTCGTAAATCGGTCCAAACGGTTCAACCCGTTCGTCAACAACCTGTTCAGGAACCACGGAAGACGGAAGATATCGCACGTCGCGTCGCCGTCCGTCCGAAGTATCGCTTGTATCCCTTTGAAAAATTCTTATACAGTGCGATGATTGGTGGTCTTGTGTTATTTGGGAGTTTGACGATCAGTACGCACAACGAGGCGTACAATGTCAGTCGTGACTTAGCGAAAGAAAACCAAGTCACACAGTCACTCAAAAAAGAAAATGAACGTTTACAACTAGAGGTCACGAACTTAAGCTCTCCGGAACGGATTTATAAGATTGCAAAAGAACAGGGTCTTGATATGCGTAAAGGGAACATCAAGGTGATTCCTAAATGAATCCACTGAAAAAATCCCGTTGGAGAGTAGCCTTTATCATGGTGATATTTGCTACTCTCTTTTTTGTGTTTATTGGCAGATTTTTATACTTAGCGACAACTAAACAATTCCATGGGGAAGATATGATTGCCTATGCTGAGAAAAAGCGATGGGAGTCCCAGGAGACGCTTGGAGCAGAACGCGGTGAAATTTTTGACCGTCTCGGTTCTCCAATCGCCATTAATGTTCCGTCGTATCACCTGATTGGTATTTACCGACTAGGTGGCGTCAAGGATCCGGATGAGACGATCGTCGACTTCAAAAAGACGGCTGAAGGTCTTGCACCGATACTTGGAATGACGACGAAAGAACTGGAAACCTATTTGATTGAGAACAAAGAACGTTCGCAAATCGAATTCGGAAAAAAGGGAAATGACTTAACACTCGATCAAAAAGAGAAGATCGACAAGTTAAAACTCCCTGGAATCCGGATGATCGAAGAGCCAAAACGATACTATCCAAACGGTATCTTCTTGTCCGATACACTCGGATTCGTCCAAAAGATCACCGAGGAGAATGGTCGTGTCGCGTTACAGGGACAAATGGGGATCGAAAAACAGTATGATAATGCCTTGAGTGAGTCTTACGGAGCACGCGTCTTCGAGAAAGACCGGAGTGGTAATCCGTTGATCCAAGGTTCTTCACGTGTCTCGAATGAACCGAAGGACGGATCGAATCTGTACTTGACAATCGATCATCGCATTCAACAGTCGCTTGAGAAACAGATGCAAAAAATGTACAACACGTATAAGCCGAAAAACGCAACGGGTATCGTCATGGATGCGAAGACTGGTGAAATCCTTGCCATGGCGGATCGGCCATCATTCAACCCGAATTTACGTGACATGAAAGATTTTACGAACTTCGCCGTATCCTCACGATTCGAACCGGGTTCAACGATGAAGATTTTTACGCTCGCAGCAGCGATTGATGCGGGAGTCTTCCGTCCGAACGAGAAGTATAAATCGGGTAGCTATAATTACAAAGGAACGGTCATCAAGGATTACAATGATGTTGGTTGGGGCACAATTCCGATGATCGAGGGCGTCTATCACTCCTCGAACGTCATGTTCTCGAAGTTGACAGCAGAAAAACTTGGGATCGAACGGTATAAAGAATACTTTAAGAAGTTTCATTTTGACCAACGAACGGGTATAGACATCTCGGGAGAAGTAAACAGTCAGTCTGATTTGTCAAAACCGCTGAATGCGCTCATCACTTCATGGGGACAATCGACTGCAGTCACACCAATGCAATTACTCCAAGGGGCAACAGCAATTGCTGGTGACGGTGAAATGGTCAAACCGCATATCATCCAAAAAGCTGATCATACGGATAAAGCACCTTACCGAGCGAAAACAGAAGTCGTCGGTAAGCCAATTTCGGCAGAGGCGGCCAAAGCGACGCGGGATGCACTGGACGGTGTCGTCAACAGTAAAATCGGAACGGGTCAAATGTACAAGTTGAAAGACTACCGTGTCATCGGTAAGACCGGTACAGCTCAAATTTCTGAGAACGGAAAATACATTCAAGGAAAATTCATTCACTCGTTCATTGGCATGGCACCAAAAGATGATCCGGAATTGATCATGTACATCGCGGTCGATCGTCCGTCAAAAAATGAATCATCGGTTTCAGGACCACTCATCATGAGTCCGGTGTTCAAAAGTGTCATGAATACAGCATTACAGTACCGGAGCATTCAACCGGAAACGCAAAAAGATTCGGTGGATGTCAAAGCGAAGATTACGCCGAGCTATATCAAGAAGAGCGCTCGACAAGCAACGGATTTGGCGAAAGAACAAGAAGCTGTTCCAATCATCCTTGGGGATGGAGCGGAGGTCGTTTCGCAGATTCCGTCTCGTGGTCAAGAATTCGTCAGTGGAGAACGTGTCTTGCTGAAGACGGCGAACACATTTAAGATGCCGAATCTGACGGGGTGGTCGCAGCGAGACGTCAAAAAGCTCGTCAGCTTATATGACTTGAAGCTCGATGTCATCGGTAAAGGTTTTGTAACCAAACAATCAGCTCGAACTGGTACACTAGTGAAGGAAAATGGAAAGTTGACGGTCGAACTAGCTGAACCTAAAGAATAACGGTGGGGCAAGTTTCCTGATTTCTACAGGAAGACGAGGACGAACAGGAGTC
Organism: Exiguobacterium sp. UBA7533; assembly: GCF_002479335.1. Lineage (NCBI taxonomy): Bacteria > Bacillati > Bacillota > Bacilli > Caryophanales > Exiguobacterium > Exiguobacterium sp. UBA7533. Next base: position 196,294 of record NZ_DLMP01000001.1, on the reverse strand, counting down.
ATTCGTTGACTTTTGCATTCGTCCTCTTTTGCTGTCATCGAATGGAGGTATATATCATGTTAACAATTACGCAAATTGCTGAGTGGCTGCATCTTGATGTCAGAGACGACCGGGTCGTCCGCCACTTCGCAACGAATTCACGCGCACATCTTGAAGATGGTCTCTATGTTCCGATTCAAGGAGCACGCGTCGATGGTCATCGCTTCCTGGAAGGCGCAAAAAATCAAGGAGCGATCGTCACCTTATGGAAGAGAGGGATTGATCGACCGGACATCGATGTCGTTTTCTTAGAAGTCGATGAACCACTGGTTGCCTTGCAAGAGATCGCTAAACAATACTTAATGCGGATTGCGCCAAAAATCGTTGCCATCACTGGATCGAATGGCAAGACATCGACGAAAGACATGGTCGAAAGTGTACTCAAGACAACGTTCAAGACACATAAGACACAAGGGAACTTCAATTCGGATATCGGGATGCCGTTAACGATTCTCATGATGCCGGCTGACACGGAAGTCGCCGTACTGGAAATGGGAATGAACGGTTTTGGCGATATCGAATTCTTATCGAATCTTGCTGAACCAGATATTGCGCTCGTCACGAACATCGGTGAATCCCATGCGGAGCAAGTCGGTGGACGTAGTGGAATCGCCAAAGCAAAGCTTGAGATTCGGTCTGGTCTTAAACCAGGAGGTCATCTGTTCGTTGATGGGGATGAACCACTTCTAGCAGAAGTCGAAGCGGAGAAAATCGGTTATCAGATTGGGAATACGTACCGGATCGAGACGACAGAAGCAACATTTTTCGGAACAGCCTTTGCTTACGATGGTACTGCCTTTCATCTGCCTGTGTTAGGAAAACACCAAGTCCGAAATGCAGCGTACGCGATTGCGACAGCGCGCGCGCTTGGCGTGACGGATGCCCGGATCCAAGAAGGATTCGACGCGGTTGAACTGACACCAATGCGGATGGAACGACTGCTCTTTGAGGAGACGGCGGTCATCAACGATGCGTATAACGCAAGTCCGACATCGATGAATGCAGCGATTGAGACAATCACTGCATTAGAAGGGTATACGACGCGCGTTCTCGTGCTCGGCGATATGTATGAACTAGGAGACCAGGAACGCTTGTTACATGCCTCGGTCGGAAAGCGGATTACGTTACCGGTCTCGCATGCTATTCTAGTAGGGGAGAAAGGCGCGTGGATTGCTGAAGGAATCAGCGACCCATCCGTCCAAATCCAATTTGCGGCAACTGTTGAGGATGCTGCTGAACAATTGCGTTCGCTGCTTGGAGAACGAACAATCGTTTTATTGAAAGCGTCACGTGGGATGGCGCTCGAACGGATATTGACCTATCTGAACGAAAACTAATTTTTGAAAAAGGGTGTCTGCTATGATCACATTATTCATCAGTCTTATTCTTGCATTTCTTGTTGTACTACTTGTTATGCCAAAGGCAATTCCGTTTCTACACCGATTGAAGTTCGGTCAGGAAATTCGGGAAGAAGGACCTCAATGGCATCAGGTCAAATCGGGAACGCCAACGATGGGCGGGATCGTCATTCTCGTCGCGATGATCGTCAGTGTTCTTGGAGCAATCGTCATGGGTGATTTATCAACGACACAGTTATCGTTACTCTTTTTAACACTTGCATATGGTGCGATTGGTTTCATCGATGACTACATCAAAGTCGTCAAGAAGCGTAATCTCGGCTTGAATTCGAAGCAAAAACTGATTGGGCAAATCGTCGTCGGATTGTTATTCGTTTGGTTGAGTGGTGGATTTACGAGTGACGCGACGTATCTGTCGATTCCATTCACAGACTTCAAACTTGATTTTGGTATCATCTATCCGTTCGTTGCCTTGTTCTGGTTAGTCGGATTCTCGAATGCTGTCAACTTGACAGACGGGTTAGACGGTCTCGTATCGTTTACGGCGATTCCGACATTCCTCTTCTTCGGTTTGTACAGTTGGTTCATCGCGGATGAAGTGGGTGCTGCTTGTTTTGCCTTCTCAGCAGTTGGTGCCCTAATTGGATTCCTTTTATTCAATGCTCATCCAGCAAAAATCTTCATGGGCGACACAGGGTCCCTTGCACTCGGTGCCGCACTAGCAGGTCTATCGATTGTCCTAAAACTAGAACTTCTCCTTGTCTTGATCGGCATTGTCTTCGTTGTAGAGACACTATCTGTCATTCTACAAGTCATCTCATTTAAGACGACAGGGAAACGTATCTTTAAAATGAGTCCGATTCATCACCATTTTGAAATGGTTGGTTGGAGCGAATGGCGGATTGTCGGTACATTCGCAGGAATCAGCTGTTTGATGGCATTCATCGCCTACGTATTTATGTGATAAAAACGAAGAGAGAAAGTGAGCGATTCAACAATGGAACAACGACAATGGAATGATCAAAAGGTGCTCGTTCTCGGAACGGCGAAAAGTGGAATCGCAGCCGCTCGTTATTTAGCGAGCGTAGGTGCAGAAGTGACAGTGAATGACGGGAAAACACCGTCCGAGAGTGATCAAGCAGTGCTTGCATCACTCGATGTCCAAACGGTTTATGGTGGGCATCCGCTTACACTACTCGATGACATCGATTTGATCGTCAAGAATCCAGGGATTCCGTATCAGATCGAATTGTTACAAGAAGCATTACGACGCAACATTCCCGTTTGGACAGAGGTGGAACTGGCGTATCACGCAACAGATGCGACGTGGATTGCTATCACAGGATCAAACGGGAAAACGACGACGACGACACTCGTTCATGAATTGTTGAAAACAGGGTCTCGACGTGTGCATTTGGCAGGAAACATTGGATTCCCGGCAATTGAAATCGCACGTCAGGCGAAACGAGATGACATCATCGTCATTGAATTATCGAGTTTTCAATTGATGGGGATCGATCAGTTCCGACCATACACAGCAGCCTTTTTAAATCTATCACCGGCACATCTCGATTATCATGGTGATTTTGAATCATACGGAGAAGCAAAAGCTCAGATTTTCAAAAACATGACATCTTCGGATCGGCTTATCTTGAACGCTGATGATGCATCGGTCAACGAGCTCGGTAAGACAGCAAATGTGACGCCGCTCCTATTCTCACGTCGTCAATCTGCTTATGCAGAAATAGTGAATGATGTGTTGACGATCAATGGATCGAGTATTCTACCCGTCAAAGAACTTGCTCTCGGTGGTGGTCACAATGTTGAGAACGTCCTCGCGGCCTTAGCGCTTGTCGAACCATTCGACTTACCATTAGCGAATGTCCAGCATGTGTTGCGGACATTCGGAGGAGTAGAGCACCGGACACAGTTCGTCGGTGAAATTGCTGGTCGAAAAGTTTATAACGATTCGAAAGCGACGAATAACGTCGCGACAGAAGCAGCCCTATCTGGATTCACGACAAACATCATCTGGTTATGTGGTGGGCTCGAGCGTGGAGCGGATTTGACACCGCTACTCGATGCGATGAAGCACGTCAAACATGTCATCGGACTGGGAGAAACCGGACATCGCTTCGGAACGCTTGCATCTGAAAACGGCTATTCATCAACGGTCGTCAAGACGATGGATGAAGCCGTGAAAGTAGCGTTTGAAGTATCACAACCTGGAGACATCATTCTTTTATCACCAGCATCCGCAAGTTGGGATCAGTATAAGACATATGAAGAGCGCGGCGATCATTTCGTTCGTGCCGTACATGAAGTAGGGGGAACAACAGTATGAAAATCGTCGTCTCTGGTGGCGGTACAGGTGGTCACATCTATCCGGCACTTGCCATGATCCGAGAGCTCGAAGAACGCATGCCGTGTGAGGTCCTCTATATCGGAACAGAAAACGGTCTCGAAGCGGACATCGTCCGTCGGGCAGGAATTCCATTTGAATCGATTGAGATCTCTGGCATCCGTCGTTCGCTGTCGTTCGAGAACGTCAAGACGGGTATCCGGTTCGTCAAGAGTGTCCGACGGGTTCGCCGACTACTGCGCCAGTTCCAACCGGATATTGTCGTCGGTACAGGTGGGTTCGTCTGTGGACCTGTTCTGTACACAGCAGCAAAAATGGGTTTTAAGACACTCGTTCATGAACAAAACAGTCTTCCCGGTATCACCAATAAATTTTTAGCGCGTTATGTGGACCGTGTCGCATTATCCTTCAAAGGATCCGGTCATCACTTCGGTAAAAACGAAACAAAGACGGTTCTGATCGGAAACCCACGCGCTTCTGAAGTAGCGGAGTTACAAATCAACCCAACGGAAGAGCGTCAACGTTTCGGTTTCGAGGAAGGGCGTCCACTCGTCGTCATCTATGGTGGTAGTCGTGGTGCGCCTGCCATCAATGAAGCAGTCGTCGACATGATGCCGAAAGTTGAACAAGCCGGATGGTCGCTCCTCTTCGTTACGGGTCAGATTCATTACGATACGATTGTTTCACGCGTTGGCTCAGTACCTGAACGCATTCAACTGCGTCCATTTGTATATGATTTACCGAACATCCTAAAAGCAAGTCAACTTGTCATTTCGCGTTCGGGAGCAAGTACATTAGCAGAACTGACGACGCTTGGGTTACCGAGTGTCCTCATTCCAAGTCCTTACGTGACGGAAAACCATCAAGAAGTCAATGCCTCATCGCTCGTCGAGACAGGTGCGAGTCTATTGATTCGTGAACAAGAACTGACAGGTGAACGGTTATTTGATGCATGTGAAAAAGCATTGGCGCAACAACAAAAGATGTCTGAAGCAGCACTTGCGCTCGGTATGCCGAATGCATCACGAGACTTAGTTGATGAATTGTTACGACTAACAGGACAAAAAAACTAAACTATTGCAGGAAAAGACCGATAGGGAAATGAACTGTTACGTATAGAGGAGGAATGAGACGTGAGGGAACGGAGAGCGGTCGGACGACCGCAAGAGGACAAGAACGTCCGCAGTCTCGAGGATAAGATACCTTATATCCGTGAACAACGTCGCAAAAAAGCTAACCGAAGACTCATTTATGTCCTGATTTTGATTGGTCTATTGGTCGGTGTCGTCTTTTATCTGCAGTCAAGCTATTCCCGGGTCGCTCGATTTGATGTTGATGGTAACGTCAATGTGAAATCAGAGGATATTTTGCAAGCATCCGGGATCAAGGTGAAAGAGACACATGCCTTTAATGTGTCAGAGGAAGACGTTCTTGAACGGATTGAGAAGGTCCCAGGTATTCAAGAAGCAACGATGCAAAAGCAATTTTTGCACCAATATCGCGTGACGGTGACGGAAGAGAAAGAGATTGCCTATGCGAAAGATAAACCGGGAGACCGGATCGTCCTTGCGGATGGAACGATCATTCCCGGTAAGTCGAAGGAAGAATTGTTTGACGCTCCGATCCTGACTGGCTTCACCGATCAATCTCTAAATCGATTGACGAAGGAGCTTGTTAAAATCGAGCCGAAAGTACGGAGCCGGATATCCGAGATCGTCGCTAATGATAAGACTGACAAAGGTGGTCTGAAGTTGTTCATGACGGATGGGAATACGGTTTTGCTCAGTACTTCTGCCTTTTCTAATTCATTGAATGAATATGTAAAGGTCATTTCTGCCTTACCAAAAGGAAAGACAGGAACAATTACAATTGATGGTGGTATCTATTTCAAACCATATAAAGGGAAAAAATAGAAGATTCGTAAAGGGCTGACGAACAAAAAAACAAACATGTGTTTTCATTCGTCGACCTTTATTTGAATCGTCATCAAATCGTAATCTATTAGGACGCTAAGACGGGCAATAACTTCTTTTCGTAAGTATTTATATAGTGTAGACTTAAACGAGAAGAAGCCTGATCTATTCCTAGAATATAATTAGGAATAAAAAGGATTAGTATTATGAAAGTGGAGGTGTCACTCCCATGGAAACGAAAGGTACGATTGCCGCACTCGACATTGGGACATCGGAGGTGAAGCTCATCGTCGGTGAACTACTTGGTGGAACGCTGAACGTACTTGCTGAAGGTTCTGCACCATCCGCGGGTGTTAAACGAGGTGTCATCGTTGACATCGATCAAACGGTACATGCCATTAAACAAGCGGTCACAGAAGTGGAACGTACACTTGGTGAACCAATTGGTGAAGTATATGTCGCTATTTCGGGCGAGCACATTCAAGTCAAGGATTGCCAGGGGATGACGTCAATCAAAGGTGAGGACAATGAAATCACGGATGATGATGTGAAAGATGTCTTGCATTCTGCGATGGTCATGCGAATTCCAAATGAACTCAGTGTAGTTGATGTCTTGCCGAAGACGTTTACGGTTGATCAGCAAACAGAAATCACTGATCCAAGAGGAATGATTGGTTATCGTCTCGAAGTAACAGGGAAGCTCATCATCGGAGCGAAGACGATCCTACATAGCATTAAACGTTCCATTGAACGGGCTGGTTTAGAGCTTGCTGGATATGTGCTGGAGAGTTTAGCGGTATCTAGAATCGCAGCATCGATTGATGAACTAGAACTCGGTGTTGGGATCATCGATATCGGACATGAGACGACGACGCTTTCCATCTATGAAAAGAACGATCTCGTCTACTCGACGACGTTGCCTTACGGTGGAGATCATCTGACACGTGATTTGACGTACAAGATGAACTGCAAATACCAAGATGCGAAACTCGCTAAAGAAGAATACGGCGTTGCACTCGAAGCACTCGGTGATCCGGAGGAGAAAGTCTCATACGTCACGATCAACGGGGAACATCGTTTCGAACCACAATCAGAGATCGGATTCGTTTTAGAAGCGCGACTTGAGGAAATCTTCGAGATGATTCAAAAACGAATGACGCAAGCGGGATACGCTCACATGAATAGCGGCTTGATCTTATGTGGTGGAAGTTCTTCACTACCTGGCATCGATCAGCTCGGAAAACGGATTTTCAAGCAGAGCGTCAATGTTTATCAGCCTGCTAGTCTTGGTATTCGTCATCCGAAGTATGCCGTTGCAGCTGGTATGTTACGTTATGTACTCTCAAGAAGCGCCGTATCGAAATCAGGTTTCGACCGGGCAGAAGAGAAAGAAGTCGTAGCATCCGGACGTGAGCAGGATGCACTGCTCATGAACGAACAGGCATCACCTGCTCGTGAAGAACGACCAACGCGTGAACAGCCTCCAAAAGAGAAAAAGTCATTCAGTAGTTTCTTTGAGAAATTCTTTGGTTAATGCCTACAAAAAAATCCAATGAGTAAAAAATATTAGGGGGCCCTTTTTATGTTGCATTTTGATGAAATGATGGACCAAGTAGCAAAAATCAAGGTCATCGGTGTAGGCGGTGGCGGTTCGAACGCCGTCAACCGAATGATTGAACACGGTGTCCAAGGCGTAGAGTTCATCGCTGTAAACACAGACGCTCAGGCATTGAACATGTCACAAGCTGACGTGAAATTACAACTCGGCGCAAAATTGACACGTGGTCTCGGTGCGGGTGCAAATCCGGAAATCGGTAAAAAAGCGGCAGAAGAGAGCCGTGAACAATTAACAGAAATCCTTTCAGGAGCTGACATGGTCTTCGTCACAGCCGGTATGGGTGGCGGAACTGGAACAGGAGCTGCTCCAGTCATCGCTGAGATTTCAAAAGAAATCGGCGCATTGACAGTCGGTGTCGTGACAAAGCCATTCATGTTCGAAGGACGTAAACGGATGCAACATGCTGTTTCTGGTGTCCAGAACTTCAAAGAAAAAGTCGATACGTTGATCGTCATCCCGAATGATAAGTTGCTTGAAATCGTCGATCGGAACACACCGATGCTTGAAGCGTTCAAAGAAGCGGATAACGTCTTACGTCAAGGTGTACAGGGTATCACGGACTTGATTGCCGTTCCTGGTCTAATCAACCTCGACTTCGCCGATGTGAAGACGATCATGACTGAAAAAGGTTCTGCTTTGATGGGTGTAGGTGTCGCAACAGGTGAACATCGCGCGACGGAAGCCGCTAAAAAAGCGATTTCAAGTCCATTGCTTGAAACATCAATCGAAGGCGCGAAAGGTGTTCTAATGAACATCACGGGTAGTGCGAACCTCAGCTTGTATGAAGTAACGGAAGCCGCACAGATCGTTCAAAGTGCAGCAGATGAGGAAGTTAACTTGATCTTCGGTTCGGTCATCAATGATAACCTAGAAGATGAAATCATCGTCACAGTCATCGCGACAGAATTCGAAAACGAACCACTCGACTTCGAAATTCCATCCGCACAAGAGATGATGAAAAACCTATTGAAGAAAAAACAAGCGACTCCACCACCAACAGAGGAGTCTAAACCACAAGTCGAAGAGACGCCTGTCAGCTCAAATCCTGAACCAGCTAAAGCGCCAGATGTCGAAGAAACGATGGACATCCCATCATTCCTTCGCCGGAATAATCGTTGATCGATGTTCCAGTGACACGACTGCTAAACCAAGAGGTGTCGCGAAAGCGGCGCCTCTTTTTTTAAAATCGAAGGAGGCATCAACATGTTTGGACAATGGATCAAATGGGATACACCAACAGGTACCGTACGTGCCGCCTTTACGACGAAGTTTGCAGCACCACATGGAAACGGTAATTTAGGATTACATGTCAACGATGATCGTGACGGCGTCATCCAGAACCGACAAGTCATTGCTCGACAGCTTGATCTATCTCTTGAGAACTCAATTTGGGCGCAGCAAATCCATGGGAATCACGTTGAACAGGTGACGACACTTGACTCCGGACGCGGCGCTCTGGATTACGAAACAGCGATTCCGGGTACAGATGGATTGGTGACGACTGATTCGAATGTCTTACTGATGATGCTCTTCGCTGATTGTGTTCCGCTTGTCTTCTGTGATCCGACGACAGGAATCATCGCGAATACGCACGCCGGATGGCGGGGGACTGTTGGCAATATCGTTGAAGAGACAGTCAAACAAATGGAGCGTGCAGGTGCGAGTCGCTCATCGATTCAGATGGTCATTGGTCCATCGATTCGTGATTGTTGTTACGAAGTCGATCAACCCGTTATCGATGCGATCGACGCACTTGAACTCGATGAGTCTCCTTACATACGCAAGGAAGATGGAAAAGCGATGTTATCGCTACAAAAAACAAATGCTGCGCTTGCTGAGCGTTGTGGAGTGGGTGATGTCCTTGACTCAGGTCTATGTACACATTGTCAGGCGGAAGATTACTTCTCTTATCGCCACGGCGACCACGGCGGTCGGTTCGCGAGTTTGATCGTAAAGGAGTCATTGGATGTCAATTCTTGAAAATGTACAAGAGGTTACACGACGGATAAAACAAGCGAGTGAAAAGAGTTCATCCAAAAAGCAGGTACAGTTGATTGGCGTGACGAAATCAGTCTCAAGTCAAGTTGCTTCTGAATTATTAGAGGCCGGTGTAACGCATCTTGGAGAAAATCGTCCGGATGGACTGCTCGAAAAACAAGCAGAACTTGGACGTACAGCCTGTACATGGCACTTCATCGGCACGTTACAGACGCGTAAAGTTCGTCAGATCATCGATGCCATTGATGTGCTGCATTCGCTCGATCGTCTTCATTTGGCAGAAGAGATCAATAAACGAACGAACCGAATCATTGATTGTTTCATTCAAGTCAATATCTCGGGAGAAGAATCGAAGCAAGGTATTGCACCGGAGGATGTACCGTCGTTCTTACACGAAATCGGTCAGTATCCCGCGATTCGTGTCATCGGACTGATGACGATGGCACCGTTGACGGAAGACACGACGCGTATACGTGAGGTATTCCGGTCATTAAAAACATTGCAAGAAGAGGTCAAGGCAAAAAAATTGTCGTATGCTCCATGTACAGAGTTATCCATGGGGATGTCATCGGATTTTGAGATTGCCATCGAAGAAGGGGCGACGTTCGTCCGAGTCGGGACGACGCTCGTTCACACCTAAACGAGAAGAAGGGAGAATGGATATGGGTTTCAAATCAAAAATGCAAAATCTATTTCTCGGCAACAGCGATGATTTAGATGAACTCGAATATGAAAATGATGCTACAATAAATAAAGGTAGAGGTGCTTCACAACAAGAGTACGAAGAGTATTACGAGGAATCTACCCCAAGTGTTACTCAAAAGGAGGACAGCGTGAGACAATCGAATATCGTGCCGCTACATGCGACGAAAAAAACGAAATCGCAGGTCATCTTGAGTGAACCACGTGTCTTTAACGAAGCCCAAGAGATTGGGGAACATCTTCGTCAGAACCGTGCTGTCATCGTCAATATGCAACGTATGTCAAAAGATCAATCACGACAGATGATCAACTTCTTATCTGGTGTCGTTTTCGCTCTCGATGGAACGATCACGACGATCAGTCAGAATACCCTCCTCTGTGTTCCAAACAATGTCGAGTTGGCTGGTAGCATCTCGAATCTCCTAGGAGAAGATGATATTAATCATAAGGGGTGGTAAGTATGGATTCACAAGTGATGTACGCGATTGGTCGTACATTAAGTACGTTATTACAATATTATAGTTATGTCATGATTGTGTACATTCTGCTATCTTGGTTCCCGAATGCCCGTGATTCGAAATTCGGACAAGTGCTCGCGATGTTGGTCGAGCCATTCCTAGCACCCTTCCGTCGTATTATCCCGCCTATCGGAGGCATGCTAGATATCTCGCCGATTGTTGCCTTTCTCGTCTTGAACTTGGCACAATCCGGTATCCGAGCTATCTTCTTCGTATGAGTGTATATGATCATTATCGTGGAAGCGAGCGGGAATTCGTCGATTCGGTCTTGAACTGGATTGATCACGTGGAAGCGACGTATACGTTTAAATTAACGGATTTTCTAGACCCTCGTGAACAGCAAATCACACAAGAACTCGTCGGTTCGAAATGCGCCCTCTTTTTTGAGGGCGGTTTCGAAGGCGCCGAACGTAAACGAGCAATCCTCGCACCAGACTATTATGAATACAACGCGGATGACTTTGACATTTCCATTTATCGCATTCATTATCCTACTAAATTCGTTGAACTATCTCATCGTCAAGTCACCGGTACATTATTGAACGTCGGATTGAAGCGTGCCAAGTTCGGCGACGTCATCATCCAGGATCAAGTGCAATTTGCTGTCGCGGACGAAGTTGCGACATATATCGAAGCAAACGTCGAACGCGCAGGTAAGACGAAGATTCGTCTTTCGCGCGTAGACGCAGAAGATCGCTTGAAAGTGAAGGAACAAGAGTGGGAAGAGACGCTCGGGTTCGTCAGCTCACTTCGGTTCGATACGGTCGTCAGTGAAATTCTCGGCTTCTCCCGTCAAAAGGCACAGACGCTCATTAAACAGGGTGAAAGTAAAGTGAATTATAAGGTAGTCGATGACGTGAGTTTCATGCTTGAAGAAGGGGATCTGCTTTCCTTACGTGGAACGGGACGCGTTAAACTGATTGCGATTCTCGGATCAACGAAACGGGATCGAATCAAACTACAATACGGTATTTTAAAAGGATAAAAAAAATGCGGAGGAGGAATTCATCATGCCATTAACGCCACTCGATATTCATAATAAGGAGTTCACACGAAAGTTTCGCGGCTATGACGAGGATGAAGTGAACGAATTCCTAGATCAGGTCATCAAGGATTTTGAGTTGTTGTTACGTGAGAACCGTCAACAACAGGAAGTCATCCAAAACATGCAAGCGCGTGTCGATTACTTTAGTTCGATGGAAGAAACATTGAATAAATCGATTATTGTCGCACAGGAAGCGGCAGAAGAAGTGAAAGCGAATGCTTCAAAAGAAGCAAGCTTGATCTTGAAACAGGCAGAACGCGAAGCAGAGCAATTGCAAGATGCGGCACAACGCCGGGCACAACGGACGGACTTCGAAGTGGAACAGATGCGTAAGAAAATCGAGCTCTATCGCAATCGCTTCAAAGTGTTGATCGATGCTCAAATGGAATTATTGACGAGCCACGACTGGGATGCATTTGATTTCTCTTCTCGTGGAGCGCTTGACGATGTTCCAGCAGTTGCGTATAATGACGACGATGTCGTATAAATAAAATCAATGATAAGGACACGTCGCATCTTGGACAGTTGACAGCGAATCGGGAAATGGTGGAAGCCCGAGCAACGAAAGAGATGGGATATCCCCTTAGAGTGTATGACTGAACGTTCTCCGAACAGTAAGTCATGCCGGTTCACTCCCGTTAGCGAGTTCTTAAGCGGTCCTGCGTCGTCGAACAGACGAGCAGGATTAGTAGGGTGGTACCGCGAGTTCAGCCAAGCTCGTCCCTATCTCAGGGATGAGCTTGGCTTTTTTTGTACTTTTAAAGCGAAAGGTGAGAGATGGTCAGATGGATTACAAAGAAACCTTATTGATGATGAAAACGGAGTTTTTAATGCGAGGCAACTTGCCAAAACGTGAGCCGGATATGCAAGCACGATGGGAAGAGATGAATCTCTATGCTGCGGTCCAAGAAAAGAATGCTGGAAAACCGACGTTCATTCTTCACGATGGTCCTCCTTATGCGAACGGTGACATCCACATGGGTCACGGATTAAACAAAGTCTTAAAAGACATCATCGTCCGTTACAAATCGATGAATGGCTTCCAGTCCCCTTACGTACCAGGTTGGGACACACATGGCTTGCCTATCGAGACAGCACTTCAAAAAGCAGGTGTTGACCGCAAATCGATGACGGTCGCGGAATTCCGTGAGTTATGTGCGAAATATGCGCTCGAACAAGTCGATCACCAACGTGATCAATTCAAACGTCTCGGTGTTCTCGGTGACTATGACAATCCATATATTACGCTTCAACCAGAATTTGAAGCAGCTCAAATTCGTTTGTTCGGGGACATGGCGAACAAAGGCTATATCTATAAAGGGAAAAAGCCGGTCTATTGGTCACCGTCTTCTGAATCAGCACTAGCTGAAGCAGAAATCGAATATCAAGACAAACGGTCAGCTGCGATCTATGTCGCATTCCAAGTCATGGATGGAAAAAACATCCTTGAGCCGACGGATCATTTCGTCATCTGGACGACCACTCCATGGACGATCCCAGCGAACCTTGGAATCTCTGTCAGTGCGGAATTGACGTATGCGCGGATCGAGTATCAAGGAAAAGGATATATCGTAGCGGAAACACTTGTTCCAGAAGTCATCGAAGCGCTCGGATGGGAAGACGCGACAATTGGACGTGTCTTCAACGGTGCGGACTTCGAGTACGTGAAAGCGAAACATCCGCTTTATGACCGTGAATCACTCGTCATGCTTGGCGACCACGTTACAGCGGAAGCGACGGGTGTCGTTCATACAGCTCCAGGACACGGGGAAGATGACTTCCGTATTGGTCAAGCATACGGGCTTGACGTTCTCTGCCCAGTTGACGATAAAGGTGTCATGACGGCAGAAGCTCCTGGATTCGAAGGCATGTTCTATGAAGATGCGAACAAAGAAATCGGTCTCGCACTCGAAGAAGCAGGCGCTCTCTTAAAACTGTCATTCATCAAACACTCGTATCCACACGACTGGCGGACGAAAAAACCGGTCATCTTCCGGGCAACGCCACAGTGGTTCGCTTCAATCAAAGACTTCCGTGCGGAAATCCTTGATGAGATCAAAGGCGTCCAGTGGGTACCAGAGTGGGGTGAAACACGTCTCCACAACATGTTCAAAGACCGCGGCGACTGGGTCATTTCCCGTCAACGTGCTTGGGGCGTTCCACTTCCAATCTTCTACGCTGAAGATGGAACGGAAATCGTCACACCAGAAACGATTGATCATATCGCGAATCTATTTGCAACTCACGGATCAAATGTCTGGTATGAGCGCGAAGCAGTCGACTTGCTTCCTGAAGGATTCACACATCCAGCAAGTCCGAACGGTATCTTCAAAAAAGAAACGGACATCATGGATGTCTGGTTCGATTCTGGTTCATCACATGCCGGTGTCCTTGCGACACGTCCTGAATTGACGCGTCCAGCGGATCTCTATCTTGAAGGTTCTGACCAATACCGCGGTTGGTTTAACTCGTCGCTATCGACAGCCGTCGCAACGACTGGGAAAGCACCATACAAAGCGGTCGTCAGTCACGGATTCGTTCTGGATGGTCAAGGTCGCAAGATGTCGAAATCGATTGGTAACACGATTGCACCAATCCAAGTCATGCAACAATTCGGAGCAGAGATCCTTCGTTTGTGGGTGGCATCTGTCGATTATCAAGCTGATGTTCGGGCATCGATGGATAACTTCAAACAAGTCTCAGAATCATATCGTAAAATCCGGAACACGGTTCGTTTCCTTCTCGGAAACTTGGATCAATTCGATCCTGCGACGCACCGAGTCGCATTTGAAGACTTACCAGAGTCAGACCGTTTCATGCGTACGAAACTGGACCAACTTGTTGGAAAAGTAAAAGCGGCTTATGATGCGTACGACTTCATGTCGGTCTATCAATTGCTCCACAACTTCTGTGTCCTTGATTTGTCGTCGTTCTACCTCGATTACACGAAAGATATCCTGTATATCGAAAAAGCAGACGCGACATCGCGTCGTGCGGTTCAGACGGTCATGTATGATACAGTCGTCGCCTTGTTGCAATTGATGGCACCTGTCTTGCCACACACGGCAGACGAAGCATGGGAATTCGTACCAGCTGTTGAGACGAAGAGCATCTTCTTGACGGACCTTCCAGAAACGGTCGAAGTCTCAGAAGAAGGACTTGCTCTCATCGAGAAATGGAACGCGTTCCTGACGTTCCGTGATGATGTCTTAAAAGCACTCGAGGAAGCACGCGTCGAGAAACTCGTCGGTAAGACACTTGAAGCAAAACTCTTGCTTGCACCGAAGGAAGAAACAAAAGCATTGCTTAAAACGATTGATCATCTTGAGCAGTTGCTCCAAGTCTCACAACTCGAATTCGTGGATACAACGGATAAGATGTATGAGACGACCGGTATTACAGTTCAAAAAGCTGACGGTGAAAAATGTGAACGTTGTTGGACATATTCGACAGAACTCGGACAAGATCCGGCTCATCCGACGCTTTGCCCACGTTGTACTGAAGTCGTCAATTCTTTATAATGATACAAAGGGAGGGGCGACTGCGACTTCGCAGGACGTCCCTCATTATTTTTGGATGCGGAGGACAATAGGATGTGGCTTTACTTAGGGATTGCTGCTTTACTCGTTGGAATCGACCAGTTGACGAAATGGATCGTCGTTCAAAATATGACGATCGGTCAAGCGATCACAGTCATTCCGGATTTCTTTTATCTCAACTCGTATCGGAACCGTGGCGCTGCATGGGGAATGCTCGAAGGTAAATTCGGCTTCTTCTTCTTCGTCACGATTATCGTCGTCATTGGATTGATTTACTTCCTCTACAAGGAAGGCACGAAAAATAAGGTATTTGCTTGGAGTATCTCGCTACTACTTAGTGGTGCGATCGGAAATTTCATTGATCGAATGGTTCGAGGAGAAGTCGTTGATTTCTTCCACTTCTTCCCGTTCGGCTATAATTTCCCGATCTTTAATGTCGCAGACGTCTGTTTGACGTTTGGTGTCATCACGATGCTGATTAGCGTCATGTTCGAAGAACGGTTGACTAAGAAAGGAACGATGGATAAATGAATGAAGTAGAAACATGGTCCGTACAAGCGGATGGAGCGACAGGGCGCATTGATAAGTGGCTCGCAGATCAAAATGAATGGTCGCGTTCGCAAGTACAGGAATGGTTAAAAGCGGGACGCGTCGAAGTCGATGGTCGTGTCGTTAAACCAAACTATAAATTATCGGGAACAGAATCGATTGCCGTTCATATCCCGGAAGCGGTAGAACTTGAGATTTTACCAGAAGATATCCCGCTTGAGGTCGTCTACGAGGACTCAGATGTCATTGTCGTCAACAAACCAAAAGGAATGGTCGTCCACCCAGCGGCAGGTCATGTCTCAGGGACCCTCGTCAATGCCTTATTACATCATTGTCAAGATCTCTCGGGCATTAATGGAGTCAAACGTCCAGGAATCGTTCACCGAATCGATAAGGACACGTCTGGTCTGTTGATGGTTGCTAAGAACGACTTAGCGCATGAATCACTCGCGCATCAGTTGAAAGAGAAAACGACGGAACGTCTCTACATTGCGCTCGTGCACGGTGAGATTCCGCACGAGCTCGGAACGATTGAAGCACCGATCGGACGCGATAAGAACGATCGTCAACGGATGACGGTAACGGATAAGAATTCAAAAACTGCCGTAACCCATTTCCGTGTTCTCGATCGGTACGAAGGGTTTACAGTCGTGGAATGTAAACTCGAAACAGGGCGAACACACCAAATCCGTGTCCACATGCGTTATATCGGTTTCCCGCTTGCCGGTGACCCGAAATATGGTCCACGTAAGACGATGAAAATGAATGGTCAAGCCTTGCATGCTGCGGTTCTCGGCTTCGAACATCCACGGACAGGCGAATGGATGCGTTTTGAAGCACCACTCCCAGAAGAGATGACATTCGAGATTGGTCAACTGAAAAAACTTGAATTAGAGTCTTGACGTTTTTCTAATAAAACGGTAGAGTATCACCTAGAGAGCGATGCGAGACATCCTCTACTGACACTTCGGTCGTCCGAGCGATGATCCTACCAAACTAGTATCACCTTTAATCGAGTCCGGAGAGGCTGCGAAAGGGAGAACCTACCACAAACGTGCGTAGGCATGCATACAAGACGTATGCCATGATTCTGTCTTCGATGACCTTCTGCGGATTTCCGCAGAAGGTCTTTTGTATGAAAGGAGAAACTATGAAACCAGCCGTCATCTTAGATGAAGCCGCGATTGGACGCGCACTGACACGGATCGCCCATGAAATCATCGAACGTAACAAAGGCATTGCTGATTTAATGATCGTCGGAATCAAGACGCGTGGTGAGACACTCGCGCGCCGCCTTGCGAAGCGGATCGAACAGATCGAAGGAAAGCCGGTCTTACTCGGTGTCGTCGACATCTCAATGTACCGAGATGACTTGTCAAAGCGAAGTTTAGAGCCAGAAATAAAAGGATCTGATCTACCGGAAGACATTACCGGAAAAATCGTCGTCCTCGTTGACGATGTGCTCTACACAGGACGCACCGTCCGTGCCGCGATGGACGCACTCGTCGACCACGGAAGACCGAGTATGATTCAACTCGCTGTCCTCGTCGATCGTGGGCATCGAGAGTTACCGATCCGTCCAGATTTCATCGGCAAGAACGTTCCGACGTCACGTGACGAGCAAGTCGTCGTCGCGCTCGCTGAAGTCGACGAAGCCGATCAAGTATTCATTAAACGCTAAAAATCAAAACCTTTAAGGTGGTCCAGAGAGACCAGAAAGGGAGTCATCCATATGGCAAAACATGCCGCAGTACTTGATGTACAAGAAGTACCTACTCACCCTCTAAATTGGCTGATGCTCAGCCTACAACACGTCTTCGCGATGTTTGGTGCGACCGTGCTCGTCCCACTCTTAACGGGACTCAACACATCGGTTGCACTCGTCGCAAGCGGAGTCGGCACACTGATTTTCCTCGCCGTCACTCGCTTCAAAGTACCCACATATCTTGGTTCTAGTTTTGCCTACATCGCCCCGATCATCGCCGTCAGTGAACGGTGGGGTGTCGAGGACGCCTTAATCGGCGGAATGGTCGCTGGACTCGTCTACGGACTTGTCTCACTTCTCATCCGTTACACGGGGGCTGCTTGGTTGCTTCGCTTACTCCCGCCTGTTGTCATCGGTCCGGTCATCATGGTTATCGGGTTATCGCTTGCCCCGACCGCTGTCAACATGGCGATGAACGGAGCGGACGGTAAGTACAACGGACTTTACTTCCTCGTCGCGATGGTCACGCTCGGTGTCACACTTCTCGCAATGACGTATTTAAAAGGAATGTGGAGCACGATTCCGATCCTGTTCGGAATCACGGTCGGTTATCTCGTTGCGGCATCGGTCGGAATCATTGACTTCAAACCACTTCAACAGGCAACGTTCTTCCACGTGCCGGACTTCACGATTCCGTTCTTGAATTACACACCATCATGGAATACAGCTGCCTTGCTTCTGATCGTTCCCGTGACGCTCGTCACACTGACGGAGCACATCGGCGAACAAAAAGTGACATCACGGATCATTGGGCGCGAGACGCTCCTTGATCCAGGGATGCACCGGACAGTACTTGGCGACGGAATCGCGAAGACAGTCGCTTCGATGCTTGGTGGACCACCGGTTACGACGTACGGTGAGAACAACGGCGTCATGTCGATCACACGGGTCTACAGTGTCTTCGTCCTAGGTGGGGCAGCGGTTCTTGCTATCAGCTTCGGATTCCTCGGATATGTCGAAGGATTCATCAAGACGATTCCTACACCAGTCATGGGTGGCATCAGTATTCTCTTATTCGGAGTCATCGCGTCAAACGGTCTCCGGACACTGACGGAAAGTAAGATCGACCTTGCTGATAAACGGAACTTGACGATCACAGCTGTCATTCTTGTCACGGGAATCGGAGGGGCCGCCTTGAAAATCGGGAACTTCTCCCTCGAAGGTATGGCACTGGCGACGATTCTTGGGATCATCCTGAATCTGATCCTTCCGAAAACGACGGAACAGGTCGAAGAAACAGTTGAAACAACGGAAAACTCTACAACTCAATCTGTAGCGAACAACTTTTAAGACGTTCCGAGAGAACGATAAAGTGAAGGCCATGAAAAGATGCAGGGACTCCTCTGTCTTCTTTCGGCGCACCTTCACTTAGAAGGTGCGCCTTTTTCATGACCTGAAGGAGTGAAATACATGAAAACGATCTTGCAAACCCGACATTTCGTCAATTTAGAAAGCTTATCCATAACGGAGATCAATTCGTTGATTGAACGTAGTCTCGCTTTTAAACAAGGCGAACCGGCACCAGACTTTTCCGACAAGACACTCGTCAATCTGTTTTTTGAAAACTCGACGCGGACACGCTCTTCCTTTGAAATGGCAGAGCATCGCTTGAACATGCATCTACTGCCGTTTGAAACAGCGACGTCATCCGTGCAAAAAGGGGAGACGTTACACGATACGTGCAAAACACTCGAAGCGATTGGTGCCGATGGATTGGTCATTCGTCACGGTGACACCGGTTATTATGAAGAATTGATTCAGACACTCGATATTCCGATCATCAATGCAGGAGACGGGAGCGGACAGCATCCATCGCAGTCCTTGCTTGATTTGATGACGATGGTCGAGACGTTTGGAACGATTGTAGGAAAAGTAGTCGTCATCTGTGGGGATTTACAACATAGTCGTGTCGCTCGGTCGAATGCCGATATCTTAAAACGACTTGGGGCCATCGTCTATGGATCAGGGCCACGCGAATGGTATGACGAAGCGATGGGAATACCGTATCTTTCAATGGACGAAGCAGTTGAACAGTGTGACATCTTGATGTTGCTTCGAGTCCAGCACGAACGGCATGACGGAACGACACGGTTTGATCCAGATGTCTATCACGTCACACATGGATTGACGCATGAGCGGATGAATCGACTGAAACCTTCAGCGATCGTCCTACATCCGGCACCGGTCAATCGCGGAGTCGAGATTGCCGACGAACTCGTCGAACACCCGCAATCGCGGATTTTTGAACAGATGAAAAATGGTGTCTTTGCGCGAATGGCGATTCTGGAATGGTGCTTTTCGATGAAAACAATCAAAGGAGACGATGCAGATGACAACACGAATTGAAAATGCGAGATGGTACGAGGCTGGACAAGTTCGAACAGGGGATATTCGAATCGAAGCTGGAAAAATCACGGACTTAGCAGCAATACCGCAAGTTGGGGAAACGGTCATTGATGCTTCCGGATTATTCGTTGCACCAGGATTCGTCGACATCCATGTCCACCTGCGGGAACCGGGCGGCGAACATAAGGAGACAATTGCGACAGGTACGGCAGCTGCGGCAGCTGGTGGATTTACGACGATTTGTCCGATGCCGAATACGCGTCCCGTACCGGACGATCGTCAAACACTTGATGCATTGTTCCAAAAGATTGAAGAGACGGCATCTGTCCGGGTTTTGCCTTACGCGGCGATTTCAAAAAATCAACTCGGACAAGAACTCGTCGCGTTCGATCAATTAACGGATGCCGTGGCATTCACGGATGATGGTGTCGGGGTCCAGACGGCAGCCGTCATGCGAACGGCAATGCAACAAGCAGCACGGCTCGGGAAGACGATTGTTGCCCACTGCGAAGATGATTCGTTAAAAGCAGGATGTGTGCACGAAGGAAACTACAGTCGACGGGAAGGTTTGCAAGGTATTCCATCGCTTGCTGAGAGTATCCACATCGCACGTGATGTCCTGATTGCAGAAGAAACCGGCTGTCATTATCACGTCTGTCATGTCTCGACGAAAGAATCCGTTCGCGTCATTCGTGACGCCAAACGAGCAGGGATCCGAGTGACAGCAGAAGTCACACCGCACCATCTTGTATTGATCGATGAAGACATATCGAATCAGGATCCGAACTTTAAAATGAATCCACCACTGCGGAGTGAGGCAGATCGCCAAGCATTGCTCGAAGGATTAGCAGACGGAACGATTGATTGCATCGCAACGGATCACGCTCCTCATGCAGCAGAAGAGAAGGCACTCGGTATCGAACGCGCCCCGTTTGGCATCACAGGATTCGAGACAGCATTCCCGCTCCTCTATACGAAGCTTGTCGCTGAAGGCAAGATGACACTTGAGACACTGATTCGGAATTTGACGGACAAGGCAGCAGCGATTTTTGAACTACCTTACGGCAAACTCGAAGTGGGGGCGGAAGCAGACTTAGTCCTGCTTGATCTAGAGACGGAGCGGACGGTTTCACCGGAACGGTTCCGTTCAAAAGGTAAGAACACACCGTTCGCAGGAGAACGGTTAAAAGGATTCCCGGTCATGACGTTCGTCAAGGGAGAAATCGTATTCAAGGAGGACATAGCACATGCGTAAACGGACACTGGTGTTAGAGGATGGTATGACGTTTGAAGGAACGGCGTTTGGATCGGACACGACAACAACAGGAGAGGTCGTCTTCCAAACCGGAATGACTGGTTATCAAGAGATGCTATCGGATCCATCTTACTGTGATCAGATGATCGTGCTGACGAATCCGTTAATCGGCAATTACGGAGTCAATCGAGAAGACTATGAAACGACGCGTCCACTCGCTAAAGCATTGATTGTCCGCGAACATTGCCAAACACCGTCGAACTTCCGCAGTGAGATGTCGCTCGATGCAGCTCTTCGAGATCTTGATATTCCAGGATTAAGTGGAATCGATACGCGACAGTTAACACGACATATCCGCTCGAAAGGCGTCATGCGCGGCCGACTCGTTGATGGAGAGTTCGACCTAGAAGAGGAATTAAGCCACCTGCAAGATGCACCAATCGAGACGGATCAAGTCAAACGTGCTTCAACGGAACGGGCGTATATCATCCCAGGAGCTGGACCACGAATCGTTCTCGTCGACTTCGGAGCGAAGCTCGGAATCGTCCGCGAACTTGTCAAACGCGGCTGTGAAGTTGTCGTCGTACCATACGACGTGAGTGCAACGGAAGTCTTACGCTATCGTCCAGACGGTGTGATGCTGTCGAACGGACCAGGGAACCCAAAGGATGTCCCGACAGCGATTCCGCTGATTCACGAATTAACAGGGAAAGTCGTCATCTTCGGAATTTGTCTTGGGCACCAGTTGATTGCACTAGCACATGGCGCGGATACGTTCAAACTGCCATTCGGTCACCGGGGTGCGAATCATCCCGTCCAAGATATCCGGACAGGTCGCGTCGACATTACGTCGCAAAACCATGGATATGCCGTCGATGAACAATCATTGCAACATACAGTGCTTGAAGTAACGCATCTCGCAATCAACGATGGAACGGTCGAAGGCATCCGTCATACGTCAGCATCTGTCTTCTCCGTCCAGTATCATCCGGAAGCATCACCCGGTCCAATGGATGCGAACGGTCTATTCCAACAGTTTTTAGAAGAAATCACGAAACAACAGGAGGTCTCTCATGCCTAAACGTCAAGATATCCAGAAGATTCTCGTTATCGGGTCCGGTCCAATCGTAATCGGACAAGCCGCTGAATTCGACTACGCAGGAACACAAGCGTGTCAAGCCTTAAAGGAAGAAGGATATGAAGTCATCCTCGTCAACTCGAATCCAGCGACAATCATGACAGATCCAACAGTTGCTGATCGTGTCTACATCGAGCCTCTTCAAGCAGAGTTCGTTTCGCGGATCATCCGGAAGGAACGACCAGACGCCTTACTTGCGACACTTGGCGGTCAGACGGGTCTGAACTTGGCTGTTGAACTAGATCGTCTTGGTGTCCTAGCTGAATACAATGTCGAGTTGCTCGGAACGAAATTATCAGCAATCGAAGAGGCAGAAGATCGTGATTTGTTCCGTCAACTGATGTTTAGACGCGGACATGGCGTACCGGATAGTGAAATCGTGCATTCGCTCGAAGAAGCACAACAATTCCGACAACAGATTGGTCTACCAATCATCATCCGTCCAGCATATACACTCGGAGGAACGGGTGGTGGAATCGCCCATACACCGGAAGAGTTCACGCGAATCGTCGAAGGGGGACTCAAGGCAAGTCCGGCAACACAAGTACTCCTTGAAAAATCAATTGCTGGGATGAAAGAGGTCGAATTTGAAGTCATGCGTGATGCAACGAACCAAGCCATCATCGTCTGTGCGATGGAAAACTTCGATCCGGTCGGTGTTCATACCGGAGACTCGATCGTCTTTGCTCCGACGCAAACGTTATCGGATCGCGATTATCAACTGCTACGTAACGTCTCGCTCGATATCATTCGCGCACTCGGTATCGAAGGTGGATGTAACATCCAGTTCGCGCTGGATCCGACGAGCTTTGACTACTATGTCATCGAAGTCAATCCACGTGTTTCCCGCTCGTCCGCACTTGCTTCAAAAGCGACCGGTTATCCGATCGCAAAACTTGCTGCAAAGATTGCCGTCGGGTATGCCTTATCTGAATTAAAGAACCCGATCACCGAGACGAGCTTTGCTTCGTTCGAACCGGCACTCGATTATGTTGTCGCCAAAATTCCGCGCTGGCCGTTCGATAAATTCGAAACGGCAGATCGGACGCTCGGGACACAGATGAAGGCGACCGGTGAGGTTATGGCAATGGGGCGGACGATGGAAGAGGCATTACTGAAAGCCGTTCGTTCGCTTGAAATCGGTACAGCGGATTTGTACATGCCACGCTTCATCGAAATGGCAGATGATGCTTTGCAACAAGCGATTCGCCAGGCGACAGATGATCGACTTTTCGCCTTATACGCTGGTTTTGTCCGCGGCTATAGCGTCGAACAGATTCATGCTTGGACGGCAATTGATCGCTTATTCCTCGAAAAGCTACAGCACATTTGGCAACTTGAGCAATCGGTCGCTACCGGTTTGACACCTGAACTGCTACTTCATGTGAAGCGGTATGGATTCAGTGACCCAATGCTCGCTCGGATCACAGGACAAACGGAAACAGAGATTCGCCGGATGCGTGAAGCGCAAGCGATTCATCCTGTGTATAAAATGGTCGATACGTGTGCGGCAGAGTTCGCTTCTGATACACCGTACTACTATGGAACATACGAACGCGAAAATGAGGCAATCGCGACGAATCGTTCTTCGATCCTCGTCTTAGGATCGGGTCCGATCCGGATTGGTCAAGGAGTCGAGTTCGACTATGCGACAGTCCATTCGATTCAAGCGATTCGTCAAGCTGGCTATGAAGCAATTATCGTCAACAACAATCCGGAAACCGTGTCGACCGACTTCTCGATTTCCGATCGACTCTACTTTGAACCATTAACGACGGAGGATGTCCTCGAAGTCATCCGAAATGAACGTCCGCTCGGTGTCATCGTCCAGTTCGGTGGACAGACAGCAATCAACTTAGCTGAGTCATTAGCAGCAGAAGGTGTAAAAATCCTCGGGACATCGCTTGAGGATTTAGACCGGGCAGAGGACAGAAAACAGTTCGAAGCAGCGTTGACGGCGCTCGACATTCCACAGCCACCAGGTAAAACGGCCGTCACAGTCGAAGAAGCGGTCACGGCAGCAGCGTCACTCGGTTACCCGGTCCTCGTTCGTCCATCGTATGTCCTCGGCGGTCGGGCAATGGAAATCGTCTATGCACAAGAAGAACTGGAACATTACATGAAACACGCGGTCATCGCCTCACCGGAACGACCGGTCCTCGTCGACCGTTACCTGACAGGAATCGAACTCGAAGTCGACGCGATCTGTGATGGAACAGATGTCGTCATTCCAGGCATCATGGAGCATATCGAACGTGCCGGTGTTCACTCAGGTGACTCGATTGGAGTTTATCCGCCACAACGTGTCTCCCAAGACATCAAGGACCGGATCGTCGACTACACGACACGAATCGCCAAAGCATTCGGCATCAAAGGATTGCTCAACATCCAGTTCGTCTATGCGGACGGCGCACTCTATGTTCTTGAAGTCAATCCGCGTGCCAGCCGGACGGTGCCATTCATCTCGAAAGTGACGGGACTTCCGGTCGCGCGGCTCGCGACGGACATCATTCTCGGTGAAACGCTCGCTTCTTACGGGTTAACAAGTGGTGTCCTACCGGAAGAATCGCTCGTCTCGGTCAAAGTACCGGTCTTCTCGTTTGCGAAGCTTAAAGAAGTCGACCCGACGCTCGGACCGGAAATGAAATCGACCGGAGAAGTCATCGGAACAGACCGAACACTTGAAAAAGCACTCTACAAAGGATTGCTTGCTTCAGGGATGGCGATTCCAGAACACGGTCGTGTTCTCTTGACGGTCGCAGACCCGGACAAAGCAGAAATGACGGATCTCGCACGACGCTTTGCCTCACTTGGATTCACGTTGCTTGCGACGGAAGGAACGGCAGCGTACTTGACGGAGCAAGGGTTACCGGTTCAGACGGTCGGTAAAATCGACTCGTCTTCCGAATCGATGCTCGACGTGATTGAAAAAGGGGAGATCGAGTATGTCATCAATACGATGAGTCGCGACTCACAAGTCACGAAAGACGGCTTCATCATTCGCCGGGCAGCAGCGGAGAATCAAGTCGTTTGTCTAACATCACTCGATACGGCGGAAGCGATTCTACGCGTCATCGAGAGTCGCTCGTTCGAAGCGAGTGCGATTCAAGCCTTCACACACGAAAAGAAAGTGGTGATCCAATGAAGCAACTCTTGACGGTCGTCTCTCGACGAACGGTAGCTCAAGGCGCGACAGAACTCGTCTGTCGCCTCGAGCAACCGCAGGACATTGCGCCGGGGCGATTCATGCATCTACGCGTCGGTCCACTCTTACGCCGACCGATCTCGATTGCTCGGGTCGATCGTGATCTGATTACGTTTCTCTTTAAAGAAATCGGACAAGGGACAGCAGAACTAGCTTCCTTGCGTCCCGACGACAAAATCGATGCCCTCGGACCACTCGGAAACGGTTTTCCGATCGAGGCCATCAACCGAGATCAACGGGTCGTTCTCGTTGGTGGAGGGATTGGGGTACCGCCGCTGTATGAGACGATGCGCCAACTTGTCGCGCGTGGTGTGACGTGTGAAGCGATTCTAGGATTTGATACGGCAACGAGTGTCTTTTACGAAGCGGAATTCCAAGCGCTTGGTAAGACGACGGTCACGACGGTTGATGGAACGCATGGAATGAAAGGGTTCGTTACGGTTGCCTTACATCCGGAAAGCTATGATGTGTTACTCGCTTGCGGACCAGAGCCGATGTTGCGGTCACTCCAGCAACAACCGATTGAGCATAAGTATCTCTCCATCGAAAATCGAATGGGGTGTGGCATCGGTGCTTGTTTTGCCTGTGTCTGTAAAACACCAACAGGAGGGTACGTCAAGACTTGTTCCGATGGTCCAGTCTTTCGGGCAGAGGAGGTCGTATTATGATGGAACGATTACGTGTCGAGTTGCCGGGACTTTCCTTGAAAAACCCGATCATGCCGGCATCTGGATGTTTTGGATTCGGTGAGGAATACGCGAAGTTATATGATCTATCAGAGCTTGGGGCAATCATGATCAAAGCAGCGACGGGCGAAGAACGTTACGGAAATCCGACGCCGCGTGTCGCGGAGAGTGGAATGGGGATGTTGAATGCAATCGGTCTCCAAAATCCGGGTGTCGATGGTATCTTAACGAAAAAACTACCGTTCCTTGAGACGTTTGATACAGCAATCATTGCGAATGTCGCCGGATCGACACCAGAAGAGTATGAGCTTGTCGCAGAAAAAATGAGCCGTCACCCTGGCATTCATGCATTGGAATTAAATATCTCCTGTCCGAACGTCAAATCAGGTGGAATCCAGTTCGGAACGGATCCGTTGCTTGCCGCTGAATTAACGCGTCGAGTCAAACAGGTCTCGACCAAACCGGTTTACGTTAAGCTTTCACCGAATGTCACTTCAATCGTCGAGATGGCACGTGCCGTCGAAGCAGCAGGTGCAGACGGGCTGACGATGATCAACACACTCGTTGGGATGCGAATCGATGTCCGAACGGGACAGCCAATCCTTGCCAACCGGATTGGTGGATTATCCGGTCCATCCATCAAGCCAGTCGCGATTCGGATGATTCATGATGTCGCACAAGCTGTCTCGATTCCTATTATCGGGATGGGTGGCGTGATGGAAGTCGATGACGTCTTAGAAATGATATACGCTGGGGCTTCCGCTGTTGCCGTCGGTACCGCAAACTTCGTCAATCCATACATCTGTCAAGAATTAATCCAGCAGTTACCGGATCGCATGGATGAACTCGGCATCGACCATATTTTAGACATCAGGGGGAAAGCATATGAATCAACTTTACATCGCGCTTGATTTTCCGACCGAAGCAGAAGCGTTTTCGTTCCTCGAACAGTTCGAAGAGACACGACCAGCCGTAAAAGTTGGGATGGAATTATTTTATGCTGCAGGGGGATCGTTCGTCCAAAAACTCGTCGAGCGTGGGCACGCTGTATTCCTCGACGTCAAAGTCCATGACATTCCAGAGACGGCGCGCCGGACGATGCGCATCATCGGGCAATTAGGTGTTGAATTGACGAACGTCCATGTTGCCGGTGGGAAAGAGATGATGATCGCAGCGCGAGAAGGACTTCGTGAAACGAATGCTAAGACACAACTAATCGGCGTGACGCAGTTGACATCGACGGATGAAGCGATGTTACGCGACTTAAAGGTTGAAGGAGCGATGCCAGCAGTCGTTCGTGAGTATGCGCAACTGGCAGAAGCAGCCGGACTAGATGGTATCGTCTGTTCGGCGCTCGATCTTCCTGAACTAATCGAAGTTTGCCGAACGGACTTCCGTTTTGTCACACCAGGTATTCGTCCTTCTAGTAATGAAGCAGATGATCAAAAGCGAGTCGCGACCGTTCTTGGTGCGCGTCGAAATGGAGCGACGGATTTAGTAATTGGTCGCCCGATTACACGTGCCAAACAACCAGAACAGGTCTATCAGGCGTTACTCGAAGAATGGAAGGGGCAATTATCATGTTAAATCCAATTGCAAATGCATTACTCCGTATCAAAGCCGTCACGTTATCTCCAAACGATCCGTATACGTGGGCGAGTGGGCTCCGTTCTCCGATCTATTGCGATAATCGGTTGACACTTTCGTACCCAAAAGTCCGCTCTTTGATTGCCGATGCCCTCGCTGAGAAAGTGAAGGATTTAGGAATCGAAGTCGTTGCCGGAACAGCGACAGCAGGTATTCCTCACGCGGCATTCGTCGCGGAACGATTAGGGTTACCGATGGTCTACGTGCGTAGTGGCAGTAAGAAACACGGGAAAGGTAATCAAATCGAAGGTGTTATTCAACCAGGCCAACGCGTCGTCGTCATCGAAGACTTATTATCAACGGGGATGTCTGCGATCGAGGCAGCGGAAGCACTCCAAGCAAAGGGAGCGAACGTCATTCGGATTCAAGCGATTTTCTCTTACGGGATGGAACGCTTGAAGAACAATCTCCGAGACGCGAAGATTGACGCGGATGCATTACTGACGTTCGAAGCGTTACTCGAAACGGCACAACAACAAGGGGATATCACGGTAGAAGAACAGGAACAATTGGCAGATTGGTCGAAGGACCCAGTTGCTTGGAGCGAACGTTTTACCGCAAACGTGTAAAAACAGATAGATTCCGTCGGACGACCTACGATTTCTAGTGCATGATTTGGTACACTATAGAAATAAAGGAGGTCGTCGACTATGGTGACGCATTATCGTGATTATGAACAATTCAAAATGGTCGTCCTCCCGTTTCTGCTTGAACGTCCAGATACGCATCAGTTGATGCTAGGTATATTAGAACGTGGGGATGAACCGCTCTTGATGGCAACGGCACAAGAAGGCGATCATCGTCTCGTCATATTGCAAACGATACCGGAGCAAGTCATCGTCGCAGGGGATATGTTCTCGCAAGAAGGGATTCGAAAGCTTGCGCGAATTCTGGATAGTCCAGGATTCGTCGGAGAACAGGCCATCTTAGCGCCGCTTTTACTCCCACATTCCATGTATGAGGTACATATGGAACAAGGGATGTATGCATTGACGAAGGTCGAGATGCCACATGTTCCGGAGAACGTCGTCTTCCGACCGGTTTCGAACGATGAAGGACAACAAGCCTTAGAATTTGCGTCCGGATTTTTATATGAGGTCGAAACGCGTCCATCTGATCGACAGCTTACGCAACTCCATCAGTCAATGACGCGACACATTCAGCAAGGAAGCTTGTTCGGATTGTTTAGCGGAAATACGCTCGTCGCGATGGCGGCAGCGACACGTCCCACGCAAACTGGGATTACGATTTCTTACGTCTATACGCCGAAAAAACTACGTGGGAATGGATATGCTTCTTATCTTGTCGCAAAACTATCTGAACACCTCCTACAGTCTTATCCGGTCGTGACGCTCTATACCGATTGGTCGAACCAGACAGCGAATAAAATCTATCAGCATGTCGGTTTCGAGTTAGTCGGACGATCCTTACATATCAAAAAACAAGAACGCTACCGGTGAACATGGCTGATGCTTTTTCAGTCAACGTTCAGGAATTAAAAAATAGAGTACGACAGCAGCCGACCGTCCTATTATCTAAGGACAGTCGGCTGTTTTATGCCGCGGCAAGTATTAGTTAAATTTAGCGATGATTTTACCACGGACGTGACGTTCAGATAGACGTTGTAATCCTTTGACGATGTCCGCTGCTGGAATCTCCTCTGTGACGAGTGGATCGAGTTCTTTCGTTGCGACCAGTTGTAATAATTCACTTGCCATATGACCAAGGTTTCGGATCGCGCGGTCATCTTCGCTTGCATAAGCAGCCGCAAGTGCTACTTCATGGATCGAAGGGGAGAGCGTGAACGGCTTGACGACCGATTGATCAGGACCGCCGGCGATGAAGGCGAGTTGACCCGAGAAGGCAAGACGTCCGAGATCTGCTGTTGCTTCATTTCGACCGACCGTATTGAAAATCAAGTCAGCGCCGCGATCATTCGTCCAATCGCGAATGACCTCGGTTACATTTTCTTTTTTGTAGTCGATGGCAAGATCGGCACCGAGTCGCTTGACCCACTCATGGTTTTCCGTCGAAGCAGTCGTCGCGACCTTAAGACCCAGGCGTTTTGCGAGTTGAATGCCGATGCCACCCACACCACCTGCACCAGCATGGATGAGAATCGTCTCTTTACCTGTCGTATTCATCTTTTGGACGATCGCTTCATAAGCTGTCATGCCTGCGCAAAGAATCGCAGCGGCTTCAGCGAATGAGACGTCTTCTGGAATCGGGGCAAGAGCACGTGTATCAACAAGTACGTATTCAGCAAAAGCACCATCGCGTTGCAGGTTCGTATGAATCGCTACACGATCGCCGATTTTCACTTCTGCGCCGGGTCCGATTTGTTCGACGACACCCGCTAGGTCAACGCCCGGAATATGCGGGAACGTCCAAGCTGGATTTTTGGTTGCCTTATAGTCGACGGGATTCAGTGCGACCGTCTTGACGCGAATCAAGGCTTGTCCTTCTCCTGGCGTCGGTGTCTTGACCTCTTCGAATGTCCATTGATCAATGGCTGTACCTGAGTGGTTTAACCATGCTTTCATGTTTAATAAGCTCCTTTCGAATACGTGAGTTAATATGAGTGAGAGTAAATTTCGACGAGATTACCAAATGGATCCTCACAGTAGACTATCCGGTAAGGTTTGTCTCCTGGATAGTATTCGCAGATCGACATCCGTTGTTTACCGCCGTGAGGACGATTTTTTCGACGAACCCTTCGACATCTGGGCCTTGAACCGTATAATGCAAGATACCTGTTTCAGGAATTCGCAATTACTCTCGGATTGTTCATTGTTCGGGAATTCAAACAACTCGATGTCGATGCGATCATCTGACGCCATGTGGGCGATCCGGAACTTGTCCCATCATGTACCAAAGACGTCTGTGTACATGACACCGATGGTAGAATCATCTTCGAGGACATCAAATGGTTCCATGATAATATACCAGTCCTTCATCTCTTGATAAAAACGAACAGCTTCGTCGAGATTCGGCACGGAAAGACCGATGTGCGAAAAATTATATGGATACGTCATGTCTAACACTCTTTTTGCAAAATGATTTAAGCATACTTTAACCTGCGCTACACTCCATTTCATAGTACGCACTTTGAAGTAACGACTTTGGGGGAGAGAACAACATGTCGACTGAACAATTTCCGGTCAATCGGGAGCTCGCCATCATCGGCGGAAAATGGCGTTCACAATTATATTGCACGTTAGAGAAAGATACGAAATATTTTTAAGTTACAACGTGCCATTCCCGGGATTTCTCGGAAAGTCTCGACTGATCAGTTGTAGGAACTTGAACGACTCAAAATAATTGAGCAGATTGAGTATGATGAAGCCGTTCTGCACGTCGAATACAAATTGACAGAGGCGTCATTTACACTACAACCGGTCATGAAAGGTTTATGTGCATGGGGGGAAGGGAATCAATTATCCGAATCCTAATCGAGAGGCAGTGAACTAGATGAAGCTAACTTATCATGGACAGTCAACAGTAACGATTGAAACGAATGGTCACCATCTCGTCATCGATCCCTTCTTTAGTGGTAACGATAAAGCGACGACGAATCCCGATGACGTCAAGGCGGACTTCATTCTTTTGACGCATGCGCATGCCGATCATATGCTTGATGCAGAGCGGATCGCGAAAGCAACGGGGGCGACGATCATCGCTACGCATGAGTTGGCAACGTATTTAAGCTTCAAAGGATTGAATGTCCACCCGATGAACCTTGGCGGACAGTTTGAATTCTCGTTTGGTAAAGTAAAGATGACACAGGCATTCCATTCATCAAGCATCATCGATGAAGAGAAACAAACCATTACGTATATGGGGATGCCGGCTGGATTCTTGCTGACAATCGAAGGCAAAGAAATCTATCACGCAGGCGATACGGCACTGTTCGGGGATTTAGCCCTTTATGGCGCCCATCACGAAATCGATTTAGCCTTCTTACCGATCGGTGATAACTTCACGATGGGTCCGGATGATGCGTTGATCGCTGCAGATATGTTGCAAGCGAAAGCAGTCGTACCGATCCACTACGATACATTTGATTTAATCAAACAAGATGCGAACGCATTCTGTGAACAAATTGAAGCGCAAGGTCAAACTGGTCATTTACTCGCGATCGGCGAGTCACTCGAATTATAATCCGTTCTTAAGCAAAGGAGAGGAAACGTCAAGGTTCCTCTCCTTTTTGTCGATTATTCTTCTGGAATATCTGTAGTTCATCCGATTATGCTTCCTTCTTCCGCCCGATGGCGAAACGGTGAACTTCTTCTATGATAAGAAGGGGCTGTTGACAGCCGATTCAGATATTCGGAATAATGGTAGACATGAGATGGAGGGACTGACATGGAAGAGCATAATAGTAGGAGTGTGCGGAAACGAAAACAATCGTCGTTCACACGCTTAAAAAATAAACAAAAACAAAAGATGGATGCACGGTTGAACCGCATTGGAGAAAAAGGACCAGTGAAGCGACCGCTTTATTTATACGGTGGTGTCGTTCTCGGACTTGTCGTCATCTATTCGATTACATTGCTCGTCTCAACGGAATTGTTATCGCGCGGCGAAACATTCAAGACGACGAATCGCTATAAGTCTCTCGCTATCGAGGCACCGCACGCAACGGTACAATTCGTTCGAAGCACAGACGGAAACGTCCAAATCAAACTCGTCGATAGTGCGTCGAGTGGAAAACGACTGAAAATCAGTACATCGACGAATACGGTAACGGTGACAGGACGAGATGGTTGGCTGTCTCGACTCGGCAATCGTCCGAGCGAAAAAACAGCAGACTATACGATTCAAGTGGGACTACCGAGTTATATGAACCGTGTCGATGTCGATGCTGGAACACTTAAAGGAATGGGCATCTACGCAAAAACGATCGAGATGGACGGAGAAGCGATGAGTCTCGATAAAGTAAAAGGTGATGAGATTACACTGAATGCAACACGTGCGATTTCCATCAAAGAGATGGATGCCGTCCATGCGCAAGTGACAGGTGAAAGTGTTTCTCTTGCGGAATATGTGGCGAAGTTGAGTCTCGACGTCACAACGATTGACGGCGCGACGAAGCTAAAACCAAATAAATCAGCCGGTACGATTACGATTGACACAGGAGGCGATATTAAAGCCTCTGACCGATATACGAAACAAAAGAATAAGGATGAGACAATTTATGAACTGTCGAAACAAGAAAAACCGGAAGTGACAGTCAATAGTGAAGTCGGGCAGGTGACGCTCGAGTGAAATTAAAGTTTCGGATTGGACTACGAACGGTCAAGACCGGTATCGCGGTAGCTCTTGCGCTTAGTATCTCCTGGTATGTGTTCGATATTTATTCGGGAATGGGGGCTGTCGCAGCAATTGTTGCCATGCAACCGACGATTCATCGGTCGTTTAAAATCGTCTTCAACCGGATTTTCGGAACAGTACTTGGATTAATGTGTGGTCTTGCGATTGTTGCGACACTTGGGGCGAATCCGCTGACGATTGGACTCGCCGTAATTGTCTCGCTCGTCCTTAATTCGATGATTGGAAGAACGGATATGTCGACGTTCGCGGCCTTTGCCATCGTGTTGATGTTCGAGAGTCCGACCGCCGACTACGTCCACTATGCATTATCACGTTCGTTGTTGACTGTCGTCGGTGTGTTATCTGCTGTCCTCATCAATTACATCGTCTTCCCGCCACATTATGAGGATCGTTTACTCTTGCTTGTCAAAAAAACGACGCAACAGTTGATGGAAGATTGGCGGAGTCTTGTGCAAGATGATACGAGGCTGCTTGCCGTTCGGAAACAAATTCTCAAACATGAAGAAATGATGTTGATGCTTCAAGAAGATCAAAAATATCCATTGATGGCAAGCGGTCAAAGTGAAGCGTTCATCCGACTGAAGGAGCTTGTCGATCTTGAAGACAAGTTGCTCGTCTTGCTTGAAAGCATTGCCAGTCATCGGGATATCCCGATGACAGAAGAACAGGAAAAGACGCTCGGCCAGGAAATTGATTTCTTACTCAGCCATCATTACGATGTCATCTTCTCCCACGAACGAAAACAAGCGATGTTCTCATTCAATCAAGAATTAAGCGAGGCGAAGGATATCATCCATGGGCATTTGCTCGATTATCGGGAACAGTTAGAAAAAATGAAGTGAAGATGAAAAAGCGCTGTCTCTCCTAAGTGATATTTAGGAAAAACAGCGCTTTTTTGTGTAGCGTCATTGACGTAAGGATTGGACGACATCTGGATCAGGTGTGACGTAAAGTGTCGTTTGATCCGTATAGATGACGAAGCCGGGTTTTGCACCACTCGGTTTTTTGACATATCGTAACTCCGTAAAATCGACCGGGACTTGGCTCGATTCACGTGCTTTCGAGTAGTAGGCGGCAACAATCGCTGCTTCTTTTAACGTTGTCTCATCCGGTGCATCACTTTGAATGATGACGTGCGATCCTGGGATATCCTTCGTGTGTAACCACGTATCGGACCGACGTCCAAACTTGAACGTCGCGTAATCATTTTGTTTATTGTTCTTTCCGACGAAGAATGGAAGGCCGGTCGAAGAACGATATTCTTCGAGTTGTGGGAGTTGTGGTTTCTTTTTCTTCTTTTGTCGTTCGCGCAGATAACCTTCTTCGACGAGTTCCTCGCGCATTTCCCGGATATCTTCCGGGGATGCGACATCGAGTTGGGCAAGCAAACCTTCGAAGTACGCAATCTCGGCTTGGTTCTTCTCAAGCTGGCGCGCGACTTCGACTTTGGCGGTTTTTAATTTGTTATACCGTTTGTAATAACGCTGTGCGTTCTCGTTTGGCGAGAAGCGGGGATCAAGCGAGATCGTGATTTCAGCACCGTCTGGATCATAGTAATCGACGACGGTTGCTTCCTTCATCCCGCGTTCGAGCTGATAGAGATAAGTCGTCAGCAGTTCTCCTTTATGCTTCCATTCATCCATTCGTAACGTCGCTTCTAAATCTTTTTCGAGTTTTGAGCGCTTTAAGATATTCTTATCGTACTCACTCTTGATGAACCGTTCGAGATCGGCCGCTTGTTGTTTGACACGATCGCGGTTTGCTTTTTGATGGAAGAATGCGTCGAGGACTTGACCACTCGTCGCGAACGTCTTTTCGTCAATGATTGAACCTTCCGTTAAGCGGACCGGTGCAAAGCGTTCCTTGCCGCCTTCCATCCGTTGCAATACATAAGGACCGTTTAGTTCTTTTAAGACGTCCTGGAAAGCGGTAGCAAGATTCGTCCGGTTCGCAAGACCTGCCCGCGTGACGACTTCCTTAGCAATTTGTGGAGACAGACCACTGAAGAGACCAAGTAACTGGCGATCCAGTTTCCCAGCGTTCCAGTCGATTCGGTGGAGTGCCTTTTCGATATCTCCTGTGAGTGGATCCACTTTATCCTGTGCTGGTGGAAGTTGATAGGTCATCCCTGGCATGATCGTCCGGAATGTATTTTGACTGAGTGGTAAGTGTTTGATCGCATCGAGGATCTTATCTTGTCCATCGGTCAAAATGATGTTCGAGTGTCGTCCCATCAACTCGACATAGATTTTTTTCGCTTCCTCATCGCCAAGTTCGTTGCGGGAACGGACACGTAAGACAATGATCCGGTCGCGTTCGAGTTGTTCGATCGATTCGATGAATCCGCCTTCGACATGCTTGCGGAGCATCATACAGAAGAGTGGGGGTTCACTCGGGTTGCTGACCGCTTCCGACGTAATGTGCATCCGTGCATACATGGCATTCGCAGAGGCGAGCAACAATACGTTTTTTCGCTCGGCCCGGACCTGGAATACTAAATCCAATGTATATGGTTGGTATACCTTATTGATCCGTCCTCCGACGAGCGGTTGGAGTTCTTTGACGACGCGTGTCGTCATCAATCCGTCAAAAGCCATACGATTACCTTCTTTCTTGATTTCGTTCTCACTTTCTAAAGGTAACAGAAATGGCATCGTTATGGTATGATAAAGCAGTCGAGCTAAAAAAGATGACTTGCGAACTTCCTATCTCTACTGCTAATATGAAACAATGTGAAGTTTGTGAGATGGAGGGGTTTTTGAAGTGATTTTCAAAGAGCGTGGCTTATTACTCGTATTATCTGGTCCAAGTGGTGTCGGAAAGGGAACGGTCTGTCGTGCCTTGCGCGAAGATCAGGATAACAATCTGCATTACTCGGTATCCTGTACGACGCGCCAACCGCGTGAAGGAGAAGTAGATGGTGTCCACTATTTCTTTAAATCGCGTGAAGAATTCGAAGAGATGATTGCGAACAATCAACTCTTGGAATATGCTGAATTCGTAGGGAACTACTATGGAACACCTGTCGAATGGGTGAACCAGATCCTAGATGAAGGAAAAGACGTCATTCTCGAAATCGAAGTTCAAGGGGCCATGCAGGTCAAAGAACATTTTCCGGAAGCTGTCTTCTTATTCCTTGCACCTCCAAGCCTCCAAGAATTACGGAACCGCCTCGTAGGGCGTGGAACGGAATCGGAGGAAGTCATTAAGCAACGTCTTCTCGTCGCTAAGGAAGAGATCGAGATGATGGATGCCTATGACTATGTCGTGACGAACGACGAAATTCATAAAGCCTGTGACCGGATCCAAGCGATCGTCACAGCGGAACATTGCAGTCGGGAACGTGTCGCGTCCCTATATAAAAAAGCCATGGAGGTTAAGTGATATGTTATATCCATCAGTTGATAAGCTTCAAAAGAAAGTACCGTCGAAATATACAATCGTTACAGTTGCCGCTAAGCGTGCGCGTCAAATCCAAGACGGGAAACGCGTGAAAGTCACGAACCCAAAATCGCATAAACCGGTCGGGAAAGCTTTAGAAGAGCTTTATTTCGAAGAAGTATCCGTCACGAACCAACCGCAAGACTAATTTTGAAGCAGCCACTTGTCATCGTGGCTGTTTTTTTCAATAAGGAGGACACCTACATGTTAACCAACCGAAACATTCTACTGTGTGTCGGCGGTGGAATCGCTTCCTACAAATCAGCAGCACTCGCTTCAAAGCTTGTTCAAGCAGGCGCACACGTTCAAGTCGCGATGACGCGTAATGCGCAACAATTCGTCGGTAAGACGACGTTTGAAGCACTGACGCGAAAAGCGGTCTATGATGACGTCTTCATCGAGCATGATCCGTCAAAGATCGCCCATATCGATTTAGCGGACGAAGCGGACCTGATCGTCGTCGCACCAGCGACCGCGAATTTAATTGCAAAACTCGCGCACGGGATCGCGGATGATTTCATCACGACGACGATCCTTGCAGCGACATGTCCCGTCATCGTCGCACCAGCGATGAATGTCAACATGCTCGAACATCCGGCGACAGTCCGCAACATCGAACAACTGAAGCAGGACGGTGTCCAGGTGATTGCACCGGGAGTCGGAAATCTCGCATGTGGTTGGGTCGGGAAAGGTCGTTTACCTGAACCGGAAGACTTAGTCGCAACACTCTCAACGTTCTTTGAAGAGAAGTATCTAGCCGGACGAAAAGTCTTGATCAGTGCGGGACCGACCGTGGAACGGATTGATCCGGTTCGTTACTTGACGAATGATTCTTCCGGAAAGACAGGAATTGCGCTAGCAGAAGCGGCAAGAGACGCAGGTGCCGATGTCACGCTCGTCCATGGACCACTTCGGATCGGATTACCGACCGGGATAGCGACGATTGCTGTTGAATCAGGAGAAGAGATGCTTGAAGCCATGTTACGTGATTATGAAACGCAAGACATCGTCATCATGTCAGCTGCCGTAGCTGACTATCGACCGTCTATCCAGTACGATCAGAAGCAGAAAAAAATCCACGGACCACTTCGAATTGAACTCGAAGAGACGACCGATATTCTGAAGACGCTTGGTGAGCAGAAACAACATCAGCTATTAGTCGGATTTGCGGCTGAGACGACGGATGTCGAGACGTTCGCTAAACAAAAACTCGTCCGAAAGAAAGCCGATTTCATTGTCGCGAACGATGTGTCACGATCTGATATCGGATTCGTCAGTGATGAAAATGAAGTCGTCGTTTTTGGAAAGAACGATTCCGTCACGCGATACGATCAACAATTGAAATCGACGCTCGCCAAATCGCTCATGCGCCAATTCGCGGAGGCATTGGCATGATAGCCGAAGTCATCGTTGACGTCGCAGCAGCAACGGTCGATCGTCCGTTCGATTATGCCGTTCCAGAACTCTGGCAAGAGCTGATCGTTCCCGGTATGCGCGTCGAAGTACCATTTGGTCCACGGGCGTTGCTTGGAATCGTCGTCGGAACGAAAGCAACGTCTGATCTGACGAACGTCAAATCGATCGTCCGTGTCTTAGATGAGACCCCGACCTATACACAGGAATTACTCGAGTTATCGGCGTATCTATCGGAAACGACTTTGTGTTTTCAAGCGACGGCATTGCTTGCGATGCTGCCGGCTGCCTTAAAGGTGAGTTATGATAAACTGGTCATAGTCGAGTCGGGCCCACTTCGGGCATATCATGGCAAGAAAATGAGTCAATTGCCAACGGAAGTCCAACAAATCGTCTTAACAGCGGCGAAACAAGCTGACGTGACGCTTCAACCGGTCATTCGCGAGAAAAAGACGTCTAAGATCGATAAACGGATTCGTCTTCTAAAGGAGCAAGCAACTTTTACGAAACAAGCGAGCCAACAAGCGGCACTTTACTCGTATATTCAAGAATTTCCGGATGCGCTTTGGAGTGAAGTCAAGCAGGCAACGGGCGCAACGAGCGCGACGTTGAACGCCCTCGAGAAAAAGAGCATCATTCAAGTCGAGACGATCGATGTTCGGCGAAATCCTTATGAACATCTCGTTCAAGACATCTTTGTGCCGTCCTCTTTGACGGAAAAGCAACAGGAAGCTGTCTCGGCGATTACGGCTGAAGCTGAGACCGGAACGTTTTTGTTACATGGCGTAACAGGAAGCGGTAAGACGGAAGTGTATCTTGAATCGATTCATGCACAACTCGAACGCGGTAGACAAGCGATCTTGCTCGTCCCAGAAATCAGTCTGACGCCGATGATGGTCAAACGGTTTAAACGCCGTTTCGGAGAACGGGTCGCTGTCTTGCATAGCGGTCTATCGCTCGGAGAAAAGTATGATGAGTGGCGCAAAATCGCCCAAGGCGAGGTCGATGTCGTCGTCGGTGCACGGTCTGCTGTGTTTGCGCCGCTGACGAACATCGGAATCATCATTCTCGATGAAGAACATGAAACAACTTATAAGCAGGAAGAGAATCCGCGCTATCATACGCGCGACGTCGCAAAATGGCGGGCAGCCTATCATCGTTGTCCCGTCGTGCTCGGAAGTGCAACACCGTTACTCGAGACGTATGCACGGGCACAAAAAGGGGTTTATCGTTACTTACCGCTTCGTGAACGATTCGGTGGGGAACTGCCTCCAGTCGACATCGTTGATATGCGTAAGGAACTCGAACGGGGCAATCGTACGCCGTTCAGCCTCGCGCTAGTCGAAGGCATCAAAGAACGCATCGAACGTGGGGAACAAACCGTCTTACTCCTGAACCGTCGCGGATATACGACCTTCGTCTTATGTCGGGATTGCGGGGAGACGCTACAATGTCCGCATTGTGCCGTGAATTTAACCTATCACCAACATGAAGATCGCTTGAAATGCCACTACTGTGGGTTTGAAGCCGCAATGCCGAAAACTTGTCCGTCCTGTGAATCGACGAAAATTCGTCAGTTCGGAACGGGTACGCAAAAGATTGAGGAAGAATTGGCACACTTGATTCCGGAGGCGCGAATCATCCGGATGGATCAGGATACGACGTCGCGTAAAGGTGCGCATGAGAAATTACTCGATGCCTTTGAACGCAAGGAAGGAAACATTCTGCTCGGAACACAGATGATCGCAAAAGGTCTCGACTTTCCGAACGTTACACTCGTCGGAGTGATTGCTGCCGATGCGACGCTTGGTATTCCGGATTTTCGAGCAAGTGAGCGCACGTTTCAGTTGATCACCCAAGTGTCGGGTCGTGCCGGACGGGGTCAACTCGCTGGTCAGTCAATTATCCAGACCTACAACCCGGAGCATTACGTCATTCAAACGGCCAAACAGCATGATTTCGAAACGTTTTATAAGCGAGAGATGCAATTGCGAAAGCTCGGTGGGCATCCACCATTTTGGTTCCTTGGTCTGATTACAGTTTCAGCAGCGCATCCGCTCGAAGCACAAGCAGAAGCGCAGCAAATCGCTTCCGAGCTTCGTGCCTTTGAATCTGAGGATTTAGTCGTCAATGGACCGTTTGATGCACCACTCGCTCGACTCAAAAATATGTACCGGCAACAGGTCTTAATTAAACATAAAGGACAGGAGGATGTCCGGACACATCTCCGTGATATCTTATCCCGTCGTCAAAAATCAAAAACACAAGTCGCGATTGACTTGAATCCATTTGTATTCATGTGAGGTGTCTGTATGTATAAAGTAGTAGAAGTACCAAATGATGTATTACGACAGGTGTGTGAACCTGTCACGAAGTTTGATAAAAAACTCGGTAAAATGATCGACCGGATGTTCGATACGATGTACGAATATGACGGGGTTGGTTTAGCCGCACCGCAAATCAACCAGCCGATTCGTGTAGCCGTCGTTCATACCGATGATGAGACGGGACCAATCGAGCTGATCAACCCGGAAATCATCGAAGCGGACGGTTCGCAAATCGATGATGAAGGATGTCTCAGTATGCCGGGCATCTTCGGACCGGTTGAACGGTTCGACCGAATCGTCGTCAAGTCTCAAGATCGTCTCGGGCGGACGGTTAAAATCAAAGCAAACGGTTTTTTTGCACGTGCCATCCAACACGAGATGGATCATTTAGATGGTGTCCTGTTCACGGATAAACTCGTCGAGCAAGAAAAACCGCGCGTCGTTTTCATGGGTACGCCTGAGTTTGCAGCAGGAACGCTGCGTGAAGTCATCGATGCTGGGTATGACGTCGTCGGTGTCGTCTCACAACCAGATAAACCAGTCGGACGAAAACGGGAAGTCAAACCGACGCCTGTAAAACTCGTCGCGATGGAACACGACATTCCTGTGTTGCAACCGAAACGAATTCGAGAGGATTATCAAGATGTTCTCGATTTAAAACCAGATCTCATTATCACGGCAGCTTACGGTCAGATCGTCCCGACCGCTATTCTCGAAGCACCACGTTTTGGGGCGATCAACGTCCATGCGTCACTCTTACCGAAATATCGTGGCGGTGCACCGATTCATCAAGCGATCATCGATGGAGAAAAAGAGACAGGTGTGACGATCATGTATATGGTCGATCGGCTAGACGCAGGTGATATGTTGTCAAAAATCATCGTTCCAATCGAAGAGAACGATACAGCCGGTTCGATGTTTGAGAAGTTAGCGGACGCAGGAGCGCGCCTGTTACTTGAAACGTTACCACGTCTGTTAGCAGGTGAATTGACACCGGAAGCACAAGTCGAGGAAGAAGCGACATTTGCGCCGAACATTTCACGTGAGCGGGAACGACTTGATTTTACGCTACCGGGTGAGACACTCTACGATCAAATTCGTGGGATGAATCCATTCCCGAGTACGTATACGATGCTTGGGAACGATCGCTTAAAAGTCTTTTTCGCAACGAAAGTCTCAGGAACGGGACGACCGGGTGAAATCATCGCATTAGAAGCGGATGGTCCCGTCATCGCGACAGGTTCCGAAACAGCGTTGAAGCTGATCGACTTACAGCCGTCCGGCAAAAAACGGATGGATGGTGCCACGTTCATGCGCGGGATTGGTCAATCGCTTGAACTCGGACAACAAGTAGGTGAGAACGCATGAATGTACGCGACGCAGCAGTAACGACACTGATGAAAATCGGACAAGGTGGCGCCTTCTCAACAATTACGGTCCACCAAATGCTTGAAAAACGCGCCATCTCGGCGTCAGATGTCGGCTTGTTCACGGAACTCGTTTACGGGACGCTCAGTCGTGAATTGACGCTTGATTATATTTTAGAACCATATTTAGCGAAACAGAAAAAACTTGATCCATTCATGCGCCCATTGTTAAGAATGAGTGTCTATCAGTTGTTTTATCTCGATCGTGTACCGGATCATGCCGTCATTCATGAAGCCGTTGAAATTGCTAAAAAACGTGGGAAAGTCCATGTCTCGAAAGTCGTCAACGGAGTGCTACGGAATGTATTACGGGCGGGAATGCCTCATTTCGCTGAGATTGAGCCTGCTGCAAAACGAATCAGCATTGAAACGAGTCACCCGCAGTGGCTCGTCGAACGTTGGATCGAACTGTTTGGTCCGGAAGAAACGCTTCAGATCTGTCAATTAAATAACACACCGGCACCGGTCACGGTCCGCATCAATCGCACGAAAACGACGCGGGAGGAAGCAATCGAGCTTCTACTCGATCAAGGTGTGACGGCAAAACCATCTACGGTCGCGCCGGACGGTCTCGAAATCGAACGAGGAAGCGTCCAAAAAACGGATCTGATTGACCGTGGGTATCTTTCTCTTCAGGATGAGAGCTCAATGCTCGTCGCCCGTGCGCTTGGTGCAGAAGCATCCGATCATGTACTCGACAGCTGTGCCGCACCTGGTGGGAAAGCGATGCATATTGCTGAAGGTTTGACGACGGGTACACTACAGGCACTTGATCTTCATCCACATAAGATTAAATTGATTGAACAGCAAGCGACACGATTAGGTCTTACGACTGTTCAAGCAGAAGCGTTAGATGCCCGTAAAGCAGGGGAACGCTTCAAAGTAGAATCCTTTGACCGGATTCTTGTCGATGCACCTTGTTCAGGACTTGGTGTCATTCGGAGAAAACCGGATATCAAATGGACGAAACGTCCAGAACAACTCGAGCAACTCCCAAAAATTCAACGAGACATCTTGACATCTGTCTTACCACTCGTTAAAAAAGGTGGAATCTTCGTCTATTCGACTTGTACGATTGATCCGACCGAAAACGAGGAGCAGACAGCGTTCATTCTCGATCAGGGTTTTGACTTTGATGCATCTTTCGCGGAACGCATGCCAGAATCCGTGCGGCATCTAATCGGAGATCGAGCAGAACTCAAGTTGTTACCGACGACAGTCGGAACGGATGGCTTCTACATTGCCGCGTTTAAGAAACGAGAAGATTGATACGAACGGAGGACTGTCATGGAGTTAGCTCACCTTTCGACCACTGGGAAAGTCAGGACTAAAAATGAGGATACGGTATTACTCATCGGGAACGCTGAACGTGGTCTTGCTGTCGTTGCGGATGGTATGGGAGGTCACGCTGCTGGCGATATCGCAAGTGCGATTGTTCGCGAGGTATTTGAAGCATCCTTTTCCCTCATGCCAAATCGTCCGATGGAATTGTCCGAATGGATAGAACAACGTGTAGCCGAAGCGAATGCCCGGATTCTTCAGTTTTCAAAAGAAGAACAACTTGCGATCGTCGGAACGACCATTGCCTGTGTGTGCTGGGTCGAGGATTTGCTCGTCATCGGTCATGTTGGAGACAGTAGGGTCTATGCCCTTGAGGGTACGGCGTTAAAACAATTGACGGATGATCATTCTTACGTCAACATGTTACGACAAATGGGAGAGCTTTCGGACGAGGAAGTCGAAAATCATCCACGTAAAAATGTCATCACACGATCGGTCGGCTCGAACGAAACGGTCGAAGTCGACATTCAAGTAAGAGATGCTCCAGACTATGACCTCGTCCTTGTGTGTAGCGACGGGTTGACCGATGAAGTGCCAGATGATGTCATCGAACAAATCATCTTACGGGATGATCCGCTTGATGAGATCGTCGGACGATTGGT
Source organism: Exiguobacterium sp. UBA7533 (assembly GCF_002479335.1). Classification (NCBI taxonomy): domain Bacteria; kingdom Bacillati; phylum Bacillota; class Bacilli; order Caryophanales; genus Exiguobacterium; species Exiguobacterium sp. UBA7533. Next base: position 152,726 of record NZ_DLMP01000001.1, on the reverse strand, counting down.
GAAAGAAGCGAATGCTCGAGGAGGCGCGGATAATATTACGATTGCCGCCATCCGGTTCAAAGAAAGAAAGAGGGTCTGAATATGCGATACGGAGATCGATTAAATGACCGCTACCGCATAGAACGGCTAGTTGGAAGTGGCGGGATGGCGAATGTCTATCAAGCCTATGATGAGATTTTAAAGCGTCATGTTGCCATTAAGATTTTACGGACTGAATTTTCGCATGACGAACAGTTCATTCGTCGATTCGAACGTGAAGCGCATGCTGCTACCAGCTTGAATCATCCAAACATCGTTGCCGTCTATGATGTAGGCGAAGAAGATGCCATCTATTACATCGTCATGGAGTATATCGATGGTATGACATTAAAGACATTTTGTGAAAATCAAGCATTACCTGTGCCGCAGGCCGTCGATATCATCGCTCAAATTTGTGATGCGATCGATCATGCCCATGCACACCGAATCATCCATCGCGATATCAAACCGCAAAACATGTTGATTCGAGAGGATGGTACCGTCAAAGTAACGGATTTCGGAATCGCTGTGGCGATGTCGAATGCGACTCTGACGCATACTATGTCCGTCCTTGGGTCTGTCCATTACTTCTCGCCAGAACAAGCAAAAGGTAAATTTGCCGATGAGAAGTCGGATATCTATTCGCTTGGTGCTGTCTTATACGAACTTGTGACAGGACAAGTCCCGTTCGAGGGTGATTCACCGGTTGCGATCGCTTTGAAGCATCTGCAAGATACACCGCGTCGTCCATCCGTCTTGAATCCGAAAGTGCCACAAGCGCTTGAGAACTGTATCATGCAGGCGCTCGCAAAAGCACCGCATGACCGTCAGCAGTCCGTCGCAGCCTTTAAGGCAGATATGGTGACGGCGTTGTCTGACGAACGAGCAAGTGAAGGCATCCGAGGTGCAGAAGAGGATGAGATGGAAAAGACGATGGTCTTATCACCTGTACAAGTGCCAGAAGAATCAAAAGCGGAACCGGACACACCTGTCGTCACGACCGTTCAACCGAAACCGTCAGAAAAGAAAAAGAAAAAACGCTGGTGGGTCATCCTATTATTACTGGTATTACTCGGTGGAGCGGCTACGACGTTTGCGATGTGGCCGGATCCTACCGTTACGGTACCGTCCGTCGTCAAAACGGATGGAGATGAAGCGGAAACGAAGCTTGAGAAACTTGGATTTGTTGTCGAGACGACAGAACGAAACAGTGATACGGTCGATGAGGGAGACGTCATCAGTCAGACACCGCGTGAAAACGCACAGGTCAAGAAGGGCTCGACAGTCAACTTGGTCGTCTCTACCGGAAGTGCTCCGGTCGAAGTACCGGATGTGACAGATGACGCTGAAAAAGAGGCGATTGAGACGTTAAAAGAGGCTGGATTCGCTAAAGTCGAGGTCGAACGTGAAAAGTCGGATGAAATCGAGCGAGGTAATGTGATCCGGCAATCGATCTCGGCTGGTACGGAGGTCATCGCGAAAGAACAAACGATTACGATCACCGTCTCGGAAGGAACATCTTCCTTCGAGTTGAAGGATTTGACGAACTTATCGAGTGACGAAGCAAAAGCCTACCTGGACGAAAAAGGGCTCGATGGAACGTTCGAGCAAGAATTTTCTAGCGACGTGAAACTCGATCAAGTTATCCGTCAATTCCCACAAGCAGGGACTCAAGTCGAACCGAACGACTCCGTGACGGTCTTCATCTCAAAAGGTGAGGAAGAAAAAACGTTGACAGCGACGTTCCCTGAAAAGGTCGTCTATGACGCGGTCAGCGAGAACGAGGACGAGGAACCACCGAAACAAGTCATCCGGATTGAGACGGAAGATGCGAAAGGGAAGCGGACCGTCATCGAGGAATCAATTGACCAAGATGAGACATTCGACGTGCCGGTGACGATTGATCCGGGAGAAGAAGGCAAGATTACGATTTATAAAGACGATACGGTGTATCGTTCAAAAACCATCACGTACAATCAAGCAAAAGACGCACAGTGACTGTGATGAAAAAGGAGTGCATAGGATGACGGAACAACGCATCGAAGAGAATCGAGAAGGAACGATCATACGCCTGCAGGGTGGCTTTTATGATGTCATGACACCAGAAGGAGAGGTCCGTTCACGGGCAAGAGGGAATTTCCGAAAACGCGGCATCAGTCCAGTCGTTGGAGACGAAGTCGTTCTTCATATCGAAAGTGAGACCGGGTATATTCTCGAAGTGAAGGAGCGGGACAACTTTTTAGTACGCCCGCCTGTCGCGAATATCGATCAAGCGTTGCTTGTCGTCTCGGCTGCAGAACCTGATTTTTCAGCGCACTTGCTCGATCGTTTCCTCGTCTTGATCGAAGCGAAGGAAATCCAACCCGTCATCCTGTTAACGAAGATGGACTTGCTTGATGATGTCAAAGGTCCTGCAGTTAGAGAGGCAATTGCCGCTTACCGGAAGATTGGTTATACGGTCATCGAGACATCAAGTGAGACATTGACAGGTGTTGAACAAGTCCGTCCGTTACTGGCCGGGAAAACGAGCGTTCTTGCCGGACAATCCGGTGTTGGGAAAAGTTCGCTCTTGAACGCACTTGAACCAACACTCGACTTAGAGACGAGTGCGATTTCGAAATCACTCGGACGTGGACGGCATACGACACGTCACGTCACGTTGATGCCACTTGCCGAAGGCTTGATTGCTGATACACCAGGTTTCTCGAACCTTGATTTTCCGTATGATATGGAAATCGAGGATGTACGGTGGAGTTTTCCTGAATTCGTGGCTGTACAGGACGAATGTAAGTATCGAGGATGTTTGCACTTGAATGAACCCGGATGTGCCGTCAAGGAAGCCGTCGAAGCACAAGAAATCATGTCCTCTCGTTATGAGAACTATGGTATGTTTATAGACGAAATCAAGAATCGAGCCCGGAGGTATTGAAGATGATTAAAATTGCACCATCTATCTTATCAGCAGATTTTGCGAATCTTGAGCGTGATGTCAAAGCAGTCGAGGCAGCAGGCGCGGACTATATCCATTTTGATGTCATGGACGGTCAGTTCGTACCGAATATCTCGTTTGGACTACCTGTGCTTAACAGCTTACGTCAAAAGACGGATATGATTCTCGATGTCCATTTGATGATCGACCAGCCAGAACGTTTCGTCGAGGATTTCGTCAAAGCAGGGGCGGACATCGTGACGTTCCACGTCGAAGCGACGAATCATGTCCATCGTGTCTTGCAACAAATCAAAGCAGCGGGCGCAAAGGCAGGAGTCGTCTTGAATCCCCATACGCCATTATCAACGATTGAACACGTCCTTGAGGATGTCGATATGGTCTTATTGATGACGGTCAATCCGGGCTTCGGTGGACAAGCCTTCATCGAGCGTGTCATGCCAAAACTCGCATCACTTGCGCAAATGAAAGCAGATCGCGGTCTGACATTTGAAATCGAGATTGACGGTGGCGTCAATCCGGAAACGGCAAAGCTTTGCATCGATAACGGTGCGAACGTTCTCGTCGCAGGATCAGCAATCTACAATGCACCAGATTATGCGGAAGCGATTACTAGCATTCGTCAAGGGGCTGCCGTATAATAAGAACGAGAAAACGAAATATGATGACCGCAAGGGGTGTCGCTTGAAAAGCGGCTGAGAGGAGTCTTTTAGACTTTAACCCTTCGAACCTGTTCCGTTCAAACGGACGTAGGGATGTGGCGCACGCAGGCAGTACGGCGTTCGTCGTACTGCCTTTTTGCGTCCTCTCGTACAATGAAGGAGGAAAATAGCATGAAACGGTTACAAATGATGATGGAAATTGCCATCTTCGCCAGTCTCGGAGTCGTCTTTGATTTACTGATTCCATTCAAAATGCCACAAGGTGGCTCGATCAGCTTAGCGATGTTACCGATCTTCGTCATGGCATTTCGCCACGGGGTCGTCGGAGGGGTCGTCACGGGAGCGCTTGTCGGTACGATTCAATTGATGTTCGCTCCACAAGTCTTGACGATCGTTCAACCGATGCTTGACTATACGATTGCGTATGGTGTCGTCGGATTAAGTGGTCTGTTCGCGCGTCAAGTCAGACTAGCCGCACGCAATGGACAAAAGAAAAGCTTGATGGCGTTCGTTCTCCTGGCGACGTTATTAGGCGCAGGACTCCGTTATATCTGTCATGTCATCAGTGGAATCGTCTTTTTTGCCGAGTATGCCGAAGGTCCAGTCGTACCGTATTCATTGATTTATAACGCGACATACATGGTACCGTCTTACGTTCTTTGTGGTGTCGTTGCGGGTCTTTTATTTACGACTGCGCCACGCTTACTCCGTTATTCGGCACGAGGCGTCTGAGATGCGGGCGATTCTCGTCTGTGCCGGTCCGCGAGAAGAAGCGCCGGATTTACGGACGTTTTGTCAGCCAGGTGATTTTATCGTCGGTGTCGACGGTGGTGTTCAGACGATTGAATCGTTTGGGCTGACATGCGACCTGACGATTGGTGATTTTGATTCGCTTGGTTATGTACCAGAAGGGGCAATCGTTCATCCGGCCGAGAAAGATGAAACGGATCTCGAACTGGCACTTCGTACAGTCTCAGAGAAGAAACAGTTTGAGGATACCTTCATTATCGGGGCGACAGGTGGGCGGCTCGACATGACCGTCCAAAATGTATATCTATTGAAGCGATACCCAGAGGCACGACTCGTGACGAAACGAGAAGAGGTACGATACTTGGCTGAGGGAACGTATGCAGTCGAAGCAGGGAGCTATCATTATCTTTCGTTCATTCCACTCGTACCATCGACTTTAAGCTTATCCGGAGTCAAATATCCACTTGATGCACATCCAGTACCGGTCGGAGGTTCCTTGACCGTCAGTAATGAATGGTGTGCGTCAGAAGCGAAGGTAGAGCTCCATCAAGGAGAACTATTGATGATGCGGACGCTTAAGGAATAGCACAATCATAGGAAAGAGGCCGTGGATGACTCCGCGGCCTCTTTTTAGATGAAATTATTCTTCGAGTTGAGAAGGGGCGACACGGATGTCGCTTTGAGCGGATAGATGTTTTCCTTTGACGAAGAGATGATAACTTCCCCACATGACAAGGAAGAAAGGAACACCGATGTATAGAGCGATTCGTTGATCCGCTTGAAACGCAAGACTGACGAGGACGACGACGTTAAGTGTCAACGAAATCAGTGGTAACACCGGATAGAGTGGTGTCTTGAATTTCAGTTCGGATACATCGTGTCCGTTTCGGACGAACTGACGACGAAATGCAAGCTGCGAAGCAGAGATTGAAATCCAGCCGACTTGAGCCCCGAGTCCGGCTAAGGACAAGAGCCAAATGAAGACGGTATCTTCTGCGAAAAATGCGGTCAGAAGCGATAACATCGCGAACATCATCGTAAAGAGCAACGCCCGCATCGGCACACCACGTGCATTGACGTAAGATAATTTCTTTGAAATCATCCCTTCTTGCGCCATTGCCCATAACATCCGAGTCGCCGCATATAATCCGGAGTTTCCGACGGACAACAACGCTGTCAAGACGACGATGTTCATCAAATCAGCAGCGTACGGAATACCGATCGCATCAAAGACCATGATGAACGGACTGCTGACTCCGCCAGCTGTTTCATACGGAATCAATGCACCGACGATCGTAATCGATAAGACGAAGAAGATGAACGTCCGCCAGACTGTATTGCGGATCGCTTTTGGAATCGATTTTTCGGGCGTGTCGGACTCCCCAGCCGCAACACCGATCAATTCCGTTCCTTGGAAGGCGAAGTTGACGGCAATCATCGTCGTCAAGACACCGAGAATCCCGTTTGGAAACCAACCGCTTGCCGTAAAGTTCGCAAATAACGATGTTGGGCGATCTGCTTCCATCGGTAACCAGCCGAACCAAGCAGCGCCACCTAGAATGATGAAGAACAGGATCGCGAGGACCTTCAAACTCGAGAACCAGAATTCAGCTTCACCGAATGCTTTGGCGGAGACGGCATTCAGACCGAACAGTAAGACCGTAAAGACGGTACACCAGACGACAACGGGTACGTTCGGAAACCAGCGGTCCATCAAACTGCCGGCAGCTGTAATTTCGAGTGCCACCGTCACGGCCCAGCCGAGCCAATAAATCCAACCGACGGCAAAGCCGATTCCTGGTCCGATGAAGCGGGTCGTATAGGTCTGAAATGACCCCGAGACCGGCAGATAGACCGCTAATTCTCCTAGACATAACATCGTCAGATACATGATGGTCCCACCCACGATGTAACTGAGGACCGCCCCGAGAGGTCCTGCTTGTGAAATCGTTAACCCTGACCCTAAAAATAAGCCTGTTCCGATGATTCCGCCGAGTGAAATCATGAACAGGTGTCGACTCGTCATCTCTCGTTTGAGTTGCATGATGACTTCCCCCAATTCTGACAAAATAAAGTACGTTCCTATTGTAAGCGTTTTCAATAAAAGCGACAATTAGTTTATGAGAAAAATAAATGAGGGCATAAAAAAACCGGAAGGGAAGATTCCCATCCGGTGGTTGCGCCTTATACGCGTTCGACTTTACCTGATTTAAGAGCTCGAGCTGAAACCCAAACCTTTTTCGGCTTACCGTCGACGAGGATACGTACTTTTTGTACGTTGACTCCCCAAGTACGTTTTGTTTTGTTCAATGCGTGTGAACGGTTGTTACCCGACTTTGGCGATTTCCCAGTAACGTAGCATTTACGTGCCATGCGTTCCGCCTCCTTTTATGTTGTTTTGCGTTCGTCCTAATAGACACTTTGCTATCTTAGCATGGTGTCAGGGCGGTTGCAACATAAAAAAAGTAGCTGACAAGAAAAAAACTTGACAGACAACCTCGAAATTTAAAATAATGGATGAGGATGATGGTAAAAGTTCATTTGACCGCTACTATTTTTCACTTATTCATTGTATAGTCAGTACGGCGACTTTTCAATAGTAGGTCCTTATAGTAGAATTATGAGAAGAATACAATATTCAAAGGGGGCTACTCAGGTGGCGATCGAGATGAAAACGACCTATGGAAAGATTGATGTAGATAATGATGTCGTCGCGCAACTTGCGGGCGGCGCAGCAATGGAATGTTTTGGTGTCGTTGGTATGGCATCCCAGTCTCAAATCAAGGATGGTCTTGCTGAACTCTTAAAACGTGAGAACTTTGCACGCGGTGTCATCGTTCGACAGGCTTCAGAGCAGGTCCATATCGATATGCATATCATCGTAAGCTATGGAACGAAAATCTCAGAGGTGGCGAACAACGTACAGAGTCGCGTGAAATACACGCTCAGTCAGGCACTAGGTCTTGACGTGACATCTGTGAACATCTTTGTCCAAGGAGTCCGCTTGACGAATGTCTAAGGCGGGAATAGAGGAGGAAACTTTAGTGAGTGTAGATCGTTTAACAGGAGCGCAGTTAGTCAAGATGATTCAAAATGGCGCGGCGAATCTCTATCAAAACGCAGATTTCGTCGATTCATTGAACGTCTTCCCTGTGCCTGATGGTGATACGGGAACGAACATGAATTTGACGATGACTTCAGGTGCAAAAGAAGCAGGTAAATCCACTTCGGATTCTGTATCGGAAGTCGCAAACGTCTTCGCACGTGGATTATTGATGGGGGCGCGCGGAAACTCTGGCGTCATCTTAAGTCAATTGTTCCGTGGATTCTCGAAATCAATCGAAGGAAAAGCAACGATTGATACGAAAGAGTTCGCTGATGCGTTACAAAAAGGTGTCGATACAGCATACAAAGCAGTCATGAAACCGGTCGAAGGAACGATCTTGACAGTTGCCCGTGAGACAGCTGTCGCTGCTATCGCACAATCTGAAACGACGACGGATTTCTTAGAGTTGATGCGTCAACTCGTCGAAGCATCGAAAGTATCGCTTGACGGAACTCCTGACCTTCTTCCTGTATTAAAAGAAGTTGGTGTCGTTGACTCTGGTGGTCAAGGTCTCGTCTGTATCTATGAAGGATTCCTCGCGACACTCGAAGGAAAAGAACTTGATAAGCCACATGCGCCAGTCATGGAAGCACTCGTCGAAGCAGAGCATCATAAATCGGCTCAAAGCTTCATGTCGACAGAAGAGATCCATTACGGCTACTGTACGGAAATCATGGTTCGCTTCCAAGATGACAAGTTAGCAAATGCGCCGTTCAGTGAAGAAGCATTCCGGAACGAATTAGCGGAATTCGGTGATTCGTTGCTCGTCGTCGCGGATGAAGAGCTCCTTAAAGTTCACGTCCACGTTGAAACGCCAGGAGAAGTCATTACAAAAGGACAACGTTTCGGTGAGCTCGTTGCTGTTAAGATTGAAAATATGCGTCAACAACACTCGACGATCCTCGAAGAAGAGGGCGCGAACCAAGTCACTCCAGTCGCTGCACCGAAGACAAAAGCGAAAGCAGCCCTCGTGACAGTCGCAATGGGTGAAGGTATCAGTGAACTCTTTAAATCACTCGGTGTCAGTGTCGTCATCGAAGGCGGACAAACGATGAACCCGTCAACGGAAGACATCGTCAAGGCGATCGAGGATGCACACGCTGAACATGTCTATGTTTATCCGAACAACTCGAACATCATCATGGCCGCTGAACAAGCAGCTTCTGTTGCGAATTGTGGCGTAACAGTCGTGAAATCAAAGACAGTCCCACAAGGTTTGGCGGCGACGATCGTCTATAATCCGGAAGCGACTGTTGAAGAGAACGAAGCACACATGGAGGATGCGATCGCAGCTGTAAAGTCGGGTCAAGTCACATATGCCGTTCGTGATACGAATATTGATGGTGTTGAAATCAAGAAAGACGATCACATGGCGATTGCTGAAAAACAAATCGTCGCTACGGACACTTCGAGTCTTGGTGCTGTCAAGAAACTGGTCGATACACTCGTCACAGAGGACGACGAAATCATCACAGTTCTTTACGGTGAAGGCGTTTCGACAGAAGAAGTCGACGACCTCGTCGCGTACATCGAATCGGTTAATCCGGATGCTGAAGTGGAAGTCCACGACGGCAAACAACCACTTTATTCGTACATTTTAAGCGTCGAATAAAACCATCATACTGAAAAAGGGCGACTAGCCTTTTCACGAATCCCACCATCTGCGATAATAGAGGTGGGATTTCGTTTGTTTCATAGAGAGGGGAAAAGAAATGAAATATCGTAGCGTCTTTGACATCATCGGACCAGTCATGGTTGGTCCATCGAGCTCGCATACAGCAGGGGCTGCACGGATTGGATTGATGGCGGGTAAATTATTCGGGGAAACGCCTACTGTCATCCACATCACGTTTTACGGTTCATTCGCTGATACGTATCGTGGACATGGAACGGATGTCGCCATCATCGGCGGTGTTCTCGGATACGATACGTTTGACGACCGGATTCCGCAATCGATCGATATCGCGAAGTCGAAAGGGATTGAGATTCATTTCGAGACGAGTGAAGCGTTGACGGATCATCCGAATACGGCTCGTGTCCATTTGACGAATGGAGTAGAAGAGTTTGAATTGGTCGGTATTTCAATTGGTGGGGGAACGATTGAAATCACGGAATTAAATGGCGTACCGCTTCGTTTGTCCGGTGGGGGACCGGCACTTGTCGTCTTACACCATGACCGGTTCGGAGCAATTGCAGCCGTGACGAGCATTTTGGCTGATTACGAAATCAACATCGGGCATATGGAAGTATCACGGCACGAAAAAGGAAAACAAGCACTTATGGCAATTGAGATTGATGACCGGATAACGGCAGAAGTGTTGGAAGAAATCGATCGGTTACCTCAAGTCGAGCGTGCCGTCATGATGGGAGAGTGAAGAAATGTTTAAATCCGTTAAAGAACTCGTCGCCATCGCGACGGAACGAAATATTCCAATTTCGGAAGTCATGATCGAACAAGAGATGACGGTTCGTCATTTGGAGCGAGATGAAGTCTATGCGATGATGGAACGAAACCTACAAGTGATGGAAGATGCGGTCGCTCGTTCACTTGATGGCGACGGTGTCCAATCGGTGACAGGTTTAACTGGTGGAGATGCTGTCTTACTCCAGCGGTACCGTGCTTCAGGTAAAGGATTATCCGGTGATTTATTACTGGACGCCGTTAGTAAAGCAATCGGAACGAATGAAGTCAATGCTGCGATGGGAAAAATTTGTGCGACACCAACGGCAGGGAGTGCCGGCGTCGTGCCAGGTACGTTATTTGCGGTCAAAGATCGCTTAAACCCAACGCGTGAGCAAATGCTACGCTTCTTATTCACATCCGGTGCGTTCGGCTTCGTCGTCGCGAACAATGCGTCGATCTCCGGAGCGGCTGGTGGCTGTCAGGCAGAAGTTGGTTCAGCAACAGCGATGGCAGCTGCTGCCATCGTTGAGATGGCGGGCGGAACACCGGATCAGTCAGCACATGCCTTTGCGATCGCACTGAAGAACATGCTCGGACTCGTCTGTGATCCTGTCGCAGGACTCGTCGAAGTGCCATGCGTGAAACGCAATGCGATGGGCGGGGCGAATGCTGTTGTCGCTGCCGACATGGCACTCGCAGGAATCACGTCACGGATTCCGTGTGATGAAGTCATCTCAGCCATGCATGAGATTGGTCAGATGATGCCGTCTGCGCTTCGCGAGACAGCAAAAGGTGGACTCGCGAATACGCCGACGGGTCGCTGGCTCGAAGCGAAAATCTTCGGAGAGTTATCGAATGAATCCATCACGTGACGTCAAGACATTAAAAGGTGTCGGACGGGATTTGGCGAAAAAACTAGAAGAGATGAATATTCTCACCGTTGCGGACGTGCTCGAGCACGTCCCGTTTCGTTATGACGACTTCGTGACGGGAAGTCTAACGGAAGCAATCCATGAGGATAAAGTCAAGTTCACGGGTCAAGTCCAGTCTGAACCACTTGTGCGCTATTATGGCAAAGGAAAGAATCGTTTAACGTTCCGTCTGCTCGTTGAAGAACGGTATAGTGTGACCGTAACAATGTTCAACCGGGCATTCTACAAAGACCAATTGCAACTCGGAGCAGAAGTGACGGTCAGTGGCAAGTGGGATTTACACCGGATGACGATCTCTGCGACGGAATTGCAATTCGGGGCAATCGAAGGCGAATTGACACCAGTCTACTCGCTCCGGGGTGACATGCGGATGAAGACATTCCGACGCGTCGTCGACTTGGCGTTCAAGGAGACTGAGGCATTAGCTGAACGAATCCCGGATAGCATCCGGAAGACGTATCGGTTGCAAGACCGGATGACGATGTTGAAGTCGCTTCATTTCCCAACGAATCGACAAGAGTTGACGGCTGCTCGTCGCAGTTATGTCTACGAGGAGTGCCTCTATTTCCAGCTGAAATTACAGGCGTTACGTCTTGGACGACGGAAAGGTCAAGGGATGGCCTTGCCTTTACATGAAACGGATATTGCCAATTTCATCAAGAGCCTGCCGTTTCCGCTGACAGGTGCCCAGCAACGTGTGACAAAAGAGATCCTAGACGACATCGGTCGCGGCGAACGAATGAATCGGTTGCTGCAAGGGGATGTCGGAAGCGGGAAGACCGTTATCGCTGCCATCGCCTTGTTCGCGACGGTTCGTGCGGGAAGACAAGGCGCTTTGATGGTGCCGACCGAAATTTTAGCGGAACAGCATGCAGCGTCGCTCGCCCCATTGCTTGAACCACTTGGAATCCGAGTCGGTCTACTGACGAGTTCCGTTAAAGGGAAAGCGCGTGCTCACTTGCTCGAAGCTCTTGTAACAGGAGAGATCGACGTCTTGGTCGGAACACATGCGCTGATTCAAGACACCGTCCAGTTCAAGGCATTACACCTCGTCATCACCGATGAACAACATCGCTTCGGTGTCGAACAACGGAAACGATTGCGCGCGAAAGCCGAACAGGCAGATGTATTATATATGACAGCGACACCGATTCCGCGTACGCTTGCGATATCGGTCTTTGGAGATATGGATGTTTCGATCATCGATGAGATGCCGGCGGGACGAAAGGAAATCGAGACCTACTGGGCGAAACCGCAACAGATGGAACGCGTTTTCGGGTTCGTCGAGAAAGAATTGTCGCAAGGTCGACAAGCCTACGTCATCACGCCATTGATCGAGGAATCCGAATCACTCGAAGTTCAAAATGCGATCGAATTACATGCGACATTGACCGAGCGGTTCAAGCCCTATCATGTCGGTTTGATGCATGGGCGCTTGACTTCTTCAGAAAAAGACGAGGTCATGCAGGCGTTCAAGGACAACACCGTTCAAATTCTTGTTTCGACGACGGTCGTCGAGGTCGGCGTGAACGTTCCGAATGCATCGATTATCGTCATTCATGATGCAGAACGCTTTGGGCTAGCTCAATTACATCAATTAAGAGGACGCGTCGGACGAGGCGATGCTCAGTCATACTGTATTTTGATCGCTGATCCATCTTCTGACACAGGGAAGGAACGTATTAAAACGATGACGGAAACGAATGATGGCTTTAAGCTAGCGGAAAAGGATTTAAAACTGCGTGGAGCCGGAAATTTCTTTGGTACCGAACAAAGTGGATTACCAAGATTCGTCTTAACCGATCCAGCACTTGATATTCAAGTCATGGAAACGGCCCAACAAGATGCAGTCCGATTACTGCGATCGGATGCTTTTTGGCAAGCGCCGGAATACGATGTCTTACGTGAATATATCGAACGGCAAGGGCTTCTTGAAGGAGAAAGAATCGAATAATACTTGAAAGTGAACAACAAGGGATATATACTACTGTTAGTACCAGGTAATAATAGTAGTCATCCTTCTTGTGGGAGGAACGTACATGCGGGTACCTAAAAAACAGAGACAACAAGAATTATTACAGACGATCGAGCAAAATCCGTTCATCACGGATGAAGCGCTGGCGACACGATTTCGTGTCAGTATCCAGACGATTCGTCTGGACCGGATGGAATTAAAAATTCCGGAATTACGGGAGCGAATTAAACATGTCGCGACTGAACGCCTGGATGATGTGCGTACGTTGACTGAAAATGAAGTCATTGGTGATATGATTGACCTGAAACTTGATACATCTGCCATCTCAATCCTTGAGGTTTTGCCGGAACATGCGTTTAGTCGAAATGCAATCGCCCGTGGACATATCTTGTTCGCACAGGCGAACTCGCTTGCGATTGCGCTCATCGATGATGAACTCGCGTTAACGACCCGTGCGAACGTTCAGTTCACACGCTCCGTCCACGTCGGAGAACGCGTCGTTGCGAAGGCATTCGTCAGTTCCCATCGCCAAGATGGGCGTTCTGACATCACGGTAGAGAGTTATGTCGGTGAAGAATGTGTCTTTATCGGCGAATTCACAGTGTATCGAAGTAGTAAGGAGGAATCGAAATGATTTTAGCAGTTGACGCCATGGGGGGCGACCATGCACCCCGTGCCATCGTAGAAGGGGTCGTTGCCTATCTGGCAGAACGTCCAAACGACAACATCGATATCCGACTAGTCGGAGATGAGTTGAAGTTACGCTCATACACAATCGAGGATCCGCGCGTGACGATCGTCCACGCAGCATCCGTCATCACCGGAGAAGATGAACCGGTACGTGCCATTCGCCGCAAGAAAGATAGCTCACTCGTTGTGGCTGCAAACCTGGTGAAATCAGGAGAAGCAGATGCCTTGATTTCAGCAGGCAACACGGGAGCGCTCATGACTGCCGGATTGTTCGTCATCGGTCGGATCGAAGGAGTTGACCGTCCTGCACTGGCCCCGACTTTCCCGACACGTAATGGGAAGGGTGTCGTCATCTTAGATGTCGGCGCCAACCCGGATGCGAAGGCAGAGCATTTGCTCGATTATGCCATCATGGGGTCTGTCTACGCAGAACAAGTTCGCGGTATCACACGTCCTAAAGTCGGGCTCCTGAATATCGGATCAGAAGCCGGTAAAGGGAATGCATTGACGAAGGAAACGTATCCGCTACTTGAGACAGCACCGATTCATTTCGTTGGGAACGTCGAGGCGAGAGAAGCGATGAGCGGTGACGTCGATGTCATCGTTACGGAAGGTTTTGCCGGCAACACGTTACTTAAGAGTACTGAAGGGGCAGCCAGTATGATCATGGGTGTCATGAAAGAACAATTCATGAGCTCGTGGACATCAAAGCTCGCCGCTCTCGTACTTAAACCGAAGTTGAAAAAAATGAAGCAGTTGCTCGCCTATGAAGAATATGGTGGTGCCGGACTATTCGGTATTGCGGCTCCGGTCATCAAGGCGCATGGATCAAGTAATGCCTATGCATTCAGCAGAGCGCTCGTTCAAGCTGAAAAGATGGTCGAACAAGAAGTCGTTGCCAAAATCGTTCAGGCGAAAGCAACTGAAGCACGTTAAGAAGGAGTGAGACGAGATGGGGAAAACAGTTTGGATGTTTCCGGGACAAGGGTCACAGACGCCTGGAATGGGACAGACGCTCATCACGCAAGACGAGACACGCCAAGCACTCGCTGACCTCGGAACGCGAATTGGTCTGGATCTGACGACGCTGATGACGACAGGGACGAAGGATGAATTGAAAGCGACGGATATCGCTCAACCAGCCATCGTCGCACACAGTGCATTACTCGCACAGCAGTACGCAGCACAAGGACATACACCTGATTTCGTACTCGGACACAGTGTTGGAGAATATAGCGCGCTCGTCGCAGCTTCTGTCATCACACCGTCTGAAGCCGTCTATCTCGTCCGCGAACGCGGAAAACTTATGAATCAAGTCACGGGTGGAACGATGGCAGCAGTCATTGGCATGAATGATGTCGAGGCAGCCCATCACGCGGTTGAATCAATTGCGGCAACGGGAGAAATCGTTCAAATCGCCAACTACAACTGTCCTGGACAATTCGTCATCTCTGGACAAATCGCGGCGGTCGAATCTGCCACAGCGAAGTTAAAAGAGCTCGGAGCAAAACGTGTCTTACCGCTTGATGTATCAGGTGCGTTCCATTCGTCGCTCATGACACCATTCGCACCACGATTCGAAGATATTCTCGTCTCGTCACCGTTTGAAGCGGCGAAGACGAAATTCATCTCGAACGTTGATTGTGCATTTCACGATCAACCAGACGAATTGATTCGTTTGCTCGTTCAACAGCTCTATTCGCCGGTCCGGTTCGAATCATGCGTCGAGCGTTTAATCGAAGAGGGTGCGGATACATTCATCGAGTTCGGTCCGTCATCTCCACTTAGCGGTCTCGTGAAACGAATCAAAAAAGATGCGAAAATCATCAGCATCACGACACTTGAGCAATTGGAAGCGGAGGGAATTCGTTGAGTAAAGTAGCACTCGTCACTGGCGCGTCACGCGGCATCGGAGCTGCCATCGCGAAGCGATTGGCAACGGATGGGTTCCGTGTCGTCGTCAACTATGCAGGAAGCACGGACAAGGCGGAAGCTGTCGTCCGTGAAATCAAGGAAGCAGGCGGTGAGGCACTCGCGATTCAAGCGAATGTCGCTGAAGCGGATGCTGTCAAACAGATGATCAAACAAACGATTGATGCGTTCGGTCAACTGGATTGTGTCGTCAATAATGCCGGCATCACGCGTGATGGTTTACTAATGCGCATGAAGGAAGCAGACTTCGATGCCGTCATCGATACGAACCTGAAAGGGGCGTTTCTTGTCACGCAAGCCGCGACACGTCCTTTGTTAAAAACAAGCGGTCGTATCATCAACATCGCATCAGTCGTCGGTATTTCCGGAAATCCAGGGCAAGCGAACTATGTCGCAGCGAAAGCGGGTCTGATCGGGCTGACGAAATCCGTCGCACGTGAACTTGCGAGTAAGGGCGTCACAGTCAATGCCATCTGTCCAGGCTTCATCGAGACGGACATGACGGATGAATTGACAGAAGAACAGCGGAACCTGTCACTTGGGCAAATTCCGTTGAAACGCTTCGGTCAAACCGACGATATCGCTTCACTTGTCAGTTTCATCGCTTCAGATGAAGCACGATACATCACAGGACAAACTCTTGCCGTCGATGGCGGCATGACGATGTAACACAACTAACGGTAGTACTTTGCCAAATCGGCAATCATCTTATATACTCAACTCATGGAGGGATTTTAAAATGACAAAAGAACAAATCTTAGTAGACGTACAAGAAGCAATCGCAGAAAAATTAGGAAAAGAACAAAGTGAAATCACACTTGATAAATCGTTCAAAGACGACCTCGGTGCTGACTCTCTCGAAGTCATGGAACTCGTCATGGACTTAGAAGACAAGTTCGAAATCACGATCGAAGATGAGCAAGCAGAAAACTTGAAGACTGTCGGCGATGTCGTCAACTACATCGAAACACAAGTCTGATCATTGAAGCTGACCCACCGCAATTTGCGGTGGGCTTTAGCTGTTTAGGAGGAACTATGACGAATCAAAAAGGACGTCGTGTCCGAAAAGGACCCTATGTAAAACGACGCAAGGATGCTCGGACGCTCGCTCAAATCGAGCAGAAATTCGAAGCGTTACAAGAGCGTCTGAATATCAGGTTTTCTAATGTCGAACTATTAAAACAAGCCTTCACGCACTCTTCGTTCGTCAATGAACAACGTGAGTCGGAAGGGGATAACGAACGCCTAGAATTTTTAGGGGACGCTGTCTTAGAGTTGACGGTGTCACGCTATCTATTCGAACACTACCCGGAACGTTCCGAGGGGGAATTAACGAAATTGCGAGCGGCGATCGTCTGTGAACCGTCACTCGTCCAATTTGCGAATCACTATCAGTTTTCCGATATGATTCTGTTAGGTAAGGGGGAAGAACTGACCGGTGGTCGGAATCGTCCAGCCTTACTTGCGGATGTCTTCGAATCCTTCATTGGCGCCTTGTATCTTGACCAAGGCATCGAAGCAGCCGAACGATTCCTCGCCGAAGCGGTTTTTCCGAAAGTGGCGACAGGCTTTTTCGAAGAACAGACAGATTTCAAGAGTCAATTACAGGAAGCGATTCAACGTGTCGGTTTAGGTGTCATCGAATATGAAATCATCGAGGAACGCGGTCCGGCGCATAGTCGGGAGTTCATCTCTCGTGTTCAAGTCGCGGATGAGCTCGAAGGGATTGGAACGGGGCGTTCGAAAAAAGAGGCAGAACAACAAGCGGCAAAACAAGCCTTACTTGAATTAAAAAAACAGTTTTAAGCAACAAAAGGCCGACCATCTCTCGAACGCACAAGAGATGATCGGCTTTTATCGTGTGGTGCTTACTCGATTAAACAGTCTTAAGGGATTTCAGTTCATCGACGATCGCGTCGACCTCTGCAAGTGATAGCGAGTCTCGCATCATGACGAACTCATAAATCTCTTTTAAGTCCTCATTTTTTGAGCCATCGAACTGTTCTGCTTTAATGACCCCTTTGTTGATGATATTCAATTTATCTAAGATTGCTTCAATCATTTGTTCAATCGTCATCGTGTTATTCGCTCCTCTTCTTCTTGTTTCGCATGATACTACCTTAAAACCTATCATGTTGCTAGCGTTTCGGCTATGGTAAACTGAAAGAAATTCAAAAGAAATTTAAACATACGGGTGATCAAGATGTACTTAAAACGAATTGAAATCAATGGCTTCAAATCATTTGCCAATCGAACTGAACTAGAATTCCTTCCGGGTGTCACGGCAGTCGTCGGACCGAACGGAAGTGGAAAATCAAATATATCGGACGCTGTCCGTTGGGTGCTCGGAGAACAATCTGCGAAGTCACTACGTGGGGCGAAGATGGAAGACGTCATTTTTGCCGGCAGTTTGTCTGAACACCGAAAACAATTTGCAGAAGTGACACTCGTCTTAGATAACGAGTCGGGAACGGTCGCGTTACCTTATCAGGAGATCAGTGTTACACGTCGTGTCAGCCGTAATGGCGATAGCGATTATTTTTTAAATAAAAAACCATGTCGCCTGAAGGATGTCCTTGATTTGTTCATGGACACAGGCTTGTCGCGTGACGCCTTTGCGATTATCGGACAGGGTCGGGTCGAACAAGTCATTTCCGGAAAACCGGAAGAACGTCGTGCTGTCATTGAAGAAGCAGCAGGCGTCTTGAAGTATCGTCATCGCAAGAAGCAAGCCGAGCGGAAATTAAGTGATACGGAAGCGAATCTATCGCGTGTCGATGATATTTTATATGAACTTGGTGGACGAATCGAGCCGTTACGTGAACAAGCGGCGCTCGCGAAAGAGTATCTCGTCGCTCGAGAACGGCATGATGTACTGGAACGTGGCATCTTGGCGCATGAAATCACGACGTATCAGACGGAGCTCGAAACACTGGCGCGTGATATCGCACAATGTGAAGAACGTCTTGCATCTCAAAAGACGACTCACGAAGAGACCGTCGTGTCCCGGGAGAAACAAGAAGCGACGCTTGAAGAAGAACGACAACAAGAAAACGCTTTGCAGGAGCAACTTCGACATGTCTCGACGCGACTTGTTGAGATCCAAGGTGCCCTTAACCTAGCAAAAGAACGTGAAAAACACGGGACCGAGACGAAAGAGCGACTCGAACAAGAGGTCGCGATCGTCGAAGAACGCGTCAAGGAACTAGAACTCGAACTAACCGCTTTACAGGAACGCCAAGCAGAAGTCGATCAGGAAGCAAAACGGATTACGGCTGAGCGAGAACGAGCTGATCAAGCGTTGACACAAACTGATCGTGATTTTGATAAGGAAGCCGAAGCATTACGTTCGGAAGCCTTTGAAGTGGCGAGCCGATTGGCTGCGACGAATAATGCCTATAATCGGGCGAAGCAAGATCTCATGCAGGCAGAAGAACAACAACGTTCCTTTACGGTGGATAGCGGTACGAAGCAGTCGACCCGTCGTCAACTTGAGGAAGATGTCGCTCGATTAGAAGCGGACGTTGCTTCGATCCGGACAGAATTGGATCAAGTGACTGAGGAAGAGGCAACGGCACTCGCAGCACGAGACGAACAACAACATGCGTTACGCCAAGTTGAACAGTCCGTTGCGGATTTAGAGCGACGTCGTCATAAGACGGAAGATCGGATTGAATTTCTTGAATCCGTCAAAGCCGACTATAGCGGTTATTTCGGTGCCGTTAAGACGATATTAAAACAACGAGATCATTACCCAGGTATTCACGGAGCGGTCGCGGAGTTGATTTCGGTCCCTGCGCGATTTGAAGCGGCAATCGAGACGGCGCTTGGTGGGGCAATGCAAAACATCGTCGTTGATACCGATGCGACAGGACGTCGTCTAATCCAGGAACTGCGACGCTTAAATGCCGGTCGAGCGACGTTCATGCCGCTCGCCTCACTCCAAACACGTGAAGTCAACCGTTCGGTGCGAGAACAAGTCGGGGGGATGTCTGGATTCGTCGGGATCGCAAGTGATCTTGTGACGACAGACGAGACGCTGACGAAATTAAAGATGAACTTACTCGGTACGACACTCGTCGTCGAATCACTTGAACAAGCGAACCAAATTGCCCGTTCGACAGGACATCGCTATCGTCTCGTCACGCTCGAAGGAGATGTCGTCAACGTCGGTGGAACGATGACCGGCGGAAGTCGGAAAAAAGGCACACCATTGTTCAGTCAATCGCGCGAGCTCGACGAGTTAAAAGAGGGACTGACGCGAGGGCAAGCGGTCATTCGGGAGCAGATGCGCCGCTTGGAAGATCTAAGAGCGGCGATTCAGACGCTTGATGCTACTGCTCGGACGCGGACAGAAACGATTCAAGAATTACAAGGACAACTCGAGCAATCGCGGGATACGTTGGCAGATGCGAAGCGTCACCTTGCCGTCATGACGTCCGAATTATCGGTTGAAGATCGGCAGATGGCACGTGTGCTCGAACAAGAAAAGGAAGCACGCCGTATCATCGAAATGTCAGAAGTCGAGATCGCGAAATGGACGGAACGTCAAACAGAGCTCAGACAAGCACTTGATCGTCTTAAGGATGCTCAAGCCCGTGGTGCCGTCACGATGGACGAACTGAAGAAGGAACAAACAGAAGCAGTTCTTGAAGAGCGGACGATCCAAATGAAACAAGCGCAACTTTCGCAAGAGATCGAACGCCTGACGGAACAGGTCAGTCACGCGAAGCTTGAACGTGGTCATAAACGCCGTGACTTGCGTCATGTCCTCGAAGGATTCGACGAAGCGAAAATCGATGCCTTGCACGCGGAACAGCGCGAACAGGAACAGGAACAACAACGGGTCGAGACCGAACTCGTCGCGATCGGGCAACGGATTCAAGTACAAGCAGAATCCCTGCGTTTGATCCGGATCCGCGAAGCGAAGACGAAGGACGATCAACAAACGACGAAACAGGCACTCGAGCAGCTACGACTCTCGCAAGGGAAAACGAGCACGCGTCTTGAGACAAGACAAGAAATGCTGGAAGAGATGGGATTACTGCTCGAACTGATTGCACCACTTGATCTATCGTATGAAGAGGCAAAAGAGGAAATTCATCTGCTCAAGCGTCAACTCGAAGAAATCGGCATCGTCAATATCGGTGCAATCGAAGAATTCGCGGAAGTCGATGAACGGTTTACGTTCCTATCGGCGCAACGAGATGATCTCGTCGCCGCTAAAACGGATCTCTATGGTGTCATTGAAGAGATGGACCGGGAAGTCATTCGATTGTTCCGACAAACGTATGATGCCGTCCGTGAGCATTTCCGAGAAACGTTCCGGGAGTTGTTCGGGGGTGGAGAAGCCGACCTTGTACTCGTCGATCCGACTGATCTACTGACGAGCGGAATCGATATCGTCGCGAAACCGCCAGGCAAAAAGCTACAAAATTTGTCGCTCTTGTCAGGTGGAGAGCGTGCCTTGACGGCGATCGCTCTCTTGTTCGCGATTCTAAAGACCCGTCCTGTCCCATTCTGTGTCCTCGATGAAGTCGAGGCGGCACTTGATGAAGCGAACGTCGCGCGATTCGGCGAATTCGTCCATCAGCTAGCGCGCGAGACACAGTTCGTCATCATCACCCATCGGAAAGGAACGATGGAGGCGGCAGACGTCTTGTACGGCGTCACGATGCAGCAAAACGGGATATCTGAAGTGTTATCCGTTAAACTAGAAGAGGCACGACGTACATTAAGTGAAGAACCAAAGGAGATTAAACAATGAGTTTCTTTAAAAAACTGAAAGACCGCTTGACGACTTCGACGCAAGAAGTCACGACGAAATTCACACAAGGACTGACGAAGACACGCGATGGGCTAGCAAGTGCCGTCAATGATCTCGTCTATCGTTTCCGCGAAGTCGATGAGGATTTCTTCGAAGAATTAGAGGAAGTATTGATTCAAGCCGACGTCGGCGTGACGACGACAATGGATTTGGTCGAGGAGTTAAAGACAGAAGTTAAACGACGTAACGTCAAGGATCCAAAAGAAGTACGTGATGTCCTCGTTGAAGTCGTCGCGAAGATGTTAGTTGAAGAGGAAGAGACAGCACTTGATCTCGATCATGAGCTGAACGTCATTCTCTTCGTCGGTGTTAATGGGGTCGGGAAGACGACGACGATCGGGAAACTTGCGAACCGCTTGAAACAAGAAGGCAAGAGCGTCATGTTAGCAGCGGGTGATACGTTCCGTGCGGGTGCAATCGATCAACTGCAAGTCTGGGGCGAACGCTCCGGTGTACCGGTCATCCGTCAAGGAGAAGGATCGGATCCGGCCGCTGTTGTTTACGACGCTGTCCAAGCAGCTAAAGCACGTAAGGTCGATGTCCTGATTTGCGATACGGCAGGACGCCTTCAAAACAAGGTCAACCTGATGAACGAACTTGAAAAGGTCAAACGTGTCATCGAACGTGAAATTCCAGGTGCTCCCCACGAAGTATTGCTGGCGCTTGACGCGACGACAGGACAAAACGCGATGGTGCAGGCGAAAGCCTTCAAACAAGCGACGAACGTCAGCGGGATCGTCTTGACGAAGCTTGATGGAACGGCAAAAGGTGGAATCGTCCTTGCGATCAAGAACGAATTGAACCTCCCGGTCAAGTTCGTTGGTCTTGGTGAAAAAATCGATGATTTACAACCGTTTGATGCAGAACAATTCGTTTATGGATTGTTCGGTGATGTCTTTGAAGAAAAAGAAAACGTTGACACGGAAGAAAGCGCAGAATAAGCGACGTTTCATGTAAAGAAAAAAACTTGACAACACACTGTGAGGGCTGTACTATACTATCTGTAAAGGAATTTCACTTAACATTGCGGAGGTGCTCGGATGACACTTGATAAAACGAACCGGATGAACTATCTGATTGACTTTTATCAGGAGCTTTTGACACCAAAACAACGGAATTACATGTCACTCTATTACTTAGATGACTTTTCCTTAGGTGAGATCGCCGATGAGTTTGAAGTCAGCCGACAAGCAGTCTACGACAACATAAAACGCACGGAAGCCATGCTCGAGCAGTATGAAGAACGACTATCCCTGTTCAAGAAACACGAACGGCGAAAGCAGTTACTCGATCAGCTGAAGCAATGCGACCTTCCGGGTGAAGCCCTAGTGATCATTGAGACATTGGAGCAATTAGAGTAGGAGGCATTCTTAATGGCATTCGAAGGATTATCGGAACGGCTTCAAGCCAGTCTCGCTAAAATGCGAGGTAAAGGTAAGATTTCTGAAGCAGACGTCAAAGAGATGATGCGCGAAGTTCGCTTAGCGCTACTTGAAGCCGACGTCAACTTCAAGGTCGTCAAACAATTCGTAAATGATGTAAAGGAACGTGCCGTCGGACAGGACGTCATGACATCTTTGACGCCAGGGCAACAAGTCGTCAAGATCGTCCATGATGAATTGACGAATCTGATGGGTGCGGAAGTGTCACCATTGACGCTTGCGAACCGTCCTCCGACCGTCATCATGATGACAGGTCTGCAAGGGGCAGGTAAAACAACGACAACGGGTAAGCTTGCCAATCATTTACGTAAAAAACATAATCGTAGTCCTTTGCTTGTTGCGGCGGATATTTATCGTCCGGCAGCAATCAAACAATTAGAGACACTCGGGAAACAATTGGAGTTGCCGGTCTTCTCAATGGGAGATCAGGTCAGTCCGCAAGAAATCGTTACCGGTGCACTCGATTATGCAAAAGAGCATCATCACGATATCGTGTTGATCGATACGGCAGGTCGTCTGCACGTCGATGAGGAACTAATGCAGGAACTCGTTGATGTTAAAGAGATCGCCAAACCGCATGAAATCTTCCTTGTCGTCGATTCGATGACGGGTCAGGACGCCGTCAACGTCGCAGAAAGCTTCAACGAGAAGCTTGGCGTGACGGGGGTTGTTCTGACGAAGCTCGACGGAGATACGCGAGGTGGTGCAGCACTCTCCATCAAGGCAGTCACCGGAGCACCGATTAAATTCGTCGGTCTTGGAGAGAAGCTCGATGCCATCGAACCATTCTATCCCGAGCGGATGGCGTCTCGGATTCTAGGCATGGGAGACATGCTGACACTGATTGAAAAAGCAGAGTCACAAATGGACGCTACGCGTGCCAAAGAGTTAGAAAGCAAAATGCGCGATGCATCGTTTACATTCGATGATTTCATCGAGCAGTTGCAGCAAGTGAAACAGATGGGTCCACTCGACGAACTGTTGGGAATGATCCCTGGGGCAGGTAAAGGGAAGATGAAGGGGTTGAAAAACGCCCAAATCGATGAGAAGCAACTCGTGTATGTCGAAGCGATTATCCAATCGATGACGAAACGAGAGCGGACTGAACCTGAAATCTTGAATGCGAGTCGTCGGAAGCGGATTGCCCGTGGTAGCGGACGCAGTATCCAAGAAGTCAACCGTCTCATTAAACAGTTCGAAGACATGCGGAAAATGATGAAACAATTTTCCGGACAGATGGGCAAAGGGAAAAAGAAAGGCTTTGGCCTTCCATTCTTTTAAAAGTCTTTTCTCTTTTGCTGTAACGTTGTATACTAATGAAGTTGTCAATTTGACTAAACGAAAAAATCATCTATTATTTGGAGGGACTTACGAATGGCAGTTAAAATTCGTCTTAAGCGCATGGGCGCAAAAAAATCACCTTTCTACCGTGTGGTAGTAGCAGACTCACGTGCACCACGTGATGGTCGTTTCATCGAGCAAATCGGATACTACAATCCAGTTGCTAAACCAGAAGCAGAAGTTAAAATCAACGAAGAGCTAGCTCTTAAATGGCTCTCTGAAGGTGCTAAACCTTCGGACACAGTTCGTAACCTCTTCTCACAAGCTGGTATCATGGAGAAATTCCACAACGCGAAACTCGCGAAGTAAGACGTTAGGAGGTGAGCAAAAGCTTACCTCCTTTTTTTAATTCAAGAAAGGAAGTGAAATGAATGGAATGGTTGGAAATTGCGAAAATCGCCAATACACATGGTCTAAAAGGTGAATTAAAGTTACTCGCGAGCACGGA
Organism: Exiguobacterium sp. UBA7533; assembly: GCF_002479335.1. NCBI lineage: Bacteria > Bacillati > Bacillota > Bacilli > Caryophanales > Exiguobacterium > Exiguobacterium sp. UBA7533. Next base: position 128,252 of record NZ_DLMP01000001.1, on the reverse strand, counting down.
TTTTCCGGAGGAACGCTTTAAAGTCGGGAAGGAAGTTTTTCTTGGATCTGACGGAACGTACACACCGGTGACAATCAGTGGTTACCGAAAACACAAACAATTCATCATGGTGACGTTCAAAGGGATGCACCATATCAATGACGTCGAGAAGTATAAAGGATTGAAACTCTATGTCCACGCAGAAGATTTACAAGACTTAGACGAGCATGAATTTTACTATCATGAGATCATCGGTTGTACGGTTTATGACGGTGAGACGAAAATCGGAGTCGTATCCGACATTCTTGAAACAGGCGCAAATGACGTCTGGACGATCAAACGCGATGGGAAAAAGGATGTCCTGATCCCGTATATCGAGCAAGTCGTTGCTTCCGTCGATGTCGAGCAAAAACGTATCCAAATCACACCGCTTCCAGGATTGATTGAAGAATGAACATCCGAGTGTTGACGCTGTTTCCGGAAATGTTTTCAGCGCTCGATCATTCAATCGTCAAACGAGCGCAAGATGATGAACGTGTCAGTCTTGAAACAATCAATTTTCGAGACTTCTCGACGAATCGTCATGGTAAAGTCGATGATTACCCGTATGGTGGGGGAGCAGGCATGCTGTTGACCCCTCAACCCGTCTTCGACGCGATGGCGAGTCTGCCGGAAGGAAAACGACGAATCATCGTCATGACACCGACCGGTAAACGTTTTTCGCAACGGATGGCAGAAGAGTGGGCACAAGAAGAAGAACTGGTCTTCCTATGTGGTCATTACGAAGGATTTGATCAGCGGATTCATGATCACCTTGTAACGGATGAGGTCTCGCTTGGGGACTTCGTCTTGACGGGAGGGGAACTGGCTGCGATGACAATGATTGACGCTGTCGTCCGTCTCTTGCCAGACGTCCTCGGTGCGTCTGAGAGTCATGAAGATGATTCCTTTTCGACGGGACTTCTTGAATATCCACACTATACACGTCCTGCTGAATATGCCGGATACCAGGTACCCGACGTCTTGTTATCAGGCAATCATGCGCGGATTGCAAAATGGCGACGGGAACAGTCGCTGAAGCGGACATTTGAGCGTCGTCCGGATCTGTTGGCTGATGCTCCATTAACCGAGGATGATCGTCTTTATTTAGAATCGATTTCAGGATTGTCAAACGATTGAATCTATGATAAGTTAAAACATGTGGCAAAAGCCACCCATTAACGATGTTCCGCTGTCGGATGCTGAAAGCAAATGAAGATAAGAACATTGGTGAAAAAAGGAGAAATCATTCATGAACACACAACAATTGTTCCGTGAACTTACACAAGAACAAATCAAGTCAGACGTCCCTGCGTTCCGTCCTGGGGATACAGTCCGTGTACACGTTAAAGTCGTCGAGGGTACGCGTGAGCGTATTCAGCTCTTCGAAGGCGTAGTCATCAAACGTCACGGTGGCGGCATCAGTGAAACATTCACAGTCCGTAAAATTTCTTACGGAGTTGGCGTTGAGCGTGCTTTCCCGCTCCACTCACCACGTGTTGCACAAATCGAAGTTGTTCGCTACGGTAAAGTCCGTCGTGCGAAACTTTACTACCTCCGTAACCTTCGTGGTAAAGCGGCGCGTATTAAAGAAATTCGTCGTTAATCATGTGAAAAAGTGGCTTGTCTCCGGACAAGCTTCTTTTTTTTGTTGTTTATGCGTATACTAGTCCATAGGAAGAAATTGCGTTAATCAAGGGAGTGGAATTCGTGAAGGAGTTATTCAGTTGGGTAAAAGCGCTCGTCGTAGCGCTTGTCATCGCGTTCATCATTCGAACGTTCCTGTTCGTACCCGTCATCGTCGATGGGGAATCGATGATGCCGACCTTACACAATGCGGATCGGATGATCGTCAATAAGATTCCGTATTATTTTAATGAACCAGAAAGAGGCGATATCGTCGTCTTTCATGCAACGGAAACACGCGACTATATCAAACGAGTGATCGCTGTTCCGGGAGATACGATGTATTATAAAGACGATACGTTGTACGTCAACGATAAGAAAGTAGCTGAACCGTATTTAAAAGAGTACAAAGCTCAGATGAATGGTGTTCCATTGACGGAGGACTTTACACTTGAGGAACGGACAGGAAAAACGACTGTTCCAAAAGGGAAGGTATTCGTCATGGGAGATAATCGTCAAAATTCAAAAGATAGTCGTGATATCGGTTTTGTGGATGAGGATCAAATCGTCGGAACGACGAACTTCGTATTCTATCCATTCAATGATGTACGCTCTGTCGATTAAAACGAAAGAAGATGAGACGCTTACCGTGAAAAGTAAGTACCTCATCTTCTTTTCTTGTCTTAAGTTGCGTATACTAGAGAGTGGATGTTTTTTCAAGTATCGTATGATCAGCAAGAAGTCCAGGAATATATGAACGAGGTGAAGGATATGACGATTCAATGGTTCCCCGGTCACATGGCCAAAGCACGGCGGGAAGTTACAGAAAAATTAAAGTTGATCGATGTCGTGATCGAACTTGTCGATGCACGTCTTCCAATGTCGAGCCGTAACCCGATGGTCGAACAAATCACGGCAGGTAAGCCACGATTGATCGTCCTCAACAAAGCGGATATGGCGGACAAACGAGTGACAGAACAGTGGATGCACGCATTACGGGCAGATGGTGTTGATGTCGTCGCGGTCGACGCGAAGCACAATAAAGGATTGAATCAAATTCATGAAGGTGCTTTACGACTAATGAAAGAAAAACATGCACGAATGCGGGAGAAAGGTCGGAATCCGAGTGCGATTCGTGCCTTGATCATCGGCATTCCAAACGTTGGGAAGTCGACACTCATCAATCGACTCGCCGGTCGGAACATTGCGATCACGGGTGACCGCCCAGGTGTGACGAAACGCCAGCAATGGATCAAGATGAAGACAGGTGAGATGGAATTACTCGATACACCAGGTATCCTCTGGCCGAAGTTCGACGATCAAGTCGTCGGGTATCGGTTGGCAGCGACAGGAGCGATCAAGGATGATATCTTAAACATCGACGATATCGCGCTGTTTGCCCTTCGTGAGCTAAAGACGCGTTATCCAGAGCAGTTACGTGAGCGTTATCGTCTCGACGAAGTATCAGGAGAAGCGGTTGATGTACTCGAAGCCATCGGTAAAAAGCGCGGATTCGTTTCAGGTGGCTACGTCGATTTCGAACGGACGAGTGAAATGCTTCTGCATGAACTACGGACGGAAAAGCTAGGGCGTGTGACGCTCGAAACAGTGGAAGAATGGGAAACGCATGCATAACGGACTTGGACATCCTTCGATGTCCAAGTTTTTTTCAAAGGAGCGAAACAGATGAAGATTACGGAATTAAAGGAACGTCTACACAACATCACGATCGAGGAGTTTTCACAATTGAAGCAGGAACTCGCATCGGACGCGCGAAAAGGGGTGCATACACTGTTTCGTCAGACAGAACGACGATTTGCCCTCGAAGAGCAACAACGGATCGATTTCAAGGAGCGGTTCATTTTCGAAGAACAGTATCATCAGCAAGGATATAGACGGATTGCCGGAGTGGATGAAGTGGGACGGGGACCGCTTGCTGGTCCAGTCGTCGCGGCAGCTGTCATCTTACCAGAAGGGTTCTATCATCCAGGCCTAACGGATTCAAAACAAATGAGTAAAATACAACGACAAGCGGCATTTAAACACCTACAAGACGTTGCAGAGATTGCGGTCGGCATCATCGAACCAGCTGAAATTGACGAGATCAACATCTATCAAGCATCGAAACGGGCAATGCAAGTCGCGGTTCGTCAACTCAAACCTGATGCCTTGCTGGTTGATGCGATGACACTCGACGACGATACACCACAACTCTCTCTCATCAAAGGAGATGCGAGAAGTGTCTCCATCGCAGCAGCGAGCGTCGTCGCAAAAGAGACACGAGATGCGATGATGGAACAATACGCGATCGAGTATCCGGGATACGGATTTGAAACACACGCAGGTTACGGGACTGCGACGCATTTACAAGCGCTTGATACACTGGGCGTCACACCGATTCACCGAAAAACATTCCGTCCTGTCAAAGAACGTCTCTAGGAGGGATCGAGCATGCACATCGAACATCGTGCCTTACTACCATTTAAAATCATCGAGCATGCGAACTTACCGTTACGGGAAGGCGCAAACATCGTCGGCAAAGTATTAAAACTGTTGCCGGACGGATTAATGGAACTACAGGTCGGTCAACGCGTCTTGACGGCAGGGACGACGGCTGAACTAAAAGAAGGGAGCATGTATCGCTTTCAAGTCGTTTCAGCAGAAGGACAACCGGTCTTAAAAATCATCTCGACTGAGTCTGTCCCGCAAAAATCAGCATTACCCCAGTTACTCGATTCCTTTTTACAGCGCCAGACGGTACCGACTGCGGAAACACGGGAACTACTAAGGCAAATCGGTCAACCCGTGACGGAAGGAGAAGCGAAGCAGTTAAAACACGCTCTTACTGAACTCGTTCAATTGGCAAAGGGCGACGAGGCAGGTCGATCGCTTGATCGAAAGACGAGTGATCAAATTTTAGCGCAACAACTCGTTCAAGCAACAAATGAAGTAGGAAAAGGAGTATATTTATTTCAATTACCTCAATTCGGACCTTTCGAAGATGTTGATCTCATGATGGAAGCACCGTTCGAACGAACGTTTGATCCAAATCATGCCCGTATCGTCTTATACTTACAATTACCGACGCTTGGTGAGGTCGCAATTGATGTCTTGATCGTAGACCGGAACGTTTCGATTTCCGTCTTTCATCCAAACGCACACGTCAATACGTTCATGCAAGCCTATACGCCTCAGATTCAAGCACGACTCGAGGAACAGGGCTATGCGTTGACGCGATTCGATTGGGTCGAACAGACGAAAGAACGTGTACCACATGATATCTCGACGCGTAATGGAAGGGTGGATCTCCATATATGAAAAAAGCGATTGCTCTATCATACGAAGAACAAATGCATGCGCCGAAAGTCGTCGCTAAGGGATCAGAACACATCGCGGAACGGATTTTAGAAGAGGCATTAAAGCACGATATTCCGATCCGGCAGGACGAAACGCTGATGACGTTACTGGATGCTGTTCAAGTATCAGAACAGATCCCAGAAGAACTATACGGTGTCATTGCCGAATTATTCGCCTTTTTATATCGTCTTGATCAAAATGGAATTCTGAAAAAATAAAGCTTTCGGTCGATAACGATAGACAGCGCTTCCAATTTTAACTACAATGAAAGAGCCGAAACTAAAGGGGTTAAGGGGGATTTTTTCATGAATGTACATGAGTATCAGGCAAAAGAATTACTTCGTTCGTACGGGGTACCCGTACCAAACGGAATCGCAGCCTTCACCGTCGAAGAGGCGGTCGATGCATCAGAACAATTGTCAGGCCCGATTAAAGTCGTCAAAGCTCAAATTCACGCGGGGGGACGCGGTAAAGCAGGTGGCGTCAAGCTTGCGAAATCGCAAGAAGAAGTGAAGGAATATGCGACGGAGTTACTCGGCAAAACGCTCGTCACGCACCAAACAGGTCCCGAAGGAAAAGTCGTTCAACGTCTTCTCGTCGAAGAAGGCTGTGCGATTGATAAAGAATACTATCTTGGAATCGTACTTGATCGTGTGACAGGACGTGTCGTCATCATGGGATCAAGCGAAGGTGGTATGGACATCGAAGAGGTGGCGGAAGCGACACCGGAAAAAATCATTAAAGAAGTCGTCGATCCTGCAGTTGGTCTTCAAGGATTCCAAGCGCGTAAACTTGCGTTCGCAATGGGTGTTCCTGTGAAGCTCGTCAACAAGTTCGTCGGTATGGTCACGAAACTTTATAATTTCTTCGTCGACAAGGATTGTTCAATCGCAGAAATTAACCCACTCGTTACGACGAAGGATGGCGAAGTTCTCGCGCTGGACGCGAAGTTGAACTTCGACTCGAACGCATTATATCGTCATGCGGACATCGTGGCGTTACGTGATGAAACAGAAGAAGATCCACGCGAAGTCGAAGCATCGAAGAGTGATTTGAACTACATCGCGCTCGATGGAAATATCGGCTGCCTCGTCAATGGTGCTGGTCTTGCCATGGCAACGATGGATATCATCAAACACTTCAGTGGTGATCCTGCGAACTTCCTTGATGTCGGTGGTGGTGCGACGAAGGAGAAGGTAACAGAAGCCTTCAAACTGATCTTGTCGGATGAGAACGTTAAAGGGATTTTCGTTAACATTTTCGGTGGAATCATGAAATGTGACGTCATCGCAGAAGGTATCGTTGCGGCGACAAAAGAAGTCGGTCTCGAATTGCCGCTCGTCGTTCGTCTTGAAGGGACGAATGTTGATGCAGGAAAACAAATTCTCAAAGATTCAGGTCTAGCGATTACAGCAGCTACATCAATGGCAGACGGCGCAGAAAAAATTGCTGCGCTCGTGAAGTAAGGGGGAGCTAAAGATGAGTATTTGGGTGAACGAATCGACGAAAGTCATTATTCAAGGGATTACAGGTAATCAAGGGATGTTCCATGGTGAACAGATGATCGACTACGGAACAAACCTCGTAGGTGGTGTCACACCAGGAAAAGGCGGTACGGAAGTACTTGGTGGTGTTCCTGTCTTCGATACGGTCGCACAAGCGGTCGACAAAACAGGTGCGAACGCATCGATTATCTACGTGCCACCAGCATTCGCAGCAGATGCGATCATGGAAGCAGCAGATGCGAACATCGCATTAATCATCTGTATCACGGAAGGTATTCCAGTCCTTGATATGGTTAAAGTAAAACGTTACCTTGATGGCAAGCCAGTTCGTCTTATCGGACCAAACTGTCCAGGCGTCATCACTCCAGGTGTCGCAAAACTTGGTATCATGCCAGGATACATCCATACACCGGGACATGTCGGAATCGTTTCGCGTTCTGGAACGTTGACGTATGAAGCCGTTCATCAATTGACGACGGCAGGCATCGGTCAATCGACAGCTGTCGGTATCGGGGGCGACCCAGTCAATGGAACAGACTTCATCGATACGCTAAAAGCGTTCAATGAAGATCCAGAAACAAAAGCCGTCATCATGTTAGGTGAAATCGGTGGAACAGCGGAAGAAGAAGCGGCTGAGTGGGTCAAAGCGAACATGACGAAGCCAGTCATCGGTTTCATCGGTGGTCAAACGGCTCCTGCCGGTAAACGGATGGGTCACGCAGGTGCGATCATTTCCGGCGGTAAAGGAACAGCTGCTGAAAAAATCAAGACACTCCGTGCAAACGGAATTGAAGTGGCAGAAACACCAGCTGTCATTGGTGAGACGTTAATCCGTGTCATCAAAGAAGCAGGGATCTATGACGAGTGCGTGACGAACAGCACAGTCAAATAAATCAAAAAAAGAGCTGTCCTGATCAAATCAGGACGGCTTTCTTCTATATAAATAAGAAGCTTAAAGAAGGAGCGTTGATCTCATGAATCGAGAACTGTATGTCCGCTTCGCCATGTGTCAGGTACCATATCCGATTGTTCAATTGATTGAACGGTTCGGAATCGTTCCAAGTCATGAATTACCCGTTTCAAATCGGCTTCGAAAACGATATGAACAAGCACTGCAACTTGATCGGATCGAAGAGTCGATTCTAGTTAAAGGAGATCCACTGTTTCCAACCGTACTACTGACGATTCCTCAACCTATCTATGCCCTCTTTTACCGCGGTGATCCGTCCCGCCTAACTCTTCCACGCATCAGTATCATCGGTAGTCGAACTCCCTCACCGCAACACCTTTCCCGCATGCATTTTCTACAATCCTTCTTTCATCCAGATCTCGCCACCGTTTCCGGAGGCGCATATGGCATCGATGCCCTCGTCCATCGTCTATCCTTAAAACATCAACAGACAACGATTGCGGTTCTGGCCGGCGGACTTGATCGTCTATATCCAACTTCCCATGCTGCTCTTTTTGAACGTATCTTCTCGAATGGTCTTCTTCTCTCCGAATATCCACCTGGCACACCCATTCAAAAATTTCAATTTCTAGAACGAAATCGGATTATTGCCGGCTTGTCCTCGTCGTTGATCATCGTCGAGGCAGCAAAACGAAGTGGTACGATGAACACAGCAAGTCACGCGCTCGATCAAGGAAAAGATGTCTATTGTTTACCGGGGTGTCCGACTGAAACGTTCTTTGCCGGAACGAATCAATTGATCGCAGAAGGAGCGATTCCACTCCTTGATCCGGAAGAAGTTTCAAAAACTATTCGGCTGAACGTTGACAAATGGGAATCGAGACTACTATGATAAGTGAGATTAAAATACGGAGTACGCCTCTAATAGGGAGCGATTGCAATGGCAAAATATCTAGTAATCGTCGAGTCACCCGCTAAGGCAAAAACCATTAAACGTTATCTCGGATCCAACTATACCGTGAAAGCGTCGATGGGGCACGTCATTGACTTGCCGAAAAGCCAAATGGGAGTCGACGTCGAACATGACTATGAACCGAAATATATCACGATCCGTGGTAAAGGTCCGGTCTTAAAAGAACTCAAGACAGCTGCGAAAAAAGCACAAAAAATCTATCTCGCAGCCGACCCCGACCGTGAAGGAGAAGCGATCGCATGGCATTTAGCCAAAGCATTAGGCGTTGATGAATCAACAGAGTGCCGCGTCGTTTTCAATGAAATCACGAAAGATGCCATCAAGGATTCGTTCAAGCGACCACGCAAGCTCAATTATGATCTTGTGGATGCACAGCAAGCACGTCGTATCTTGGACCGCCTTGTTGGTTATAGCATGAGTCCGTTATTATGGAAGAAGATCAAAAAAGGTTTATCTGCAGGACGTGTACAATCGGTTGCCGTTAAGATGATTATCGACCGGGAACAAGAAATCAATGCGTTCATGCCAGAAGAATACTGGACGATCAAACTCGAACTCGATGCAAACGGTGAAAAGCTCGAAGCAAACTTCTACGGAGTCGATGGTAAGAAACGTGAACTTCATTCGCAAGAAGAAGTCGATCAAATCTTGAATCAACTCTCAGAAGACTTCACAGTTGATTCCGTCACGAAAAAAGAGCGGAAACGGAATCCAGCGTTACCGTTTACGACTAGTTCTTTGCAACAGGAAGCAGCACGTAAACTGAATTTCCGAGCGAAGAAGACAATGATGATCGCACAACAGCTATACGAAGGAATCGAGATCGGAAAAGAAGGTACGGTCGGTTTGATCACGTATATGCGTACCGATTCAACACGGACGTCTGAATCGGCGAACCTCGAAGCACACGGGTTCATCGAGCAGGCGTATGGAAAAGAATACATCGCAAGTGAAAAACGCAAAGAAAAGAAATCAGCGAACTCACAGGATGCGCACGAAGCGGTTCGCCCGACTTCGACAATGCGTGAACCACAACTCGTTAAATCGTATCTATCGCGTGACCAATTCCGTTTATATAAACTGATCTGGGAACGATTCGTCGCAAGTCAGATGGCGCCAGCAATTCTCGATACCGTCAAAATCGACCTTGTCTCGAACGATGTTATGTTCCGTGCGAACGGATCAACTGTTAAATTCCCAGGCTTCATGAAGGTTTACATCGAAGATACCGATGATGAGGCCGTCACCGACGTCAAGGAAGGATTACTTCCTCCACTTGATAAAGGGGAAGAGTTGAAACAATCAGCAATCGAACCGAAGCAACACTTTACTCAACCACCACCACGTTATACGGAAGCGCGTCTTGTCCGGGCGATGGAAGAACTCGGAATTGGTCGTCCGTCGACGTATGCGCCGACACTTGATACGATTCAAAAACGGGGTTACGTGACGCTTGAAGAGAAGAAATTCTTACCAACGGAACTTGGTGAACTCGTCATCGATATGATCAGCGACTATTTCCAGGAGTTCATCACTGTCCAGTTCACGGCAGACATGGAAGCTTTACTCGATGCGATCGAAAAAGGCGACATGCAGTGGACGGAAGTCGTCGATCCAATCTATAAATCCTTTGCGAAACGTCTGACACGAGCGGAAGCAGAGATCGAGAAGATTGAAATCAAAGATGAACCAGCTGGAGAAGATTGTGAAGTCTGTGGTCATCCGATGGTCATAAAGATGGGACGTTATGGTAAGTTCATGGCGTGCTCGAATTTCCCAGAGTGTCGTAACACGAAACCGATCCAAGTCGAGATTGGTGTGAAGTGTCCGACATGTGGAACCGGTGATATCGTCGAACGACGAAGTAAAAAAGGACGTTTGTTCTACGGTTGTTCGAACTATCCGGAATGTGAGTTCGTTTCGTGGGATAAACCGGTCGAAGAACCATGTCCGGTATGTAGCAGTATGATGGTACAAAAGAAAATCAAGAACGGTGTGAAAGTAGAATGTACATCTTGTGGACATCATGAAACACGCATCGATCAGGAGCAAGAGGAGGAATGACCGTTGAAACGTGTAACGGTAATCGGCGCGGGACTTGCAGGTTCTGAAGCAGCATGGCAACTTGCAAAACGCGGCGTACAAGTAGATTTATATGAAATGCGGCCAGTCAAACAGACACCCGCACACCATACAGACCAATTCGCAGAACTCGTCTGTTCGAACTCACTTCGGGCAAATCAGCTGACGAATGCAGTCGGTGTATTAAAGGAAGAAATGCGTCAGCTCGATTCCTTGATCATGAAAGCAGCAGACTTAGCGAGCGTCCCAGCAGGTGGAGCACTTGCTGTCGATCGGCATGACTTCGCAGGATACGTGACGGAAACGTTAAAAAACCATCCGAACGTTACAGTCCACCATGAAGAAATCGAAGCGATTCCAGATGGTCCGACGATCGTTGCGACGGGTCCGTTGACGAGTGCGGCATTATCGGAATCACTTAAACAATTCACAGGTGAAGATTACCTGTACTTCTTCGATGCAGCGGCACCGATTCTCGATGGGGATACAATCGATCGTGAGAAGGTGTACCTAAAATCGCGTTACGATAAAGGAGAAGCTGCCTACTTGAATTGCCCAATGACGGAAGAAGAATTCCAACTCTTCTATGACGAGCTAATCAATGCGGAAGTCGTTCCGTTGAAGGAATTCGAAAAAGAGATTTACTTCGAAGGATGCATGCCTTTTGAAGTACTCGCTTCTCGTGGGCCGAAAACGCTCTTATTCGGACCAATGAAGCCAGTCGGACTCGAAGATCCGAAAACAGGAAAACGACCATATGCTGTCGTTCAACTGCGTCAAGACAATTCAGCAGGGACACTGTTTAATCTCGTCGGCTTCCAGACCCATTTAAAATGGGGCGAACAAAAGCGGATCATTCGTTTGATTCCAGGTCTTGAAAATGCAGAAATCGTCCGTTATGGTGTTATGCATCGGAACACGTTCGTCAACTCACCGAACTTGTTGAAACCGACGTATCAAACACGTACGCGTGACGACTTGTTCTTTGCTGGTCAAATGACAGGGGTCGAAGGATACGTCGAGTCAGCAGCATCCGGCTTGACTGCCGGAATCAATGCGGCGCGTCTTGTTAACGAGGCAGAACCGGTTACATTCCCGCAAGAGACGATGATGGGTGCAATGTCGCATTACATCACGACGACGGAGGGGAAAAATTTCCAGCCAATGAATGCCAACTTCGGTTTGGTTCCGGCACTTGTCGGTCACCCGGTTCGGATGAAAAAACCAGAGAAGTATGCGCTCTATGCAGAGCGAGCGCTTGAAGCGATCAAAGATTTCACGGATATGTGATTGTTGATGGGGAGAAAGGCGTGATTCAGCGCTCTTTCTCCCCATTTCTTAATTTGTCATAAAAGCGTGATAATTTCGTTAATTTTTCGGTTTTTGGTCTATTGTCAGACTACTTGGTCTGTGCTATGCTAAGGGCGATTCGAGAATGAAATGGTCAGAAGGGGGCGCATTCATGGGGATAGACACTGCTTTTGAGCGACTGCTAGAAGATTTCATGCGGTATGTTCATATTGAACGTCAATTATCTCCGAATACAGGTCGCTCTTATGATCAAACACTTCGACAATACGCCGCTTTTTGCCGCGATCATCAATTACGATCGATTGAATTGGCAAGTGCACGGCGTTATTTGTATGCTCTTTACGATCAGGAGCTGGCGCGAGCAACGATTGCGCAAAAAGTTTCCTGCCTCAAACAATTTGGTCGTTTTTTGACACGTGACACCGATGAACCTAATCCATTTGATGGATTAAAAGCACCAAAACGACAACAAGGACTTCCGACATTCCTTGTCCCAACGGAATATGAACGTTTCCTCGATGCATTTCGATCGAGTGATACGCTTGGTAACCGGAATGTCGCGTTAGTGGAACTTTTATATGCGACGGGTATGCGAGTCAGCGAGGTCGTTCAACTGGATCTTCGTGATCTCGCAACTGATCATTCCTACGTCCATGTGTATGGAAAAGGTGGGAAAGAGCGCATTGCGCCAATTGGAACCTTTGCGAAAGATGCATTAGAACTGTACCTACCATCACGAGATCCAGTTGCAGGTCATGAGCAAGCATTGTTCTTGTCTCATTCAGGACGTCGATTGACGACGGATGCGATTCGGAAAATCATGAAAAAAGGGGAACAACTCGTTGGGAAACATGTGACACCCCATGCGCTTCGTCATAGTTTCGCGACGGATCTGCTAGAAAGAGGAGCCGATTTGCGAGCGGTCCAGGAGCTACTTGGACATGCATCTCTTTCGACGACCGGTCAGTATACACACGTAACAACGGAACGATTACGACATGTTTATCAACAAGCACATCCTCGTGCCTAAGGGAGGAAACATTGATGTTTCATGCAACGACGATTTTTGCGATTCAACATAACGGACAATCCGCGATGAGTGGAGACGGACAGGTGACTTTCGGAAACCAAGTCATCATGAAGAAAAGTGCGAAAAAAGTACGGCGCCTCTATGGTGGCAAAGTCATTGCCGGATTTGCTGGAAGTGTCGCGGACGCGTTTACACTCTTTGAAAAATTCGAAGCGAAACTTGAAATGTATAACGGGAACTTACAACGGGCAGCTGTTGAACTGGCGAAGGAATGGCGAGGCGATAAGATGTTGCGTCAACTAGAAGCACTCTTACTCGTCATGGATGGAACACATCTATTACTTGTATCCGGAAACGGAGAAGTCATCGAACCGGATGACGGCATTCTTGCGATCGGTTCAGGTGGTAATTATGCGCTTGCTGCAGGTCGCGCGTTAGCTCGACACGCAAGTCATCTCACGGCAGAAGAAATCGCTCGTGCGGCGCTTGAGACGGCTGGAGAACTCTGTGTCTTTACGAACGATCAAATCATCTTAGAAACGATCGGAGGCAATGACCATGCATGAATTGACGCCAAGACAAATCGTCGAGAAGTTGAATGAACATGTCATCGGACAAGCTGATGCTAAACGTGCGGTGGCGATCGCTTTACGTAATCGATACCGTCGACAATTACTCGATGCATCGATGCGGGATGAAGTCACGCCAAAGAATATCCTGATGATCGGACCTACCGGTGTCGGAAAAACAGAGATTGCGCGACGTCTCGCGAAACTCGTCCGAGCGCCGTTCGTCAAAATCGAAGCGACGAAGTTCACGGAAGTAGGATATGTCGGTCGCGACGTAGAATCGATGGTACGAGATCTTGTGGAAGCGTCTCTACGTCTTGTCAAAGATGAGAAAAAAGAAGCGCTTAAAGATCGGGCGGAGGCAGTGGCGAACGAACGAATCGTTGATGCGTTGTCTGGCAAAAAAGCGTCATCTGGTCTCGGGGGTGGAACGAATCCGTTTGAGATGTTGTTCGGTGGGAACCAAAAGCAGCAAGAGCCAGATACATCGGAAGCAACAGCTGATCGTTCGCTACTCCGTCAGCAATTGCTGACAGGTCAACTCGAAGATCGAATGATCGAGGTCGATGTTGAAGAACGTCAAGTTGATTTATTCTCCGGACAACAAGGCATGGAGGGGCTCGCAAATCTTCAGGATATGCTTGGACAAGTCATGCCGAAGAAAACGAAGAAGCGCCAGCTCACGGTTAAAGAAGCACGTCCGATTTTGACCGCAGAAGAAGCGGAACGATTGCTTGACTTAAATGAAGTTCATGACGAAGCGGTCCGCCGTGCAGAACAAATGGGCATCATTTTCGTTGATGAGATTGATAAGATTGCGACAAAGGGACATGATTCAGCAGGTGTTTCACGAGAAGGTGTTCAACGAGATATTTTGCCGATCGTTGAGGGATCGACGATCGTCACGAAATATGGACCAGTCAAGACGGATCATATCTTGTTTATCGCTGCCGGTGCATTCCATATGGCGAAACCGTCTGATCTAATTCCTGAACTCCAAGGTCGTTTCCCGATCCGTGTCGAACTCGACAGTTTGACGGAAGATGACTTTGTTAAAATTTTAACTGAACCGAATCAAGCATTACTCAAACAATATAAAGCATTACTAGGGGCAGAGCACGTTCATGTCACCTTTACAGAAGAGGCCATTCGTGAAATTGCACGGATTGCTGCACAGGTAAACGATGAGACGGATAATATCGGAGCGCGGCGCTTGTATACGATCATGGAGCGCGTACTTGAAGAATTATCCTTCGAAGCAGCAGACATGCCTGAAACGGATGTAACGATTACGCCACAATACGTGACGGATCGTGTTGGAAAAGTAGCAGATGATCGAGACTTAAGTCAGTTCATCTTATAAAGTGGAGGAAGAAAAAATGAATTTATTGGCGAAAACGCGGAAGCTGAATACGATGTTACAACAAGAAGCAAGCACACATGTTGATTTCAAGGTCATGGCTGATCGGCTCAGCGAAGTCATGGAATCGAACACATTCATCGTAAGTCGACGCGGTAAGTTACTAGGTATCGCAATTAAGCAACAAATCGAAAATGACCGGGTCCGTGGTTTCTTGGAAGAACGCCAATTTCCGGAAGATTACACGAAAAAATTATTTAACGTCACTGAAACGACAGCAAACATTGCCATCGATAGCGAACACACGGCATTCCCAGTCGACAACCGTGATACGTTCGAAACGTCGAAAACGACGATCGTACCAATCATCGGTGGTGGAGAACGCCTTGGTACGCTTGTCCTAGGCCGTATGGTAGAAGACTTCAACGAAGAAGATCTCGTGCTTGCAGAGTATGGGGCGACAGTCGTTGGGATGGAAATCCTTCGTGAGAAGGCTCATGAAGCGGAAGACAAGGCACGTAAGAAAGCAGTCGTTCAGATGGCGATCAATTCGTTATCTTATTCAGAACTCGAAGCAATCGAACATATCTTCGAAGAACTCGAGGGTAATGAAGGACTACTTGTCGCTTCAAAAATTGCCGATCGTGTTGGTATTACGCGTTCTGTTATCGTCAATGCACTTCGTAAACTCGAAAGTGCAGGAGTCATCGAGTCACGTTCGCTTGGTATGAAGGGAACGTATATTAAAATCTTAAATGATAACTTCCTATATGAATTAGAGCGAATTAAATCAAACTAAAAATAGAAAATGGCTATTAATAAATAAGAGACCTAGTAAAGTACTAGGTCTCTTTTGTTTGACTAGGTATTATTTATCATTTTTATAAGAAAAGGGAATAAAAAACAGAATATTAGCATCTCATTACCCTATTTTTCAAAAAACTTCTTTTCAAACATTGACCTATTTGTTTCAATTATTTCAGATGTGTTACTAATGACTTAATATTTGTCGCAAATTCGAATACTAGTTCCATGAGTGGAGGAAAGAACATGAATTGGTTAGGGTCTGACTACAGTTTGATGACGCAAGCCGTCAATCGAACGGTCATGGCACAAGAAGTTATTGCTAAAAATATCGCGAATGTCGATACACCGGGTTATAAGGCGAAGCGAGTGGCGTTTGGAGATGTTCTCGATTCAGAGATGAAGATGAGCCTAAAACGTCATGCAACAATCGGAACGACCGGTAGTATCGTCGATCGACCAAATACGATGCGTAATGATGGAAACGGTGTCGATATCGATCTTGAGATGTCTGAATTATCACGCAATCAAATTGAGTATGAGGCGCTCGTGGAGCAATTAAATCGTAAGTTCTCGGGTATCCAGTCTGTCATCCGGGGAGGAAAATAATCGATGAGTATGTTCAATGGCTTCCATACATCTGCGTCTGGGCTTACTGCCCAGCGTTTACGACTGGATACTGTCTCAGCAAACATCGCCAATGCTCAAACGACACGTGGTGAGCTTGTCAACGGTCAATGGCAACCCTATGCGAGGAAACTTGCTGTTTTAAAAGAAACTGCTAATGGGGTCACGGTCAGCGAATTGAAGAAAGATCCTGAACCGTTCAAATTAGAATATAATCCGACGCATCCAGATGCGGATGAACTTGGATACGTCAAGATGCCGAATGTCGATCTATTGAAAGAAATGGTCGACATGATGGGAGCGACACGTTCTTACGAAGCGAACGTAACGGCCTTAAATGCAACAAAAGCGATGCTCGTCAAAGCGATGGAGATCGGTAAATAGATAGAGGAGATGACGGGATGGCAATTCAACCTATTCAAAACATGCAAATGGTCTTACCCACTCAGACAATCGCGAAGACGACACCAAGTGATTTCAGTGAGGTGCTCAGCGAGGCGATGAACGGACTGAATGCAACACAGCAAGCCTCATCTCAAGCGCGTGTCGACCTAGCGACAGGGAAGACGACGGATCTACATAACATCATGATTAAAACAGAAGAGGCATCGCTTTCTATGCAACTCGCCCTTGAAGTCCGAAACAAAGGCATCGAAGCATACCAAGAAATGATGCGTATGCAACTGTGACTGTTAAGGAAAGCGTGGGAGATGTTGAATGAACGAACGAATAAAAGCTCGATTCGGAGCTATGAATACGACATGGAAAGAGTGGTCACTTGCGAAAAAAGCGATGATTCTTGGAAGCATCGTCGTCGTTTTAGCAGCGTTGATTGTCGCCATTATCTGGTTATCTAAACCAACGATGACGCCACTTTATTCGAAATTGTCACCTCAAGAGGCAGGGCAAGTAACAGAAAAGCTAAATGAGGATGGAATCGCGTCGGAAGTCGTCAGCTCAGCAAACGGTGTGACGATTCTCGTTCCGGAAGCAAACGTGGAAAACTTGAAAGTCGAATTAGCAACGGCAGGTATTCCGAAGTCTGGTCAGATTGATTATTCCTTCTTTAGTGAGAATGCTGGATTTGGTACGACAGATAAAGAAATGAATATTCTTGAACGCGATACGATGCAGACAGAACTTGAAAACTTGATTACACAAGTTAACGGGATCGAGTCTGCAAAAGTCATGATTACTCTTCCAGAAAAGAGCGTCTTTCTCTCCGATGAAAAAGAATCTTCAACGGTTTCTGTCGTCTTGACTTCTAGTGCGGGTAGTAATCTGAACAATCAAACAGTCCAAGGTCTTTACCATCTGATTGCAAAGAGTATCCCGAACTTAAAAGAAGAAAATATTACGATCATGGATCAGTACTTTACGTACTACGAGCCAGGTAACGCTACGCAAACAGCGGGCGGGACAGATCCGATGGCGCTGAAAAAAACGACGGAAAACGATTTACGTAAACAGATTCAACAAATGTTGTCTGTCGTTCTCGGTCCACAAAAAGCGCTCGTTTCGGTTACGGCAGATGTCGATGTCACGAAACGTCAGGAAGAACAAAAGCTTGTTGAACCAGTAGATCCCGATAAAATCGAAGGGATTGTCACATCGGCAGAAAAAGTAGCAGAGGCGTATACAGGGTCTGCGAATGCCGGAACAGCAGGTACGGGACAAAATGAGACGACGAACTTCCCAGCAGGTACTGGAACGACCGGTGATACGAGTGAGAAGACGCACGACATCATCAACTATGAAGTCAATCGCATCACGAAACAGATTACAGGTGCTCCTTATGAGATTCGGGATTTAGGAATTCAAATCATCGTCGAGCCGCCAAAAGGTCAAAATCAAATCGATCCGCAATTACAGACGGATTTACAAACAATGATGTATTCCATCATCCGGACGTCGTTGACGAAGACGGATGCGAAAACGACGCTGACGGATGTAGAACTTGCTAATAAAGTCGTTGTCATGTCTCGACCGTTCGCTAAAACAACGACGGCGACGAAAACGACGACGACGACACCGATGTGGGTATGGTTCGCACTTGGTGGTGCAGCAATCCTCGTCATTGGAGCAGTCATTCTCCTCATGCGTCGACGGAGAGCGAATGAAATCGAAGAACTTGAGGAATGGACACCGATCGAAACCGAAATTCCTGAACTCTCAACAGAAGATACAAGCGATGGTGCGGTCAAACGCAAACAGCTTGAGAAACTCGCCGCGTCTAATCCGGATGAGTTCGCAAAATTATTACGTACTTGGTTAGCGGAGGATTGATGAGATGAAGAAGCTAGAAATGAACAGTCGTGAAAAGGCTGCGATTCTCATGATTTCGTTAGGTCCTGAAGTCGCCGCCAGTGTATATAAACATTTATCGGAAGAAGAGATGGAATGGTTAACCCTTCAAATCTCTAGCATGAAACGGATTGATCCAGAAGAGAAGTTAGTCGTCCTTGATGAGTTTCATGAACTAGCGATGGCGCAGAACTATATCACGCAAGGTGGAATCGGATTTGCTAAATCTGTCCTTGAAAAAGCACTTGGCGAAGAAAAAGCGATGGAACTCATCTATCGCCTGACGTCGACGTTACAAGTCCGTCCGTTTGAGTTTGCACGCAAGGCAGATCCGAAACAGCTTCTGAACTTCATTCAAAATGAACATCCACAAACGATCGCACTTGTTCTTGCCCATCTCGATCCTGCAAAATCAGGTCAGATTCTCTCGGAGCTCCCGGCAGAAGCACAGTCCGATGTAGCAAGACGGATTGCGACGATGGACCGGATGAATCCGGAAATCATCAGCGAGGTAGAACAAATTCTTGAACGGAATCTATCACAAGCAGGGATGCAAGATTTTGCTCAATCGGGAGGCATCGAGGCTGTCGTTCAAGTATTAAATGGCGTCGACCGCACAACGGAACGAACGATTCTCGATACGCTCGAGATTCAGGATCCAGAACTTGCGGAAGAAATCAAAAAACGGATGTTCGTCTTCGAAGACATCGTCACACTCGATGCGCGGGCGATACAGCGAATCATTCGCGAAGTCTCAAACGAGGATTTACTATTGGCACTCAAAGTATCGTCAGACGATGTCAAGGACATGGTCTATCGCAACATGTCACAACGGATGGTCGAGTCGTTCAAAGAGGACATGGAATTCATGGGTCCTGTGCGTCTCCGAGACGTCGAAGAAGCTCAAAGTCGAATCGTCGGAATCATCCGCCGCTTAGAGGACATGGGTGAGATCGTCGTTGCTCGTGGTGGAGGAGATGATATTGTTGTCTAACGTCATCAAGAGACAAGCAGTAATTGAACGACAGGAGCGAACGCTCGTGCAGGTTCGGACCAGTCAGGAAGAGCCTACGATCGTTCCAGATACATTCTACGAAGAGAAGATGGCAGAAGGACACGCTGAGTTAGAGCGCCTTCGACAGGCGATGCTCCTAGATTTCGAACAGCGTCAACAGCAGTTCGAGCAAGAACGCCTTCAAGCGTTAGAAGAAGCACGTCAACAAGGGTATCAAGCTGGATTTGAAACAGGACATGCGGAAGGACAAGCAACGTTTGAAGAGCAGATTGCCAAAACGAATTCGTTTGCTGATCGCCTAGAAGAGCAGAGTCAAGAACGATTGATGCGACTAGAACATGAATTATGTGTCCTCGGACTCCAAGTGACACATCAATTTTTAGAACAGTTACATGATGAAGAGGAAGAAGCGTTATACCAATTGTTACATCAATTGATCATTCAGTTCCGAGATCGTGAAAAAATCATCATCTATGCGTCACCGGCGGATTTTGAACGGGTCGTGTTACTTGAAGAACGACTACAAGGCGTTCTAGGTGCCAACGCAACGATTCAATTGCGATTTGATCCAGCGTTAAAGGCACGTGATTATCGGATTGATTCGGAGAATGGAGCGATCACTGGCGGTTTAACCAGTGGCTTTGAAGCATTGCAAACCAAAATCAATGAGGTTTTACATCATGTTTAATCTCAATGCGATGCAGGCCGCGGTTCGAGAAATTCGCTCAGAAGAACTTGTACAGCACTCTGGTAAGGTCGTCCAAGTGATCGGGTTGATGATCGAATCGCGAGGACCGACAGCAGTGGCAATCGGTGAGCGGTGTTTAATCCAAATCCAACAACGTCAGACAATCGAAGCAGAAGTCGTCGGATTTAGAGAAGGGCATGTCCTACTCATGCCATACGGTGAAACGACATCGATTGCTCCAGGCTCGATTGTTCTTGCGACAGGAAAACCACTCCACGTTCCAGTAGGGAACGAACTGATTGGTAAGGTGCTTGATGGTCTAGGAAGACCACTAGATGGTGAGTCATTAGAAAATTTACGCACGACATCGATCGTTCGTAAACCACCTAGTCCACTCGAACGTCCTCGCATCAGTGATGTTCTCTCGACTGGCATCCGTGCCATTGATGGACTGTTGACAGTCGGTCAAGGACAACGTGTGGGTTTGTTCGCAGGATCAGGTGTCGGAAAATCGACATTACTCGGGATGATCGCGAAACGATCGACAGCAGACATCAATGTCATCGCTTTGATTGGTGAACGAGGACGTGAAGTCAAGGAATTTGTAGAGGCAGAACTTGGTGAAGAGGGGATGAAACGATCTATTTTAGTCGTAGCAACGAGCGATCAACCTCCACTTGTTCGTCTAAAAGGTGCCTATACGGCAACGGCAATCGCTGAATATTTTCGAGATCAAGGGAAAAATGTGGTCTTGATGATGGACTCAGTTACTCGTTTTGCGATGGCACAGCGGGAAATCGGTCTTGCAACAGGTGAACCCCCTGCGTCGAAAGGATATACACCAAGCGTATTCGCTCTGCTTCCTCAGCTACTTGAACGGAGCGGGAAAACACAAGACGGTTCGATTACTGCTTTCTACACAGTCCTCGTCGATGGAGACGACATGAATGAACCAATCGCCGACGCCGTACGAGGGATCTTAGACGGTCACTTCGTTCTGGATCGTAACCTTGCGAACAAAGGGCAGTTCCCAGCGATTCATGTCTTACGGTCCATCAGCCGTGTCATGAATCAAATTACGACATCTGAACAAAAGACCGCTGCTGTCGCATTTCGACAATTGTTATCGACGTATCTCGATTCGGAGGACTTAATCAATATCGGAGCATACAAAACAGGAACGAACCCGGAAATTGACCGTGCCGTCGATACATATCCGGAGCTGATTCGTTTCTTGAAACAACAAATTCATGAAGACAGTGATTTCGAAGCGGCTTGTCATCAACTCATGGCAACGATTCAGTAAGGAGGACGAATGATGAAGACGATCTATGAACGAATCATTCCTTTAGCTGAAGCGGAGAAGGATCGCGTCGCTAAAGAACTGAGCCTTCATAAAAAGCAATATGAGCTTGAAGTCGAAAAATTATATCATCTGCTCGTTCGATATGAGTCCTTTCTGAAGGCACAAGATGAGATTGGCGTCGTGGAACTGACGTCTTCGCAATATCGAGAACGCGCTCGGGATGTCGTGAAGCAGGAAATCGAACGACAGCAATTGTACGTGACACAATCGAAAAATCGTTACGAACGTACACAAGAAGCACTCGAACGAGCGTTAATCGAAGAGAAGAAATTTAGTCGTCTCCAAGAGAATCATACAGTCGAAACGAAACGAATCGAAGCATTGACGGAACAAAATCAATTAGATGAACTGGCATTGTTACAGTTTGGAAGAGGACGGATGATATGAGTGAAAATAAAACATCAAAAGGGTGGATTTTACCTTTATTGGTCATTCCTTTGATTTTAATCTTGTTGACGGCTTATTTCGTATTGAATTATGCGAATGGACGTCCACTACTATCCTTACCGTTCGCAACCGAAAAAACGACTACGAATCAGGCGAATCCATCAGCAGAACTCGAACGTCGTCTGAAAGTAGCGAATCAAGAAATCAAAAAATTACGCAATCAAAGTAAGGAACAATCGGATACCTTAAAAGCGAAAGAGCAGGAAGTTGAACGTTTGATTGCTGAGAGGGATCAGTTAAAACAGACACCTGCGCAAACAACGGATCAAACAAAAACGACGAAGAAAAAAACAGCATCCGTGACGGATGTATATGCTGAAATGGCACCAAAGGATGCTGCGCTGATTTTAAATGAACTCAGTCCGACCGAAGTCGTACCAATCATCGAGGACATCGATGCGGAACAACAGGCGGCGATCATTGCCAAGATGGATGCTAAGAAAGCAGCCGCCTTGACACAGTTACTCGCGACGAAGTAAGGAGGGAAGCCTGATGAACATGACGGAAGTAACACAACCATCCTTCCCGACCTTAAATACAGGATCAGGAAAAAAAGGAGAGATGACTACGGTTGGTGGTCAATTCGCCTCATTACTTGATTATCTGACAAAACTGCCGACGGCGTTACCGTCATCAGTCTCAGCGGATGCGATGACACTCGAGCCGGAAACGGAGACGCAACCCTTACCGGACTGGATGCAACAACTTGTAGACCAGCCGGATGAGATTCTCTCCTTACTGAAACAACCAGAAGTAGAGGCGTTAAAACAAGACCCAAAGAAAATGGAGCAACTTCTAGCGTTCGTCAAACAATTGCTCGAAGGAAATATGGAGCAGGCGAAAGGTCAGTTCGATCAATTGCCACCATCACTTCAACAGTTCGTCTTGCAGACAATGACGAATGATACGATCAAAGTAAAAGATTATGACACGAACATGTTAAAGCAGTCGCCAGTTTCAACAATGGACGGAGTGGTTTCTGCGATGCCAGTGAAACAGACACTCCCGCAAACTGGTTCTGTTGTCGAAACGATCAAGCCGGACACTGTAGCTGTAGCCGAGCAGGCAAAAGGAAAAACACCGCTTCCGTTAGCATTCGCTTCACTCATGCGAAAAGCGACCATGCCCGTTGATCCAGAAGGAAAAGCCGCACCGCCTCCGATGAGTATGCCGATTTACAGAGGCACTCCGTTGCAAACGATTCGTCCAGTGCCGCTACCTGTCTCAGAACAGATTCAACAACGGATTGAAGCCGCACTGCAGCAAGCACCATTCATAAAAGGTGCGGATGGGTCCACACGATTGTCGATTCGCCTGTACCCAGAGCAACTTGGTGAGGTTGTCGTTCAACTCGATCGTAAAGAAGGGGCATTGACTGTCAAACTATTTGCGAGCACCGAGCAAGCAAAACAATCAATCGAGCAACAACTTGGGAAATTACAAACCGTCTTGCATCAACAGACACCAGTCGTAAAGATCGAGACGGGGATGATTGCTTCGAGTGCGCGGGAGTTCCAACAATCTTTCACACGTGATCAGCAGGAGCATGAGTCACCGTATCAAGAGACACCCGTTCCAGTAGACGAAGAAGAGGAGGAAGACGATGACTGACGCAATCAAAACGGATAGTAGTTCATACCAGCTTCCTGAAAAATCACAGGTACCGACGAATAAAGCGATGGATAAGGATATGTTCATGAAAATTCTGATTGCCCAGCTTTCGAATCAGGATCCAACAGCACCGATGGAAGACAAGGATTTCATCGCTCAAATGGCCCAGTTTTCTTCGCTGGAACAGATGCAAGCAATCGGGAAGACGATGGATACGATGGTTTTGAACCAACATGCAACAGCATTGCTGTCCTACAGCAATCTGATTGGTAAAAAAGTCAGTTATGAAGCGGAGTCGAAGACGACGGATGCTTCAGGTGCTGAGCAGACGACCACCGTCGAAGAGACAGCCAGTGTCGTTAGTGTAAAACGGGATGGGCTGGATATCATGGCCGAACTATCGAACGGAAAACAGATCAGTGTTTACGAGTTGACGCAGATTCAATCAAAGGAGGAAAAATAATGTTACGTTCAATGTATTCAGGAATCAGTGGGCTTAAGAACTTCCAGACAAAACTGGATGTCGTCGGGAATAACATCGCGAACGTCAACACGTTCGGTTATAAAAAAGGACGGGTGACGTTTAAAGACCTCGTCAGTCAATCGGTCGGCTCATCATCTGGTGCAGGCGGCAATGTCGGTGGGACGAACCCGAAACAGGTCGGTCTTGGAGCATCGATGTCAACAGTCGATAATGTGTATAACCAAGGTGCGCTTCAGAATACAGGTCGCGTCCTCGATGTCGGGATCTCTGGGGAAGGATTCTTCCAGGTCGTCACGGCGGAAGGGATTCGTTATACCCGTTCAGGTAACTTCTATACGGATCTTGATGGAAACTTAGTTACAGGTGACGGAAACTACTTAATCGGTACCGGGACACAAGCAGCTGCAAACGGTACTCCGCCAGTACCACTCCCGGAAGCAGGTGGTGCAGGATTCCAAAAACTAAAAGTACCAACGGATGCACGTAACTTATCGATTGGTAAAGACGGTCTCGTCACTTACGTCGATACGACGGGAGCATTGCAAAACGTCGGTTATATCACGATCGCGAACTTTGCTAACCCGGGTGGTCTAGAAAAATCAGGTGTCAACGTATTCGCCGCATCACAGAACTCAGGTCCACCGGTACTCGGAACACCGAGCTTGAACGGAATGGGACAGTTGACGTCGGGAACGCTTGAGATGTCGAACGTCGACTTATCAGAAGAATTCACGGAGATGATCATTGCTCAACGTGGTTTCCAGGCGAATACGCGAATTATCACGACATCGGACCAGGTTCTTGAGGAACTGGTCAATTTGAAACGATGATCACGTTAACGACGTTACGTAACGCACCACTCGTACTGAACGCCGTGTTGATCGAATCCGTCCGTTCTACACCGGATACGACGATTCAACTCATCGGAGGACAGATTTATGTCGTGAAGGAATCAATGGAAGAGGTCAAAGCAATCGCAATCGCTTTTTATCAACAAATCGGATTAGCGGGCTTGAACAGTGTAAGGAGGCTCGAAGATGGCCGAGGAAAAGAAGAAGAGTAAACTGAAAATCCCCTTGATCATGATCATTGTTGCAGCATTGATGATCGGGGCAGGATACATGATCATGAATTATTTTTTAGCAAATGACACGACGGAAGCAAAAGTTGAACAACCGACAGGTGAAGAACTTGATGCACGAAGTCTGCAAACGGACGACTTGACAACGAACATCGCTGACGAACGTTTCTTAAATGTCCAGTTCACGATCGTCACCGATGATCAAGCAACGCGTGACGATTTAGAATTACGAAAGTTTCAAATCAATAACATCATCTTGGGTGACCTTTCGGCTATGAAAAAGTCGGACTTAGACTCAAAAGCGGATATGGAGAAGCTTGAAGAGCGGTTACGGATGCAATTCAAAAAGCTCATCCAAGAAGGCGATGTCCAGCGTGTCTACACGACGAAAAAAATCATCCAGTGAGGTGGCAGCATGAGCGAAGTATTATCCCAACATGAAATCGATGCCTTGCTATCAGCCATTTCAAGCGGAGATATGGAAGTCGAGGAAATCCGAAGTCAAGAGGAGCAGCGTCGAGTCAAGGTCTATGACTTTAAACGAGCACTCCGTTTCTCAAAAGATCAATTACGGAATTTGACGCGTATTCATGAACAGTTCGCCCGAGTCTTGACGACACATTTTTCTGCACAACTTCGGACATATGTTCAGTTCACGGTTAATACGGTCGAACAACTTCCGTATGATGAATTCATTCATTCCATTCCGAACATGACGTTGATTAATCTAGTGAATCTTCATCCGCTCGATGGAAAAGTCTTATTTGAAGTCAATCCGAACATCGCCTATGCGATGCTCGATCGTTTACTTGGGGGACCAGGTGAAGGAATGAACAAGATCGAGAATTTGACGGAAATCGAGACACGTATACTAACACAACTGTTCAAGCGTGCCTTTGTTCAATACGGGGCGGCTTGGGAGTCGGTAACAGAAGTCGAAGCGGAATACGATGATTTGGAAATCAATCCGCAGTTTCTGCAACTGGTCTCTCCAAATGAGACAGTCATTCTCGTCTCGATTTACGTAACGGTCGGAGAAGTGAGCGGTACGTTGAATGTCTGCTTGCCGTTCGTGACCCTTGAATCCGTTCTTCCGAAATTATCAAGTCATTATTGGATGCAACAAGAAAAGCGAACGACAGCAGATAATCAAGAGTCTGAACACATGCAAACGCAGTTGATGAGTTCCGTCGTCGATTTAAAAGCAGTGCTCGGCCAAACAGAGCTTTCGTTTGGTGAATTGTTACACCTCGAAGTAGGCGATTGTTTATCCCTGAAGACACGAGCCTCGGATGCCGTCGATGTATTCGTCGACGACCGGAAGATGTTCAAGGCGCGACCGGGATTAAACGGGAAACACCTCGCTTTGCAAGTCTTACAACGAATTGAGGAGGAATAACATGAGCGATATGCTTTCGCAAGATGAAATCGATGCGTTATTACGCGGAACGCCATCCACCGATGAACCGCAAGAGCCAGACGTAAAGGAAATACTAGATGACATGGAGATTGATGCATTAGGGGAGGTCGGAAATATCTCACTTGGTAATTCGGCAACGGCCTTATCGGCATTGTTGAATCAAAAAGTAGAGATTACGACACCGCACGTCCGAATGATCTCCATGGAAGAATTACGCAGTCGTTATCCGATTCCGCACGTCGCGCTACGTGTCGGTTATACGGAAGGATTCAAAGGAGAAAACGTCCTGATCCTGACACAGCGAGATGCTTCCGTCATCGCGAACCTGATGATGGGAGGCGATGGCGTCATCGACGAGTCACTGGAGATGGACCCGATTGCTCTATCTGCCGTACAGGAAGCGATGAACCAGATGATGGGAGCAGCTGCTACCTCGATGTCGACTGTATTCTCGATGCGAATCGATATTTCGCCGCCAGCAGTTGAAATCTTCGACTTTTCTCAAGATAAGAGTATCGTCGATAGCTTTTCTCTTTGGGAGAACATGGTCATCATCGAGTTTGATCTTAAGATTGGCACGATGATCGATTCAAAAATCGTTCAATTAGCACCACTGGACTTCTCGAAACAATTGATTCAAAAACTCTTTAGCGCGAGTACGACTCAACAAGCAGAGCCTGCACCACAAGTAACGGAGCAAGCACAACCATCACCATCACCACCATCGGCGCCAGCAATGGCACAACAAACTACAGTTGCATCACCTGAACCGAAAGCAACGCCAGTCGGTGTCAGTCCGGTTCAATTCAGCCAATTAGGTGAGATGGAAGTAGAGGGTACGCCAGGAAATATTGGGATGTTATATGACGTTCCGTTGAACGTCACGGTTGAGTTAGGACGGACACGTCGCTCCGTTCGTGACATATTGGAATTGACACAAGGTTCCGTGATTGAGCTGGATAAACTGGCAGGAGAACCGGTTGACGTTCTCGTCAACAATACATTGATCGCAACAGGTGAAGTGGTCGTCATCGAAGAAAACTTCGGTGTACGCATTACAGAAATCGTAAATACAAAAGAACGTCTTCGGATGTTCTAAGGAGGAACTAATATGAGTGCAAAAGTATTAATCGTAGACGACGCCGCTTTCATGCGGATGATGATCAAGGAAATCTTATCGAAGAACGGCTATGATGTCGTCGGTGAAGCAGAAAACGGACGAGAAGCGGTCTCTAAGTACAAGGAATTGACACCGGACCTCGTCACGCTAGACATTACGATGCCTGAAATGGACGGAATCTCTGCGCTTAAAGAAATCAAAGCATTTAACCCTGCCGCTAAAGTCATCATGTGTTCAGCGATGGGGCAACAGTCGATGGTCATCGATGCGATTCAAGCAGGTGCAAAAGATTTCATCGTTAAACCGTTCCAAGCGGATCGCGTGCTTGAAGCGGTCTCGAAAACTGTCTCGTCATGAAAAAAGTGACTTTGCTGATTTGTCTCCTGTTTCTGCTTGCGCTTCCTGTGCAAGCGGAAACAGTCGAAGAAAAATTGAATCCAACTCAGAGCGATACACCAACGACTCAGCAAGTCGATGAGAGTCCTTCCATGGCGTTGACTATCTTCAAAGGAGTCGTCGTTCTCGTCGTTTTGATCGGCGGATTCATCCTTGTGACACGATTCATTCATGAACGGACACGAGGTGTGAGACATTCTGGTCGATTGACTCACCTAGGTGGTGTACCACTAGGAAAGGATCGATCCGTCCAGTTAGTGAAGGTGCAGGACAGGATTTATGTCGTAGGTGTTGGAGAGAACGTACAGTTGTTAGATACACTTGATGATTTAGAGGGATATGAGCCGATGGATCTTGAAGAGTCTTCATCTAAAACGGGATCTTCACCGTTTCTTGAGACATTCAAACAACAACTCGAACAATTGCAAAAGAATCGAGGACGCTCATGAACACGATTGAAAATCTAATCTCACTTGATACTCCTTCAGGAACGGCGACATCGATCAAACTACTCGTATTGCTGACATTATTGTCGTTAGCCCCTTCATTACTGATCTTGATGACTTGTTTTACGCGTGTCGTCGTCGTGTTGTCTTTTGTCCGTTCTGCCCTTGGAACACAACAAACGCCGCCGAACCAGCTACTCGTTGGACTGGCACTGTTCATCACGCTGTTCGTCATGTCACCCGTTTTATCAGAATTGAACACGACAGCCTTGAAACCGTATATGGCAGATAAAATCAGTCAAGATGAGGCATTTGATAAAGCTGGGGATACGATGAAGCGATTCATGTCGAAACACACGCGAACGAATGATTTAGAGTTGTTCTTAAAATACGGCAATTATGAAAAACCGAAAAAGATTGAAGATATCCCACTCGTCGCACTCGTTCCAGCATATGCGATTAGTGAATTAAAGACGGCTTTTCAAATCGGATTCATGATCTTCATTCCATTCCTTGTCATTGATATGGTCGTCTCGAGTGTCTTGATGTCGATGGGGATGATGATGTTACCGCCGGTCATGATTGCCTTACCGTTTAAACTTTTGTTATTTATTTTAGTCGATGGCTGGCACCTGATCGTTGAATCACTGCTCGTCAGTATGCGTTAGGGGGAGAGAAGATGACTCAAGAAATGATTATTCAGTTGGCAAGCTCTGCTGTCTGGACATTACTAAAAGTATCAGCTCCCTTATTACTGGTCTCGCTCGTCGTCGGTCTGCTCGTCAGTATTTTGCAGGCGACGACACAGATTCAGGAACAGACGCTATCGTTCGTTCCAAAGATCGTTGCCGTATTTTTAGCACTCGTTTTTTTCGGACCATGGATCATGCAGGAATTACAGACCTTTACGATTGACTTATTTAAGCAAATCGCTGAGGTTTCCCGCAAATGACGTTACTATCTTTCCTGAGTGTTTTTTTGCTCGTCTTTGGACGAATCGTCGGTTTTCTTGTCGCGGCTCCATTGTTTTCCTCAAAGCAATTACCAGCGCAACATAAATTAGCGCTTGCGGCCGGTCTTGCTTACTTTGCGAGTTACGCTGTAAAGACAGACGTTCGAGTAGAAGACTTCGATTTTTTCTTTCGGATGGGAACGGAAGTTTTAGTGGGTCTAGCGCTTGGTTTACTTGCTAGTTTTTTATTGTATGCGCCACAAATTGCCGGTTCGATCATCGATTTGCAGATGGGTCTCGCGATGGCTTCCGCTTATGACCCGATGTTTGGTGGACAGTCACCGATCGTCGGAAGATTTTATTACATGTTGACGTTACTTGTTCTACTCGCTTCTGATATGCATTTAATCCTGCTTGACGGAATCTACACGAGTTTTCAAATCTTTCCGCCGGGCAGTCTGCTTGCGGTATCGGGCGACGCTGGGATGAGTCTTGTCATTCGGGTCGTTGGGCTTGCCATGTTAACTGCGTTACAAATGGCGATGCCACTTGTCGTTTCCCTATTTTTAGTGGATCTCGCACTCGGATTCCTCGCGAAGACGGCACCTCAGTTCAACATTTTCGCGATTGGTTTTTCCGTCAAACTGCTGATGGGATATGTGATTCTATTTTTATTAGCAGGTGCAACGATCACAGGAATCGGTCGATTCGTTCCGTTGTTGCAGGATGTACTTGCAGATGCCATTCGATTACTAGGAGGTTGAGGACATGCATTCATATCGATTACGCCTTGATCTTCAGTATTTCGCTGGTGAAAAGACGGAAAAGGCGACACCTCGAAAGCGGGATGACTCCCGTAAGAAGGGACAAGTCGCAAAATCAGCAGATTTAACAAGCAGTTTCATGTTGTTCGCCATGTTTCTCGTCCTCTATTTTTTTGGTCCGTTTCTAGGACGGCGTTTCGTTCTCGTCCTGCAAGATGGTCTTAGTGCTAGTCAAGTCCTGCAAGCGGTTGAAGAAGGACGAGTTGAACAGATTCTCATCGAGATGCTGATGCAAATGGGGATTTTAGTCGCACCTTTCTTTTTAACAGCGGTCGTGATTGGTATTCTCGGAAACTTCGTCCAAATCGGTGTGCTCTTAAGCGGTGAGGCGATTCAGCCGAAACTGGACCGGATCAATCCGCTTCAAGGCGTCAAACGGATCGTGAGCGTCAAAGCACTTGTCGAGTTTTTGAAATCGGTCTTTAAATTGCTGGTGATCGGTGTAACAAGTGGAACAGTCTTATGGAACAACAAGGTCGAGATCTCGAGATTGACCTCGGAACCGATTGGCGATGCGTTAGCTATCATTGGTCATTTAACATTTTTACTCGGTTTATCGGTCAGTATCGCCTTGATTGCATTAGCCATTCTTGATTTTGCCTATCAGAAATTTGATTTCGAGAAGTCGATCCGAATGAGTAAGCAGGATTTAAAGGATGAGCATAAAAACACAGAGGGTGACCCTCAAATCAAAGGAAAGATTAAACAACAACAACGGGAGATGGCGATGCGGCGGATGATGCAAGAAATACCAAATGCCGACGTCGTTATCACGAACCCGACCCATTATGCGGTAGCGATCCAATACGATGACGGTAAACATATGGCACCGATCGTCGTTGCAAAAGGCGTAGATGCTGTCGCGTTCCGGATTCGGGAGAAGGCGACAGCAGCTGAGGTCCCGATTGTTGAAAACCGTCCGCTCGCGCGGGCGTTGTTCGCTCAATCAGAAATTGGTATGGCAGTGGATGAAACGTTCTATCAGGCGCTCGCTGAAACACTCGCCTTTGTCTATCAACTGAAACAAGCAAAATGAAAGGATGAAGCATCATGAGTATATCAACAAGAGATTTAACGGTCCTGCTAGGCGTCATCATGATCGTCTTCATGCTCGTCATTCCACTGCCCGCTATCATGCTCGATTTTTTAATCATCATCAATATTCTCATTGCCTTGATGGTATTGCTCGTTGCGATGAATGCCAAAGAGGCACTAGAGTTTTCTGTCTTTCCAACATTGTTATTGATCGTTACCTTGTTTCGTCTTGCGCTTAACGTTTCGACGACACGGGCAATCCTGTCAAACGGAAACGGTGGCGAAGTCATTGAAGCATTTGGTGATTTCGTCGTCGGCGGAAATGCCCTCGTCGGCTTCGTCGTATTCTTGATTCTCGTCTTAATCCAGTTCCTCGTCATCACGAAGGGTTCGGAACGGGTCTCAGAAGTGTCGGCACGTTTTACGCTTGATGCGATGCCAGGGAAACAGATGGCAATCGACGCCGATTTGAATTCCGGTATGATCGATGAATTACAAGCTCGGACCCGCCGCCAAAAAATCCAATCTGAAGCAGACTTTTACGGTGCGATGGATGGTGCCTCGAAGTTCGTTAAAGGAGATGCGATCGCCGGGATCATCATCGTCATCATCAATTTAATCTTCGGTATGATCATCGGTGTCGTTCAGCAAGGTTTACCGATGGCGGACTCAGTCAAACTGTATACGTTACTGACGGTCGGAGACGGACTTGTCAGTCAGATTCCAGCCCTTTTAATTTCGGTGGCGACCGGGATCATCGTCACGCGCTCGACTTCAGACGGAAACCTCGGTGAAGATGTCATCGGTCAATTGGCACGGACACCTTTACTTGTCGGAATCGCAGCTGGGGCGATCTTCTTACTCGGATTGTTCACGGCGATTCCCGATTACGTCACGATGCCGATTGCAATCCTGTTCGGCTTCTTCGCTTGGCGGATGAAGCAGACGACGAAGACGATGCAAGAAGAAGTTGCGGTTGAAGAAGCACCGAGTGAAAACTTACGATCAAGCGAATCAGTCATTTCCTTACTCAATGTCGATACGATTGAATTCGAATTCGGTTACGGATTGATTCCACTCGCTGATGAAGCCCAAGGCGGCGATTTACTCGATCGTGTCGTCATGATTCGTCGGCAACTAGCGCTTGAACTTGGATTCGTTCTACCGACCGTTCGGATTCGCGATCATCTGCAGTTATCCCCGAACCAGTATCGAATCAAGATTCGCGGAAGTGAGATGGCAAGTGGTGAGCTTTTACTGGATCATTACTTAGCGATGAGCCCAGGTGTCGATGATCCAGAAATTCGAGGTATCGAAACGGTCGAACCAGCCTTTGGTATGCCAGCACTCTGGATTGATGAACAGACACGTAGTCGAGCAGAGATGTCAGGGTATACGGTCGTTGATCCACCATCTGTCGTCGCGACACATTTGACGGAGCTCTTGAAGAAACATGCCGCTGAATTACTCGGACGAGAAGAGACGAAACAATTGGTCGACCATTTGAAGGAATCGCATCCGATTCTAGTCGAAGAAGTCACACCACAGCTGTTATCGATCGGTGAACTTCAAAAAGTATTCGTTCAATTACTAAAAGAAAAAGTCTCGATTCGAAATCTACCATTGATTTTCGAAACGCTCGCAGACTATGCAGCTGTGACGAAAGACAGCGAATTGCTCGCGGAATATGTTCGTCAATCCTTATCGCGTCAAATTACGGAACAGGTCATGCAAGGAGATGTCTTGCACGTCGTGACGATCTCAAGTGAGATGGAACTGGATATCCAGTCGGCCATCCAAAAGACTGAGTTCGGTAATTATTTAGCGCTTGATCCCGAAAAGGCGACACGTTTCATCGAGACGTTGCAAGAGCGAGCAATGGAATTCGAACGATACGGGGCGCATCCGATCATCCTGACTTCTCCAAGTATCCGGATGTTCGTTCGTCAATTGACAGAACGCTATTTTCCAGATATTCCGATTTTGTCCTATAACGAATTAATGCCGACGATCGAAGTCAAGAGTATTGGGGTGATTTAAGAGATGATAGTCAAAAAAGTCACGGCGGATTCTGTTAGCGAGGCCATGGAACGGATCAAACGCGAACTCGGGAACGATGCCATTATATTAAATACTCGCCACATCAAAGTGGGCGGATTCTTTGGTTTATTTGCGAAGAAAAAAGTGGAATTGGTTGCATCGGTGGATGAACATGTCTCAAGCGAACCTGTCGTCTCGAAGCAAGCAACGAGTCGACAGGAGGTTGTGGAAATTATCCAACCAGTACCAGTGCGTCCGACGATTGTTACGGTCGGCGAGCGACCATTGCCAAAAGAATTGCGACATTATGCGCCGTTACTGGCTGAACCAGCGTTACAGCAGGTATCTGAACGATTACACGAACGGTTATTGACTGCGTATTATCAAACACAACAAACGGAGTTAACGGATCTCTTGACGGAAGAAGTGAAAGCGTCATTACGCGTCACACCGTCGACTGCACGGTATGTCATGTTGACAGGACCGACTGGTGTCGGAAAGACAACGACCATCGCTAAGCTTGCTGCTCACCATGCTCTCATTAAAAATCAACGAGTTGGACTCATCACGACCGATACATACCGGATCTCAGCGATTGAACAATTAAAAACATATGCAGACATATTAGGCATTCCGATTCATGTCGCATATGACTTGGATGATTTCGAACGAGCCAAGCAGGCGTTAGCATCGTGTGACATCGTACTTGTCGATACAGCGGGGCGAAATTTCTTAGACGAAGCGTATGTGGAGCAGTTACGAAGTCGGCATGATTTTGCGGATACGGATGTATTTTTGGTTCTTAGTTTGACCTCGAAATACCGAGATTTATTACAAATCCACGACCGTTTCGGCAAGATTCCTTTATCCGGAATCGTCTTTTCGAAAGCAGATGAAACAAGTGAACTCTGGTCGATATTCGGACTCGCGACCGAGACGAAGTTGCCGATCTATTGTGTGACGACGGGGCAAGAAGTGCCGGAAGACATCACGTTCGCTACGGCGGATGAGTTATCCCGAATGATTGTCGAGAGAGGGATGAGATGATGCGAGAAGATCAAGCACGTGTCTTACGATCTAAAGTGACCGTCAAGGAAACGAAGACGATTGCCATCGTGAGTGGAAAAGGTGGCGTCGGAAAAACGAATGTCGCGGTGAATCTTGGCGTGGCATTATCGTTGCAAGAAAAACGAGTGCTTTTGATTGATCTTGATATTGGAATGGCGAACATCGGGATTCTATTCGGTAAATCGTCGAAGTCATCTTTAATGGAATGCGTCAAACGACGAGAATCACTCCAGCACGCAATCGTGGAACAGTCTCCGTCTCTTCATTTCATTCATGGCGGAAGTGGTTTTGCAGAATTGACGAATCTGACGAAGGAAGACGTGATGTTCCTTCTACGGGAGTTCCAATTTTTCTATGAATATGACTATGTGTTACTCGATTTAGGAGCCGGTGCGAATCATCAGACATTTGATTTCATCAGTAGTGCAGACGAAGCATGGTTGATTGTCACGCCAGAGCCGACTTCGATCATGGACGGATATGCGTTTGTCAAACTGGCACACCATCATGCGACGGATCTTCCGATTTCCGTTGTCGTCAATCGGGCGACGAATGGTGGGGAAGCGCTTGAAACGTTTGATCGATTAGCACTTGTCAGCCAACAGTTTTTGCAAAAACCTCTTCGCTTTACCGGTTTTTTACCAGAAGATCCGACAGTCGTTAAAGCAGTCAAGGCACAGATGCCATTTTATTTGATGGATCGAACGAGCGACGTCAGTTGGCGGCTCGATCACATCACGACATCGTTAACAGGTGTACAAGTCAAGGAACGGAAGTTTTTAGATCGATTGTTACATCGTCTGAAAAAAAGAAAAGATCATGTCCGTTAAGATTAAAGGAGGGTATCAGTCATGGACTTAAATGAATATGTAGGGTTGTTCCTCGATGAGTCGATGGAGCATTTACAAGCAATCAATACAAGCTTATTAGTTTTTGAGGAGCGGCTAGACGACGAGGCGGTCATCGATCAAATTTTCCGTTCTGCCCATACGTTAAAAGGAATGGCAGGAACGATGGGATACGACGCAATCGCTGATTTAACGCACGAGATGGAGAGTGCCCTTGATTTAGTCAGATCGAAAAAACAACCTGCTACTGCTGAACTGATCGATGTTCTCTTCGTAGCCGCCGAGCAACTAGAGACGATGGTAGAAGACATCAGTCGAGGTGGGAAAGGAAAGCTTGACGTCACTGAAACAGTGAGACGTTTACAGCAGTTCATTCGTCCCGAGCAAGAAGAAATCGTTCCAGTTACACCTATAGTTGCTTCACAAACCTTTGAGTGCGACGTTTACTCGGAGGCAGTCGTCAAACAATCGATTGCATCCGGTTATCAAGCGTATATCGTCCACGTCGAACTCTCGGCGGACGTCATCTTAAAAGCGGCACGCGTTTATATGGTGTTTGATCGTTTACAACAACTCGGAGATGTCATCTTATCGAACCCGACATCTGATGAACTGGAGCAGGAGCATTTTGAGACGACGTTCTCAGTCTTGTTCGTGACGCAACAAGATCAGGTGACGATTCAAGAAGCGATTGCTTCTGTATCCGAAGTTGCGATAGTAACGATCGACACATTCGAGACAACACCTGAAGCGGAGGTGGCGACGTCCACACTGCCGCAGGAAGTTCCTGTGCCGACATCTGTCTCTGCATCAGTAGCTTCACCGGAATCATCCGACCAGACAGACATATCTGCGCCTGTCGCTTCGAAAACGATTCGTGTTAACCTCGAGCGAATCGATCGTTTGATGAACCTGTTCGAAGAGTTCATCATCGATCGCGGACGTTTGGAGCGTATTGCAGCAGAAGTCAGCTCACCTGAATTGACAGATACGGTCGAACGGATCAAACGAGGTACGAATGAATTGCAATCGCTCGTCCTAACGTTACGGATGATGCCGATCGAACAAGTGTTCAACCGATTCCCAAGAATGGTGCGTTCCGTTTCGAAAGATGTCGGAAAACATATCAAATTACACATTACGGGTGCCGAGACGGAACTTGACCGTACAGTTATCGATGAGATCGGTGATCCGCTCGTCCACTTGATCCGAAATGCCATTGATCATGGGATTGAGAACAAGGCAGAACGTATTTTAGCAAATAAGCCGGTCGAAGGAAATCTTTCGCTACGTGCTTATCACTCAGGAAACCGGGTCTTCATCGAGATTGAAGATGATGGAGCCGGTATCAATCACGAACGTGTCACACGGATCGCGATTGAAAAAGGATTGATCACGGAAGAAGAAGCAATGCAATTAACGATGGAAGAGGCTTCGATGCTGTTATTTGCACCTGGTTTCTCAACGGCAGAAGAAGTCACCGACTTGTCTGGTCGTGGTGTTGGTCTCGATGTCGTCAAATCGAAGATCGAGTCACTGGGCGGAGAAGTGTTCGTCGAGACACGTCGAGGAGAAGGAACGATTTTCCGAATCAGTTTACCACTGACGCTATCGATCATCTCAGCCATGCTCGTAGAACTCGGACAAGAGACGTATGCGATTCCATTGACTGCCATCATCGAAACAACCTCTTTACGTAAATCAGCCATTCTACAAGCACACCGGGAAAAAGTATTTGATTTCCGTGGGCAGTTGGTTCCGCTTATTTCGTTAAATGAGGTTTATGGGTTGCCGCAACATGAGGCAGAAGCCTATTCGGTCGTCGTCGTCCGGAGTGGTGAAAAATTAGCTGGTTTGATTGTATCTGAATTGATTGGTCAACAAGAGATCGTCATGAAACCACTTGGCAGTTATCTTGAAGGAATCCGTGCCATTTCTGGTGCGACGATTCTTGGAGACGGGCAAGTCGCGTTGATCATTGACAGCAATGCACTATTACGGAAGTGAGGGGAACGAAGATGGAACAAAAATGGGTTGTTTTTCAATTAGAAGATAATGCATACGGTATTGATGTACAGTCTGTTCGTTCAATCGAACGGCTCATCCCGATCACGCGGATTCCGAACGCTGCATCTTATGTCAAAGGAGTCATCAATTTACGCGGTGTCGTTACGCCCGTGATTGATTTGCGTGCTCGTCTTGGATTCGAGTTAGCGAAAGAGACAGAAGAGACACGCATCATCATCGCCACTTTAGAGCATGGAGATGCTGGATTCATCGTCGACCGGGCAAACGAAGTCGTCGAATCAACGGATGTTCGCATTGAACCGCTCAGTGAACAAAAGCAGGAGGATGCCTCATATTTGACTGCAGTCGCCAAAGGCGATCAGCAATTGTTCTCGTTGATTGAACCGAATCGCTTATTTGAGGACATTGTTCATGCTTAACCCAAACGAACGTGACATCTTGAGAGAAGTCGGCAACATTGGAGCCGGTCACGCGGCAACGGCACTTTCTACTTTACTCGGACAGCCGATTGAGATCGAAGTCCCTTCCGCTGAGCTGGAGGATTTCACGACGATCGTCGAGCGAAGTGGAGGAGCTGAGACGTATACTGCTGGTGCATTATTACGTTTTTCTGGAGACATTCAAGCCACGTTACTCTTTTTGATGCCACTACGCGATGCAGAAAAACTTGTGAGTCAATTGATGCAGACGGAATTCCACTTTTTTTCCGAGTCCCACGAAATGGGGGTTTCCG
Organism: Exiguobacterium sp. UBA7533; assembly: GCF_002479335.1. Classification (NCBI taxonomy): domain Bacteria; kingdom Bacillati; phylum Bacillota; class Bacilli; order Caryophanales; genus Exiguobacterium; species Exiguobacterium sp. UBA7533. The sequence goes on along the minus strand of NZ_DLMP01000001.1, from coordinate 90,174 downwards.
CATGGGAAGAAATTGGGAATATTTTAATAGGAGCGTATGCTCGGGCTATCTCCGATTGGCTTAACTTATCGTTACATGTCAGTGTTCCTGCATCGGCGTTTGATATGGTAGGTGCGTTACTTGAAGTAGCCTTACTTGAATCAACGACTCCTGGAAATATGGCTGTCTATATTGACACGCACTTGTCTAGTGCAGGAAACGATTTGACCGGACATTTACTTTTGTTGCCTGAAGCTAACGCCTTTCAGACGGTCTTTGAACGATTGGGTGTGGACATGAATGGATGAAATCGTACGGATTGGCATTGCGGAGTACGCCATCAGTAAGCACCCCGTCATTTTACGAACGGCAGGTCTTGGATCGTGTGTAGGCGTTGTCATCTACGACCTGGAACAAGGGTTATCGAGTATGGCGCATGTCATGTTACCTGATTCAGCTATCAGTCGGAATCGGGAGCTTGAAGTCGGGAAGTTTGCCGATACGGCAATTCTAGAAGTAGCCCGCCAACTTCGAGCAAGTGGTGCCATCCGATTACGTGCGAAGATTGCTGGTGGGGCTCAGATGTTTCAATTTAAATATGAACATGAATCAATGCGGATCGGTGAGCGAAACATCGCTGCGGTCAAAGCAATGCTTCAACAAGTCAAAATTCCACTCGTTGCTGAAGATGTTGGCGGCACGAATGGACGAACGATCGAGTTCCACTCACAATCAGGGCGTCTCGTCATCCGGACGGTGAATGTCGGGACGCTGGAAATCTAGAGGAGGAATGGTCATGCGTGAGGAATTACAACAACTTTGGGATCGATGGCTGACCACACGCGATATTGCGGTGGCAGACCTGTTACTTCACAATTATGAACCACTTGTTCAATACCACGTTCAGCGTTTAAGTGCGACATTGCCTAAAAGTGTCGATCGAGACGAGTTGAAAAGTTTAGGGATGATGGGATTGTACGATGCGCTTCAAAAATTCGATCAAAATCATAATAATAAATTCGACACGTATGCCGCCTTTCGGATTCGAGGAGCTATTTTAGATGGGCTTCGTAAAATCGATTGGTTACCACGTTCCTTACGCGAAAAAGCAAAGCGGGTCGAGGCAGCTGTCGAGATCCTAGAACAATCCTTGCAACGGACGCCGACGATAGAAGAAGTCTCTTCTATCGTCAATATGACACCAGACGAGGTCAAGGGTGCGTTAGCAGAAAGTTATTTCGCGAATGTATTATCGATCGATGAAGCAGTCACGTTACAAGATGAGGGAAAAGCGATGACCGTCTCCTATCTTGATCCGGATACCGCTACACCAGAAGATATGTTGTTAATGCGTGAGTTGATTGCTAAACTGGCAGAGGAAGTCGAAGGGTTATCAGAAAAAGAACAACTTGTCGTTTCTTTGTTCTACTATGAGGAATTGACGCTTACTGAAATTGGTGAAGTTCTCGGACTCTCGACTTCCCGTATTTCGCAAATCCATTCCAAAGCGCTTCGTAAGTTGAAAAATGCGCTCGGAAGTGCCTATTTAGCAGATCGTGTCGCCATGTGAAAGGGAGAATTATGACTGTCGTTTATATCTTATTAGCTGCACTCGTCTGTTATGCCCTGCTAGTTTTATTTCGTCAGCAGGCGGCGCTCAAAGACCGGATCACACATTTAGAACGCGAAAAAAACGAGACGGAACAAGTGTTATTACATTTCATGGAGCACGTCAACGCCATGACGGATACATCTATATATGAGACAACCGAACCCGTTGATCAAGTACCGGATGCGTCTTTACAAATAGTGCAGGTTGCTACAAATGAGAAGCCAGAAACCGTCGAAGTCGAACGGTCCGTTTCAAAGGAACCATCGTTAACGGATATCAAGCAGGCGCTACGAGAAGGAGCAGATCTTGAGACGCTTGCACGATCTTTGAATCGGGGGACCGGCGAGGTGGCTTTGATTGCTAAACTTTCTCATCAAACGAAGGTTGCCCCTCGGTAATCTTTATGCTATATTAGTCTACGGTGTTAATTACGCACGCATGTATCGCCAGCTGCGGTGCCTTTAATAGGTTAGCTGGACAGACGATCATCGCGGAGGACATCCAAAACCCAAAAGGAGGAATTCATCATGGCAGTAATCTCGATGAAACAATTGTTAGAAGCTGGTGTACACTTCGGTCACCAAACACGCCGTTGGAACCCAAAAATGGCAAAATACATCTTCACAGAACGGAACGGAATCTACATCATCGACCTTCAAAAAACGGTCAAAAAAGTAGACGAAGCATATAACTTCATCCGTGAAGTAGCGTCTGAAGGCGGAAACGTTCTTTTCGTTGGTACGAAAAAACAAGCTCAAGACACTGTGAAAGAAGAAGCGATCCGTGCAGGTCAATACTTCATCAACGAACGTTGGTTAGGTGGAACTCTCACGAACTTCTCTACAATCAAAAAACGTATCAACCGTTTGAAACAACTCGAAAAAATGGAAGAGAACGGTACATTCGAAGTTCTTCCTAAAAAAGAAGTCATCATTCTTAAAAAAGAAATGACTCGTCTTGAGAAATTCCTTGGCGGTATCAAAGATATGCCAGGCGTTCCGGATGCACTCTTCATCGTTGACCCACGCAAAGAGCGTATCGCGATTGCAGAAGCACACAAACTCAACATCCCAATCGTTGCGATTGTTGATACTAACTGTGATCCAGACGAAATCGACTACGTCATCCCAGCGAACGACGATGCGATCCGTGCAGTCAAATTGCTCACTGGTAAAATGGCTGACGCAATCCTCGAAGTTAAACAAGGCGAAGATAACGTAGCACCTGAAACTACTGAAGAAGTAGTAGCAGACGCTGAGTAATTCGTGATGCCAGGTGATAAAGGGAATCGACCTTTTATCACCTTTTTTTTGAAAATAAGGATGTTATAAGGAGGAATATCGAATGGCTATTACAGCAGCAATGGTTAAAGAACTTCGTGAAAAAACAGGTGCAGGTATGCTCGACTGCAAAAAAGCACTCGTTGAAACTGACGGTGATATGAATGCAGCAGTAGATTTCTTGCGTGAAAAAGGAATCGCTAAAGCAGCAGCAAAAGGCGATCGTATCGCAGCTGAAGGATTGACTGCAGTTGCAGTTGATGGCAACAAAGCGGCACTCGTCGAAATCAACTCAGAAACAGACTTCGTTGCAAAAAACGAACGTTTCCAAACGCTCGTTCAAAACATCGCAAACGCTGTTCTCCGTAACGGTTCAGAAACAGCTGAAGCGGCTCTTGCTTCTGAATATGAAGCAGGTAAAACAATCGACACATACATCTCAGAAGAAGCTTCAACAATCGGAGAGAAAATCTCACTCCGTCGTGTAGCGCTCTTCACAAAAGCAGATGATGCAGTCTTCGGTTCTTACCTCCACATGGGTGGACGCATCGGTTCAGTTGTCGTCATCGAAGGTACGACAGACGAAACAGTTGCAAAAGACGTTGCAATGCACATCGCAGCAGCACGTCCACTTTACGTTGACCGTACTTCTGTCACAGAAGAAGAAAAAGCACGTGAAGAAAAAGTCCTCACTGAGCAAGCATTGAACGAAGGAAAACCAGCTAACATCGTTGAAAAAATGATCGTTGGTCGTATGAACAAGTTCTTCGAGGAAATCTGCCTTGTCGATCAAACGTTCGTCAAAGATCCAGACTTCAAAGTTGGTAAATATGTAGAGTCTAAAGGCGGTAAAGTCGTGTCATTCGTACGCTTCGAAGTTGGAGAAGGTATGGAAAAACGCGAAGAGAACTTCGCTGAAGAAGTTATGAACCAACTTAAAAAATAAGAATCGGGATCATCCTGATGACAAGAGAAGGAACACGTATGCTTCAATCCACTTTCGTGTGGAAGTGGTTCGTGTTCCTTTTTTACGGAATTTAGCAAGGGGGACATAGTCATGCAACCGAAATATAACCGGATTGTGTTAAAATTGAGCGGAGAAGCGCTCGCAGGAGATCAAGGGTTTGGAATCAATCCTGTCATCGTCAAATCTATCTCGGAACAGATTCGCGAATTAGTTGAACTGAACGTTGAAGTAGCGGTCGTCGTCGGAGCTGGAAACATTTGGCGTGGCAAAACAGGTGCAGAACTTGGGATGGACCGGGCCAACGCCGATTATATGGGGATGTTAGCGACAGTCATGAACTCGCTTGCGCTTCAAGACAGCTTGGAAGATGTAGGTGTCGAGACACGCGTCCAAACATCTATCGAGATGCGCCAAGTAGCAGAACCGTACATCCGCCGCCGTGCGATGCGTCACCTTGAAAAAGGACGTGTCGTCATCTTTGCAGCAGGTACAGGGAACCCGTACTTCTCGACAGATACGACAGCTGCTCTTCGTGCAGCTGAAATCGAAGCAGAGGTCATCTTAATGGCGAAAAACAACGTCGATGGTGTGTACTCAGCTGACCCGAATGTTGATCCAGAAGCGAAGAAATTCGAGACGCTCTCTTACTTGGACGTCTTAAAAGATGGACTTCAAGTTATGGATTCTACAGCAACTTCACTTTGTATGGACAATGACATCCCGCTCATCGTCTTCTCGTTGATGGAAGAAGGTAACATCAAACGTGTCGTCATCGGTGACGAAATCGGGACAATCGTAAGGGGGAAATAATATGTCAAAAGAAATCTTAAAACAAGCCGAAGAACGGATGGAGAAAGCACATCTTTCACTTAAGAAAGAACTTGCGACGCTCCGCGCAGGTCGTGCAAACGTTGCGATTTTGGATCCCGTTCAAGTCGAATACTACGGTTCACCGACACCGCTCAATCAAGTAGCGAACGTCAACACACCAGAAGCACGTCTGATCTTGATCACTCCTTGGGATAAATCAATGGTCAGCGAAATCGAAAAAGCGATTCAACGTGCTGATCTTGGTCTTGCGCCGTCGTCTGATGGTACGGTCATCCGTCTTGCGATTCCACCATTAACGGAAGAGCGCCGGAAGGAACTCGTCAAACTCGTCAAGAAGTATACGGAAGAAGGTAAAGTTGCCCTCCGTAATATTCGTCGTGATACGAACGAGCAGTTAAAGAAACAAGAAAAAGATGGTGCATTGACAGAAGATGATCTGCGTGGATACACAGAAGATGTTCAGACGTTGACAGACAAGTTCGTTAAACAACTTGATCAGACGGCAACGGAAAAAGAACAAGAAATCATGGAAGTATGACGCGACGGATCGTCATGGGGGGGACTCTTTGTCACACGAAGAGTCCCTTTCTTCATAATTGAGAGAGGAGGAAGTGCGGATGTTTCAATGGTTGAATCAGACGAAAGAAACCGAGACCTATGATCGGGTACCAGAGCATGTCGCTATCATCATGGACGGAAACGGTAGATGGGCACAAAAACGCGGACTTCCGCGTATCATGGGACATCGCGAAGGTATGAAATCGATTCGTGAAGTCGTTCGGGTTGCAAATGAACTCGGCATTAAGAGTCTGACATTATATGCTTTCTCGACGGAGAATTGGACGCGTCCGGAAGAAGAAGTGAGTTTTCTCATGAAGCTGCCGGCGCAATTCTTAGAGTCGGATTTAAAAGAGTTAGACGCGCAAAATGTTAAAGTCGAGGTAGCAGGAGAAGTATCACGCCTCCCTCATTTCACACGTGAGGCAGTGGAACAAGCGAAACTGGATACGCAACATAATACAGGACTTCGTCTGATTTTCGCTCTGAATTATGGAGGACGCGATGAACTCGTTCAAGTCATGCAAAAACTGGGCGAACAGGTTCAGGCAGGAACACTGTCACCGGATGCGATTACACCGGAGACGATTGAACGCGAGTTGATGACAGGATCCGTAACCGACGTCGATTTCGTCATTCGAACGAGTGGGGAACAACGGTTATCGAACTTTTTACTTTGGCAAGCGGCATATGCGGAGTTTTATTTCACAGACGTCTTGTGGCCAGAATTTCGCCGAAATGCTTTCTTAGCAGCAATTGAAGATTACAATCAACGGACACGCCGATTCGGTGGCGTCTGATTAAATGAGGAACTAGCTTATGAAAACTCGAATCATCACAGGGATATGGGCTGGTGCTATCTTTTTGGCACTTCTGTATCTCGGCGGACTTCCCTTTTTAGCATTTATGGCAATCTTAACGCTTCTCGGATATACCGAGCTCGTTCGGATGCGACAATGGAGCGGCTCACGCGTTCCTCGGATTCTGTTTGGTATTGGGACGTTATTGCCTTTCGTTGGTATTTATGAAGAAGCAGTCGATCAGACGCTTCCGATCGGACTTTCGCCAATCGCTTGGGCAATGATCATTTTATTGATCGGTCTCTTCTGGAACGTATTCTCAAAAAATGTCTTTACGTTCGATGATGTTGCGTTTTTACTGCTGACGGCCGTGTATGTCGGTGTCGGTTTTGCATCATTCGCCTATATCCGCTTACTCGAACACGGATTAACGTGGTCACTGTTGATTATCCTCTTGATCTGGTTCACGGATTCAGGCGCTTACTTCGTCGGGAAACGATTCGGTAAGAATAAACTGTGGCCGTCGATCAGTCCCAACAAAACGATCGAAGGGGCAGTCGGTGGCGTACTGCTTGCCATCTTACTCGGTGTCGTATTTGAAGGTATCGAACCGACAGTCGGTTTTGGGAAAGTCATTGTCCTTGCCATCATCGTTGCCGTCGTTGGGCAACTTGGTGACTTGGTCCAGTCTGCTTACAAACGCCATTATGGTGTGAAAGATTCTGGAACGTTACTACCGGGTCATGGTGGTATTCTAGATCGGTTCGACAGCATGATGATCGTCTTTACGGTCCTCGTCGTACTTGATATCTTTGCTTGAGGAGGCACTTCATTATGAAGAAAATCAGTATCATCGGTGGTACAGGATCGATTGGTACGCAGACGCTCGATGTCATTGCGGCTAATCCAGACCTTTTTGAATTGACGAGTTTTGCATTTGGTCGAAACACGACGGTCGCCATACCGTGGTTGAACCGTCTGCAACCGATGCTTGTCGGCGTCCAAGATGAGACGACACGTCAAGAACTCGAGCAACACTTGACTTATCAGCCAACGATCGTTGTCGGTGAAGAAAAATTGCTTGATGTCGTGACGCATCCCGAAGTCGATACGGTCATTACAGCGGTCGTAGGAGCTGTTGGCTTACGTCCAACGCTTGCTGCAATCGAGGCGGGTAAGACGATTGGTCTTGCGAATAAGGAGACACTCGTCACGGCAGGTCATCTTGTCATGAAGTTGGCACGTGAGAAAAACGTGACGATCTTACCAGTTGACAGTGAACATGCGGCGATTTTCCAATGCTTAAACGGGGAAAGTCGTGAAGATGTGCGTCAAATCATCTTGACGGCTTCAGGTGGTAGCTTCCGCGACCAAACGCGGGATGAGTTAGCGAATGTTACGGTCGAACAAGCACTAGCGCATCCAAACTGGTCGATGGGAGCAAAAATCACGATTGATTCTGCGACAATGATGAACAAAGGGTTCGAAGTCATTGAAGCACATTGGTTATTTGATGTCGATTATGCAGATATCGATGTCGTCATTCACCGTGAATCCATCATCCACTCGATGGTCGAATTCAACGATGGTGCGGTCATGGCACAACTTGGTATGCCTGACATGCGAGAACCGATTCAGTACGCTCTTACATATCCGTCCCGCCTTGAAATTCAAGGGGGAGAACGGTTAAACTTAAAGGAAATCGGACGCCTACACTTTGCTGATGCTTCATTTGAGCGTTATCCGTTGTTGCGACTTGCTTTTGAAGCAGGTCAAGCCGGCGGATCGATGCCATCAGTACTCAATGCTGCGAACGAACAAGCGGTGGATCGCTTCTTAAAAGGAGACATTCGCTTTTTAGAAATCGAAGCGAGCGTTGAGGCGGCGCTTCAAGCTCATGAACTTATCGAGGAGCCTTCCTTGGATCAAATCCTTGAGGCTGATCGATGGGCGCGTGAGTTCGTATCGTCTCTTACATTCGCTAACTAAGGATGGGATAAGTAATGACGACCTTTATTTCAATCGTGCTGATGTTCGGTGTACTCGTCGCCGTCCATGAATGGGGTCATCTCGTGATGGCGAAACGGGCAGGTATTCTCTGTCGGGAATTCGCGATTGGATTTGGACCGAAGATCTTTTCAGTGTTTAAGAATGAGACGTTGTATACGGTACGTCTGTTGCCAATCGGCGGTTACGTCAAGATGGCGGGTGAAGAACCGGAACTCGTTGAGATCAAATCAGGTCAAACCGTCGGATTACAGTTAAAGGACGGCGTCATCGAGACGATTTATTTCGATGCGGATCAGCCACAAGTCGACCAAGTCGTTACTGTCGAACGGATTGACTTATTGCGTCAACTCGAACTCGTTGGATTACAAGACGAGACATCGGTTCGCTACCCCGTTTCACCGACAGCATTTCTCGTTGAAGGTCAGACACGGACACAAATTGCACCGTACGATCGTACATTCGGTTCGAAATCCGTATGGAAGCGCGTCCTTGCGATCGCTGCAGGACCGTTCATGAACTTTGTCCTCGCGTTCGTTATCCTGTTCGGTCTTGCCTTATATAATGGCTCTCCAACGGGGGACAGCGTCATCGGAACAGTTCAAAAGGGTTCTCCGGCCGATCAAGCTGGACTTGTTGAAGGTGACCGGATTGTCTCGGTCAACGGTCAGGATACAGCCAAATGGACTGATTTACGTGCTGGATTCCAAGATCGTGCCGGTAAAGCGACAGAAGTGAAATACGAACGTGATGGGAAAGAAACGACAACACAAATCACGCCAAAAGTACAACAGCAAGGAGAACAGAAGGTCGGCATCATCGGCGTCACGAATGAGACAGAAAAATCATTCGGGACAGCACTCCAAACCGGAGTTTCAGAAACATGGCGGATGTCGACGCTCATTGTCGGAGCTGTTGGAGATCTCGTGACGGGTGTCGTCGGCGTCGATCAATTATCAGGACCAGTCGGGATCGTCAAAATGACCGATCAGGTCGCAGATAGTGGGTTCTCGATGCTATTGACATGGACAGCATTGTTGTCCGTCAACTTAGCAGTCTTCAACTTATTGCCACTTCCAGCACTTGACGGAGGACGACTGTTGTTCCTCTTCCTTGAAGCCTTACGCGGTAAACCAGTTGATCCTCAAAAAGAAGGATTGGTTCACTTCGTCGGTTTCGCGCTTTTGATGCTACTCATGCTCGTCGTCACTTGGAACGACATTCAAAAATTCTTTTAATTAATCACTCAGTCAAAGGAGTTCGTGACTCATTATGAAACAATCAAAACTATTCATGCCAACGTTGCGTGAAGTACCATCTGATGCAGAAGCCATCAGTCACCAACTCTTGCTTCGTGCAGGATTCATGCGTCAAAATGCCGCTGGGATCTATTCGTATCTACCACTCGCAAAACGAGTACTCGCAAACATCGAGACGATCATCCGCGAGGAATTAGAAGCGGCGGGTGCGCAAGAATTACTGATGCCAGCGATTCAACCAGCTGAACTATGGGAAGAAACAGGACGCTGGGATATCTATGGACCTGAATTAATGCGCTTGACGGATCGTCATGATCGCCGGTTCGCGCTCGGTGCGACACACGAGGAACTGATCACTTCGATCGTTCGTGATGAATTGAACTCGTACAAAAAGTTACCGGTCAATCTCTTCCAGATTCAAATGAAGTACCGTGACGAACGTCGTCCACGTTTCGGTTTATTACGTGGTCGTGAGTTCATCATGAAAGATGCTTACTCGTTCCACTCGTCACAAGAGAGCTTAGACGAAGAGTATCAAAACATGTTTGATACGTATTCGCGGATTTTCACACGTGTCGGTCTTGAGTTCCGTCCAGTCGTCGCTGACTCAGGTGCGATAGGTGGTAGTGGAACACATGAGTTCCATGCGTTAGCAGCAATCGGTGAAGATACGATCGTCTATTCGGATCAGTCGGACTATGCGGCAAACTTAGAGATGGCAGAGTCGATCGATGCCTATCCGAAGCAAGACAAAGCACCAGAAGCACTTGAAGAAGTGCATACGGCAGATGCGAAGACGATCGAAGCGGTCAGCGCACATTTGAATTTACCAGCAAACGAATCAATCAAGACCGTCATCTTCAAGACGGAGCAAGGGCTTGTCATGGCACTCGTCCGGGGCGATCACGAAGTCAACGATATCAAGTTGAAAAACTATCTCGGTGCACTCGACATCACGATGGCGAGCGACGAAGAGATTGAAGCAGCGCTTCACTCAACGCCTGGAACACTTGGACCAATCGGGGCAGATATGAAGGTCGTCGCGGACTACGCGATTCGTGCCTTGACGAACGCTGTCTGTGGTGCAAATAAAGCGGAAACGCATTATATCCATGTCGACCCAAGCCGTGATTTCGAAGCAGAATATACAGACTTGCGCTTCGCAGAAGAAGGTGACGCGTCACCAGACGGTAACGGTCAAGTCAAGTTCGCTCGCGGGATTGAAGTCGGTCAAGTCTTCAAACTCGGAACACGTTACTCAGAAGGAATGGGAGCGACGTTCCTCGACGAGGGCGGTAAAGCACAACCTCTCATCATGGGTTGTTACGGCATTGGTGTCTCGCGGACATTGTCGGCAGTCGTTGAACAACATTATGATGAGCGTGGAATCATTTGGCCAAAAGCAATCGCGCCATACGATGTTCATTTAATCGTCGTCAACGGTAAAAATGCAGAACAACTCGAACTCGGAGAGACACTATACCGTGAGTTGACGGCTGCAGGATTCAGCGTCTTGCTTGACGACCGGAAAGAACGAGCAGGTGTCAAGTTCGCCGATGCTGATTTGATCGGTCTACCGGTTCGCTTGAACGTCGGGAAAAAAGCGACAGAAGGAATCGTCGAATTAAAAGCCCGTCGTGGTGGCGATGCAGAAGAAGTTGGACAGGAACAAGTCGTTGAGGCTGTTCGTTCACTCTATGAAGGTTTAGAATAAAGAATGGAGACGGTCACTTTTCATAAAGTGACTGTTTTCTTGTCTCACACCCATTCGCCCCTTGGGCAATCCGCAAGAGGAGGAGGAGTTGCTGTCACGGTGTGAAGCGATCAGACAGCACAATTGCGAGTGGATACACAACAACGCATGTCACTGTTGCTCAGTGACTTGGAATTACCGAACGGTATCATTGAAGAATACTTTCACGAAGCAGTTCTCGAGAAGCTTCGCGTCAATAAAGCAAAGGCAACCTGGACATTTGAAATTCGCTTGCCACATGTTTTACCCCAAAACGTCTATCAACTCTTTACGAGTCGTTTGACAAGTCGGTATCAGCAATTTGCCGAAGTCAAAATCATATTACACGCAGATAGCCGTCCAGATGAACGGATGTATCATGATTACTGGCCATATGTCGTGCAGGATCTCGCAGATGTCTCATCGGCAATGCGGACACAACTCGGGCGTGTCTTACCGGAGTTTAAAGAACAGAAACTATTCATTCCGGTCCGAAGTGAACCGGAAGCAGGTTTCTTAAAGAGTAGCTTATGTGGGGAATTACAATTACTCTATAGTGCTTACGGATTCCCAAAATTCAACTGTGAACCGATTGTTCAGATCAACGAATCGAAACAAGAAGCGTTGCGAAATCAGGTGAAACAGGAAGACATGGAAGAAGCAAAACGGATGCTCGAGTTGCAATTCAAACGGGAACAATCGCGAGATGACGATGATGGCCCTGTCGAAATCCGGATCGGGAAACCAATTCAAGATGAGATCGTTCCGATCAAGACGATTCAAGATGAGGAACGACGGATTGCGATCCGTGGTCTTGTTTTCTCAGCTGAGAGTCGTGAACTACGAAGTGGGAAGACAATTTTTACGTTCAAGATGACAGATTATACGGACTCGCTCGTCGTCAAAATGTTTGCGCGTGACGAAACAGACGTCAAAATCCTCTCAGCCATCAAAAAAGGCATGTGGATTCAAGCAGCAGGTCGTGTCGAGTTCGATACGTTCCTGCGCGATCTCTGTATGATGATTGCCCAACTGTCAGAAGTGAAGATGGAAGCCCCTGCTGACCCTTGGGCAGGCGAGAAACGCGTCGAGTTACATGCGCACTCGCAAATGAGCCAGATGGACGCCGTCATGAACGTGACAAAATACGTCGAGCGTGCCGCAAAATGGGGTCACCCTGCTGTCGCGATCACGGATCACGCCGGTGCACAAAGTTTTCCGGATGCCTACTATGCCGGAAAGAAAAACGATATCAAGGTACTGTACGGAATTGAAGCAAACGTCGTCAATGACGGGGTGCAAGTCGCCTACCATCCGGTGGAGCGCAATTTGGATGACGCGACATTCGTCGTCTTTGACGTCGAGACAACTGGTTTATCGGCGATGTACAACAAGATCATCGAACTTGCAGCTGTTAAAATCCACGATGGTGATATCATCGATAAATTCGAAGCATTCGCGGATCCGAAGCATCTATTGTCGGCGACGACGATTGACTTGACAGGGATTACCGATGATATGGTCCGGGGAAAACCAGACCCGGAACAAGTCGTCAAGGAATTCATGGACTGGGTCGGCGACTCGATTCTCGTTGCCCACAATGCCTCGTTTGATATTGGATTCTTGAATGCGACACTCCGGTCTGGTGGTCACGATGAATCAGTCTTACCGGTCATTGATACGCTTGAGTTAGCCCGTGTCCTGATGCCGACACTTAAAAACCACCGGTTGAACACACTCGCGAAACGATTTGACATCGAATTGACGCAGCATCACCGCGCCATTTATGATGCGGAAGCGACAGGCTATTTGATGGTCAAGTTGCTTCAAATGGCAGATGAGATGTTCAACATGAAGACACATGCCTCACTCAACCGAGAGATGGGAAAAGATATCTCGCGGGCACGACCATACCACGCGACGGTCTATGCGAAGAACCGGACGGGCTTGAAGAATCTGTACCAATTGATTTCGATTGCTCACACAAAACACGTGCACCGTGTCGTGCGGACACCACGCTCGCAACTCATCGCACATCGGGATGGATTGATCATCGGGTCAGCTTGTGATAACGGCGAGGTATTTGATGCCGCCTTGAATAAGTCGGACGAAGATTTAGCAAAAGTGATGCAATTCTATGATTTCATCGAGATTCAACCACCCGCGATGTATGGTCATTTGATCGAACGGGAAATCGTTCAGAATGAACTTGAACTGCGCGAACTGATCAAAAAGATCATCCGTGTCGCGGAAGAACATGACATCTTACCAGTCGCGACTGGTAACGTACATTATCTCGATCAACATGACGCCACGTATCGAGAAATTTTGATCCGGACGCAAGGTGGAGCGAACATGCTGAACATGCGAAAACAATTGCCACCGGCGCATTTCCGGACGACGAAGGAAATGATGGACGACTTTAAGTTCCTCGGACCGGATGTGTCGGAACGTCTCGTCATCACGAACAGTCAAGCCGTCGCGGAACAGTTCGAGAACATCGATATCATTCCAAAAGATCTTTATACACCGAAGATCGAAGGGGCAGACGAAGAAGTTCGGAATTTGTCGTACGATATGGCGCACCGGATTTACGGCGAGACGTTACCGGAGATCGTCGAAGCCCGACTCGAAAAAGAGTTGAAGTCGATTATCGGTCACGGATTCGCTGTCATCTATTTGATTTCCCATAAACTCGTAAAAAAATCACTCGACGACGGCTATTTGGTCGGTTCACGGGGGTCGGTCGGATCAAGTCTCGTTGCGACGATGACGGAGATCACGGAAGTCAATCCATTGCCGCCACACTATGTCTGTCCGAATTGTAAGGAATCGGAGTTCTTTGATGATGGTTCCGTTGGTTCTGGATTCGATTTGCCGGATAAGTCCTGTTCGAAATGTGATATCCCATTGTTCAAGGATGGTCATGATATTCCGTTTGAAACGTTCCTTGGATTTAAAGGGGATAAGGTACCGGATATCGATTTGAACTTCAGTGGAGAATACCAGCCGCAAGCACACGCCTATACGAAAGTCTTGTTCGGTGACGATTACGTCTACCGTGCCGGAACAATCGGTACGATCGCTGAGAAGACGGCGTATGGCTATGTCAAAGGGTATCAGTCAGAGAATGAGCTGACATATCGGAATGCGGAAGTCGATCGTCTTGTCAGTGGTGTCACTGGCGTCAAACGGACGACTGGTCAACACCCGGGAGGGATCATCGTCGTACCGGACTACATGGATATCTATGATATCAGTCCGATTCAGTATCCGGCAGACGATATGGGTTCTGAATGGAAGACGACACACTTCGACTTCCATTCGATTCACGATAACTTACTCAAACTCGATATCCTCGGTCACGATGATCCGACGATGATCCGGATGCTACAGGATTTATCGGGACGTGATCCGAAGACGATTCCCGTCGATGATCCAGAAGTGATGAAAATCTTCAGTTCGACGGAATCGATCGGTGTGACGCCGGAACAGATTGATTCAAAAACCGGAACGCTCGGTATTCCGGAGTTTGGGACGAAGTTCGTTCGCCAAATGTTAGAGGAGACGAAACCGACGACGTTCTCAGAGCTCGTTCAGATTTCAGGACTCTCGCACGGAACGGATGTCTGGCTTGGAAACGCCAGCGAATTGATCTACAACGGAACGTGTGAACTAAAAGATGTCATCGGTTGTCGAGATGACATCATGGTCTACTTGATCTACGCCGGTCTTGAACCGTCACTTGCCTTTAAAATCATGGAGTCGGTCCGTAAAGGGAAAGGACTCTCGATTGACATGGAAGAGGCGATGATTGAGAACGATGTGCCACTCTGGTATATCGATTCTTGTAAGAAAATCAAGTACATGTTCCCGAAAGCCCATGCTGCTGCCTACGTCTTGATGGCTGTCCGGATTGCCTATTATAAAGTCCATCATCCGATGTATTACTACGCTTCGTACTTTACGGTACGTGCGGGTGATTTTGATATCGGTGCGATGAATAAGGGCTCTGCTGCCGTTCGGAAAGTCTTGCAAGACATCAAGGACAAAGGTTTCGAAGCGACGGCGAAGGATAAGGGATTGTACACGGTTCTTGAAATCGCGCTTGAGATGATCGAACGCGGCTTTACGTTCCAAAAGGTCGATCTCTATCGCTCGAGTGCAACGGAATTCCTCATTGACGGGGATACGTTGTTACCACCTTTTAACGCCGTGACAGGTCTAGGGACGAATGCTGCGAAGCAAATCGTCGAAGCACGTAAAGGCGGCGAATTCCTCTCGAAGGAAGACCTCCAAAAACGCGCCAAATTGTCGAAATCGATCATCGAGACGCTCGATAACCTAGGCTGTCTCGAAGGGTTACCAGACGAGAATCAGCTCTCCTTGTTCGACTTGTAAGCCCTTAGGAACACTTGCTTTGAGCGCTTTCCTATGCTATATTGAGTGAGGAAATGTTTTTTATACTACGACTTGGAAGGAGTAGGGGGACCTGCTCCTTTCTTGTTTGTTTTTTGAAGGAGGATGAAGATGACGAACGTAACGGAAAAGGTCGAAGCGCTCGCAAAACCAATCGTCGAACGAGAGGGGATGGAGCTAGTCGACGTTGAATTCGTCAAAGAAGGGGCGGATTGGTTCCTACGTGTCTCCATCGACAAAGAGGGTGGCGTAGATCTTGAAGACTGCGTCAAAATCAATGAACAGTTATCGGAAGCATTGAATGACAATGATCCGATCGACGAGCCGTATTACCTCGACGTCGCTAGTCCAGGAGCGGAACGTCCACTGAAGAAAGACGAGGACTTCGAAAAGGCGATTGGGAAACATGTGTACATCAAAACGCACGATCCAGTAAAGAATGCGGTTGAATTCGAAGGAACGTTGCTCGCGTACACACCTGAGATGCTTGAAATCGAAGTGCGTGTCAAAACAAGAAAATTGAAAATTGAGATACCGGTCGACAAGATTTCACTTGCGCGACTTGCGGTAATGTTCTGACGGAAAGGAAGAGAACGATGGGACCACAGTTACTCGAGGCGATCAATCAAATCGCGAAAGAGAAGGAAATTGACAAGAACATCATCATCGATGCGCTCGAACAGGCATTGATTTCAGCGTACCGACGCAACTTCGGAAAAGAGTCGGAGGCTGTAAAGGTCGAATTCGACCAGCAGACAGGAGACATTCGTGTCTTCGCGCTCAAGGAAGTCGTCGAACGATTGACGCAACCAGAGGAACAACTCTCGCTTGAAGAGGCGCACGAAATCGATCCGACATATGAACTCGGCGATTTCCATAAAGTCGAAGTGACGCCAGGCGATTTTGGTCGCGTTGCGGCACAAACAGCAAAACAAATCGTCACACAAAAAATGCGTGAAGCAGAACGCGAACGCATTTACAATCACTTCGCGGATCGTGAAGACGAGATCATGACGGGTATCGTCGAGCGTCAAGATGCACGCAACTTGTACGTCAACCTAGAAGGTATCGAAGCTGTCTTGACGACACACGAGCAAATGCCGAACGAGCGTTTCGGGATTCGTGATCGCATCAAGGTGTACGTCACGAAGGTTGATCCGATGGTCAAAGGATCAGGAGCATCAATTCTCGTATCACGGACACATCCAGGTCTCTTAAAACGTCTCTTTGAAATCGAAGTACCAGAGATTTCAAGTGGCGAAGTCGAAGTCAAGTCTGTGGCGCGTGAAGCGGGCGACCGTTCGAAAATCGCAGTCGCAGCGGACGACATCGATCCAGTCGGTGCATGTGTCGGACAAAAAGGGGCGCGTGTTCAACGCATCGTCAATGATTTGAACGGGGAAAAAATCGATATCGTTCGTTACTCGGATGATCCGAAAGAATATGTCGCGAACGCACTCAGCCCAGCTCAAGTCGTTGCGGTCTATGTCAACGAACCAGCGAAAGCGACAATCGTCGTCGTTCCAGATTTCCAACTGTCGCTTGCAATCGGGAAACGTGGTCAAAACGCACGTCTCGCAGCGAAATTGACAGGATGGAAAATCGACATCAAGAGCGAGTCTGAAGCGGAAGCGATGGATCTCGAAGATGTCTTCGCGACGGAAGAGCCGGCAGTAGAAGCGGTCCAAGTCGAAGGCGAGGAATAATTCGTGCAAAAAAAGGTACCATTACGTAAGTGTGTCATCACACAAGAAATGAAACCGAAAAAAGAATTAATTCGTGTCGTCCGGACACCTGAACAAGAGGTCGTCATCGATTTAAATGGTAAGATGAATGGGCGAGGTGCCTATTTATCGAAAGATGCGGCAGTCATTGCGACGGCGAAGAAAAAACGGACGCTTGATCATCATTTAAAGGTCAAGACGACAGATGCCTTATACGATGAATTGCTTGAAATCGCGGGAGGTACAAATGAGTAAATGGGAATCCCTTCTCGGTCTCGCGAATCGAGCTAGAAAAGTGACGACGGGAGAAGAACTCGTACTGAAAGAAGTACGAGGAGGGCAAGCGAAGCTTGTTCTTTTAGCAGCAGATGCGGGGGCTGCCACGCGTAAGAAAGTCACAGATAAATGTACGAGTTATCAGGTTCCTTACCTAGAAGTCGCCGACCGTACGATTCTCGGTCAAGCATTAGGAAAGGATGCGCGTGTTGTCGTGTCAGTCAATGAAGCCGGATTTGCGAAAAAGCTAACTGAACTCCTCTCGAACGACTAATTGGAGGTGGATCCTTTGGGTAAACGTGTATACGAATTCGCCAAGGAACAAAATGTAACAAGTAAGCAGGTCATCACCCAGCTTGAAAAGCTGGAGAAACCAGTCAAGAATCATATGGCAGTATTAGATGAACAGACAGTACAGCAACTCGATCAAGTATTTAATCCCGAGAAATATCGGGCTCAAAAGACGGAGGCTCCAAAACAAGTGAAATCAGATAATAAACCGAACCGACCAGGAAGTACAAACAAACCAGCAGGTAACCAATCACGTAATAGCAAAGGCGGACGCCCAGAATTCGGCAACCGTAACAACCGTGGCGGCAAACGTCGTCCGAACCAAAAGAAAGCAGAACCGCGTAAACTTGAAGTAGCGGATCCGAACTCGAAGTCGAGTCAACGTAAAGCTGCTCGCCGTGCACAAGAAGAGGCGATGGCAAACGTCGTTCAATACTCTGACAACTTGACAGTCGGTGAACTCGCTGAAAAAATGGCGAAAAAACCGAATGAACTGATCATGAAATTGATGGGTCTCGGTGTCATGGCGAACATCAACCAAGATCTTGATGACGAGACAGTGGAACTTCTCGCGACAGAGTTCGGCTTTGAAGTCGAGAAGACAGTCCAAGTCGATGAGACGGACTTTGATCAGTACGAATTGAATCTCGACCAGTACGAATTGTCTGAGCGTCCACCGGTCGTTACGATCATGGGACACGTTGACCACGGTAAAACGACATTGCTCGATTCGATCCGTAACACGAAGGTTACTGCAGGCGAAGCTGGCGGGATCACACAGCACATCGGTGCTTACCAAGTTGAGATCGACGGCAAGAAAATCACGTTCCTCGATACACCAGGTCACGCGGCGTTCACGACGATGCGTGCACGTGGAGCAGATGTCACGGATATCGCGATCATCGTCGTTGCAGCGGATGACGGTGTCATGCCACAGACAGAAGAAGCGATCAGCCACGCGAAAGCAGCTGGCGTTCCAATCATCGTTGCTGTCAACAAGATGGATAAAGAAGGCGCAAACCCAGACCGTGTCAAACAAGAATTGACAGAGTTCGAACTCGTTGCAGAGGACTGGGGCGGCGATACAATCTTCGTACCGGTTTCAGCTCTTAAAGGAGACGGCATCGACGAATTGCTCGAGATGATCCTTCTCGTCTCAGAAGTTCAAGAATACAAATCAACACCAGACATGAACGGTCGCGGAACAGTCATCGAGGCGAAACTCGATAAAGGACGCGGTCCAGTCGCTACACTTCTCGTTCAACACGGAACACTTCGCGTTGGTGACCCGATCGTCGTCGGTCACACGTTCGGTCGTATCCGGGCAATGGTCAACGATATCGGTCGTCGTGTCAAAGAAGTCGGACCATCGACGCCAATCGAAATTACAGGTTTAAATGATGTCCCGAAAGCAGGCGATCAATTCTTCGCATTCGAAGATGAGAAAAAAGCACGCCAAATCGGTGAAGCACGTTACCAACGTGAAATCGAAGCACAACGTCGCGATTCAGCGAAAGTCAGCTTAGAAGATCTCTTCGACCGCATTAAAGAAGGCGAAGTCAAGGATCTCAACATCATCATCAAAGGTGACGTACAAGGTTCAGTTGAAGCCTTAGCCGGTTCATTGAAGAAAATTGATGTCGAAGGTGTTAAAATTAACATCGTACACTCAGGTGTTGGTGCGATCACGGAAGGTGACGTCATCCTTGCTTCGGCAGCGAATGCGATCATCATCGGATTCAACGTTCGTCCGGATGGTAACGCGAAATCAATGGCAGATCAGGAGAAAGTCGAAATTCGTCTTCACCGGATCATCTATAACGCGATTGAAGAAATCGAGCAAGCGATGAAAGGTCTCCTTGATCCTGAATTCGTCGAGAAAATCATCGGTCAAGCTGAAGTCCGCGATGTCATCAAAGTATCGAAAGTCGGTACGATCGCAGGTGGATATGTCACAGAAGGTAAGTTGACGCGTGATGCAGGCGTACGTGTCGTTCGTGACAGCATCGTCATCTACGAAGGAAAACTCGATACACTTCGCCGCTTCAAAGATGATGTCAAAGAAGTCGCTGCTGGTTACGAGTGTGGTATTAAGATCGAACGTTATGATGACGTAAAAGTCGATGATGTCATCGAAGCGTTCATCATGGAAGAAGTCAAACGGAAGTAACAGAACGGAATCCATTCTTCCGAACTGGAGGGAACAAACATGAGTTTACGCTCGAATCGTGTCGCCGAACAGGTGCGTAAGGAAATTACGCAACTGCTCATCAAGGATGTCAAGGATCCACGCGTCAAGCCGATTACCGTCACAGGTGTCGAAGTGACAGGAGACTTGCAACAAGCGACGATCTTCTATTCAGTCCTCGGTGACGAAAAAGCACGTGAGGATGCGCGCATCGGTCTTGAAAAATCAAAAGGCTTCATGCGTAAGGAAATCGGATCGCGGATTCGTCTGCGGAAAACACCTGAACTATTGTTCGAGGTCGATTCTTCTGTCGAATACGGATCACGCATTGATGAGTTGCTTCGGAATTTGAACAAAGATTAACATCTAAGGCAACCACGTGTGTGGTTGCCTTTTTTCAAGGAGGAAATAACGTGGAACCCATAGGAGTATTACCGTTAGATAAACCAGCGGGTATGACGAGTCATGATTGCGTCTTTCGTCTACGTCGCTTGTTTCAAACGAAAAAAGTCGGACATACAGGTACGCTTGATCCGGAAGTAACGGGTGTCTTACCGATTTGTCTCGGTCGAGCGACGAAGCTTGCCCGCTTCATCACAGATGAAGGAAAGCGCTATGCGGCGGAAGTGACGATTGGCTTTGCAACGACAACGGAAGATGCGCACGGGGAAACAGTTCGCGAAACAGCGGTTGAACCGGGAACTATTACCGAGGAAGCAATTGAGGACATCTTGACTCAATTGACAGGAGAGATCGAGCAGACGCCACCGTATTATTCAGCTGTTAAAGTGAACGGGAAGAAACTATATGAATATGCACGAAAAGGCATTGAAGTCGAACGACCGACACGAATCGTCCGCATCGATCGATTAGAACGGACATCGGACCTTGTGTTCGAAGGTGGTCTTTGTCGTTTCCGTCTCGATATCGCTTGTGGAAAAGGAACGTATATTCGGACATTAGCAGTAGAAATCGGAGAACGACTTGGTTACGCGGCACACATGAGTGAACTACGCCGGACAGGCTCTGGTGCGATTGCTGAGACGGATACAGTGACTCTTGAGACACTCGAATCGTATGAGACGGTCGAAGAACGGATGCAACACGTTCTACCGATTGAACACGTCATCCAAAAATGGCCACGCTTGACGGTCGATGCGTCGACTGCACAGCGTGTATTGAACGGAGCAAAGCTGACAAGCATTCCAGTCGAATTCGAGCTGTTTACTGTCTATAATGAAGAAGACGTACCTTTAGCGCTATATCGACGTCTTCCAGAAGAACAGGTAGCACGCGTTGAGGTCATGCTACAAATCGATTAAGATCGGAGAGAGCATCATGGACATCATACATTTAACATATCCGGAACAACCTCAAAAAGACCCTGCTGTCATCGCACTCGGCTTTTTTGACGGTGTACATCTCGGACATCAGCAAGTCATCGCAGCAGCACTAAAAGAAGCGGAGGCTCGTCGCCTGCCTTTGGCTGTCATGACCTTTGATCCCCATCCGAAACAAGTGCTTGGTAAAGGGGATGAACCAGTCCACTACATCACGCCGCTTGAACGCAAATTAGAGAAACTCGAGCAGCTTGGTGTCGATCGTGTTTATGTGATTGAGTTTACGATTCCTTTCTCGGAATTATCACCGCAAGCTTTCGTCGACGAATATCTGATTGCGTCTGGAGCAGAACACGTCGTTGCTGGATTCGATTATTCCTACGGTCGCTTCGGAGCCGGCAAAATGGCGACGCTTGATTTTCATAGTCGTGGCACATTTACGCATACCGTTGTAGCAGAATTCCAAGAAGAAGCTGAAAAGATCAGCTCAACCCGGATTCGTCGTTTACTTGCTGCAGGAGAAGTCGAACCGGCTGCACGTTTGCTTGGAGAACCCTACCAAATCAAAGGCACGATCATTCACGGTGACGCACGCGGACGGCAAATCGGTTTCCCGACAGCCAACATGCGACCGGAATTCGCCTACGTCATTCCGAAACTTGGTGTGTATGCGACATTCGTTCGCTTAGCAGACGGTCGCCGGTTCAAGGCGATGACGAATGTCGGGAGACGCCCAACGTTCTATGAGACGGGAGACGTCAGTATCGAGACGCATCTTCTTGACTTTGATGAAGATCTTTATGGTCAAGAATTGACGCTTGAATGGATCGCTTACTTACGCGATGAAAAAGCCTTCAACGGTATCGATCAATTGAAAGAACAATTGGCACGGGACCGCGAAGAAGCAAATGTACAATTAAGCGTTTGACAGTACGGACAGGGTTCGTTATGATAGGTCAGTACGATCACGTACAGCCGATTCACTTGGCATCTGGTCTCACCATCCGATGCTCGGGAATATGGTCATTCATAAGATGGAGGTGGAGTGACAATGGCACTCACAAAAGAACGTAAAAACGAAATCATCGAAGCATATGCTACGAAACAAGGCGATACTGGTTCGCCGGAAGTACAAGTTGCTGTTTTAACTGAACAGATCACAACTTTGAACGATCACTTACGTACACACAAAAAGGATCACCACTCACGTCGTGGTCTCTTGAAAATGGTCGGTCGTCGCCGTAACTTGCTCACATACCTTCGTAACAAGGATGTTGCACGTTACCGTTCGTTGATCGAGCGTCTTGGTCTCCGTCGCTAATTTCGACGAGAACGAGGTAGGGAAGCAGGAGCATCGTCTCCTGTTTCTTTTTTTTGCCGATTCATGGACTTTTTGCGCAAGAACCTACATAATTAGATTTGAATGAAAAAACGGATAGCAGTGAGAGGAGATTTGTGCATGTCACAAACAAAACAGACGTTTTCGACCGAACTCGGTGGACGTCCATTAACGATTGAAATCGGTCAATTAGCAAAACAAGCGAACGGAGCAGCATTGATTCGCTACGGTGATACAGCCGTTCTTGCTACGGTCGTTGCATCAAAACAACCAAAGGACTTAGATTTCTTCCCATTAACAGTGAACTATGAAGAAAAATTATATGCGGCAGGGAAAATCCCAGGTGGATTCCTTAAACGTGAAGGACGTCCTGGAGAGAGCGCGATCTTGACTTCGCGTCTGATCGACCGTCCAATCCGTCCATTATTCCCGGATGGTTTCCGTCACGACGTACAAGTGGCGACGACGGTTCTTTCGTCAGATGCTGACAATTCACCAGAAGTCGCTGCGATGATCGGGGCTTCGATTGCGCTTTCGATCTCGGATATTCCATTCGACGGTCCAATCGCAGGCGTGACGATCGGTCGCGTCGACGGAGAATTCGTCGTGAACCCGACTTCAGCGCAAATGGAAGTCAGCGACATCGACCTTCAAGTTGCCGGAACAAAACATGCCGTCAACATGGTTGAAGCAGGTGCGAAGGAAGTATCGGAACAAGCAATGCTTGAAGCGATTTTACTTGGACACGATGTCATCAAGGAAATGATCGCGTTCCAAGAAGAAATCGTCGCACAAGTCGGTAAAGAGAAGTTCGAATATACGGTATCAAGCTTCGATGAGACAATCGTCAATCGCCTGAAAGCAGAAGCATTAGCAGAAGTCACACAAGCGGTTCAAGTTGAAGAAAAACAAGCGCGTGACATTGCTATCAACGAAGTCATCGCAAAATACATCGAGTTGTATGCAGCTGACGAGTCCGTCACAGCAGAGCAACTGGCAGAAGTATCAGGCGTGCTCAACAAGTTCGTCAAAGACGAAGTCCGTCGTCTCATCACGGAAGATAAAGTGCGTCCAGATGGTCGTGGTCTTGCTGAGATCCGTCCGCTTGATTCAGAAGTCGGTCTCTTGCCACGTGCACACGGTTCAGGTCTGTTCACACGCGGTCAGACACAAGTCTTGTCTGTAGCGACACTTGGTGTTGCGGGTGACGCTCAAATCATTGATGGACTTGGTCTGAAGGAAGAGAAACGTTTCATGCACCATTATAACTTCCCACCATTCTCAGTTGGGGAAGCACGTCCGATGCGTGCACCAGGTCGTCGTGAAATTGGTCACGGGGCACTCGGAGAACGCGCACTTTTACCAGTTCTTCCGAATGAAGTTGATTTCCCGTACACGATTCGTCTCGTGTCAGAAGTGCTTGAGTCGAACGGTTCTTCATCACAGGCTTCCATCTGTGGTTCGATCCTTGCCATGATGGATGCGGGTGTTCCATTAAAAGCACCTGTCGCTGGTATCGCGATGGGCTTGATCATGGAAGGCGAAAATTACTCGATCTTGACAGATATCCAAGGGATGGAAGATCATCTCGGAGATATGGACTTTAAAGTCGCTGGAACTCACGAAGGTGTCACAGCTCTCCAAATGGATATGAAAATTGGCGGAATCACGCGTCAAATTCTTGAAGAAGCACTTGAACAAGCACGTCTTGGTCGTCTGCATATTCTTGAGCATATGCAATCTGTCATTGCTGAACCGCGTGTCGAATTGTCGCAATACGCGCCGAAAATCGTCACACTTAAAATCAATCCAGATAAAATCCGTGATGTCATCGGACCTGGTGGTAAAGTCATCAACGGTATCATCGATGAGACAGGCGTTAAGATCGACATCGATCAAGATGGAACAGTCTTTATCGCTTCGACGGATCAAGCTGGCATCGATCGTGCCCGTCAATTGATCGAAGATATCGTCCGTGAAGTCGTCGTCGGTGAAGAATTCGATGGAACGGTCCGTCGCGTTGAGAAATTCGGTGCATTCGTCGAATTGTTCAAAGGAAAAGACGCACTCGTCCACATCTCGGAACTCGCACTTGACCGTGTTGGTCAAACGGAAGATGTCGTTAAACTTGGAGATAAGCTAAAAGTCCGTGTCACAGAAATCGATGACAAAGGACGCGTTAACGCGTCGCACAAAGTCCTGCTCGTCGAAGGATTAAGCGAAGAAGACCGTGCCGCATACGAAGAAAAGAAAAAGACAGAGCGTGAGAACCGCCCGCCACGCCGGGATCAGGGTTCACGCCCACCACGTGACGGACAACGTCCACCACGTCGTAACTAATGAATCCAAGGTGGCTCGACGGTGCAGAGAATGCAACGAGAGCCACCTTGTTTCCTATATTTGGAGGAATTACTATGATCGAACGGATACAACTAGAAAACGGGGTTCGACTAATCGTTGAACGGATGCCAGAAGCACGCAGCGTCGCGACCGGAATCTTCATTCAAGCAGGAAGTCGGACGGAACAGGTCGAGGAGCATGGTATCAGTCATCTCATCGAGCATATGATGTTCAAAGGAACAAAACGCCATACGGCAAAAGAGATTGCGGTTTATTTTGACCGACTTGGTGGAAATATTAATGCGTTCACGAGTAAGGATCAAACGTGTTATTACGTCAAGACATTAGATGAACATGCAGGTGAAGCCTTTCAAGTGTTGGCGGACATGTTCCTCGAATCGACGTTCGATGCGGAGGAACTAGAAAAAGAGAAAAAGGTCGTCATTGAAGAGATTAAAATGTACGATGACACACCAGATGATCTCGTCCATGAGTTATTAGCTGTTGCGGCTTACGGAGAGGATGTCATGGCTCGTCCGATTCTTGGAACGGAAGAGAGTGTGCTTCGGATTGATCGTACAATGATTGAACAGTATCTCGAAGAAGCATATGCTCCGGATCAAATCGTCATTTCCGTTGCCGGAAACGTCTCAGACGAGTTGATTACGCAGATTCAAGAGCGGATGTCGATCCTCATATCACGATCGAAGACCCGTGAGACAGCGTCACCAAGGTTACAAAATGGTGTGATTCGTAAGGAAAAGGATACGGAACAGGCACATATTTGTTATAATTTCCGTGCGATTCCTTCTGCTGATCCACGATTGCCTGCCCTCGCCTTACTCAACAATGCATTCGGTGCGACGATGTCGAGTCGCTTGTTCCAATCAATCCGAGAGGAACGCGGTCTTGCTTATTCAGTCTTTTCCTATTACACGACGTTTGACGATCATGGCACGTTCACGATTTATGTCGGTACGTCTCCGGAATCAGTCGAAGAGGTCGAACAGGTTCTCGCTGCTGAGATTGATCGCTTGAAGCGAGACGGACTATCCGCTAAGGAACTCGAAGATGGCATTGAACAGCTAAAAGGTTCTCTGATTTTAGGAAACGAAGGCACATCGAGCCATATGAACCGAAATGCCCGAAATGAGTTGCATCTGCATCGTCACCCGTCACTCGAAGAAGTACTAGCGGATGTAGAACGAATTCGTCCATCGGACATCGATGGGCTGATTGAGCACATCTTTTCGGAGGAACCGGCAAAGGCCTATATTCTTCCAGCAGACCAGGAAGAGGAAGCATGACAGCAGAACGGAATAGATGAAACATATGAAATGACGATGTCGAGAAAGAAGGAATACCGTTGAATTTAGCTGAACTGATTCAAGTCATACAGACGCAAAAAATCGAACGAATGGTAGAAGTGGATGTCACGTCCATCACGACCGATTCACGGGATGTTAAACCGGGAACATTGTTCGTCGCCATCAAAGGGTATACTGTTGATGGACACGACTATGCCAAACAGGCAGAAGCACAAGGAGCGGTCGCAATCGTTGCGGAACAACCGGTCAATGTGTCGATTCCTGTCATTCTCGTTCGTAGTACATCACGTGCCATTGCCGAATTGGCTGGCAAATTCTATGATTATCCTTCTGAAAAGATACGGATGATTGGTATTACAGGAACGAACGGGAAAACGACGACGACGACGATTGTCCGTGATATATTAGCGCACCTTGGTCGGAAAACGGGTATCATCGGAACGGTCGAAGTCAAGATTGGTGACCGCGTCGTACCAAGTCGAAATACGACACCACAAAGCTCCGAATTACAAGCATTTTTGCATCAAATGCATAAAGAAGATGTCCAAGACGTCATCATGGAAGTCTCTTCGCATGGACTAGAGCTTGGTCGAGTAACGGGTGTCGATTACGACATTGCGGGATTCACGAATCTGACGCATGATCATCTCGATTTTCACAAAACGTTTGAGAACTATGCGCGTGCCAAAGGATTGTTATTCGCACAGCTCGGACAACGGCTGTCGACAGAGAAAGTCGCGGTCTTGAATGCCGATGATCCGACGAGCGAACTGTACGAAATGATGACAGGTGCTCGTGTCATGACGTACGGTATCGACAACGCAGCTGACCTCCGAGCAACGGCGATTGAACAGTCACTTCAACAAACGACGTTCACGATGATGTACAAAGAAGAACAAGTCGACGTCACGGCGAATTTCATCGGTCGCTTTAACGTCTACAATCTGTTGCTTGCGACAGGGATCCTCTTGTCTTGCGGATACGACCTAACGACGATTGCAGGAGCGATTTCAGCAATCCGTCCGGCAAAAGGTCGGATGCAACGCTTACCAATCGAAGGATATAACGTGTATGTCGACTACGCGCATACTCCTGACGGCATTGAACAGTGTCTGAAAGCACTCGTTGACGTACCGAAGGAAAAGATCGTCTTCCTGATCGGGACAGGTGGAAACCGCGACGTGACGAAACGACCGAAGATGGGCGAACTGGCTTCGACCTACGCAGGAACCGTCGTCATCACGACGGATGATCCACGATATGAAGCATATGAGTCAATTACATCCGGCATCGCCAAAGGGATGACCCACGATCAGTTCGTTGAAATCGGTGATCGGGAAGAGGCCGTGCGTTATGCAGCACGACTCGCACGACCAGATAATATCGTCATCTTAGCCGGTAAAGGTCATGAAAAATATCAAATCATTGGGGATGAGAAAATCCCTCTCGATGAGGAAGTCATCGTCAAAGAGATGATACGGCAAATGGAGGAACAGAAGTGACTTATCAACCAATCGTTGTAACCATAGATCAATTTGAAACATTCGTAAAAACACATCCAAAAGGCGACTTACTTCAGCTTCCAGCATGGGGAGAAGTCAAAAGCGCGACAGGATGGACACATGAACGGATCGCGGTCGGAACAACTTCTGGTGAGATTGCCGGAGTTGGTCTGCTCTTGTTTAAGAAAGTACCGAAGCTACCGTTCACGCTTTGTTATGCACCGCGCGGTTTCGTCGTCGATTATACGGATACGGACGCACTTCGTGCTCTTCGTGATGAAGCGATACGTGTCGCAAAACAACAGAAGGCGATTGCGATTAAATTCGATCCGAACGTCGAGCGGGAAGAATATCCAGGTCTGTTACAGGAGATGCAAGGACTTGGCTTCAAACATAACGGTTTTGGCGGCGGTTTTGACTACGCGCAACCACGCTTTACGATGGAGACGAATCTTGAAGGAACAGAAAAAGAGATCTTCGACGGTTTCCATTCGAAGTTCCGCTACAACGTCCGTCTTGCTGAACGCAAAGGGATCGTATGCGAACAAGCGGATCGTGAAGGACTCAAGACATTCGCGAAGCTGATGGTCGAGACGGGCGAACGGGATGGGTTCTCGATCCGCGGTCTGGATTATTTCGAGAATCTGTATGATCATCTCCATCCAAAGGGTGATGCGGTCTTGTTTTTGACGAAACTTGATGTCGTACGTGCTCTTGAGAATACGGAAGCCTTATTACTTCAAGCCGATAAGGAACTCTCGAAGATTCACCGTCAGCTTGAGAAAGAGACGGCTGAGAAGAAGCTAAAAAGCTTAAACAATCGCTTGGAGCAGACGACAGCACAAATCGAAAAAGCAGAGAAGTCGAAAACGGAACTGATGACGATTGCTGCCAAACATCCAAACGGTGTCATCCTGTCTGGTGGTCTTTTGACGCTTGCTGGTCGTCGTTCCTATTACTTATATGGAGCCTCATCGAACGAGTACCGGGAATTCATGCCGAACCATTTGATGCAATGGACGATGATGCAATATGCGAAAGAACATGGTGCGCTCTCCTATGACTTCGGTGGAGTCAGTGGTTCGACCGACCCGGATGATCATTACGCGGGACTCTATGCCTTTAAATCTGGGTGGGGCAGCCGAATGATTGAAAAAATCGGTGAGTTTGATTATGTACTCAATCGTCCGCTCTATCTGTTGCTTGAGACGGGGTTACCGATTCTACAAAAACTTCGGAAGAAGCTTCGCCGCTGATGAAACGGGGAACAATCTTCGGTTGGATCGTATTTTTATTGACGATGTTTGCGATTGGATTGTTTCTTGCGGCATCCATGAACCGGATGCCGACGATTTTGATGGACCAACCGGAACTCGGGATTGATAGTTGCCCACGAGACGTAGCAGGGGAAAACCGTTTGATCAATGCAAGCGAGGCGAACCTGAAGCGTCTCCATCCAGCTGTCGAGACAGGGGCAAAGGATCTGATCCGTGTTGCACATTCTTGCTACAATATCGATATCAAGATCACGCAAGGGTACCGCTCGATCCAGCAACAGAACGCACTTTTTGAACAAGGGCGTTCTGAGGCAGGTGAAGTCGTCACGAATGCACGAGGCGGTGAATCGATGCATAACTACGGACTTGCAATTGATTTCGTGCAACTCGTAAATGGACAGATTTCGTATGATCTTGAGTATGATGGGAATCGGTCAGGGAAAAGTGATTGGCGTGAAGTCGCTGATATCGGGAAAGCACTCGGTTTTGAATGGGGAGGCGATTGGAAGCGATTCGTCGATTACCCTCATTTTGAGATGACGTTCGGGTATTCGCTCGACGAACTGAAGGCTGGTGAACGTCCAAGCCGTTCGGAAAAAGCGAAACGAACAGAAGAAGTCGAAGATTTGTTGAATACATGATTAATGTCATTCCTGGAGTAATGTGGCAGGAATGACGTTTTTTTTAGATTTCCTAGTCCGATTGTTGGCAGATTGTGAAAATTCGGCTAGAATAGTGATAGTGATAAGTGGACGGCTCACGAAAAGTGAATATGAATTATAGGAGGTCATGTCGTGTCAAAGAAGAAGACGGAAAAAGTAAGCGTCTTTGCTCTTGGTGGCGCCGGTGAGATCGGTAAGAACATGTACGTCGTCGAACTCGACGAGGACATCTTCGTCATCGATGCCGGGTTAATGTTCCCAGGAGATGAGATGCTTGGAATCGATAAAGTCATTCCAGACATCAGTTATTTAAAAGAAAACAAAGAGCGGATTCAAGGGATTTTCATTACCCATGGTCACGAGGATCATATCGGGGCACTCAGTTACGTCTTGCGTGACTTGAAGGTACCTGTTTACGGAACACGTTTGACGCTCGGTTTGATTGAACACAAATTAAAAGAAGCCGGTTTATTGAAAAAGGCAGATCTTCGTCCAATTGATGCCAAGACGAAATTAACCGTTGCAGGTCATTTTATTACGTTCTTCCGGGTCAACCACTCGATTCCGGATGCAGTTGGGGTTTGTATTCAAACGTCTCAAGGTGCCATCGTTCATACGGGGGATTTCAAGTTCGATTACACACCAGTCGATGGAAAACAAGCAGACTTCGGGAAAATTGCAGCGATTGGTCAACGGGGCGTACTGTGCTTGCTGTCTGACTCGACGAATGCAGAGCGACCAGGGATGTCTGGGTCAGAATCGATTGTCGGTTCTGAATTGAACGACGTCATTTATGAAGCACCGGGTCGTGTGATTGTAGCTTCATTCGCTTCGAACATTCATCGTCTACAACAAGTGTTTGCAGCAGCAGAAGCGAACAATCGAAAAGTAGCGGTCGTCGGTCGTAGCATGGTCAACAACGTTGAAGTGGCACAGCGTTTGAATTACTTACGCTTCAAGCAGAAAACATTGATTGATCTATCTGACATCAATCGCCTCGATGATAACCAAGTCGTCATCTTGACGACAGGATCTCAAGGTGAGCCAATGGCAGCCTTGACACGAATGGCACGTAACGCACACAAGCAAGTCAATATTCGCTTGAATGATACGGTTGTCGTCGCGGCTTCCCCAATTCCAGGTAACGAGAAGTCGGTTTCGAAAACGATCGATCTCTTATTCCGTGCGGGTGCGAATGTTATCTACAACCAACGGAAAGTACACGTTTCCGGTCACGGTCATGCGGAAGATCTGAAGCTGATGCTCAACTTGATCAAACCGAAATTCTTCCTACCGATTCACGGAGAATTCCGGATGCAAAAGGCACACAGTCGTCTCGCACAGACGGTTGGCGTCAATGCGAACAATATCTTCATCATCGAGAATGGAGATGTCGTTGAGTTTGAGAAGCGTAAAGCACGGATGTCACGCAAAGTGAACGCCGGAAACGTCTTGATCGACGGAATCGGTGTTGGTGATGTCGGAAACATCGTCCTTCGTGATCGTCGCTTGTTGTCACAAGATGGTGTCGTCCTCTGTGTCATTACGATTAGCCGAAAAAACAAAACGATCGTCTCGGGACCCGAAATCATTTCTCGCGGATTCGTCTATATGCGTGAATCAGAAGATATGATCAATGAAGCGAACCGAATCGTCGCGAAACAACTACAAGGTAAATTAAACGGAGAATTGGATTGGACGGAGATGAAGTCGTTGATTCGAGATAAACTCAGTGCTTATCTCTATGAACAGACGAAACGCCGCCCGATGATTCTTCCAATCATCATGGAGATTTAACAAACGAGCGGCTCAGATTGACCAATACCTGGTCCACTGAGCCGTTTTTTTATCAGGAGGGATGACGTATGGCGACGACGAAACGAAAAACCGTACGAAAAAAAACGCCGCCACGGAAACGACCGGCAGCGAAGAAACAACGTCAGCCGATTGCGTATCGTACATATGCGACCATCATCGCAATCGTTTCACTACTTGCCTTCGTTCTCGCATTTGGGGAATTCGGGAAAGTCGGACTGACGCTAGCTGATGGAGGAGAACGATTAATCGGTCAGTTCGGTTCCTTATTATACGGCGGGATAGGTGCCGTGCTACTCTTGCTACTATCGAACGCGTCACGGGCTCAGAAATGGGCATGGTCGATGCTACTAATGGGTTCAGTCGTCTGGATTGATCTAATGCTCGGAGCACCGCGTGGTATTCTCAATGGATGGCTCTATCAAAACGCAGCATATTACATTTCAAGTAGCGGTGCCTTCTTGATTGGTCTGTTCTTCATCGGCGCAGCTGTTCATCTACTACACCCTTCGTTTTATGGAGAGCTATGGCTTGGACTGCGGGAACGCGCAGAAGAATTTCGTAATCGTGAACGGACACCTCGTCCTCGGATCGAAAAAGACCTGACACCGAAACCGGTCCGCGAGAAAAAAGCAAAGACGTTGCGACCAGCAACTGTTGAGGAACCAATCGAAACAGAGCAAGAAGCAGAGGATCCTTCGGTCAACATTCAAGACGTTCCAATTATCGGCTTTACGGATCACGTTGAACCGCAAGCAGCGGAGACACAAGGACCACTGACGATGACGGAGACACCGGACGGATATCAATTGCCGTCGCTTGATTTATTAGCAGAGCCGACGTCCAAAGACTTATCGGGTGAGAATAAGCGACTAAAGGATAATGCGACGAAATTGATTGCGACCTTAAAATCGTTCGGGATCGGAGCGAAAGTGTTGAAGATTCATCTCGGACCAAGTGTCACGAAGTATGAGATTGAACCAAAACAAGGTATCAAGCTTAGTCGGATCACAGGACTCGCCGATGATTTAGCGCTTGCGTTAGCGGCGAAAGATATTCGAATCGAAGCACCGATTCCTGGTAAAGCGGCTGTCGGAATCGAGGTGCCAAACCGTGAAGTCGCCATGGTATCACTTCGAGAAGTGTTAGGAGCGGAGAGCGTTCAATCCGACAATGATCGTTTGCTCGTCGCACTCGGACGAAGCATTTCTGGTGAGACGGTGACAGCAAAGCTGAATAAGATGCCACACGTCTTAGTTGCCGGTTCGACCGGTTCCGGTAAATCGGTCTGCATTAACGGGATGATCGTCTCAATTTTGATGCGAGCTCGACCGGATGAAGTCCGCCTGATGATGATTGACCCGAAAATGGTCGAATTAAACGTCTACAACGGTATTCCTCATCTTTTGGCACCGGTCGTCACCGATCCGAAAAAGGCGGCGCAGGCGTTAAAACAGGTCGTCTCGGAAATGGAACGTCGTTATGAGATTTTCAGTCAAAACGGAGCGCGCAACATCGAAGGCTACAATGCACTAATCGATAAGATGAACGCAGAGGAAAAAGTGCATCAACGATTACCGTATATTGTCGTCATCGTTGATGAGTTAGCCGACTTGATGATGGTCGCGTCAAACGAAGTTGAAGATGCAATCATGCGACTTGCACAAATGGCGCGAGCAGCTGGGATTCACATGGTTATCGCGACCCAGCGACCAAGTGTTGATATCATCACTGGTGTCATCAAAGCGAATATTCCGTCACGTATCGCCTTCAGTGTGTCGAGTGCGACGGATTCACGGACGATCCTTGATACGGGAGGCGCTGATAAATTGCTTGGACGAGGGGATATGTTGTTGCTCGGTAACGGCATGAACAAACCCGTCCGTGTACAAGGTGCGTTCTTATCAGACGAAGAAGTCGAGAAGGTTGTCAATCATGTCATCAGTCAACAAAAAGCGCAGTATGTTGAAGCGATGATTCCAAAAGATGTACCTGAAGGTGAAACAGAGGTCGATGACTCACTCTATGATGAGGTCGTCCAGTTCATTCTGACCCAAGAGACGGCATCGACGTCGATGATTCAACGAAAGTATCGTATCGGCTACAACCGAGCTGCCCGGTTGATTGATGCTCTAGAAGAAAATGGTCTGATTGGTCCTTCTGAAGGATCAAAACCACGCCGCGTCATGGGACGTTAATCAAGAATCACGGTATCCACCGTGATTCTTTTTTATTAAAATAATGGATATATATGGATGAGCGTATAATGTGCTCAAAAAAATGATACAGGAGTCGTATATGAGATGAGAAAATTAGAAATGAAAGGAAGGAAAAAAGACAAAAATAAAATAAAATCGCTTTCATGAAAATAGTTGTCAGACGTCTGTTGATTTTCAATATTTTTTTTGGCATACTCAGACATATGAGTGACCGACCTTCAACATGAGGGCTGGGAGCGACTTTTTCACAAATAGATAATGAAAGCGCTCTCATAAATGCAGAGGAGATGGATGATATGAAGAAAAAACAGGTAATCGTATCGATGATGTCAGTAGCAACAGTTGGACTTGCAGCCTGCGGCGGTTCAGGTGAGAAAGCTGACCAAAAAGATCAGTTCTCTGTCGCTATGGTAGCGGATAAAGGTGGAATCGATGATAAATCGTTCAACCAATCAGCTTGGGAAGGTCTGCAAGCGTACGGTAAAGATAACAAACTCAAGCAAAATGAAGGGTTCTCTTATTTACAGTCTAAATCACAACAAGATTATCAACCGAACTTGTCACGTCTTGCACGTGGTGGAGAAGATCTCGTTTTCGGTATCGGGAATACATTCAATGAAGATGTTAAAACCGTAGCAGATCAATTCAAGGATACACAATTTGCAATCGTTGATAATGTCGTTGAAGGGAAAAACGTCACATCGATCACATTTAAGGAAAATGAAGGGGCGTATCTTGCAGGGATCGTTGCTGCTATGGAGACGAAAAAAGATCACATCGGTTTCGTCGGTGGCATGAAAATGGACGTCATCGAACGGTTCCGAGCTGGTTTCGAAGCTGGAGCGAAATCCGTCAATCCAAAAATCAAAATCGATGTTCAGTACGCAGAGGACTTCGCAGCACCTGAAAAAGGTCAAGCCATCGCAGCCGGCATGTACGGTAAAGGAGCGGATATCATCTTCCCAGCAGCAGGCGGTACAGGAAATGGTGTCTTCACAGAAGCGAAGAACCGTAAGAAAAATGGAGAAGATGTATCGGTCATCGGTGTCGACCGTGATCAAAAAGAAGAAGGTATGCCGGAAGACGTGACGTTAACATCGGTCATCAAACGTGTCGACCGCGCAGTTGAAGATACAGCTAACGCAGCGAAAGATGGAAAACTCGAAGGTGGTAAAACGGTTCGTTATGGTCTGAAGGAAGACGGCGTTGATATCGTCCCATCTGAAAAAATCTCGAAGAAGACGATGACTGCGCTTGAGAAA
Source organism: Exiguobacterium sp. UBA7533 (assembly GCF_002479335.1). Classification (NCBI taxonomy): domain Bacteria; kingdom Bacillati; phylum Bacillota; class Bacilli; order Caryophanales; genus Exiguobacterium; species Exiguobacterium sp. UBA7533. Next base: position 55,167 of record NZ_DLMP01000001.1, on the reverse strand, counting down.
GCAAAAGCGGCTGTCGTTTCAGGGGAAATCGAAGTACCTGAGCAATAAGCGTTGAAAAGATAAAGGGCATTCTTAGGTAGAATGCCCTATTTTCTTCCATTATTGATTACGTTATGAAAAGGGTTACAAAAGCGCCAGAAGTCAGACTTCTAACCTGTTACAAAATGATTGCAGGATTGTGTTAAGCGTCATATACTTATCTTGGCTGGAGTTCTCATACGTCAGAAGTCTGAGCACTGGTTACAACTAGATAGAGGATGGAGATGCGTCATGTCGATTAAACTAGATCATCGTTTGCTTTATTTACGTGTGATTGAAAAAATCAAGTCAGACATCGATGACGGCGTTTACAAGGAAGGCGAGAAGCTCCCTTCAGAGTTTGAACTTTCAAAGCAACTTGGCGTCAGTCGAGCTACTCTTCGAGAGGCATTACGAATTCTTGAAGATGAGAACATTGTCATCCGTAAACACGGTGTCGGTACGTTTATCAATGCAAGACCACCGTTTACTTCTGGTATCGAGGAGTTATACAGCGTGACAGAGATGATCGCGCGCGCAGGCATGATTCCGACCTCAGAAGTGCTATCATCCGAGATGGTCCAACCGACTGAGCGCGACCGAGAACGCTTTCAACTTGGTCCGGATGAATTGGTATATCGAATCGAACGAATCCGACTCGCAGGAGATGTTCCTGTCGTCTATTGTATCGATAAGATTCCAAGCCATTATATTAAAAATGAAGAGCAGTTCACCTCTTCGACATCATTGTTTGATGCTTTAGAAAAAGAACTCGGACGACGTGTCACACATGCTGTGACGCATATCGAGCCGCGTATTGATCCGAAAATCGCTGAACAATTACATACGGACCAACCTCTGCTCGCTTTGCGTCAGACGCATTATGATGAGCTCGACCGTTCCGTTCTTTTTTCAGCGAACTATTTCCGAGCAGATAAGTTCGATTTCCACGTCATCCGTAAACGTGTGTGAGCCATTGTTTTAGGATGAATACTGAAAGCGCTTCCCGTCAAAACCTACGTAACGCTCCTCATCGCCAGCCTCAGGTGCTAGACGTAGTCTTGAACTTTGTATGACCATATTCGAAAGGGGATTTTTCCAGATGAAAAAGAAGTCACTTCTCGCATTAGCAGCAACAGGTTTAGCAATGAGTTCCGTCCTTGCAGCATGTGGTGGCAACGACGATTCGAAAGATTCAGGTAGCGGCAGCAAATCAGAAGGCTTTAAAGTAGGTATGGTTACAGATACAGGCGGCGTGGATGATAAATCATTCAACCAATCTGCTTGGGAAGGTATCCAAAAGTTCGGGAAAGACAATGACTTAAAAGAAGGTACTGGCTATAAATATCTCCAATCTGCAAAACAATCAGACTATCAACCGAACCTTCAGCAATTAGCACGTGCAAAATACGACTTAATTCTCGGGATTGGTTTCTTGATGGCTGAAGATATCGGTAAAGTAGCGGATCAGTTCAAAAAGAACAACTTCGCACTCGTTGACCAAGTCGTCGATAAACCAAACGTCGCTTCAATCGTCTTCAAAGAAAACGAAGGTTCGTTCCTCGTTGGTGTCGTTGCAGGTCTAACGACGAAAACGGATAAAGTTGGATTTGTCGGTGGTGTCAACTCGGACTTGATCAAAAAGTTCGAAAGCGGATTTAAAGCAGGCGTTAAAGCGGCTAACCCGAAAGCGGAAATCGAAATTCAATACGCAGAAGATTTCAACGCTGCTGAAAAAGGACAAGCAATCGCTTCAGGTATGTACGGTAAAAAAGTCGACGTCATCTATCACGCAGCTGGTGGTACTGGACAAGGGGTATTCACAGAAGCGAAAAACCGTAAAAAGAACGGTGAAGATGTTTGGGTTATCGGTGTAGACCGTGACCAAGTCGAAGAAGGTATGCCAGAAAACGTCACATTGACATCAATGGTCAAACGTGTAGATACAGCAGTAGAGCAAGTCGCGAAAGACACGAAGGACGGCAACTTCCCAGCAGGTAAAGTCGTTGAGTTCGGTCTAAAAGACGGCGGTGTCGATATCGCTCCTTCAAAAGACAACGTCTCAAAAGAAGCACTCGACAAAGTCGAAGAGTACAAAAAACAAATCATCGATGGTGACATTAAAGTTCCATCGACTGACGACGAGTATAAAGAGTACGAAGCGTCACTTAAATAATAATGAAAGCGGGGGTCGCTAGCATTGCGACTCCCCTTTTAAACTAAACATGGGAGTGGATTTTCTTGGAATACGTCATTGAGATGCTGAACATCAGAAAAGAGTTTGGCAATTTCGTCGCAAATGATAATATCACGCTCCAGCTTCGGAAAGGTGAGATTCACGCTTTACTTGGTGAAAACGGTGCCGGAAAATCGACGCTGATGAACGTCTTATTTGGTTTGTATCAGCCTGAGGCTGGAGAAATTCGTGTACGCGGTGAAAAAGTCAATATTACGAGTCCGAACGTCGCGAATGATCTTGGAATCGGCATGGTGCACCAACACTTCATGCTCGTTCAAAATTTCACTGTTACTGAAAACATCATTTTAGGTGCAGAGCCACGTACAGGGATTAAGATTGATCGTGCATCGGCGCGTGAAAAGGTACGCCAGATTTCTGAACAGTATGGTCTTGCTGTTGATCCTGATGCAAAAATCGAGGATATTTCAGTCGGAATGCAACAACGTGTTGAAATTTTGAAGACGTTGTACCGTGGGGCAGACATCTTGATCTTTGATGAACCATCTGCTGTTTTGACACCGCAAGAGATCAAAGAATTGATTCAAATCATGAATCGCTTGATTGCGGAAGGAAAGTCGATTATCCTCATTACGCATAAACTGAAAGAAATCATGGAAGTAGCTGATCGCTGTACGACGATTCGCCGTGGTAAATATATCGGCACGGTCGATATTGATGAGACGATGACACAGTCGCGTCTTGCTGAAATGATGGTAGGTCGTGAAGTCAACTTTAATGCGGAGTATTCCAAGGCAACTCCACAAGAACTCGTTCTCGATATCAAGAATCTAGTCGTCAAGGACGGTCGTGGCATCAAAGCAGTCGATGGATTGAATCTCGACATTCGTGCCGGAGAAATCGTTGGAATTGCCGGAATCGACGGAAACGGACAAACGGAATTGATTGAAGCCATTACAGGTCTTCGTAAAGCAGACAGTGGCGAAATCTTCCTCAACAACAAATCGATTAAAAACCTGAAGCCACGGAAAGTAACGGAATCAGGTGTCGGTCATATCCCGCAAGACCGACATAAACATGGACTTGTCCTTGATTATTCGATTGGACATAACATGGTCTTACAAACGTACTACAAACAACCGTACTCAAAAGCAGGCATCATGAACTATAAACAAGTCATGGAAAAAGCCAAAACGCTCATCGAGAAGTTCGACGTCCGAACTCCAAGTCCAGAGACGTTCGCTCGTGCCTTGTCTGGTGGTAACCAACAGAAGGCGATCATCGCGCGTGAAGTCGATCGTTCACCAGATTTGCTGATTGCGGCTCAGCCGACTCGTGGTCTTGATGTTGGGGCAATCGAGTTCATTCATGAACAATTGGTTCTTGAGCGCGAAAAAGGTCGTGCTGTCTTGTTGATTTCATTCGAACTCGAAGAAATTCTGCAAGTCTCTGACCGGATTGCCGTGTTATATGAAGGAAAAACAGTGGCCTTCTTGGATCCGAAAGAAACGAACGAAATTGAGCTTGGCTTCCTGATGGCCGGCGGTAAGAAAGAGGAGGTAGGTCATTCATGAAGTTAGAGCGTTTTTACGGCATCCTCATTCCGATTCTTTCCATCGTGCTTGGGATGGTCGTCGGGGCAATCGTCATGCTCATTGGTGGGTATGATCCGATTGCTGGGTTTGATCAATTATTCTATGGTATTTTTGGCGAACCGTACAGCATCGGTGAAACATTGCGTGCGGCGGCTCCATTGATCTTCGCGGGTCTTGCTGTCGCGTTTGCTTTTCGGACAGGACTTTTTAACATCGGTGTCGAAGGTCAAGTGCTCGTCGGCTGGATGGTTGCAGTCTGGATTGGAATCAAGTTTGATTTGCCGACAGTTGTTCATTTACCACTCGCTTTGATTGGAGCAGGTTTAGCAGGTGCGCTTTGGGCATCGATTCCTGGTATCTTAAAAGCGAAATTCCACGTACATGAAGTCATCACGTCGATCATGATGAACTATATCGCGTTATACGTCACGAACGATATTTTACGTCACGTCATCGGCATTACGAATGAGCGGACGGAGACAATCAAGGAATCAGCATCACTTGCGTCACCGTTCTTACAAGAAATCACGGATTTCTCACGTCTTCATAACGGAATTTTCATCGCAATCATCGCTGCACTCGTCTTCTGGTTTATTCTTTGGAAAACAACACTCGGTTATGAACTTCGAGCTGTTGGATTCAATAAGAATGCTGCTGAATATGCAGGGATGGGCGTTAACCGCAATATCATCTTATCGTTCGTCATCTCAGGTGTGTTCGCTGGCCTTGCTGGGGCGATGGAAGGTCTTGGGACGTTCCAAAACATGACGTTGAATGCGTCCTTCACTGGTGTTGGATTCGACGGGATCGCGGTTGCCTTGTTAGGTGCGAATAATCCGATCGGCGTCGTGCTCGCTGCATTGCTATTTGCAGGACTCAATATCGGTGGTCTGTCGATGCAACAGATTGGTATTCCACCGGAACTGATCAAAATTATCATTGCGTTCATCATCATCTTCGTGGCTTCTGGATACGCGATTCGTCTCGTCATCGAGAAGTTCGCAGTTAAGAAAGAATCTAAAAAAGCGAAAGGAGCCGGTCAGTAATGGGCTTTCTTGAAGTACTTTATATCATCGTGCCAATCGCACTTGCCTATTCGGCTCCGTTGATCATTGCAGCACTTGGCGGCATTTTCAGTGAGCGTTCTGGCGTCGTTAACATCGCGTTAGAAGGTTTAATGGTCATGGGTGCCTTCACGGGTGTCGTCACGGCATTGACGCTATCAAAAATGGGCTTGGGTGCTGCGAGTCCTTGGCTTGCGATGCTCATTGCGATTGTCGTCGGAGCAGTTTTCTCGCTCTTCCTTGCGATTCCGGCAATCCTTTTCCGGGCTGATCAAACGGTTCTTGGAGTTGCGATCAACTTGCTTGCAGTCGGTCTTGCCATCTTCCTCGTCCGGGCGCTTTACGGAAAAGGACAAACGGATTCGATTCCAAACCGAATCTCAAAAGAGAACGTGCCATTCTTGTCTGATATTCCTGTGCTGAAGATGTTCTTCGCGAACGTCTACTACACATCGTATATCGCGATCATCCTTGCCTTCGTCGCGTGGTACATCATTTTCAAGACGCCATTTGGTCTTCGTTTACGTTCTGTCGGGGAACATCCGATGGCGGCAGATACAATGGGAATCAACGTCACGAAGATGCGTTTCATCGGTGTCATGATCTCTGGTGGTTTCGGTGGTCTTGCTGGTGCTGTTTATGCGACATCGATCTCACTGAACTTCAGTGTCACGACGATCCTCGGTCAAGGGTTCCTCGCGATTGCGGCGATGATCTTCGGAAAATGGAATCCACTCGGGGCTATGGGTGCTGCACTATTCTTCGGATTCGCTCAAGCGATTTCAATCATCGGTCAGCAATTGCCGTTACTCGATCAAATTCCGCAAGTGTATCTATTGATTGCACCGTATCTCTTGACGATCCTAGCACTCGCTGGTGTCGTTGGTCGGGCGGATGCACCAAAAGCTGTTGGTGTACCATATATCAAAGGAAAACGCTAAATTTTTTACCACTTAGAAACCGGATGTTGCCAAATGGCGACACCCGGTTTTTTTAATGATTGATAGATATATCGCGTGAATAAAAGACCAACAAAAAAAGATGTTTCGCAAGGAAACATCTTTTTTTATTCACTTATTCGAATTTTAACGCATCGCCTTCGAACGATTCATCTGCTACTTTGATTGAATCCGTCGGGCATCCTTCAAATGCATCAATCATATCGTCGAATAATGCTTCTGGAATTTCGGCAGTACCATTGTTATCATCAAGAATGACATATGCCAAACCCTCATCATCATAATCATAGATATCTGGTGCCGCTGCTCCACAAGCACCACAAGCGATGCAAGTATCTTTGTCGACAATCGTAAATTTAGCCATTGAACGGTCTCCTCTCTATACGAAAACATTATTGAAACACGCTGTTCTCATCTATATGTCATTGTATCGGACTCATCGTTGCATTTCAATGACGAAGCGTAAGTGATAACAGAAAATGTATATATCATCACATGCCCGCAAACAGTATGTCTAAAACGTAACGAAAAGAAAATGGATGAGGTATCATCTTCAAATCGATAAACACTATATATCAGAAAGGAGCGTGGCAGATGGAAATTTCATTACTAGAGCGCATTTTTCTAGAATCGATTCAGCGTCTTCGAGACGAACGTTCGGACCGGAGTCTTTATCATGTTTTTCAAGGGAAGAAGTCAGCAACTTCTCTTCAAGATGCTCATTTTTATGATTTAGAGTCGACGTTCGGTACCGTATTAGTCAGTAAACAGCGATTCGAGTCGGTTTTAACGGAACTCGCTCAGAAAAAGTGGATCGAACGGCAAGAGACACTTCGACTGACGAGCGAAGGCGCTCGACTAGTAGGACAAACGGATGGAGTAATCATTGATCAACTTGGTGGTGAACTTCGGGGATATGCTGAAATGATGTGGAAACGGCTCAGTCTTCTCGTTCAAACGGTAATTTGTCTAGAAGCGCAACAACCATTCATTCCCGTGCAACAAGAGACGATCGTTCGGGAGTGGGTCAAGAGTGTTCTTCCGACCATCTCGAATCGAGCAGATTGGTTAGCGCAGATGTATCAAGAATTGACGCTCCTCCTTGAGCGCTTACCGGAACGAGATGCGACATTGATCAGTCATCGATTATCAGGTGTGCAAACGGGATGGTCATATCCTCAATTGGCACGAATGATGAAGGTAGATGTCGAGACGGTCCAGTTCGAATTTATCATAGCTTGGCGAAGATGCATCAATGACTTAAAAAGTACACCGCTCATTCAACAAATCGGAGCCGGTCTCCACACTCCGAAGATGACGCAGTCTGCTCAAACGACTTGGGAATTATTGCAACAAGGACTCACTGTTGAAGATGTTGCGGTCAGAAGACGTCTAAAAAATAGCACGATGGAAGATCATCTTGTTGAAATTGCAATGTATGCACCCACTTTTCCGTTAGATCTTTTCGTTGATACGGCTCAACAAGAAGAAATTCGACATATCGCACAACAACTCAAAACTTATGCGCTCAAGCGAATCAAAAGCGCGATGCAATCAGACGTATCCTATTTTCAAATTCGATTGGTCTTAGCTCGTAGTAAATGGGAGGGAAGTTAATGGAAGCGTTATTGCATCGACATTTCGGTTATGAAGCGTTTCGACCTGGACAACGCCAAATCATCGAATCCATCCTGAATGGAACAGATACGTTAGCAATTTTACCGACAGGTGGAGGAAAGTCTGTTTGTTATCAGTTTCCTTCGTATGTAAAAGGAGAGGGACTGACATTGATTTTGTCTCCGCTGCTCTCTTTGATTGAGGATCAAGTCATGCAAATCAAACGTCGGGGAGAACGTTCTGTCGCAAAATTAACATCTGTTGAGACGCGAGAAGAAAAAGAGCAAATCTTATCCGTACTCGAACATCTACGGTATCTCTACTTATCACCGGAACAACTCGCGTTACCACAAATACGGGCTCGTCTGAAACAGGTCGACATCGCGCTATTCGTCGTCGATGAAGCCCACTGTATCTCGCAGTGGGGACACGAGTTTCGACCTGAGTATGCAAGACTTGGGCAAATTCGCCGGGAACTAGGTTTTCCGCAGTGCCTCGCCTTAACCGCAACAGCGACTCAAGCTGTTGAACGAGATATCCGAATACAATTGCAGATGCGAGAACCGCATGTCATCCGTCGTTCCGTCAATCGACCGGAAATCCAATACACCGTGGATCGCGTCGATCGAGAAGAAAAAGACGCAGCACTCGACCGTTGGATGACACGTATCGTTCGTCCATGTGTCATCTATACGACAACGCGTAAAGAAGCGGAACGGATTGCAGGAATCATTGAAGGGGCAACCTACTATCATGCCGGATTAACGATGGAAGACCGTCAGCTTGTTCAACAACAGTTTCTTCATGATGAAATGGACTGTCTCGTTTGTACGAGCGCATTTGGAATGGGTGTTGATAAAGGAAACGTTCGTACAGTTATCCATCACACGATGCCGGCGACGCTTGAAGCTTATATGCAGGAAATCGGACGTGCCGGTCGGGACGGAAAAGAGGCGACGGCGATCTTGCTTTATGCTCCTCAGGATGAACAATTACAAACCTTTCTGATTGAGACACAATATGCGCCTGTCCTTTGGATTGATCAGTTACAACAAGGGGTGAGAAGAGGGGAGTCCTACGCGAAAATCGAGACTCGTCTACACCTCAATCCGGAAGATCCAGCATATCGGTTACTGAAATCGCAACTTGAGAATGGCTGGTCGAAGGAACGTATCATGCAATGGCAGGTGGAACGAAAACAGCTCAAAGGACGAGAAGTCAGCCGGATGATGGACTATATTCACCGGAATGAATGTCGCCGTACGATGTTATTGCATCATTTTGATGAACCGGCAATCGTTCAGCCACGTTGTTGTGATATATGCGGTACGATCGAATGGCAGGATCCCGTGAAGAGTAAGGTGCTTCAAACGGTAAATTGGAAAAAGCGTTTAGAACAAGTCTTTTTTTCGTCACTAGATTCGGTGTAAACTAGAAAATATCCTTATTTTTTTCAAGAAAAGGTGATGAACATTGAGTAAACAAGATCAACGGCGGTTACATCAGAACGAAGAGGAGCAACTCTTACCACCACGTTCCTCGCGAATCGAACACGTTCGAAATGAACGACTGAAGCAACCATTTCGAAAAAATCCGCTAGCAATCACGCTAACGGTACTCATGATCACGATCATCATCGCCTTCGTCTCCATCGGTTTCATGATGTAAAGGCACATTGTGAACGGAGATTTTTTTCCTTTCAGCGTATACTAGAAAGGAAGGGGAAGGAGGCACGATGCATGGATCGTGGGAAATACAATATCAAAGCAGTCGCTGCGTTGGTGGGACTCAACCCGACGACCATTCGTGCTTGGGAGCGGAGATATCAAGTGCTTGATCCGGATCGAAGTGAATCCGGGCATCGCATTTATAGTGATAGTGACGTTGCGAAATTGCGTTGGATCGTCGATAAACAAAAAGAAGGATTGTCGGTTTCAAAGGCAATTCAATTATATGAGATGCCTGTCAATCGAGCTGAAGTGCCCCATGATTACGGAGTCGAACTACGAGATCAGTTATTCCGTGCATTGACGAACTTCGAAGAACGACACGCGCATGACATCATGAATAAAGCGTTCTCGATGTTTAGTTTCGATAAAGTCATTCAAGATATCGTTGGTCCACTCTTACATGAAATCGGACTGAAATGGGAGTCAGGAGAGATTACAATTGCGCATGAACATTTTGCAACAGCTTTCTTAAGAGCCCGTCTTTCGACGTTATCACTACAGATGCCGATCAATCCGTTCTTGCCGCGAATCGTTTGTGTCTGTGCACCAGAAGAAGAACATGAGCTCGGACTACTCTTCTTCACACTCTACTTGCGGCAATCGGGTTTTGATGTGATTTTCCTCGGTTCCGGTATTCCGGTGCCGGACTTAGTAGCCGTGACACATCAATTGCAACCGAAAGCTGTCATCTTATCGTGTACGTTATCCGATCATTTACCATTGCTTGATGAAGCATTAGACTGTTTGATGGCTGATTTTCCGAATCTTGAAATTGGACTTGGAGGATACGCGGTCGATCAGCTTCCGGAACGATACGGACCACACTTACTTGGTGCGGACGATCAATCGTGGAAAAGTTGGTTAAGTCGACTCACTCCGGTATCTGGTGTATAGTATGGTTCATAGCGAACGGAGACACCTATGTTTCCGGTCTTGACTGGAGGAGTCTATATGAGGTTTGAACAAATGAAACAAGGACACCTTCGTGTCTTCATTACGAAGCAAGAGTTATCACTTCACGATGTCCGACCAGAAACGTTGGCCGTTGGGAAGGGACAAGCTCTATTGCGCAATTTATTAGAGGAAGCTGAATCGAATTTTGGTTTTCAGGCAGCAGGAACACTCGAATTTTTCGTCACATTCTTTCCGAATGACGGCATGCTCGTTGATGTGCGTCGTGAAGGTGATCTACCGGAAGAGATGAATGACGAATTTGATCAAGTCGAAATTCGCATGACGGTCGACATCGTCCATCATGTCTTGTATGCCTTGAATTCGCTCGAAGATGTCATTCAAGCGAGCCATGGGTTATTACGACATATGTCGTACACGGAGACAGGCGGTAGTCTTTATTTCTTCGAAGGCAGCTATTATCTCTATTTCCAGGAACGAATGAATGACGCGCTCGAGCGTACGGTGACGACGATTTTGTCAGAATACGGGGAACCGAGCCCGAAAAGTCCGCTCGTCATGTCAGAGTACGGAAAAACGATTCAATCGAAACAAGCCATTGCCACGATTGCGGAACAATTCCACATTTAGAACATTAGGTGCGACATTGCCTCGTCAGGCAATGTCGCACCTTTTTATCTTCTACCAGAAGTGGCACCATTTTGTATTTTTTCGTGGTCAGAAGGATGGTATGATAATCATTGAACGTAAGAAGAAGGAGTGAAGTAGGATGAAAGTGGCAGTGTTATATGGTGGGACTTCAGGTGAACGGGAGGTTTCATTAAACAGTGGAAAATCAATCATGGAAGCGTTAAACAGTAAAGGACATGAAGTCACGGCTGTTGATTTCCATCCTGATCGAGCACATGAACTCTTCCAGCTGGATGTAGATGTGGCTGTCATCGCTCTTCATGGGAAAATTGGTGAAGATGGACGCGTGCAGGCGTTACTTGAACTTGCGAATATTCCATACACAGGTTCAGGTGTGTTAGCGTCAGCACTTGCGATGGATAAGGCACGTTCAAAAGTTCACTTTGATAAAGCGGGTATCACGATTGCACGTGATGTATTATTAGAACGTGAAGATGATGTCGAGGCGAAAATCGCAGAATGGAATGGTCAATTCCCTTGTGTCGTTAAACCAGCACAAGAAGGTTCATCGAATGGATTGACAATCGCACAAGACGAGACGATGTTACGTGAGGGGATTGCAAAAGCGTTCGAAGCCGATGATGCGGTTCTCGTCGAACAATTCATTAAAGGACGCGAAGTGACGGTTCCAGTCGTTGGTCATAAAGGTGCAGAAAAAGCATTACCGGTCATCGAGATCATTCCGAAGAATGCTTTTTATGATTACGAATCGAAATATGCAATCGGAGGTTCAGAGCATATCTGCCCTGCCGAACTAGATGAGACGACGACAGCAATACTTCAGGAGTGGGCCGTCAAAGCACATCAAGTACTGGGTTGTGCTGGGTATTCCCGGTCAGATTTCCTTGTTCCTGAGTCCGGAAATCCAGTTATTTTAGAGACGAATACATTGCCAGGTATGACATCAACGAGTTTATTCCCGGACGGAGCACGAGCAGTTGGTATCGAATATCCGGAATTGGTCGAGTATTTCATGGAATTAGCGATTGAACGCCACGCCCAAATCAAGTAATCCAATCATTGATATCCTAGGAAAAGAAGTGAGAAAGCGCTTACAAATATGGGCGTAACCCCTTTCATTACGTTCGAGAAAAGAGTATACTTTATCCGAACAAGGAAACGGCATAGGGGATGCCACTTATGGGGAGGAACGTTGGAATGATTACTGACCAACAACATGCGAATCATCGCAAGAACGTACTGGAAGCAACACAAGAAATCGTCAAGGAAGCACTAGGGAAATTAGGGTATCCAGACGAAATGTATGAATTACTTAAAGAACCACTCCGGATGTTGACAGTCCGGATTCCGGTGCGAATGGATGATGGTTCGACGAAAATCTTCACAGGATATCGTGCGCAACATAACGATGCTGTTGGACCGACAAAAGGGGGAATTCGTTTCCACCCAAACGTGACGGAAGTCGAAGTCAAAGCATTATCCGTCTGGATGAGTCTGAAGGCAGGTATCGTTGATTTACCATATGGCGGCGGGAAAGGCGGGATCATTTGTGATCCACGTGAGATGAGCTTCCGCGAAATCGAACGTCTCAGCCGTGGATATGTCCGTGCCATCAGTCAGATCGTTGGACCGACAAAGGATATTCCAGCACCTGACGTCTTCACGAACTCACAAATCATGGCTTGGATGATGGATGAGTACAGCCGGATCGATGAATTTAACTCTCCTGGTTTCATCACAGGAAAACCGCTCGTTCTTGGTGGCTCACACGGTCGTGAAACAGCAACGGCGAAAGGTGTCGCAATCATGATCCGAGAAGCGGCAGCAAAAAAAGGCATTACACTTGAAGGAGCACGCGTCGTCGTTCAAGGGTTCGGGAACGCAGGTAGCTTCTTGTCGAAGTTCATGTATGACTTAGGTGCAAAAGTCATCGCCATCAGTGATGCTTACGGTGCACTTCATGATCCGAACGGACTCGACATCCCATATCTACTGGACCGTCGCGACTCATTCGGAACGGTTACGACATTGTTCAAAAATACGATCTCGAATAAAGAATTGCTTGAACTCGAATGTGATATTCTTGTTCCTGCGGCAATCGAGAATCAAATTACAGAAGACAATGCACATGATATCCACGCAGCGATCGTCGTAGAAGCAGCAAACGGTCCAACGACGAACGAAGCAACGAAAATTCTTGCAGAACGTGACATTTTGATCGTTCCGGATGTTCTTGCTTCGAGTGGTGGCGTAACGGTTTCTTACTTCGAATGGGTACAGAATAATCAGGGGTATTACTGGACGGAAGAGGAAGTCCACGAGAAACTCGAAAAGGTCCTCGTGAACTCATTCAACCAAGTCTATCAGACAGCACAGACGCGAAATGTCGATATGCGTCTCGCCGCTTATATGGTAGGTGTGCGGAAAATGGCAGAAGCATCCCGTTTCCGTGGTTGGGTCTAATTAAACGTTAAAAATACGTACCACCCGTTCCTCTAGATGAGGAGCGGGTGTTTTCCTATTGCAATTTCTTTCGTCTCTTGATGAGATTTGCTAAGATATAAAAAAAGCAACCGGAAGAGGAGATATTCGAATGTTAGATTGTATCGTAATCGGTGCAGGACCATGTGGTTTATCGGCAGCGATCGAAATGCAAGATCGAGGACTAGACGTCGAAGTGCTCGAAAAAGGAAATATCGTTGAAGCGATCTATCGTTATCCGACGCATCAAACGTTCTTTTCAAGTAGTGAAAAATTAGAAATCGGTGGCGTGCCGTTCATCAATAAGGAATTAAAACCACGTCGTCTCGATGCACTCGTCTATTATCGAGAAGTCGTCAAACGAAAGCAGTTGACGATTCGTCCATTTGAGACAGTCGAGCACATTGAACGTCAGGCGGATCGCTTCATCATCCATTCAGAACGCTCTGGAGTGAAGAAACAGCGAGAAGCACGATCTGTTGTGCTTGCGACAGGTTATTATGGGTTACCGAACCGAATGGACGTCCCAGGAGAAACGTTACCCCACGTATCGCACTATTTTACGGAAGGGCATCCATACTTTGATCAGGATGTCGTCGTCATCGGTGGGAAGAATTCAAGTGTTGATGCAGCAATCGAGCTTGAAAAAGCAGGAGCACGCGTAACTGTACTTTATCGTGGACCCGAGTATAGTCCATCGATCAAACCATGGGTCTTGCCGAACTTCGAATCACTCGTTCGTTCGGAAAAGGTCAAGATGGTGTTTGACGCGATGATCGAGGAAATCACGGACCAAGAAGTCGTTTACCGAGTGGAGGGAGACAAGCGGACTGTCCGAGCAGATTTCGTATTTGCGATGACGGGTTATACACCAGACGTCGGCTTGTTCGCTGATGCTGGTATCGCGATCGATCGCAAGACAGGTGTTCCGAGTCATGATGAAGAGACGATGGAGTCGAATGTTCCTGGGATTTATATTGCCGGCGTCGTTGCAGCAGGATACGATGCCAATAAGATATTCATTGAAAACGGACGTTTTCATGGCGCGAACATCGCGAATCATCTCGTCGAACGATTACGTGGTCTATCAATTCACGTCTAAAAAACCTCTTGATTCGGAATGATGAGTTCCGAGTCAAGAGGTTTTTTCATTTATTCGACCCTGAATGACTCTTCGAGTTCTGATTGGGTCGCATTGATTTCGAGTTCAATCATTAATTTAAGTCGTGCTTTTTGTGAGTTCAGTCCATTTGAGAAAATGACACCGATCTCTTTTAACTGTTGACCGCCACCTGTATATCCATAAACATCTTGCACGATTCCATTGAAGCATCGACTAACGATGACGATCGGCATGACTGCGATCAATTCGGCAATGGCATCGACGATACTCGGAGGGACGTTTCCTTGACCGAGAACTTCAAGTACGAGTCCATCGTAACCGAGTTGTTTCACGGCTAGTAATAAATCTGGTTCCATTCCGGCATATACTTTCAAAACAGCAACACGTTTAGAGAGCGAGGTTACCATATGTGTTTGCTTCAGAAGTGGCGTGTTGAATAGGTAAACGTGATCTTTCGTCACCATGCCAAGATTTCCGAAGTGAACCGATTTAAACGTATCGACGGATGACGTATGCGTTTTCGTGACGTTGAATGCCGAATGAATCTCACCATTAAAGACGACGAGAACACCTTTTTCACGCGCTGCTTCACTGACTGCGACACGGAGTGCCGTGATCAAATTAAACTCGCCATCCGATCCGACTTCGTTGGATGAACGCATGGCTCCAGTCAAAACAATCGGAACAGGTGCACCAATTGTCAAATGTAAGAAATAAGCGGTCTCTTCAAGTGTATCCGTCCCATGGGTGATGACGACTCCATCGTAGTGTTCCTTAGCAAGTTCACTTTCGATGAAGTGTGCCAAACGTAGCATGATGTCGGGCGTCATATGTGGAGAAGGTAAATTTGAAAAATGACGCGTTGTGATGTTTGCGATATCCGTCGCTCGAGGTAGTGAAGCATCCAGTGGATTGATGTCATTCGGTAAGACGTGACCAGAGTGATCTTGCGCCATCGCAATCGTTCCACCCGTATGAATTAATAATAATGATTTCATTCTAAATGGTCTGTGTCAAAAGACAAAAGACCTTCACCTACTTTCTATAGCATATTCAATTAGTTCTTCCATATTGTAACCTTTTTCCCTCCCGAAACAACGAGGACGTTTTCTTTTTTCCAAGAAACCTTTATTCTTATGGAGAGGAAGAAAGGGGGAGAGGAAGCGTGATTCAAATCGTTTTCTCCGGAGTTGCCCCAGGCATCGCACTCCTAACTTATTTTTATCTACGTCACGAACATGAATCAGAGCCCGTTGGATATATCCTTCGAAGCTTCATTTTTGGAATTTTACTCGTTTTTCCCTTGATGTTCATCGACTACATCGTTCAAACGGAGTTTGGTGGGCGTGAAGAGGTGCAATTGATTCGAACAGCAGTCACAGAAGAGTTTGCAAAATGGTTCGTCGTCTTTTATACCGTGTATATCCATCAACGGTTTAATGATTATTATGATGGGATCATCTATGCCGTAGCGTGCTCGCTTGGATTTGCTACCCTTGAGAACATCTTATATCTGATGGTGAATGGAACGGTCGAACACATGCTATTCCGAGCTTTACTACCGGTATCCGGTCATGCTTTGTTTGCTGTCATCATGGGCTTCTTCATGGGAATGGCGAAATTCTCGCATCACCCGTATCGGTGGTTGTCCTTATCGATAACGATTCCGGTATTTGCACATATCTTATTTAATTTGTTAATATTGGAAAATGGTGGTATATCTGTTTTGCCAATCGTCTTCATGATCATTTTATGGACGATCGGATTATTTCAAGTACGAGGTGCCAACCGTTTGAATCGTCGATTCAAACGAAAAAAACAACATTCAGATGGCATCGAATAGAAAGTAGGAGCGAAGTAGGATGATGGAAATCGGGGATTTAGTAATGCTTTCGAATAGTGAAGATCGACAAGGACGGTCAAAAGTAACAGCCGTAACGAATCGATTGATTTGGATCGAGGCGCCAAGTGAGGTCGCGACATTAAAAACGTTCATCTTGTCAGATCACGAAGAAGTTTCTTTTTTCTTCTTTAAAGAAAAAGGTAAATTATTTGGGTTTGATACGGTCGTCGTGGAACGACAAAATGATCCACTTCGTGGTCAGCGGTACGCCTTAAAGCGACCGAGTGATGATCAAATCGAGCGCATCCAACGACGTCAATTCGTTCGAGTACCACAAATGCTCGATGTCGCCGTTCATCCGCATAAAACGCAATTTGATCCGTTTACGACGGTGACGCTTGACTTATCGGCTGGTGGCATGATGATTTTGTCGGATCAGTTACCGATTCAAAAAGAGGAAGAGGTGGAGATGACATTCATTCTACCTACTGGTGACGGTATTTCGAGTACTTTAGATGTTATTGCTGAGCTCGTCCGTATCGATCGACGGGAAGAACGGTATGAACTCGCATTCCAATTTACAATGATTCCTGACAGAAGTCGTGAGCTAGTATTGCGTCACTGTTATCAAATGCAAATGAAAAGTTCAAGAAGGGGCATGAATCCATTCACCTGACCGCATTTTTTTGCTATGATAACGTTCGGAAGAATGAATCCCCATCAAATATGGGGAAGATGGAAGGATTGGATGGATGATGAAGAAGATTCAAATTGCATTAGATGGACCAGCAGGTGCTGGGAAAAGTACGATCGCAAAACAACTGGCGGCACGCCTTGACTATGTATATATCGATACAGGGGCGATGTATCGTGCCGTTACGCTCGCAGCACTCGAACAATCGCTTGATCTGAACAACGGAGAAGTGCTTGGCGAATTGATGAAATCGCTTGATATTCGTTTAACACCAGGCGAAAACGGGCAACGTGTCTTTATTGGTGATCGCGAAGTGACGGATGCGATCCGTTCCATCGAAATCACGAATAATGTATCGTTCGTCGCTCGTCAAAAAGAAGTTCGAGCAGCACTCGTCACGGCGCAACGAAAATTAGCAGATCAGGGTGGCATCGTCATGGACGGTCGTGACATCGGTACAGTCGTATTACCTGATGCTGAATTAAAAGTTTTCTTGACGGCAACTGTGGAAGAGCGTGCAGCTAGAAGGCACCGGGAGAACATCGCGCGTGGGATGGATAGCGATATCACAGTTCTTCAAGAAGAAATCGCGCTGCGGGACAAACGGGACAGTGAACGTGAAGTCTCTCCTCTACGCCAAGCAGACGACGCATTATATCTAGATACGACAGAGATGACGATTGATCAAGTCGTTGTTCGCCTGATGGAACTAGCGGAAGGTGTTCTAAAATGAAACGTCAAGATACCGTTTATCGGATTGCGCGGTTTGTCGTCTGGGTCATAGCCAAAACAGTCTTCCGATTGAAGGTGACGGGGCAAGAGAATATTCCGAAAGACGGTTCCTTACTCATCTGTGCCAACCACAGTTCAAATTGGGATCCCGTCTTCCTCGTCAGTGCGATTCCACCGAAACGTTCGGTTCGTTATATGGCGAAGGAGGAGTTGTTTAAAGTCCCTGCCTTAAAGCAGCTGATGATTGCGGCAGGAACCTATCCTGTCGGTCGTGGTCAAGGGGACCGTCAAGCCTTGAAACGGACGATCGAGCTGTTAAATACGGATGAGACTGTTGGCATTTTCCCAGAAGGAACGCGTTCTGCTCCAGGAGAATTCACATCAGCACAACCCGGTGTAGGGTTCTTCGCCTTACGATCGAATGCTCAGATTTTACCGATTGCCATCATAGGATCGTATCGCCCTTTCAAACGAATGCGCGTCGCGATCGGAAAACCGGTCGATATTTCGGATTTACGTGATCAACGTGGTGCTGCGAAAGCGATTTCTGATCGAATCATGGACGAAATCAAATCCGTCTACTTCAATCACGCTTAATACCTTGACAAATAGTCAGAATTGTAAGAAGTTAGAAGCAGGATAAACGCATTGACACGTGTCAGGCGTTTCTTGTACTCATCGTGAGGAGGTTGTTTTGGAATGGTCGAAGAAATGAAAGATATGCCTGATTTTGAAATTCATCGGGACCAGGTAGTTACCGGAATGGTCGTGAAAATTGAAGACAAGCAAGCACTCATTGATATCGGATATAAAACAGAAGCCATCTTACCGATCAGCGAAGTATCGAGTCTTCATCTCGATGATATTCGTGGTGTGTTGAACGTCGGAGATGAACTACAAGTGAAGGTCAAGAAAATCACGGATGAAGAGGTCGTCGTCTCAAAACGAGAAATTGATGCACTTAAAGCGTGGGAGCAAGTTGAAGAGAAGTATAAATCAGGTGAGATCTTTGAAGTTGTCGTGAAAGACATCGTTAAAGGTGGTCTCGTCGTTGATATCGGTGTCCGTGGATTCATCCCAGCGTCGCTTGTCGAGCGGCATTACGTCGAGGACTTCTCGGATTACATCGGTCGTTCGATTGACGTCAAGGTCGTTGAACTCGATCAAGAGAAGAACCGTGTCATTCTCTCGCACAAAGCCGTCGTTGAAGGTGAATTGAACGCGAAGAAAAAAGAGACACTCGAAAATCTAGAAGTGGGGCAAGTTCTAGAAGGAACAGTCCAACGATTGACAGATTTCGGTGCTTTCGTTGATATCGGTGGCGTCGATGGTCTCGTTCATATCTCGGAAATGGCACACCATCGTGTCGAACGTCCTTCGGACATCGTCACGGAAGGTCAGAAAGTCGAAGTCAAAGTACTTGGCGTCGACCGTGATACAGAAAAGGTTAAGTTGTCGATCAAGGAAACACAACCGGGTCCATGGCAACAGATGGAAGGGAAAATCGAAGCTGGGGATATTGTCAAAGGACGTGTACGTCGTCTTGTCCAGTTCGGTGCCTTCATTGAGCTTGCACCGCAGGTAGAAGGGCTTTTGCATATTTCACAAATCGCGAACCGTCATATCGGATCGCCTTCAGAAGTACTTGAAGAAGGACAAGAAATTGAAGCGAAGGTACTCGAAGTGCGTCTTGATGAGCACAAGATCTCGCTCTCGACACGTGTTCTCGAAGAGGAAGAAGGGTCTTCTGAGGACTATTCGGATTACTCGAATCAATCAGAAGGATTTTCTGTCGCTGACTTGACAGAAGACGATTCAGAGACGAAAGAATAAAGGATGACACAAAGCGGACACAAGCGTGTCCGCTTTTTATATGCGGTTTGTTATGGTATATGAGAGTTTGATTTGATACAATAGAACGGCTATGAAGCGAGAGAAGAGAAAGAAGGTGTTGGGATGGCAATTCCAGTCGTGGCGATCGTAGGTCGCCCAAATATCGGAAAGTCGACGATTTTTAACCGGGTGATTGGAGATCGGGTTTCAATCGTAGAAGACAAGCCAGGCGTTACCCGCGACCGTATTTACGGAACTGGAGAATGGCTGAATCGTCATTTTCATTTGATTGATACAGGTGGAATCGAAGTTGGGGATGAGCCCCTACTTCAAATGATGCGTCATCAGGCGGAGCTCGCCATTGATGAAGCGGACGTCATCATTTTCATGGTGAACGGACGCGAAGGAATCACAGCAGCGGATGAGGAAGTCGCGAACATGTTGTTCCGTTCGAACAAACCAGTCGTCGTAGCTGTCAATAAAGTGGATAATTTTGAGATGCGTGATTTAATGTATGAATTCTACTCTCTTGGATTCGGGGACTTATTCCCGATTTCTGGTACACATGGTCTTGGACTTGGTGATTTACTCGACCGTGTCCTTGAATTAGCACCAGATAAAGAAGAGTTGGAATATGACGAAAGTACGATTAAGTTTGCCTTGATTGGTCGTCCAAACGTCGGGAAATCAAGTATGACGAACTCAATTCTTGGTGAAGAGCGTGTCATCGTCTCGAATATCGCTGGTACAACACGTGATGCAATCGATACACCATTTACGCGGGATGAACAAGAATACGTCATCATCGATACGGCAGGGATGCGAAAACGCGGGAAAGTCTATGAATCGACAGAACGCTTTAGTGTCATGCGTGCTCAAAAAGCAATCGAACGAGCGGATGTCGTCTGTGTTGTTCTTGATGGTGAAGAAGGTATCATCGAACAAGATAAAAAAGTAGCAGGATATGCCCATGAAGCAGGTCGCGCGGTCATCATTGTCGTCAATAAATGGGATGCTGTTGAAAAAGATGATAAGACGATGAAAAAGATGCAAGAAGAGATTCGGGAAGAATTCCGTTTCCTTGACTATGCACCAATCGTCTTCGTCTCAGCAAAAACAAAACGTCGTTTACAAACGTTATTACCAGTCATTCAGCAAGCAGCGCACAGTCATGCGCAACGGATTCAGACAAGTGTCTTGAACGATGTCATCGTCGATGCTGTCGCTATGAACCCTGCGCCGACAGATAAAGGAGTTCGTTTACGGATTAACTATGCGACTCAGGTCGCGTCGCGTCCGCCAACGTTCGTCTTGTTCGTCAATGATCCAGAATTGCTTCACTTCTCTTATAAACGATATCTCGAGAACCGGATTCGGGAGGCATTTGATTTCACAGGTACACCAATCCGGATTTTAGCTCGTCAAAAACAATAATGAGGTGATTCAGTATGACCAAAATCGCTGTCATCGGAGCAGGAAGCTGGGGAACAGCGCTCTCGCTCGTCTTAGCCGATAATGATCAGGAAGTCATTCTTTACGGTCGTGAACAAACAAATGTCGACCGTATCAATGAGCATCATGAAAATGCGCAATTCTTGCCGGGCGTCGTGTTGCCACAATCATTGAAGGCGACGACGGATCTCAAAGTGGCGGTCGAAGGCGCAACACATATTTTGATCGTGACACCGTCATCTGCGATTCGTGCGGTTTCTCGTCAACTAAATGAACTATTGACAGAACCAGCCGTCCTGATTCATGCATCAAAAGGAATCGAACCGAAGACACATCTTCGATTGTCTGAGTTGATCGAAGCAGAGGTCGACCCGGCGAAACGTAAAGCGGTTTGTGTCTTGACAGGTCCTTCACATGCTGAAGAGGTTGCGTTACGTAAACCGACGACGGTGACCATTGCATCGGATGATTTAGAAGAGGCTGGTCGTGTGCAGGAATTGTTTACGAATGAAAACTTCCGTGTCTACCTCAATGCGGACATCATCGGGGCAGAACTTGGTGGAGCACTGAAGAATATCATTGCACTTGCTGCGGGTATGACAGATGGTCTCGGTTACGGGGACAATGCCAAGGCAGCCTTGATTACGCGTGGAATGGTCGAGATGGCTCGTCTTGGAACGATGCTTGGGGCAAACCCAATGACGTTCACCGGCTTGACAGGAATGGGTGACTTAATCGTCACTTGTACTTCTGTCCATAGCCGAAATTGGCGTGCGGGAAATGCCATCGGTCGAGGAGAAAAACTAGAGACGGTGCTTGAAAACATGGGAATGGTCGTAGAAGGTGTTCGTGCGACACAAGCTGCATATGATCTAGCAGAGTCGAAACAATGTGAACTCCCAATTACTTCTGCTTTATACCATGTTCTCTTTGACGGTCATACACCGGAAGAAGAAGTCAAAAAGTTGATGCAACGACCACAAAAAAATGAGATCGAGCATCTCTTCACGACGAAAGATTAACGGAGTGGGGTGGAAACCTTGAGTCCAGGATTATTAAAAATGTGGATTTCGTTCGCTGGCATCGGACTCTTTGCGATCAGTGTCTTGCTGGTCACGGTCAGTCGGACGAAGTTGAAAGGGATTTGGCAGATTCTCGTGTCAACCTTGGCATTCGTTTGTTTCATCGTTGCGTCGATCATCATGGTATTTATCGTCATGGCGGGACCGAGCGCATGAAAAAGTGGTTCGTACTACTCATGCTCATTCCGGTGACGTTATTATCAGGTTGTCTCTTTCCGGACAGCCAGAAACCGTCGAACCGCGTGCCGTATCCGCAACAATTACGTACCGTTCAGGATGCCGTCGATGCATACCAGAAAGACACAGGTGTTTTGCCGATCAAAACGATGGAGGCAGATACGCCACTCATGGAACGTTATCAAATCGAACTGGGCCGTCTGATACCTCGTTATATGAGTGATCCACCAACGAACAGTTTCGAAGGCGGGGGAACATTCATCTATTTGTTGGTCGACGTTGAGACGAAGCCGACTGTCAAATTGATGGATTTGCTTGTCGCGGAAGAACTACAGAAGCTTCAAGTCCGAATTGATGCGTATCGCAAGAAGAATGATAAGTACCCATTTAAAGGCTCCATCGGAAAAAATCAGTTTACCCTTGACTATAAAAAGTTATTCATCAAAAAAGAACCGACTGTCCCAAGTCCGTACTCAGATGAAAAGCTATCGATCTATGTCGATGGTCAAGGTCGTCTTTTCATCAACTATTTGCCAGAGTTGAAGAAAGCTGTACAAACTGCGAAGAAAAAGCCGAAAGTCGGTCAGGATATTCGGTATTTGCTTTATGAAGATCAACCTTTTGTTCCTGCCTATTCTCAAAGCTACACGATAAACGAAAAAGGCGAACCTGTGTTTTCAGAGAAATCGAGCGAAGAATCTGAAAATTGAACGTTATTTACACGAAAATGTTGTAATAGCAACGTTTATAGGGTATGATTACCCTCGAAGAAGTGATTGGGAGGGGGTGAAAGTAATGAACAAAACTGAACTCATTCAAGCAGTCGTCGAAAAATCAGGTCTTACAAAAAAAGACGTGACGAAAGTTGTTGAATCAACATTCGAATCGATCACTGAGACACTTCAGTCTGGAGAGAAAGTCCAATTGATTGGATTTGGTAACTTCGAAGTCCGTGAGCGTGCAGCCCGTAAAGGTCGCAACCCACGTACGAAAGAAGATATCGAGATTCCAGCAAGCAAAGTACCTGCCTTCAAACCAGGTAAAGCATTGAAAGATGCTGTGAAGTAATCCGGCTACATAGTCGCCCGAGATTTTCTCGGGCGGCTTTTTTGTGGACATTCAGAAGCGTGAAAGCCCGCCGATTATGGTATATTAAAAAAGAAGAACGTCCATCAACGAGATGGCACTGGAGATCGGGGGGTAAAAGCATGGAACAACATGAGCTGCGCGTGGATGAAATCATCACTGCACTCACCACTAAACAAACGACACGATTGGCTCGACATGTGGATTTCCCTTCCATCGATCGTGAACAGATCCGTTGGTTGATTGATGTCGCTCAACATGACAAGCTAGATTCAGAAGCACTCGTCAAAGCGATTCATTTCGCACAAGTCGCTTTACGTCTGCATGAACGCGTCAGTAAAACATTACGCGGTTCGAAGGAAAGACAGCTTCTTGTATTAGCTGGAGAT
The DNA here is from genome assembly GCF_002479335.1 of Exiguobacterium sp. UBA7533. Classification (NCBI taxonomy): domain Bacteria; kingdom Bacillati; phylum Bacillota; class Bacilli; order Caryophanales; genus Exiguobacterium; species Exiguobacterium sp. UBA7533. The sequence goes on along the minus strand of NZ_DLMP01000001.1, from coordinate 31,532 downwards.
CTTTTCTCGAGCTACTTCTTCGAACAATTAGCGGGTTTGCCGAAAGAGGTTCTTGTCTCACTCGGACGGACCATTCAACGTGTCAATGAAGCGAAGTGTGCCTTACACGAAATGAACTATGAATCAACGGAAGAACGGGTTCTCTTATGGTTAACAGCAGAGTTCGGATTAATGCAAGGACTCGCGGCAATCACCAAACGAGAATGGCTGACACGACAAGGACGGCAGATCATTCAACAACAGGCAGAGCAGCTAGATCTGGTCGCACAGAAATTACTGTTATCGCATCTCGAACAGATGGCGGTAGCATGAGATCTTGGAAAGGGTGAGCAGTGTGCAGACAAAAGATAAAGAAAAAAAAGTGTATGAAGTGTTCCAATCGATATCAACGAACTATGATCAAATGAATTCAGTCATCAGCTTCCGACTGCATAAATTGTGGAGACGCGAAACGATGCGCCGGATGCAAGTCTTCCCAGGTGCTAAATGTCTTGATCTTTGTTGTGGAACGGCAGACTGGACGATTCAACTGGCAAAAGCAGCCGGTCCGACTGGTGTCATCAAGGGACTTGATTTTTCAGAGAACATGTTAAAAGTCGGCGTGGAGAAAGTAGAAGCGCTCGATATGAAAAACATCGAATTGATTCACGGAAATGCGATGGATTTACCGTTTGGTGACAACTCATTTGATTTCGTGACAATTGGTTTCGGTTTACGGAACGTTCCTGATTACCTTCAGGTCATTAAAGAGATGCATCGCGTCTTAAAACCAGGTGGAACGGTCGTCTGTCTGGAAACGAGTCAACCGACGGCACCGATTTTCCGAGAAGCATATTCGCTATACTTTGGAAAAATCATGCCACAAGTAGGTCGTTTGCTTGCTAAATCGTATGATCAATACAACTGGTTACAAGAATCAACGGAAGTGTTCCTCGACCGTGTCGAACTGAAACAACTCTTCGAACAGGCAGGCTTCATGCAAGTGGAAGTCAAAGCATTCGCGGGTGGGGCTGCTGCGATGCACCTTGGGAAGAAGTGGTGAGATGTCACTGCATTCCATCTACCGTGATGTCACGAAGGAAGTTAATTTAGTCGATCGTTTTCTGATCAGTCATATCGCTTCGGAGGAACCAACGATTGATGCAGCAGGAAAACAACTGTTGAAAGCTGGTGGAAAACGGATTCGACCAGCGTTCGTATTGTTAGCCTCTAAATTCGGTGAGGCAGATCGAGATGAACTGATCCGTGTAGCAGCAAGTCTTGAGCTCGTCCATATGGCATCGCTTGTACACGATGATGTCATTGATGACGCTGAACTACGACGAGGAAAACCGACCGTTATGCAATACTTCGATGAAGAAGTGGCGCTTTATTCAGGCAATTATTTGTTTGGGGAAGCGATTCGGTTGATTGGAGAAGTCGGAAAACCAGAGCTGGTCCAAGTCATGGTCCATACGATGCGTGAAATTTGCGAGGGTGAGATTGAACAGATCTATGATCAATATGATTGGGAACAGTCGATTAAACGTTATATCAAACGAATTGAACGAAAAACAGCCATTCTCATTGAAGCAAGTTGCCATCTAGGTGCAATCGTTGCGAATTGTTCAGCGGCCGATACGAAAGCGTTACGACTGTTTGGACGAGATATCGGACTCGCTTTTCAGATTGCTGATGATTTGCTTGACTTCACAGCGAATCGAACGCAACTTGGTAAGCCAGTGGCAGAGGATCTACGTCATGGACATAAGACGTTACCCGTCTTTTATGGAGCGGAAGATGCTGCCTTTTACGAAAGTCTTTCGAAAATCGAGACGATGCCTACCCATGAAGAAGTTGCACCATTGCTAGCATTTCTTCAAACTTCAGGTGCCCTCGAACGAACACAACGAACGGTCGATCTTTACATTCGTCGTGCCATCAACCGGCTCGAACCCTTACCTAAATCTTCCGCTAAACGATCGCTCGAAGAAGTGGCGCGCTACGTTGGTAAACGAAAAGGATAAAGATTGTCAAAAATTTCTTGCTGTTCTTCTAAAAAGCCAGTAAACTGACTATGTAAGCGCTTTTCTAAAAGCATTTCATAGGGGGAACTAGAGATGGAACAGACATTTTTAATGGTCAAACCGGATGGCGTAGAACGTGGATTGATTGGGGAAATCATCGGACGGATCGAACGCAAAGGATTCATCATTCGTGAAATGAAAATGATGAACGTCACAGAAGAACTCGCAAAAGCACACTACGAGGAACATGCGGAGAAACCATTCTTTGGAGAGTTGGTCACTTTCCTGACGTCAGGTCCTGTCGTCGCTTTGCGTGTTGAAGGGGCAGACGTCGTTGCCGTTTCTCGTTTGATGATCGGAAAAACAAAACCACTTGAAGCAGCACCTGGAACGATCCGTGGTGATTTTGCGAACACGATGAGTGAGAACGTCATTCATGGTTCAGACAGTATCGAAAGTGCGGAGCGTGAGCTTGGTCTTTGGTTTCAAGGACAGCCAGTTAATGTCTAATACATGAATAGTAGGACAAGCGGGGAGGGATTCGATTCAATCGAATCCCTTTTGTCGTATTCTTGTAAAACGGACTGACCGGATTGGTTAATTGCTTTTTGGAATGCCTATAGCTTTATGCTACTATAGAAAATAAGTTGAACCGGTCAAAGAGATGACCATTTGATATCGAGAGTGAGCGAGGTGTGCCAATTGGAAGATTACGAACTTTTCATTCAAAGATTCAAGATCAAATCAGGGATTGATCTCGGTCAGTATAAAGAAGCACAGATGAAACGACGGTTGACAGCGTTACGTGACAAAAAAGGGTACAGTACGTTTGCGTCCTATATGCAGGCAATGGACAAAAGTACCTCGTTATACGAAGAATTTTTAGATCGGATGACGATTAATGTCAGTGAATTCTTCCGTAATCCGATACGTTGGCAACAATTGGAGCAAGACATCTTACCGGTCTTGGAATCACGTGCACATGGACGAATTCGAACGTGGAGTGCTGCCTGTTCGACGGGAGAGGAACCGTATTCCCTAGCGATGATCTTAAGTGAACGACTCGATTCGTCGGCTTTTACGATTCAAGCAACGGATTTGGATGAGCTTGTCCTTGAAAAAGCGAAGCTTGGTCGATACGGAGCTTCCGCATTGAATGAGGTCGTAGAAGCGCGGAAAAAGCAATATTTCATCGAGCAAGAGCAGACATTCGAAGTTGTTCCAGAAATCAAACGACTTGTTCGTTTCAGTAAACATAATTTGTTAGGCGACCGGTACGATACCGGTTTTGATTTAATCATCTGCCGTAATGTACTGATTTATTTTACGGAAGAAGCGAAAGCACATGTCTATCGTTCGTTCGTCGAGGCATTAAAACCAGGCGGTATTCTGTTCGTTGGAGGAACGGAACAAATTTTCCAACCAGAACGATTTGGATTAAAGATGAAACAAAGCTTCTTTTACGAAAAAATCGGTTGAACAGGAAGGGATGAAGTGAATGCGTTACATGACAGCAGGAGAATCGCACGGAAAAGGATTGACCGTCATCATTGACGGGATGCCGGCAGGACTCACGATTGATTTCGAAGCCATTCAGCGTGAAATGACGCGTCGTCAAGGGGGATATGGACGAGGTCGACGGATGCAAATCGAACAAGATCAGATTGATGCACGTGGTGGGATTCGCCACGGATACACGACGGGATCACCGATCAGTTTGTTCATCGAGAATAAGGATCATACGCACTGGACACAAGTCATGCAGGCGGAACCGCTCGAAGAAGAGTTGGAACGCCCACGGACATTAACGCGTCCACGTCCCGGACATGCGGATCTCGTCGGAGGATTGAAGTACGGTCATCGCGATTTACGCGATGTGCTGGAACGTTCTTCAGCGCGTGAGACAGCAGCACGTGTTGCCGTCGGTGCCTTCGCTAAACAATTACTGAATGAACTCGGAATTGAAGTATTCTCGCATGTACGATCGATCGGTGGGATTGATGCCCCTTGGAAAGATCCTGTAGAATATCAGGAAACAATTGATGCTTCACCTGTTCGCTGTGCCGACGAACTTGCAGGACAACGAATGATGGAGGAAATTGATGCTGCCAAAAAAGAAGGCGATACACTCGGCGGTGAGATCGAAGTCGTCGTGACAGGCATGATGCCAGGCATTGGATCCTTTACCCAAAACGATCTAAAGCTCGACAGCCGAATCGCGCAAGCTGTCATCAGCGTCAATGCGATGAAATCCGTCGGTTTTGGTGACGGGTACGAGCTCGGTCGTCGCAAAGGAAGTACCGTCCAAGATGAGATCGTCCATGATGCATCCGGATATCATCGACGGACGAATCATCTAGGTGGAATCGAAGGAGGGATGTCGACAGGGATGCCGATTCGCGTCCAGGTCGCGATGAAGCCGATTCCGACTCTCTATCGTCCCCTGCAATCAGTCGATATTGAGACGAAGGAAGCCTTCACGGCACAAATCGAGCGAAGTGATGCCTGTGCCGTTCCTGCCGCATCTGTTGTTTTAGAAGCCGTCGTTGCGTTTGAGATTGCGGTCGCTATCCTTGAAATGTTCGGAACATCAACGATTGATCGTCTTCAAGCTGCCGTTGCCGCTTATACAGAGGAGGTTCGAACGTTTTGATCGAGCTTGATATCCGGTTAAAAACGTCATATCCAGTATTTGTCGGAAATGGGGCATTAGCACGTTTATCGCATCTTTCGGCGCTGAACGAGGCGGATCGCATCTGGATCATTACGGATGAGACGGTTCGAGACTTGCACTTGCACACGTTGCATGAGGCATTAGGGTCTATATCTCAATCAACAAGCATTCATGTCAGCACTGTGCCGACTGGGGAGCAGAGTAAATCACTTGCGGTCTACGGTTCTTTATTGGAAGAGGGAATACGTCATGGAATGACACGACATAGTATCATCCTTGCGTTTGGTGGTGGCATGATAGGTGATTTAGCGGGATTCGTTGCAGCGACTTTTTTGCGCGGCATCCCGTTCATTCAAATTCCGACGACACTCTTAGCACATGATTCGAGTGTAGGTGGAAAGGTCGGTTTGAATTTATCGCTTGGAAAAAACTTGGTCGGGGCATTTTATCAACCGAGCGGTGTCGTGTATGATTTAACGCTTCTTCAGACATTACCAGATCGGGAATGGCGGAGCGGCTTCTTTGAATTGGTCAAACATGGATTCCTCGCACGACCATCGTTTGCAGATACGTTACTCGATGTCTCGTTGGATACTATCAAAGGGCTTGATCTTGAAGACTGGCTCGCACGAGGGATTAACGTTAAACGGGATATCGTCGAACAAGATGAGACGGAGCAAGGGATGCGTGCCTTCTTGAATTATGGGCATACATTCGGGCATGCCGTTGAATATGCGAGCCAGGGTCTGTCGCATGGCGAGGCAGTAGGGATCGGACTCGTCTTCGTCAAGTTTTTGGAAGGAAATGAGGAACAGGCGGAACAACTCGGACGGTTGCTCCACCGTCTCGGAACCGGATTGCCGGACCGACAATCGTTCGAGACATATCTGGAACTGATGCGTCGCGACAAAAAGAATCACCAAACTACGATCCGATTCGTCCTTGAGAAAGAAGGACGTTTTGACTTAGAGGCAATCAGTGAAGAACGATTGCAACAAGCGTTCAATCAAACAATGGGGTGTTTAGAATGGGATTAAGAGGAACAGTACAAGTACCGGGCGATAAATCAATGACACACCGTGCTTTTCTGTTCGGTGGGATCGCTAAAGGAACGACACATGTCAGAAATGCACTCGAAGGAGCGGACTGTCTCGCCTCATTAGAAGCGATGCGAGCGCTTGGGGCACACGTCGAACGAACAGCAGAAGAAATTCGCATCACCGGTACGGAAACGTTTCAAGAAGCAACGATCGATTGCGGAAACTCGGGAACGACGATCCGTCTTTTATGTGGGATTCTAGCAGGCGGTCAAGCAACGTATGTACTTGATGGAGATGCTTCCTTGCGCAGACGTCCGATGAAACGGATCACGGAACCACTTGCCTTGTTCGGAGCGAACATAACAGGTGAGACGGCGCCGCTTCACATTGCAGGAACGCCACTTGTCGGAACGACGTATACGTTACCGGTCGCAAGCGCGCAAGTGAAAAGTGCCGTCTTACTCGCAGGTTTACAAGCGACGGGCGAGACGACGGTCATCGAGCCGATTTTATCACGGGACCATACGGAACGGATGCTGCCGCAGTTTGGCGTTGACGTATCGATCGATGACTACGAAGATGGTCGACATATTCGTGTTCAAGGTCCTGTACATTTACAAGCGACGTCACTCGACATCCCGGGGGATCCATCGTCAGCAGCGTTTTGGTGGACGGCAGCAGCGATCGGGCAGGATAGTCGGATCACGACGACGCACGTCTTGATGAATCCGACACGGATCGGTTTTTTACAGACGTTGCGCCAGATGGGGGCGAGTGTCGAAATCGATCACCGCTCAGAAGATGGTGGAGAGGAGACGGCAGATGTGACCGTCGAGACGACATCGTTGCAAGCGACCACGGTCGAAGGTGAACAAATCCCTTCCTTGATCGATGAGATCCCGTTACTTGCATTGCTTGCGACGCAAGCAGAGGGACGAACGATCATTCGCGATGCGGAAGAGCTCCGTGTCAAGGAGACGGACCGGATCGAGACGGTCGTGACGGCGTTACGGCGTCTCGGGGCGAATATCGAGGCGACGGATGACGGTATGATTATCGAAGGACCGACACCTTTGCAAGCAGCGGAAGTCGACAGTGCAGGTGATCACCGACTCGCGATGATGTTGACGATCGCGGCGACAATCAACCCGGAAATTATAGTGCATGGACGCGAAGTAGTTGAAGTCAGCTACCCAACGTTCTATGATGATTTAAAGAAACTTCAATCCGACCGATCTGAGTAAGAAATAGGCGGATGACAGAAAGTGGGGCGTTTGCCTTGAATGAACAAGTATTGAATGGCATCATCGAAGAACTAGAACACGGCCATACCTCGGAAGCCTTAGCGACACTAGAACAACTCGAAAAGACAGGGACGGATAAGGATCGCCTCGCGGTTGCCGATCTCTATATCGAACTTGGATTATCAGACCGAGCAGTTAATCTATTGGCACCGCTTTACGTCGAATACGCAGGTAACGCCGGAGTCGCCTTGTTACTGGCAGAGTGTTATATCGATTTGGACCGGGAAGAGGAAGCGATTTCTGTCCTTGAGCAGGTCGACACAACGGACATGGAATATGGTCCCCGTTCTCTCGTATTACTCGCTGACCTCTATCAGTCACAAGGTCTTGACGAAGTGGCATTAGCAAAGCTGAAGGAAGCACGTAATCTCGCTCCTGAAGAACCATTACTGGCATACGGATTAGCCGAGCTCTACATGACGCTCGGTGCGTTTGATCAAGCGGTACCACTATTCGCTGAAATCGCAGAGCGTCCAGAGTTACGTGCTGAATTACCGCTCGATGCCCTGTACGCGGAATCACTCGCGATGACAGGACAATTTGAGGATGCGATTCCACTGTATGAACGTGCTGTCGCAGAACGTTCCGACTTGCATACGCTGTTTGGTCTTGCGATGACGGCTCACCGTGTCGGTCAACACCAAAAAGCAGTCGAGACATTCCAACAATTGATTGCGCAGGATCCGGATTATACATCAGCGTATGTACCGTACGCGGAAAGCCAAGCCGAACTTGGGCTGACGAAAGAAGCACTGAACGTCATCAAGCAAGGGATGGAGCGCGATGATTATAATGACGAGTTACGGACGATGGAAGCCTTATTCCTTCTCAAACTCGGCGATCGCGCAGGAAGTGTTCAAGCGTTACGTGAAGCACTCGCTTTAAACCCGGAATCAATCGTCGCAGCGGAACGTTTGCTTTCGTTACTGGCAGAAGACGAGGATCATGAAGCAATGATTGAGACGATCTCAGCCATTGAAGAACATGTCACGGCTCCAATTCTGACATGGTACCGGGCGCGCGCTTTATATGCGTTAGAGGAATACACGCAAGCGATGGAGAACTATGCGATAGTCGAAGGCGCATTCACGGAAGACGCGCTTTTCTTGAAAGAGTATGGTTTTGCACTCGTCGAGGAAGGACGGCGTGAAGAGGGACAACGTCTCTTACGACGCGCTGCACAGTTGACACCAGAGGATAACGAACTCGTCGACTATGTTGAACGAATGGATGGATGACTTCACGGGAGAAGGGAGTAGGATTGAGATGATAGAGAGAAAGCAGCGATTCTTACGCCGCATCTTGACCTATTACACGTTAAAGCGACGGGAAGCAAAATGGATCATCGATTACTGGTTGCGTAACGAGGCAAAACTCGAGCAGGTACACTTCGTTCAAAATGCGACTTTCGCTCCGAAAGCCATTATCATGACGACATATGGATTCGATGCGGAACCGTTTCTTTTTAAAAAAGGGGACGTCACGACGCTAGATCCAGAAAAAGCGTATCATGACATTCGTTTGACATCGGAAGATATCTACATCGAGCTAAACTTCCAAGGCATGATGATGGACGATGAATACTTGTCTTTACTGGAAGAAAATCCATTTCGTCCGGAAGTCGCTGTTGAACCGCGTTTAGCAGATGAAGCGACTCATTTCATCGCTGTCACGGTCAATCGACAAGAAGAAGAACGGTTGGTCCGATTGATCGATGAAGCACTTGATGCACGCGATCAACATCGATTCCACTCCCTTTCCGAACAGTTACGTCTCGTTCGAAATCAACTCCCTTAATCAAAGAACTCTATTGCTTATAACAGGCGATAGAGTCTTTTTCGTATGTGAAGATTTGTGCAAAATATGAAGAAAAATAGGGTGGAATTTCATAAAACGTTCACATTAAGAGAGCAGGAGGAAATGTGGATATGATACATTAAATGTGACGAATTGTAAGTAAGAAAGAAAGGGGGAAATGACTTGCGTTTCAAACCATCCGACGTACAGCGGACACGAAGCGAGCAAGCGTATATCGACACGCTAATCGTGCCTTTGCTTCCGATCGGTTTCGATGAGGCGATGCATGCTTATGCGGAATGCGCAGACATGACATTGACGGTGGCGTCCGAAGTCGAACGCCAGCTATCTGGACGGGCGTTGCTCTTACCTGCCATGACCTACATCGATGTACCGTCGATCGAACAGTTGGAAGGATGGCGTCAAGCGGCTGCTTCCGGGCAATTCCGTTTCATCACCTTCATCACCGCTGATTTAAGGTGGAAGGAGACTGCCGCAGAAGAGATTATCTACGTGCCACGTCTAGCTCTTGAGACGATGAGTCGTGACCAACAAGGTCAGATGGTCGGGAATTTTGTTGGACAAGTTCTCGAACAGTTAGGAAACCGTTGGACCGCGCTATGAAGCGGTTGACGCAATGATTTTATTAAGATACTATTACCATGTGAGAAATTTGTGTGAAGTACTGTCGTCTTGGGGCACAGCGTACATCACAAGGGGGGATCGAGATGGCTCAAAACGGGTCTAACGTAACACGTCGTCAATTCTTGACGTATACATTGACAGGCGTCGGCGGTTTCATGGCTGCGACAATGGTCATGCCGATGGTCAACTTCGCAGTTGATCCAGTCCTGAAGAAATCAGGAGCAGGCGATAAAGTAAAAGTAATGAAGTTGTCGGATATCACGACAGAACCAAAACGGGTCGACTTCAAGAAACAAACGCAAGATGCGTGGTATGAGTTCGAAGAAACGTTGTCGGCTTGGGTGTTCAAAGATGATAAGGGAGAAATTTTGGCCCTTTCACCGATTTGTAAACACTTAGGTTGCCAAGTCAGCTTCGGCGCAGATCCAACGCACCCGGAGCAATTCTATTGCCCATGTCACTTCGGACGGTATACGAAGGATGGCACGAACGTACCTGGTACGCCTCCAACGAAACCACTCGATGAGTATGAAATGCAACAGAAAGATGGTTACCTCTACCTTGGTAAACCAGTCGAAAGAGGTGCGTAAGCGATGATGCAAAAAATCTATGATTGGATTGATGAGCGCGTTGATATTACGCCGCTCTGGCGAGACATCGCCGATCATGAAGTACCGGAGCACGTCAACCCGGCACATAACTTTTCAGCTTTCGTTTATTGTTTTGGCGGATTGACGTTCTTTACGATCGTCATCCAGATTCTTTCGGGGATGTTCTTGACGATGTATTATGTACCGGACATCATCAACGCACACGCGTCCGTCTACTATCTACAAAACGAAGTCGCACACGGACAAATCGTTCGTGGTATGCACCACTGGGGTGCGTCTGTCGTTATCGTAATGTTGTTCCTACATACATTACGTGTCTTCTTCACTGGTTCATACAAAAAACCACGTGAATTGAACTGGGTCGTCGGAGTTCTCTTGTTCTTCGTCGTCTTAGCTCTCGGTCTGACAGGATACCTATTGCCTTGGGACATGAAAGCGTTGTTCGCGACAAAAGTTACGATTCAGATTGCTGAAAGTATCCCGGTCATCGGTGGTATCGCGAAGACCCTCCTTGCGGGTGGAGAAATCGTCGGCGCAAGTACAATCGCTCGATTCTTTGCGATTCACGTCTTCTTCCTTCCTGCAGCATTGTTCGTCTTGCTCGGGGCCCACTTCATGATGATCCGTAAACAAGGGATCTCTGGACCACTTTAAACCGACTATCATCTAGACAACAAAAAAGGGGGAGAACACGATGCATCGTGGTAAAGGAATGAAATTCGTCACCGATTCACGGGTGTCGATCAATAACCGGATGCCGAACAAGTCAAAAGACTATTCGGAATATCCAGGTCGAACGGAAGCGTTCTGGCCGAACTTCTTACTTCGCGAATGGATGGTTGGAGCGGTCTTCTTGATCGGCTTCATGACTCTGACAATCGTAGAAGCAGCACCACTTCAAAACATTGCCGATCCGACGAATACGTCGTACATTCCACTTCCGGACTGGTACTTCCTATTCCTCTATCAGCTCTTGAAATACCAATTCGCTGCAGGTCCATACATCTTGATGGGAACAGTCATCCTTCCAGGTCTTGCGTTCACAGCACTTCTCGTCGCGCCATGGCTCGACCAAGGTCTTGAACGCCGTCCTGCGAAACGGCCAGTCGCCGTCAGCATGATGCTCCTCGCAGTCGTCTCGATCGTCTTCTTGACATGGGAATCTGTTCAAACGACACACTGGGATACCATCCACAAGCAAGGTGAGTTGACGATGAACGAAGGACCAAAAATTGATACATCGGCAAAAGGATACGAAATTTATTCGAACCAGTCATGTGTCAACTGTCATGGTAAGAACCTCGAAGGTGGAGCAGCAGCTCCAGCGCTCGTCGGAACGAAAAAGACTGAAAAAGAGATTTATGATATCGCAGTCAAAGGTGTCGGTTCGATGCCGGCTGGTCAGTTCAAAGGCTCAGATGCCGATCATAAAGAACTTGCGAAATTCATCGCTTCATACGGTGAAGGCGGCGAAAACAATAAATAAGCCAAAAGCCGGGGGAGCAATCCTCCGGCTTTTGTCGATGATGAGGTGAAACGATTGCAAGGAATATTTACTTTACTCCGTCATAAAGCCGTGCTTTGGATCGTCGGATTGATCAACTTAGCAGGCACCTTATACGGCTACTACTGGTATGAACCACAACTCGCGACATCGAAGTGGTACTTCTATCCGTTCATTCCGGATAGCCCAACCGCATCGCTGTTCTTTACGATCATCGTTTTTCTATGGATTTTCGGACGACGTTCCCGCTTGTTTGAAGCGCTCGCATTCGTGACATTGATCAAATATGGTGTCTGGGCGGTCGTCATGAATGCCTTGATGTTGAACGAACTCGGCACATCAAACGCCTACTTAACAACGATGGCACTGATGCTGATGGTATCGCACGGAGCGATGGCGTTCCAGGCGTTGTTATACAGTCCGCTGATGACGTTTCGCGTCAAGGAACTCGTCCTCGTCGCCATCTGGGTCATTCATAACGATGTCGTGGATTACGTCCTCGGTCAGTGGCCGCGTTACCCAGCGCTTGCGGAGCATATCCAGTGGATCGGCTATGGCTCCTTCTGGTTGACCGGATTATGTCTTTTGATGGGATATCTGCTTGTTGCGCGCGATTCAATTGACAATAAGATCACTTGAACATAAAATAGACCTATAATCAAAAAAAGAAAGGAACGATGTCTCGTGGCAAACTATTTGATCTATCTCGCGATCATCATGATCGTCCCGATCTGGGCTCAGATGCGGGTGCGGAGCACCTATAAAAAATATCAAGATGTTCCGATTCAGAGTGGGGTGACGGGAGCGCAGGTCGCAGACTTCATCATGAAGCAGAACGGGATCACGAACGTCCGTCTCGAGCCAATCGGTGGAACGATGTCCGACCATTATGACCCAACGAACAAAGTCGTTCGTTTGTCGGAAGACGTCTATTACGGTTCGACGGTCTCAGCCGTTTCGATCGCAGCACACGAAATCGGCCACGTCATTCAAGATGCGACGGATTACAATATGATGCGTGTCCGGCACCGCATTGCACCTGTCGCCTCAATCACGTCGAACTTATCGTTCCCTCTGTTGTTGATTGGTCTATTCGCTGGGTTCACTGGTCTTGCGATGCTAGGTGTCGTCCTGATGCTTGGAGCGGTCATCTTCCAACTCGTCACGTTACCGGTCGAGTTCGATGCTTCGAACCGAGCAATGGCGCAATTGACAGATCACGGAATCATCGACGCGGAAGAAGAACGTGGTTCACGCCGTGTCTTGAACGCAGCCGCTTGGACATACGTCGCGGCAACACTCGTTGCCGTCGCCGAGTTCCTTCGTCTCGCACTAATCGTCTTCAACCCGTCAAGTGATGACTAAAACGAAAAACACGGATCGCTCGTTTGAGCGATCCGTGTTTTTTACGTTTCTTTGATCGGAATCCGATTCTCATCGAACGTGAAACCTTCCCCCGTCACCTCATAGACATCATGCAAGGTGATGAAGGCATGCTGATCGACACTTTTAACGAGTGTCTTCAAGCGATTGATCTCGTTTCGAGCGACGACGACATATAATACTTCGAGGTCGCGTCCCGAGTATCCACCCTTCGCAATCAGACGGGTCGTACCTCGGTTCATCGTCGCATGGATGCCGTCCGCGATCTCCGTGCGGTGGTCACTGATGATCATCGCCGCTTTACCAGCGTAAGTGCCTTCTTGCATCCAATCGATGACACGGGCACCGACGTAGACGGCAAGTAACGTATACATTGCCTGCTTATAATCGAGATACGTCAAAGAAGCAACGATGACGAAGAAGTCAAAGACTAAGAACGTTCGACCGATCGACCAACCAAAGTAGCGTTTCGTCAGACGCGCGATGATATCGACACCACCCGTCGTTCCGCCATTGTTGAAGATGATTCCGAGTCCCACCCCGATGAACACACCTGCAAACAGGGCAGCAAGGACCATGTCTTCTCGTAAATCAATCACGAGTGGTGAATACTTCGCAATCACTCCGTACCAAAAGGAAAAACTGAATGTACCAATCAACGTATAGACGAACGTCGTTCGCCCTAAAATCTTATAGCTGACGAAAAAGAGAGGAACGTTCAGCACTAAGTTCGTGATCGATGGTGATAACCCGAACAGTCCTTTTAGAATCAGCGTGATTCCGGTGAAACCGCCCTCTGCCAATTCGTTTTGGACGTTAAAATGATAAATACCAAAAGCAAAGATGAATGACCCGACTAAAATCCAGAGAATGTTCTGAACCCGAATCGGAAACTGGAATGGAGGTGCCATTTCCGTGTGCTCCTTTCAAATCAAGACTCTTTCTCTAGGGTAACGGCACGGTCGGAAAAAGACTAGCTTTTCCTACGAAAATCAGTCGAAAAGTGATCAGTATGGTCATTCTGATCGATATTGCTTAGAATAGAGACGAATAGAAGTCATAAAGAGAGTGTGGTTTTATCATGAAAAAAGCAATTGGGATTCTCTGTTATCCATCAGTCGGCGGTAGTGGGGTTGTCGCGACTGAACTTGGTATGAAGCTAGCAGATCGTGGACATGACGTTCACTTCATTACATCGAGCATGCCGTTTCGGCTGACGGAATATCGACCAAACATCACGGTCCATTTGGTTGAGGTCAACCAGTATTCTGTTTTTAAATATCCACCCTATGACATTACGTTAGCGTCAAAAGTCGCAGAAATCATTGATTTATTCGATCTCGATGTGATCCACGCCCATTACGCTGTTCCGCATGCCGTTTGTGCAGAACTCGGACGAAACATGGCGAAGAAAAAAGGCGTCGCCGTCGTCACGACATTACATGGAACAGACATCACCGTCATCGGTCAGGACTTAGAGATGCAACCGGCCATTCGGTATGGTATCGAACAATCGGATGCGGTCACGGCTGTTTCTGAGAGTCTTGCGCTTGAGACGAATGCGACACTTAACGCCCATTACGACATCGATGTCATCGCGAACTCGATTGATGAGAGTGTCTATTATCCGATGCGGGATGAACGATTGAAGCGGCATTACGGTATCGAATCGGATGAAGTCGTCGTCATCCATATCTCGAACTTCCGACCGGTCAAACGAATTGACGATACAGTCGCGGCATTCGCAATCGCGGCAAAAGATCGGAAGATGCGTCTGTTGCTCGTCGGAGATGGTCCAGAGATGGGACAAACGAGACGGCGTGCGAAGGAACTTGGCATTGACGACAAAGTCATTTTCGCTGGTAAACAGGAACATGTCGCGCAGCTGCTCGCCATCAGTGACATTCATGTGTTGCTGTCGGAAAAAGAAGCGTTTGGACTCGTCGTCCTCGAGGCGATGGCAATTGGTGTCCCAAGTGTCGTCTCGACAGCAGGTGGATTACCAGAAGTCATTCAGGACGGCGTGACAGGATATATCGTTCCGACTTACGACGTTAAGGTCGCTGCGGCGCGCATCGGTGAACTTGCGGATGATCCGTTGTTACGAGAACGGATGGCAGAAGAGGGTATTCGCGATACTCGTCGTCGTTTTGATTCGAATGAGATCGTCCGTCGTTATGAACAAGTCTATGAACGGGTGTGTGCGCGTCATGAACTTGCTTGAAGGCGCGCATCATATCATTCAGACGATCGAACAAGCGGGTGGTGAGGCTTATATCGTTGGTGGTGCCGTTCGCGACATGTTACTCGACCGGACACCAGGAGACTATGATTTAGCGAGTTCGATGTTACCGGAACAGATCATCGACTTATTCCCTGTCGTCATTCCGACAGGGCTCGAGCATGGAACCGTAACGGTTGTTCTCAACCACGTACCGTACGAAATCACGACGTTCCGCTCGGAAGCAACCTATAGCGATCGTAGGCGACCGGATGCGGTGACGCTTGGCGTTAGTTTGGAAGAGGATTTGACCCGGCGTGATTTTACGATCAACGCGATGGCACTCAGACCATCCGGACGTGTGGATTTGTTCGGCGGAGCGCGCGACATCGAAGAGCGGATCATCCGCACGGTCGGTGAACCAGTCGAACGTTTTAATGAAGATGCACTCCGTATGATGCGGGCGTTCCGCTTTATGAGTCAACTTGATTTTTCGCTTGAGGAGACGACCGAGCAAGCAATCTTTGAACTCGCTCCGCATCTAGAGGCCGTTGCGATTGAGCGGATCGCGACCGAGTTTGAGAAACTCTTACTTGGTCCAGGGAAACAGCAGGCGTTACAGGCGATGCTCCGGACAGGGATCGAACGCTATCTACCCGGCATGACTTCAGAAATCGTCGAGAGACTCGCCAAGCAATCGTTTCGGGGTGTTTCAAAGGATGCCGTCTGGACACTCGTACTTGATGCCGGTCTAACGCGCGATCAATTGACACGCTGGAAACGATCGAAACATCAAATGCAGCTCGCTGTGCGTTTAGTCCCTCTGTTATACCGACCGTTACAGGACTGGGATCGTTATCAATTGTCGGATGAAGAACTGGCGATTCTGCGGGAGATGACTGGAATGGATTATCCGGATCGATCGGATTTACCGATTCGCGGTCGCAAAGAGCTCGCTGTTGACGGAAAAGACATGATTCGTCTTGGTCTTCGAAAGCAACAGATTAAAGAAGCACTCTTGCACTTAGAGTACAGCGTCGTCATACGGTCTTGTCCAAACGACCGAACGGTATTGATGAAGGAGGTAGAGCGATGGCACACACAGTCCGAGAACAAATCTTGATAGCACTGCGCAAGCGGACGTGGTATTCCGGACAGGAATTAGCGGAGACACTAAATATTTCACGTACCGCTATTTGGAAACATATGCAAACCTTAAAGGAAGAAGGATACCAGATCATCTCCAATAAAAAACAAGGCTATCAATTGGTCGATGAAGGTGACTTGTTGACACCGATTGCAATTGAGCACGGATTAACAACAGTGCGTTTCGGTCGACACATCCTTCATTTCGAAGAACTGGACACGACGCAACGGATCGCACATGAACAAGCACAACAGCAGGCGCAGGAGGGAACACTTGTCGTATGTGATCATCAGACGAATGGTCGCGGACAACTGGGACGGACTTGGCATGAGGCGAAGAATGAGGGGATCGCGATGAGTTTGCTCGTCCGCCCGGATGTACCGATGCACCAAGCGGGACAATTGACGCTCGTAGCAGGTATTGCGCTTGCGCAGTCTCTCCGGACATTCGATGTTCCGGTTACAATCAAATGGCCGAATGATATCTTGATCAACGGTCGCAAGGTAGCTGGCATCTTAACAGAGATGCAGACCGAGGCAGACCGGATCAGTTCAGTCATCATCGGCATCGGAATCAACGTGCATCATGAACAGTTTCCGGAAGGGATCAAAGATCGTGCTACCTCACTTGTCCGAGAATCAGGAAGAACTTTCCGACGTGCGGAAGTCGTCGCAGCTTTTTTGAATCGATTTGAACGACTATATACGCAGTGGGTCGAGCTAGGGTTCGGACCTTTCGTATTCGAATGGGAAACACTCGCTGATCGCCTACATGAACAAGTGACGCTACGGACACGTCAAGCGACCGCTTCCGGAACATTGCTCGGTATTGACGAGACGGGAACGATCCGGATTGAGACGAATGCAGGCGAGACCCGTTTCCATTCGGCAGAGCTGATTTACTGGGAAAAAGAATGAAGATTTGAATCAGACGGTTTGCAGAGAGCTTTTCCCGTCATGTATAATAAAGCCACGGATGGTATCCGCTCGTCGGAATCATACCGAATTGACAGGTGCCAGTTTTAGCTGTTTCAACTGCCTTGATCTTAACGGACAGGGACAGAAGGACGATATTCAATTATTCCGCCTTCTTTTCCGCATGCGTTTATTTTGGAGAAGAAGGCGTTTTCCTTTTGTCCTCCCTACACACGTAAGGAGAGAACACGATGCACACAATGGGTCCATTATTAAAAAAACAACAAGCTGGAGAGAAGCTCGTCATGTTGACGGCATATGATTATCCTTCAGCAAAATTATCAGAGGCAGCAGGGGTCGATATGTTACTCGTCGGGGACTCCCTCGGAAACGTCATTCTCGGCTATGACTCAACGATTGCCGTCACGGTCGACGACATGGTCCACCATGCGCGTGCTGTTCGCCGCGGCGCACCACAGACGTTCATGATCGTCGATATGCCGTTCGCAAGCTATCATGGTTCATTTGATCGCACGCTTGAATCAGCGGCCCGTATTTTCCAAGAATCACAGGCGGATGCTTTGAAACTAGAAGGGGCAGGGGAGATCTTAAAAACGATTCGTCGTTTGACGGACGCTGGGATGCCTTGCGTCGCACATCTCGGACTAACACCACAATCCGTTGGAGTTCTTGAAGGATTCAAGGTCCAAGGGAAATCACTAGAAGCAGCCGAACAACTGATTGCAGATAGTTTGGAAGCAGAGCGTGCCGGAGCGAAAATGCTTGTCCTTGAGTGTGTGCCGCATCCGCTCGCGAAACGAATTCAAGAGCTCCTCTCGATTCCCGTCATCGGCATCGGAGCCGGTGCAGATGTCGCCGGTCAAGTACTTGTCTATCATGATATCTTGACGTATGGCGTCGGACGTTTACCGAAGTTCGTCAAAGCGTATACGGACTGGAATACTTCAGGAACAGAAGCAATCGCTGCTTACGTCAAAGATGTCAAAGCCGGTGCCTTCCCTGAACTTGCACATTCGTTCCAGATGGACGAGGAACTGATCGGTGCGCTTTATGGAGGAAACAAGGAATGAAGATTGTTCAAGATATTCAGACGTTACGAGAACGTCTAGCGGGAGCCGGTTCAATCGGATTTGTACCGACGATGGGATTCCTGCACGAAGGGCATGCCTCATTGCTAAAACAAGCACGACAAGAGAATGATGTCGTCGTCTTAAGTATTTTCGTCAACCCGACACAATTCGGACCAAACGAAGATTTGGATCGTTATCCACGAGACGCGGAACGCGATCAGAAGATCGCGGAGGCAGAAGGTGTCGATTATCTGTTTTATCCGACGAACGAGACGATGTATCCGCTGGATATGGCCCGTGTTACAGTCCGCTCCGGTGATGATGTCTTATGCGGCGCATCGCGACCAGGACATTTTGACGGTGTCTTGACGGTCGTCAGTAAGCTGTTGAACGTCGTCCGTCCAACCCGTGCATATTTCGGCTTAAAGGATGCACAACAGCTCGCCTTGATTGAAGCGTACGTCGCTGATTACTTCGTTCCGGTTGAAATCGTCCGTTGCCCAATCATTCGCGAAGCGGATGGTCTAGCGAAATCGTCACGAAATGTCTATCTTTCGGAGACGGAACGCACGCAAGCACCGGGAATTCAACAGGCGTTGCAACAAGCGAAACAAGCACTCGATCAAGGAGTGCCTGTTGAAAAGGTTCTCGAACAGACGCGCGCAGCACTTCAATTTGAGGGGACGACGATTGATTACGTCGAAGCTGTCGACTATCCATCACTACGACCTGCCACTGAACAAACGACTACGATTCTCTTAGCTGTTGCCGTGCAGTTCGCATCGGCACGCTTAATCGATAATTTACTATATACGAGAGGAGTATGACGATGTTACGCACATTCATGCATGCTAAACTACACAAGGCCCGGGTCACCGAGGCAAACTTACACTACGTTGGGTCGATTACGATTGATGAGGATTTACTCGATGCTGTCGGGATCCTTGAAAATGAAAAAGTCCAAGTGACGAACAATCAGAATGGTGCGCGGATTGAAACGTATGCGATTAAAGGGGCTCGCGGCTCAGGTGTCATCTGTTTGAACGGTGCTGCAGCACGCCATTTTCAAGTTGGAGATGAGGTCATTATCATGGCGTATGCGCAATTGTCGACGGAAGAAATTGCGACACATGTCCCAAAAGTGGCTGTTCTAAATGAGCAGAATGACATCAAACAAATGTTGTCTCAAGAAATCGCCCACACGATCTTATGAAATTTTAGAGACCCGATTATGTCAGCGGGTCTCTTTTTTGTTAAGATGAAGAATGAGATGCCATCCAATCATGGATAGGATGGATTAAAGGTGGAGGATCAGTGTTGAAGAAAAAGTACGTCGTAGTCGACCTGGAAACGACAGGTCATTCCATAAAGGCTGGCGATGAGATGATTGAGATCGGAATGGCGGTCATTGAAGATGGACAGTTGACAGAACAACTGTCTGCCTTCGTCCGTCCGACCCAACCGATTCCTCCATTCATTTCCCAGTTGACGGGCATCACGGATAAAGATGTCAAAGATGCCGAGACGTTCGATGTCATCGCACCACGAGTTTTATCATTGCTCGATGGTGGCGTCTTCGTCGCACATAATGTGCAGTTCGATTTAAACTTCTTAAACGATGCGTTAGAAGAAGAAGGATACTTGCCGTACACAGGTCCCGTCATTGATACGGTAGAACTTGCGCGAATCTTACTTCCAACAGCAGAAAGCCATGCGTTGTCGCATCTGTCAGAATCATTGCATCTTGCTCATCAAGAAGCACATCGGGCAGGAAGTGATGCTTCGGCGACGGCTGAATTGTTACTTGAACTACTCAAGCGACTACATACGTTGCCGCTCGAGACATTAAAACATCTCAGACGGTTATCACCACGTCTATTTAGTGCCATCGAAGAGGAAATCGACCATGCGATTCGTTTAGTCGGCATCGAAGAGGATGAGCGATTCGATCGTTTTCGTAAAATCGCTTTGAAAAAGCGTCAGACAATAGAACGTTTGTCACATCCGCCCATTCTTGAACCGTTCGGACCGTTCGTTGATGAATTGAATGCCGTGACGTTCCCTCGTCTATTTGAAGGATATGAAGAACGGCGTGGGCAGCTCGAGATGATGCGTCATGTCTATCAGTCGCTCGATCAAGAAACGCCGTTACTTGTCGAAGCGGGAACAGGGACCGGGAAATCGCTCGGTTATCTCGTGCCTGCAGCGCACTACGCGCTCGAACACGAAGTGCCGATTGTCGTCAGTACACACACGATTCAATTACAGGAGCAACTGTTTGCGCGTGATTTACCGCTATTGCGTCAATTGTTCGATACGCCGGTCCAGATTGCATTGCTTAAAGGACGAAGTAACTATATCGATTTACGGAAATTCGAGTTTTTCTTGAATGATCAAGAGGATGTCTATAACTTTACGCTCGCAAAAGCGATTCTTCTCGTATGGTTGACGGAGACGGAAACAGGAGATTTAGAGGAAGTCAGCTTACCGGGTGGTGCAGCGCAAGGCAATATCGGAATCAAGCAATTGATTCAATCCGATAGTCAATCGCAGCTTGGACGGTTTGATCCCTGGTACAGTCGGGACTTCTTCCAGCATGCGATTCGCCAAGCGAAAGATGCGACGATTATCGTCACGAACCATGCGTTGTTGTTTAGTGATCTGCAGTTCGAAGCAGGGGTCTTACCGAAAGGAAGCCCGTTGATTCTCGACGAGGCACACCAAATCGAAGAAGTCGCGAGCCATCATTTTGGTCTCGTTTTTGATGGTCATACGTTCGATCGTCTGTTCCGCCAACTCGGGTATTCATCTGACAAAAAATTATTGCACCGTTTGCTTGATCTGTCGGAAGAATGGGATATTGCCGAGATGGTGGAAGCCCATAGTGAGACGGTCGATGAAGCACTGACGACGTTGCTCGAAGAAGCAGACGGCCTACTGATGATCGTTCAAGCATATGGGCTCGAACTGGCTTCCCGCAAAGCACGACGGGAAGGAATGGTCAGCATTCGCTTTAAGCGACTTGATCGTTCGATGCGTGCCGTCCAAGAGAGTGCCAAGCGGGTTGAATTGGTGTTGCGGCGTTTGCGTCAAGCAATTCGTGCGATTCATAAACTGTTCCATGAACATCGGGAGCAAATGAGTTATCGGGAGCGTTCGCTCGTCGCGGATTTAAAAGCGATCACGGCACAAATCGAAGAAGCAGAGCTCGCGATCTTCGAGACGATGCTTGCTCCGCACGATGAGACGGTATCTTGGATCGAGACGTCCGTTAAGAACCGGAAGCTAACACGCGTATACACACAACCAATTGACATTTCAGAGCGATTACGACGCGATGTCTTTTCAAAACGCACGTGTATCCTGACGTCTGCGACGTTGACTGTCTCGAACAAATTCCAATTCATTGAGAACCGATTAGGACTCGATGCTTTTGAGACTCGTCGTTTCGTCGTGCCGTCGCCGTTCGGATATGCCGATAATGTGCGACTGATGATTCCGACGGATCTCCCACTCTTACAGGATGTGCCATTGCCAGAATTCGCGGAGACGATTGCGGAAGCAATCTTACAAATCGCAGAGGTGACGGAGGGACGGATGCTTGTCTTATTTACCTCGAACGACTTGCTACGACTGACGCATGAGGCGACGAAGCCGTTGCTGCCAGACCGGTTTACATTACTCTCGCAAGGGGTCACGCAAGGTTCACGGCAACGACTGATGAAACAGTTCAAGCAACTCGATGCCTGTATCTTGTTCGGGACGGCTAGTTTTTGGGAAGGGGTCGATATCCCGGGAGATGATCTCAGTTGTCTCGTCATCGTCCGCCTACCATTCGCGCCACCAGATCAACCAATTGTCCAAGCACGCTCGGAACGGATCGAAAAACTCGGAAAATCATCATTTTTCGAATACAGCCTACCGCAAGCAATCATTCGCTTTAAACAAGGGTTTGGTCGCTTAATCCGGACGACGAACGATCGTGGTGTTGTCTTCGTGCTCGATCGCCGGATTGAGACGACGAGATACGGAAAACGATTCGTTACGAGTCTGCCGAAAGTGCCTGTTTTATCAAAACCGCTTGATGAACTGACCGCAGAACTTGAATTGTTTTTGAATGATAGCGATTGAGTCTATTCAGATAAACCCTATCGCATTATAATAGATAGAGAAAAATGAGGGAGGACATACAGATGGATTCAAAAATTGAAACACTTGCGACCGTCAAAGTGAACCGCCATGACGATACGTATAAAATCGTCGACTTATTGAACCGGACGCTGAAAACGGAAGATTTAATGTTCGGTCTTGCTCTCGATGAAAAAGACAAGGAGCAGATGGTTTTCACCATCTATCGCACATGAAGTGGAAAGTCACGCTTGCTCTACTGAGTGCACTCCTCATCTTGGCTGTTCTTGGAACAGCTGTTTATCAGGTGACGATCGCTGAGGCAAAAGACCGAGAACAGAGCGTCGCGGAACAAGCAGAGACGCGTCTAAAAAAAGAACTAAAGCCGACAGACGTCCGGTTCGAATCTGTCTTTAGCGGAAAACGCCAATATGTCGTTTTTACGATGAAGCAGAGTGGACAGGCGGTACGGGCGTTTGTTCCGGAAAAAGGAACGATTGAGACGCGACCGGTTGCTGATGGTATTGCCATTAAAACGGTTATCGCGGATCATCCGGAACTCGGAGATATCGTGTCTGCTAAATACGGTTTTGAGGATCGTGCTGTCATTGAGATCGTTTCAAAAACGAAGACAGGCTATGATTATTCGTATTACACGTATCAAGAAGGTTCTTTCATCAAACGATTACGAATTAAGTAAAGGGAGTGGGCGACATGTTATCGAAACGCGTACGACAATTGACACCATCTACGACTCTAGCCATCACTGCGAAAGCTAAGGCACTACGTGAAGAAGGTCAAGACATCATCGGTTTAGGTGCGGGAGAGCCCGACTTCAATACACCGGAATTCATCATTCAAGCAGCATTCGAGGCAGCAGAAGCAGGCGATACGAAATACACGCCGTCTGGCGGAACGGTTGCCTTGAAGGATGCGATCATTGAAAAAACACGCCGTGACTTATGGATGCCATATGAACGTTCAGAAGTCATGGTCGCTTCTGGCGCAAAGCATGCGCTCTCGACATTGTTCCAAGCGATTCTCGACCCAGGCGATGAAGTCATCGTCCCAGCACCATACTGGGTCAGTTATCCAGAGCAAATTAAACTCAGTGACGGTGTCCCTGTCATTCTCGAGACGGACGAATCGTCTCGCTTCAAAGTGACACGGGAATTGCTTGAGCAACATATCACTCCGAAGACGAAAGCACTTGTCTTGAATTCACCATCGAATCCGACGGGGATGGTTTATTCGAAAGAAGAGCTTGAGATGGTAGCAGATGTTGCAATCAAGCACGATTTACTCGTCATCAGTGACGAGATTTATGAAAAGTTGCTCTATAACGGTGTGACACATATCTCGATCGCGTCCTTACCAGAAATGCGCGAACGGACGGTCATCATCAATGGTGTCTCAAAATCACATGCGATGACAGGCTGGCGGATCGGGTATGCGATTGGACCTAAAGAGATCATCGCAGCGATGACGAACTTAGCGAGCCATTCAACGTCGAATCCGACATCGATTGCGCAAGCAGCATCGGTTGCTGCGTATGCAGAGGGTGATGCACCGGTCGAAGCGATGCGTGTCATCTTTGAAGAACGACTTGAAAAAATCTACGCACGACTCATCGAGATTAAAGGATTGACGTGTCTGAAGCCGGAAGGGGCATTTTACTTGTTCCCACATGCAAAGCAAGCTGCTGAGATGTGTGGATTCGATAATGTCGATGACTGGTGTACAGCTGTTTTATCTGAAGCGAAGGTTGCCTTGATTCCAGGTTCAGGATTTGGTGCACCGGACTATGTCCGCCTATCTTATGCAACGGATCCGGCACGTGTCTTAGAGGCACTCGACCGGATTGAAGGATTCATCACGGCCCATACAGCCGTTTAATAGAGAGAGGATGTTGACTGTTGAAAACAATGATTCGGGATGTAAATAAATATGTAGGAGAAGAAGTGACGATTGGGTGTTGGTTAGCAAACAAACGCTCGAGTGGTAAAATCGCCTTCCTCCAACTTCGGGATGGCTCTGGATTCATGCAGGGTGTCGTCGTTAAAGAAACGGTCGGCGAAGACTTATTTAAACAAGCAAAAGGCTTAACACAGGAATCGTCACTTTGGGTAACAGGTGTCATCAAATCAGATGGCGGTCGGACAGCGATCGGTCATGAAATGGAAATTTCAAAAATCGAAGTCATCCATGAAGCGATCGATTATCCGATTACACCAAAAGCACACGGAACGGATTTCTTGATGGATAACCGTCACCTCTGGTTACGTTCAAAGCGTCAGCATGCGGTCATGGTCGTTCGGAATGAATTGATTCGTGCGACGTACGAATTTTTCAACCAAGAAGGATTCATCAAAGTGGATCCGCCAATCTTAACAGGTAGTGCGCCAGAAGGAACAACAGAATTGTTCCATACGAAATATTTCGATGAAGATGCATACCTTTCACAATCTGGTCAGCTCTACATGGAAGCGGCAGCAATGGCACTTGGAAAGGTCTTCTCGTTCGGTCCGACGTTCCGTGCTGAAAAATCAAAAACACGTCGTCACTTGATCGAATTCTGGATGATGGAGCCGGAGATGGCATTCCACGATCACGAGATGAACCTCGAAGTCCAAGAAAATTACGTCTCGCACCTCGTGCAATCGGCACTGAAGAACTGCCGTGCGGAGCTTGAGTTGCTTGGACGTGACTTGACGGTCCTTGAAAACATTAAAGCACCGTTCCCACGCGTCAAGTATACAGAAGCAATCGACATGCTCAAAGAGCAAGGATTCGACGATATCGAATTCGGGGATGATTTTGGTGCACCACATGAGACAGCGATCGCAAACAGCTTTGCGCGCCCTGTCTTCATCACGCATTGGCCAAAAGCAATTAAGCCGTTCTACATGAAAGAAGATCCGGAAAACCCAGACTTCGTTTTATGTGATGATTTGATTGCCCCTGAAGGATACGGGGAAATCGTCGGTGGTTCACAACGTGAAGAAGATCATGACAAACTTCTCGCTGAGATGAAGAAACATGGTCTTGATGAGACGGGTGCCTATAAATGGTATCTTGAAACACGTCAATACGGTTCTGTTCCACACAGTGGCTTCGGTCTTGGTTTAGAGCGGACAGTTGCTTGGATTACAGGCGTCGAGCACGTTCGGGAAACGATTCCGTTCCCACGTCTGCTGAACCGCCTCTATCCATAAGCAGTAAGGAAAAACATCGACCCATCGTCTCGACGGGTCGATTTCTTGTTTAGACTAGAGAATCGAGGAATTACGATGAATCATAATTTAGTGCAATTATTCGAGGAAGGGACGGTCGTCTTACCAAAACGATTGTTCACCGAGGCGAAACGATTAGGTATCAGTTTTGTCGAGTTCACGTTGATTGGTCAACTGTTTGCCTGTCGGGCAGAGGGCATGGAGATGCCATCTCCGGAAGAGTTAAGTAATCGACTTGGACTATCCGAGACGGAAACAATCGAGACGACACTCGGTTTATTACAAAAAGGATTACTAGCGATGGAGAACGTCAACGGATCAGAACGTTATTCGCTTGTGCCACTTTACGAAAAACTGATGGCACCACCGGAACAGGAAGCACCGAACTTTGATACAATCAACCCATCCGTCTTCCAACAATTCGAGCGGGAACTCGGGATGATGTCACCGTTTCAGATGGAGCAAATCATTCAGTGGTTGACGATCGAGAACATTTCGGAAGAGCTGGTACTTGCCGCACTTCGAGAAGCGGTCTATCATAACGTTCGCAAGATGACTTATATCAATCAAATTTTACGAACATGGGAACGCGAAGGCATCAAGACACTTGAGGATCTTGCCGGGCGAGGAGGCTGAGTAGATGTTACGGAAAGCTGAAATCGATCGGATTGAAGCGACGTTAGAAGAGATGTTTCCGGATGCATTTTGCGAGTTGATTCACCGCAATCCGTTTGAACTGGTCGTCGCGGTCGCACTGAGTGCGCAAGCGACCGACGTACTCGTCAATCAGGTGACGCCTGGATTATTTGCTGCGTATCCGGATCCTGCTTCACTTGCTGCGGCGCCGGTTGAGGAAATCGAGGACAAGATCAAACGACTTGGATTATACCGGAATAAAGCAAAAAACATCAAGGCACTGGCAGCACAACTCCTTGCGCAACACGACGGTGAAGTCCCGATGGAACGAGCCGGACTTGAAGCACTACCTGGTGTCGGGCGTAAAACGGCGAACGTCGTCTTGTCTGTCGCCTTCGATGTCCCGGCATTTGCGGTTGATACACATGTCGAGCGCGTCTCGAAACGTCTCGGAATCTGTCGGTGGAAGGATAATGTCACACAGGTTGAAGCGACACTCATGCGCCGTTTCAAACGAGAACGTTGGTCAAAACTCCATCATCAATTCATCTTCTTTGGACGTTATCACTGTAAGGCACAACGTCCGAACTGTGAAGCTTGCCCGTTACTCGACATGTGTCGAGAAGGGAAAAAGCGGACAAAAGGATTAGCGACACCATAAAAAAGTGGATCCCTATCGGATCCACTTTTTTTGAGTCATCAACCATTCCAAGGGGTATCGGACCATTCACGACGCTTTTTCGTGATCGGTACTTTTTTGAAACCCCAGTTTCGGAAATCTTGGTCCGGGCTATCGCGGCGAATGTAAATTTTATCTTTGATGGCTTTAAAAATCCGGTTTTCGTCCCCATAATGGACAAACCGTGGTTTTACCTCGATGACACCACGACGGACGCGGGACAAAGGTAAGCAGACCAAATCGGCAATCTCAAGACCAGATTGGTAGAGGTCGCTGTCTTTTTCAGCAAAGATGAAGCCCTTGATTTTTTGACGGCTTTTTTCAACGTCGAGATGGACCGTTCCTGAATTGAAGATATCGAAGAATGCCTTTTGAATCAGCAAGTTCTGATAATCATCACGACTTTCAAGCACAACACGTGCACTCGTCGCTTCTGTCTCATCAAGGAAGGAATAGAACGATTTCATCAGATGAGCGAAGGCAACGACATACGGATCCTTCGGTGTCGAGAAGAAGTCTTGCAGCTTCTGTTTATCGACTTCGACACTGACGATCGTACAATCGATATCGACTAAAAATTCCGGTAAGGCAATCCAGAAGTGACGCAACATATCGATCGTGATCCCGTCTTCTTTTCCATATGGATGTTCGGCTTTTAAAATTTCTTTGAGATGAAGCGGAATATGTGGATCCTCAAAGACTTTTGCCTTGAAATCCATCAAACGTTGACGAAGCGGACTCGGTTCGCCCGTCTCATCCGAATCGATGGCATATTTATATTCCATCAAGACACCTGTTAGATTGAATTGTGTATTCCCCTTAGGTGTTCCTGTCTCGTCAACGAACATGATGTATTTCTTCGGGGCAGGGGTTGAGTTCTTAGGAAATCCTTTGACATCAACGCCTTTGACGTTCGATTGTACCCGTTTGTTCAAATGAATCTCCTCCAATTGCACGATAATTACACAGTCTTTAAGAAAGAAATGCTCTTGATGCCACTTTACACGCTAGGCCACTGAAAAGCTATAGCCTGGCAAGTGAAACCGGTGAAACATTCCCTTATAGATTAGGTGTTCGACTCAAGGAAGATAATTCCTGTTTTTAATTATTATTCTTCGCCATTCATCAATCGATCGATATAGCGGACGGATTTAATCGTTTCATTGAAACGTTTCAGACTCGTCTTTGGCTGAAAGGCTTGGACAGAAATCTGCTTCAGTTGATCTACGGCACTTTCGACCATGCTCGGACGTAAGTAAGGACTATCTTGGGCATTCGTTTGCCACTGCGCAATCAGTTGATCGGCTCGTTCGACGAACGGTACGACGTCTCGATTGAAGTCATATTCGGTTCCGGCACGTCCTTCTTGATATATACGTTCGATCTCTTGTAATAATGGTTCAATTGTCATTGGTTTTTAACTACTCCTCTCGGCCGATACGGTACAATCACATATCATGGTACAATAAACGCGATAGGAGGGGAATCGTTTTGAATTACCCGAATGGGAAAAAATTTCAAAAGCCACTCGAGTCGCACGGAACCCGAATCAAGAAGGCACGATCAACCGATTCAACCTTTTCAAATCGTGGGATGACGCTCGAAAAATTATTGAATGAAAGTAATACGTTTTATCTGACTCATAATCGGGCAATCATTCACAAGAAACCCACTCCGTTACAAATCGTTCAAGTGGATTATCCGAAGCGATCTGCAGCTGTCGTCAAGGAAGCCTATTTCAAGCAACCATCGACGACCGATTATAATGGTGTCTACCGCGGAAAATATATTGATTTCGAAGCGAAGGAGACGACGAATAAAACGTCCTTCCCGATAAAAAATTTTCACCCCCATCAAATCGCACACATGCGTCAATGTGTCGAACATGGAGGAATTTGTTTTGTCATCATTCGATTCAGTCTGTATAATGTGCAATATGTGCTTTCAGTCGAGCACGTGTTCCCCTGGTGGGATCAACTCGAAAGCGGACGGAAATCCATTCCGCTGACGATCATCGAACGAGACGGTATCAAAGTCGAGACTGGCGCGTACCCTGCTATCGATTATTTAAAGGCAGTGGACGAACTATATTTCAATTCAGACACTTTTTGATTGAAGGAGAAGGATAGCATATGGAAAGAAGTCGTGTCGCACGTCGTGAAGAGACGAAGTCATCTGAGAAAAAGATGAAACGGACGAAACGTCCCCAAAAGAAAAAATCCGGTGGAGGATCCGGCGGGAAAGGTCCACTTTGGAAAAAGTTATTGTTGATTGCTACCGGGTTATTCATCTTGATGATGTTGATCGGAGGCGGATTTGCCGCTTATGCGATTGCTACGGCACCAGAGCTCGATGAAGCAGAACTTCGTGATGCGTTGCCACTGAAGATTTATGCAAGTAACAAAGAAGAAATCACGAAAGGCGGGACGAGTCGAGAGTACGTGTCAATCGATGAAGTACCAGAAGTCGTCAAAGATGCATTCATCTCGATCGAGGACCGTCGTTTTTATCAGCATAACGGGATTGATTTCCGCCGTCTCGGAGGTGCCATCATCGCGAACGTCACTGATGGATTTGGTTCTGAAGGCGCTTCGACGATTACGCAACAGGTCGTCAAACAATCATTCCTCAGCTTTGATAAAACAATCACACGGAAAGTCCAAGAGCAATGGCTTGCGATCCGCTTAGAGCAGGATTATACGAAAGATCAGATTTTAGAGATGTACTTGAATAAAAACTACTATGGTCAAAACTCATTTGGCATCCAGACCGCTTCAAAAGCCTATTTCAATAAATCAGTTGATAAGTTGAATTATGCGGAAGCTGCAATGCTCGCGGGATTACCGCAACGTCCGACAGCTTATGATCCAATCAAAGGAGATCCGAAGCTAACGAAATGGCGTCAGACACAAGTCCTCAATGCGATGCAAACGACAGGCGTCATTACAAAAGTGCAACGAGATAAAGCGGTCAAACAACCAATTTCGAAATTAATCAATCCGGCGCCGAAGTCAACGAAGGATGAATCATATGATAGTGTCATCTTCGACATGGTATCAAAAGAGTTAGAAGATGATTTTGGTCTAGAAGGAAAAGATATCTATGGTCAAGGGTTAAAGATCTATACGTCGATTGATAAGCCGATGCATGACTATATGAACGAAGCGATCAAAAAAGATCAAATCGTTCAATTACCGGAATATGCTGAAACGGCTGCTACGGCAATTAATACGCAAACCGGAGAAGTTCTTGCAGTCGTCGATGGTAAAAATCCAGGTAAAGGAACAGCGCGACGAAACTATGCAAATGAACCCCATCAACCGGGATCATCCGCAAAACCATTCTTCGCATACGGTCCGGCCATCGAAAATGACAAATGGTCGACTGCGAAACAATTGACGGATAAGCCGACAGAAGTTAACGGAAAAGAGATTGGAAACTATTATGATGGATATCGTGGTACGAATACGATTCGTCATTGGTTGAAAATCTCGGCTAACACACCTGCCATTCAAACGTTCCAAGAAATTGGTGGGGATGCAGTCGAAGCATTCGCTGAAAAGTCTGGTTTGAAAATGAAAGACGATGAGTCGATTTCACCAGCTTATGCAATTGGTGGGATGAAGCATGGTTTTAATACGACTCAGATGGCAGGAGCTTATGCAACACTGGGTAATGGGGGCGATTATATCAAACCACACGTCATTAAATCGATTGAGTACAGTGACGGATCTAAAATCAAGTCACCAATCAAATCGAAAAAGGCGATGGAAGACTACACAGCTTATATGTTGACGGATATGCTTCGTGATGTCTTGAAACCAGGTGGTACGTTCCCAAGTGCTGGGTTATCGTTTGATGCAGCCGGTAAGACAGGGACAACCAATGCTTATAAAGATGTCTGGTTTGCAGGATATACATCTGATGTCTCGATCAGTGTCTGGACAGGAACAACAAAATCAGGAAACAACAATGGATCCGGACTCAGTGGTCCATATAACAGTACGATGGCACAGCAAATCTGGAAAGATTTCATCACGAAAACACGCGATCGAACGCCAGCGCCATTTGAACAACCAAGTTCTGTCCTCAGTATCGGAAACGAATTATACGTGAAAGGGACGAAGGAACCTGTCGTTGAAAAAAAGACGGTACCCGCTCCGACTGGATTACAAGCATCTTACGATGAAGACAAAAAGAGCGGTGAACTGACTTGGAACTACAATGACGCTGCGCTTCGTGCCAATGGGTATGATAATGTATCATTTGAAGTAAAGATGACAGATGCTGATGGTAAATCATCGACAGTCGGAACGAGTACGACGAATCGAATCAGTATCAGTGGATTAAAGCCAGGTCGCTCGATATTCCAAGTCGTAGCGAAAGCGTCAGGAGAAAAATCGGGACCAGTCTCGACGACGGTAACGGTCACCGATCCTGAAGAAGAAAAACCGTCAACGGACGAGCCAACGACGGATGAACCAACGACGGATGAACCGTCAACGGACGAGCCAACGAC
>NZ_DLMP01000002.1:204836-286098 GCF_002479335.1 Exiguobacterium sp. UBA7533 | reverse complement strand
TTCAGTTTTCAAAGTTCGTCTGCCGCCTTAGCGACTTTAATAGATTAACAGGTTGTTTTGTTTATGTCAACCATGCTTTTTAAAAAACTTTTCAGCCCCAACGAACCGTTTATAAAAGGCGTCTCGCTGGAACATTTATTAATATAACAACAAAATTCGACAAACACAAGCATTATTTTAAAAAAACTTTGCAAAGAGTTTAAATCCTCTTCGCAAAGTCTTTACCTTCTTAACATGGCGCCTACTGTAAACGCGATATTCGCTGGGCGTTCTGCTAGCCGTCTCATCAAATACGTATACCAGTCCAAACCATGCGGAACGTAGATGACGACACGATAACCTTGTCGAACTAGCTCTTGTTGTCGTTTTGGTCGCATGCCTTGAAGCATTTGAAATTCAAACCGTGATGGATCAATTTGTTTCATTTGAGTAAAGTCAATGATTTGCTGAATAACTTGTTCATCATGTGTCGCGATTTGCGTGTAGTTGCCTTCTAACAAATTAATCTTCACTAATTGAAGGTACGTCTCATCGACGGTCTTTTTAGGTTGAATATAGGTTTCATCGTCTCCATCGTATGCGCCTTTGACGACACGTACTGTTGCCTGAAGACGTTCTAGATCAAAACGACTGCGGTATACATTTGCCTGTAATGCAATTCCGACGTTCGGATATCGTTCATGCACGCGTTCAAATATTTGCACAATCGACTCAACCATCGTTGCTTCTTCCATGTTGACTGTCACACGCATATTTCTCTGATCAGCAACCTCTGCAATACGACTCAACTGTTGATAGGCGATATCTGGATCAATCCTTAATCCGATTGAAGTAAGTTTTAAAGATACTTGTGCATCTAGATCATATGCTTTGATTTGTCCGATGACTTTGATGCATTCATTCGCAATATCTACTGCGTCTTGTTCAGTCTCGATGAATTCACCTAAACAATCTACTGTCGCCGCTCGTCCATCTTGATTGAACTGTTTGACTGTGTCGAGTGTCTCTTCCGCGCCCTGCCCTCCGACGAACAATGTTCCACCAAGTGGTAACCCGACTTTTCTGGCGAATTGAATAAGTAACTTATTCTCAGCCAAGTACTCGAATACAGGTCCAGTAATCTGCTGTAACATCTGAATCACCCTCTCTCTTCTCCCTTACCCTCTCCCTAACAAAAAAACGTCTTTCTTCTATATAGAAGAAAGACGCAGTTTGAATTAGTGCAACCAGATGAAGTAACCGAGGAATCCAAGTGATAATACGTACATGATTGGGTGTACGTCCTTTGCTCGTCCTTTTGCGATCATCGTGACCGGGTAGAAGAGGAAACCGAATGCAATCCCTGTTGCGATCGAATACGTTAATGGCATCATGATGACGGTCAAGAAAGCCGGAACCGCATACTCGAATTTTTTCCAATCGATTTGCAGCAATGAAGCTGCCATCAATACACCGACGATGATCAATGCGGGTGCTGTGACCGGCGCAGTGATGATCGCGAGTAACGGTGAGAAGAATAAAGCGAGACCGAAGAACAATGCTGTAACGATGGCTGTCATCCCTGAACGACCGCCTGCTGCGACTCCAGCACTGGATTCAACGTATGAAACCGTCGTCGATGTTCCGAGAATCGAACCGGCTACGGTTGCTGTTGAGTCAGCGATTAATGCGCGACCTGCGCGTGGTACTTTATTTTCTTTAATTAGACCCGCTTGGTTTGCTACCGCAACCAACGTGCCCGCTGTATCAAAGAAATCAACGAAGAAGAAAGTCAGGATGACGATCATCATTTGGACCGTGAAGATTTCATTAAAGTGAAGAAATGCCTGTCCGAAGGTCGGTGCAATACTTGGTGGTGCTGAAACGATTTCACCAAAACTAGTCGGAACTGGAATTAATCCGAAAATCATTCCGGCAATGGCCGTTATAATCATTCCGAAGAAAATCGCGCCTTTGACACCGCGTGTCATCAAGACAGCTGATACGACAAGACCGAATACTGCGAGAAGTGTTGTTCCCTTGCTTAGGTCACCGAGCGAAACAAGTGTTGCTTCGTTCGCGACAACTAAACCACCTGTTTTCAAGCCGATAAAGGCGATGAACAAACCGATACCTGCTGCGACTGCCATTTTCAACGGCTCTGGAATCGCATTGATGATCACTTCACGAATGCCTGAAGCCGTTAATACCATGAAGACGAGACCTGAGACGAGAACGCCCGAAAGTGCAGTTTGCCATGGAATACCCATGCCAATGACGACACTATATGCGAAGAAGGCGTTTAAACCCATACCCGGTGCAAGCGCAATTGGATAATTCGCAAATACTCCCATTGTGATGGAACCGATGATTGCGACGAGCGCTGTGGCACCGAAGACTGCTCCTGCGTCCATTCCTGCTTCGGCTAATGTATTCGGGTTAACGAATAAGATATACGCCATCGCGAAGAATGTCGTCATGCCGGCGATGAACTCTGTACGCATGTTCGTACCAAGCCCATTGAAATCAAAGAAACGCGCAATCGCATTTTCTTTTGCTTTCGGTTGGTGTGGCTGTTTCAATTGTGTGCTCATGATTGCCTTCCTTCCAAATAAGCCGTCTCCTTGAAAACAAAAAACGGCCCTTACCTAAGCGGTAAAAGCCGTTTCAATAAGCGCACGATGTTGCATGTGCGCCGTAGTAGGAACCTTTACGGTGTTCCTGTAGAGACTTCCGGGCCCTATCCCCAGAATTATACGGCATTATTTATGTTTTTTTAGTGGTATGAAAAATAAGAACAGACACATCGTAGCACGGTCAAATTCATGGGTCAACCATAAAAACGAAATTTAACCACTTATTTTATCCGAACGTTCGGTTTTGTAAGCGTTATTTTTGAGTTGTCTTTAATTTGCAGTAAAAAAGGAGATAGCTGATCGCTATCTCCCTCTTAGTTTGGTCCATTACAGTCGTTTATGATCGTCACGGTCTACGTCCGTTCTCGTATCCGTACCTTCATCAATATCTGCTTCCTCGCGTCGTACCGTTTCAGATACAGTTTCTGTATCTCGCACTTTACGTTTTCCAACAACAATTTCTTCAGAGACTACATCTTCTTTTGATACTACTACCTTTTCTTCTGAAAGCGGTACGTGAATGGAGTCGTTCTCATCTACAAAAGCATCTGTTCCCGACGCATTATGATCCACTTTACGCCGTTCCACATAAACTTCTTCCCTCTCTACCGGCACCTCGATCGATTGTTGATCTTCGACTACGTGTTTACTGACGTTTACTTCCCCTGTTTGCACTCTTTCTTTATCTACATTTAACCGTTCTTCATGCAGGCGAAGGCGTTCTTCTTCTGTATCACTGTTCGTTTCAGTAACGCCAGTCCGATCTGCACCAGACCGATCGACCCCTAGAGTATCGTCATAGTCTTGGCTTCGGTCTGCACTTAAAGTGTTGTCGTAGCCTTGGTCTCGATCTGTCCGGGAAAGAGAGCCGTTATCAGAGAGATGGTCGTTGTGATCCCGATTTGCTTCGACTCCCGTGCGATCATATTGATTATCGTTTACTCCAGAAGTTTGGTTGTAGCTTTGATTATGCTTTTCGTAAGAATCGCCATAGTCGCTGTCTACATATAAAACCAGCTTGCCGCTTTCTACCTGACGACGGTATTCTTCTGATTCATCATGCGATAAGCCCATTCCGCGGAATGCTTCCGTAGAAGAGTCGTCTGAAAAGGCAGCCATGAATTTCCCCATAAATCCTTGGTGCTCTTGTTCACCGGCAGTATCTACATTGACGTTTGTCTGATTCTCTACCATGGAGAAGGAATGTTTATCTTGAGCCACGACATACATATCTCTTTCGTCATATCCCTGCGCTTTCAATTCGTTTACTTTACTCAGTACTTCCGCTTGGGTATTAAATACTTGGATAAATGTATCTTCTTTTCTCGTCATGATCTCTTCCTCCTTTTTAATAAATGCCATGAAAAATAATAATTAGCTCTTGAAAATCAATCTTATATACCAACAGTTTGAATTTCCCCTACTTTTTTTCTGATTAAACCTGATTTTTTTGTACATCTTTTTTAATTATTGAAGGCTTTTTGGAATGTATTGATCCTGTTTACTAGAGCATGTTCATTATTAAAATTTTTCCTGTTTAAAACGTTTTAGTCATGCTACGCAACAAGAAAAGACCCTTACCTAAGAAGTAAAAGCCGTTTCAATAAAGGTACGATGTTGTATGTGCGCCATAGTAGAAATCATTACGGTGTTCCTGTAAAGTCTTTCAAACCCTGTCCCCGGAATTATACGATAATATTTTTTATTGATATGAAAAACAAAGACAGCCACATCATAGCATGGTCAAATTTATGACTAAACCATAATCTAGTCGATCGACTTCAGCTCATGCCCAATCTATCAGGAGAGCGTGCATCCTATCCGTTTAATGATTTATTATATATTCCAGTAAAAACTAACAAAATATCTCGATACATCTTAATTGAATCTCTCGAATAAATTGATTTTGTCTAATGTCATCCAACAGTTCGATGCGATTGGTTACGAAAAAAGCTCACTTCCATTCACAAATAATGTGAACAAAAGAGAGCTTCATTTTGAAATCGAATTGTTGAAGGTGAAACAGACTTCATTTCACCTATCCCCTTTAACACATTGATAGGACAGGCTTCATGAGACGAATTTTCTCAGCAAGTCTAGTTCTTATTCCCACTCAATCGTTGAAGGTGGTTTCGACGTCACATCGTACAGGACGCGGTTAACGTTCTGGACTTCGTTGACGATTCGAACCGAGATCTTCTCAAGCACGTCCCATGGGATCCGTGCCCAGTCTGAAGTCATCCCGTCAATTGACGTAACAGCGCGGATTCCGACAGCATAGTCGTATGTCCGCTCATCGCCCATGACACCAACCGAACGGATTGGAGGAAGGACTGTGAAGTACTGCCAGATTTCGCGCTCGAGTCCAGCTTTTTTAATCTCATCACGAAGAATGAAATCAGATTCGCGAACGATTTCGAGTTTCTCATCTGTGATTTCACCAAGGACACGAATCCCGAGACCTGGTCCTGGGAACGGCTGACGCCAGACGATTTCATCAGAAAGACCAAGTTCTTTCCCAAGTTCACGGACTTCATCCTTGAACAACGTGTTGATCGGTTCGATCAATTCAAACTGCATGTCTTCCGGCAGTCCACCGACGTTGTGGTGTGATTTAATTGTTTGTGCCGTATCCGTACCACTCTCGATGATATCCGTATAGAGTGTACCTTGGGCAAGGAAGTCCATATCCGTCAGCTTCGAAGCTTCTTCGTCGAAGACGTAGACGAACTCGTTGCCGATGATTTTACGTTTCTGCTCTGGATCCGAGATACCACGGAGTTTGTCGAGGAAACGGTCCTGGGCATCAATCTTGATGACGTTCATGTGGAAGTGATCCGCGAATGTCTTCATGACGCTTTCCGCTTCTCCCTTACGCAGTAAACCGTGATCGACGAACATACATGTCAATTGATCACCGATTGCCTTGTGAATCAAAGCTGCGACGACAGACGAGTCGACACCA
Source organism: Exiguobacterium sp. UBA7533 (assembly GCF_002479335.1). Lineage (NCBI taxonomy): Bacteria > Bacillati > Bacillota > Bacilli > Caryophanales > Exiguobacterium > Exiguobacterium sp. UBA7533. The sequence continues at coordinate 280,518 of NZ_DLMP01000002.1, read as the reverse complement.
CCTGAAAGAGCACAAAGAACTTTTTTATCGCCGACTTGTTCTTGAATCTTCGCTACTTCGATTTCGATGAAGTTCTCCATTGACCAGTCGCCTGCACATTTACAGACTTCAAAGAGGAAGTTCTTGAGCAATTCTTTTCCGAAGACCGTATGGTTTACTTCTGGGTGATACTGCACACCATACATTTTCAACTCTTCGTTCTTGATCGAAGCGATTGGACATGACACGTTCGTCCCATCAACGACGAATCCGTTAGGCACAGATGTGACGAGGTCACTGTGACTCATCCAGACCGTTTGTTCTAGCGGTAAGTTCGCATACATCGGTGACGGGTCTTGTAACGTCAATGTGGCTTTTCCATATTCACGATGTCCCGCACGTTCCACTGTTCCGCCGAAATGTTGTGACATGAGCTGCATGCCGTAACAGATTCCGAAGATTGGAATACCGAGGTCAAAGATTTCCGGGTCACACCGGTACGCATCCTCTGCGTAGACGCTACGTGGACCACCCGAGAAGATGATACCAGCAGGTGCGATTTCTTTTACTTCAGCTGCAGTGATTTTATGCGAATGCAATTCACTGTAGACACCAAGGTCCCGAATACGACGTGTGATCAATTGATTGTACTGTCCTCCAAAATCGAGGACGAGAATCATTTCCTGGTCCAAATGTGCTTCCAAATCTGTTCCCGCCTTTCTGATTTCATGCGTACCCTATGAAAAAAGCCCGCTCTTCGCCCATGGATAAAATGGAAAAAGAGCAGGCCGCTTCACAAAAAAATGTATACGAAGGGTCTGCTCCTTCATAGTCAGGTCGTTTAAGGTGACCCGGTAGAGACTCTCGCGCCATATTCGCGAGTATATACAAAGGAGATTGCATGTGTGTGATTTACGTTGTTCCCATTGTACCTGTATCGTTTCGTAAATATCAACCCTCTACATGACGAATGATATTTTCGAAATATTCACGTTTTTTATCAGCCGATAATGATTCTCCACCATAAACCATCCGCTCGTAAGCATCCGTCAACGGTCGCATCGCGTACGTCTCGTAGTACCCATCGACTTCGTGAGCAAGTTCCGCAAGCGTCCGACCATCTTGATAATGGAATCCTTTTTTATCAAGACGCCGCAAGAGATACCGATACATCCGTCGGAATCCTTCCGGTCGTTCAATCTGTCTCCAGAAGAAGAGAATCGCAAGCGTCCGAATAATCGGTTTTCTGAACAAGTAGAGGAACAAGAGAGCAAGTGCCGTCAGGAAGATTGGCCAAAATGGAATTGACTTCTGCTCCGTCTGTCCGGCGCTAGTCGTCTGTTCTTCATCGAGAAGATTTTCTTGAGGACGATTTGGCGTCGTTGTCTCCGTATTATCTTCTGTCTCACGTTGCGGGTTTGCTTGTTCCGTCTCGTTATTCGTTTCCCGATCGATCGTGTATTGTCCTGCTCCATCGAAACTGACTGTCGGTTCAAGCGGTACCCAGCCTGGTCCTTCAATGTAAACTTCGACCCACGAATGGGCATTTTTATTGCGTACTGTATAACTCGTCACGGCAGCTCCGATGACGTCGGATTCGCCCCCCGTGAATCCTTTCACCCAGCGTGCGGGTAACCCAGCTGCCCGAAGTAATACAGTGGCTGATGTCGAGAAGTTATCACAGTATCCGAGTTTCGTCTCGAACAGGAACTGATCGACGTAATCCTGATTTTCTTTCGGTACAGCAACATCTTCTGTATTGTATTCAAAGTTTTCTTCTTCGAAATAATTTTCAATCGCCCGTGCTTTGTCCCATGGTGTCTCCTCACCCTCGACGATTTGTTCCGCTAAATCACGAACTCGTTGCGGTAAACCTTCCGGCAGTTGGAGATACCGCTCCGTTTGATTCTCCGATAAATTGACGGGTTCATCTGTCTGGAGCTGTTCTTCCGTAAAGAGTGGGTACGAATAGTCGATTCGATAGTTCCGTTGACGATCCGCCTCGTCGAGATACGAAATTTTTTGATTCTCGGGGTCAACCAACACATTTTGTCGTTGTTGATTCACTTCGACCCGTACATTGTCACCATTATATGGCACGAATGGTAATTCACGCGCCATTTCAAATGTTGCTGTCTCTTCGCGGGTCTTGACCTCTGTACCGAAGGTCGAGAAAAAACCACGTCCATCGATTTCAGGGTTTGACTCCGACAAGATCCAACCTTTTCCGGTATAAATATCTTTTGTTTCAACGCGCCAGTAGCGGTTTCCTTCACTTTCGACTTGGAAGACTTCTCGGTCGTCCATCTGGAATGGTCCTCCAAGTTGCTCATCGTTGTTACCGTATCCGACCTTCTGAATCGCATTTGTCGGCTCTCCTTCCCCTTCAAGACCCGACGTCAAATCGTACCAACTGTCTTGCCATGTCGCATTGATGACAGGACTTTGGACAGCAGCGACGATGACAGCTCCCATGATGAATAATGCACTTAGTGGGCGTACGTAGGAAGCACGCGGTCGTTCATTGACCTCCGTCGCATACAGCAATACCAAAGACAAGATGATCGGATAAAGAATGAACGTCTCTCCCGAGTAATCCGTCCAGGTATCGCAATAGGCGATGAACCCGATGACTCCGAAGGCAAGTCCGAAGACGAACCCACGATTCGGGAACGTCCGGCGCGCGAGATAAGCGATCAAGAAACTGATCAAACCAATCGACAGCGCAAAGGCTGGTCGTCCCGGTAATTCACCATTGATGACACTTCGAATATCCGAGCTGATTTCCGTAAAAATTCCCCACGGTGCAGAACCCGGTGTCAAAATCAAGTAGAACGACAATAGTAGCCCCGCGAGACTGCCAAGTAAGAAGTAACGTCGAGCGAGATGCGATAACAGTAAAGGCAGGAACAGCATCGGTAAGAAGGACCAAAGATGCTCGAATGTCGTCAGTTCGAGAAGTGGTGGCATGAAACAAGTCAAAAGGGCTGCTGCGATGGCGTTCCAGATTAATCGTCGTATCATCGCACTCCCCTCCGTTCTGGTGTATAGACATGAACGGTGGCTTCTTGATTAATCTTCGAAATCCATAGTTCATTGTTTGATTCAAGATCCGGTGTGATAAAGAGGACATTCCCGCTCAATCGAAGCGCCTTAGACGAGTACTCCCATGACTCGATGAACGTCCGCGTCCGACTCGGTTGCGCCGTCATCAGGTAATGCGTCAGTTTCGCTCCTTCAAGTGGTAATGACAATGATTGAACAGCATGCCCGACGAGATGGATCCGGTAGCTCAGTCGTCGCTTGTTCAACTGATCCGTCGTTTCTGCGAGCATCGAGATGATACGTTCGAAGGCTTCACCCGCCTCCGTTCCCTCATCAAAAACGATCGTCGTCTCCCGTTCTTGCTCTCGTTCGAACGTCTTCGTCATCAACCCTTGGCGTTTCGCTGTCGCTTTCCAGTCAATCTGATTCATCCGATCCCCACTGACGTATTCCCGGACCCCGACGACGGTAAAGGACGACTGGCGAAGATCAAGTGACACCGGTGAGATCCCCCCATCGCCACGGTCTTCCTCATGGGGAAGCTGAACGGCAAGGCGCGCTGGTTCAATCGCAAGATACGTCTCGACCGGAAACATCCGCTTCCGCTTGAATAACCCGAATGGATCCGTGATTTCGACGATACAGCCTGGAATCTGATACACCCCTCGACGAATCGATGGTATCGTGTAATCGATTTGCTCCGTCTTCCGGTAATGGGCTCGGAGTGGACGGCTGATATCGAGTTTTTCTTCACTGAGTTCGTTCGGAATCACCTCCGTCACTTCGACGGCTCCGACGAGAAACGGAAAACGTCGACGAACCCGTAAGGAAACCGGGATATCGGTTCCAGCAACGAGCATCTTGTTCGATACTTCGCGCGTCGCAAGTGCCTGCGTGACGGGCCAAACGAGGAAGAGCGTCCAGTAGACGGTCAGACCAGCCATGACGTAAAACAGCAAGGAAGCGACATTTCCGCCATCAACGCGCGCATATGCCCATAAGGCTGCCGTCGTCAAAAGTAATACAGCGTAACGCCAACCAATTTGCCACTTCGTCATAGGGACTCCACGTCTTGTTGGATCGGTACAGCAACCTCTTTTTTGATCTGTTCTAAAATCCGTTCCGACGATTGACCGTGATAACGCGCATCCGCTGTCAAAATCAGGCGGTGTGACAGGACTGGAATCAAGAGATGTTTAACATCATCCGGCAAAACGAAACTGCGTCCTTCCATGTACGCCCACGCTTGCGCGACCTTCATCAAGGCGATCGAAGAACGAGGACTCGCGCCGAGGTAGAGTGACCCATTCGTCCGTGTCGCTTGAACGAGATGGACGATATATTTTTTGACAGGCTGTGAGACATGGACGTTCTTGACGTCTTCTTTCATCTGGAGCAATTGCTCGCGACCAATTACAGCTTCGAGTGTTTCGATTGGTTCATCCCGTTCAAAACGCGTGAGCAACTTCATTTCTTGCTGGAAATCAGGATAACCCATTTTGACTTTGACGAGAAAACGGTCGAGTTGTGCTTCTGGTAACGGATACGTTCCTTCATGTTCAATCGGGTTTTGTGTCGCCATGACGAAAAAGGGATTCGGAAGCGTATGAATCTCACCATCGACGGTGACGTTCGCTTCCGCCATTCCCTCGAGTAAGGCAGATTGAGTTTTTGGTGATGTTCGGTTGATCTCATCGGCTAAGACGATGTTTCCCATTAAAGGACCCGGTCTATATTCGAACTGGCTTGTTTTCTGATTATACATCGATACACCCGTCAAATCTGACGGAAGTAGGTCTGGCGTGAACTGAACACGTTTGAAGGTCAACCCGATCGATCGGCTGAACGCACGGACGAGCATCGTCTTCCCGACTCCCGGTACGTCTTCTAATAGAACGTGACCGCCCGCTAGTAATGCTGCCAATGATTGTGTGATGACATCTTCCTTACCGATGATGACTTTCTCTACGTTGTCGATAATCGCTTGAATCTCCTTAGTGTATGTTCGCATTGTCAGGCCCCTTGCTCTCATAGTAGTTGAATTTTCTGACTTTTTATATCATCTCATATTCCGCTATACTTTTAAAGAAATACGAGCAGTTTCAAGCACGTGAAAAAGGGGGAACGCCGTAGCGTTTCCCCTTATTTGTTTCAGGAACGAACACATGCCGTGATCCGTTCTTGAACCGTGCAGTTGCACGTAAAACACGAATACATCCGTGTCAATGGACAACGTTCGTCAAGTCCGGTGATCCTCTTCTTTCAGAAGCGACATGCGATCGTTCCCTCTACATTGGTAATCATTCATGTGCATCACCATCCTTTCATATATTGAATATTACCGAATATGTTATAAATGAAACGTCGAATTTTAATTATTTTTTCCGATACCGCGCATAGGTCGTCGCGAGTGCGACCGCAAGGACCAGCCCTTTGATGATATTCAACGAATAGTATGGAACAGACAACATGACAAGACCATTTTCAAGAATCCCGACGAGACAAGCCCCGACGAGTGTGCCCAGGGCATTCGGTTTTCCTTGCCCTGCGAACGACGAGCCGATAAAGGCAGCTGCGACCGCTGGCATCAAGTAACCGGACCCGGCGTTGATTTGCGACGATCCGACTTGTGACGCAAGCAAAATCCCACCGATTGCAGCAAGTAACCCAGCAATCAGATATGCGAGTGCCCGGTAGCGGTTGACACGAATTCCCGTCAGTCGTGCGGCTTCCGGATTCCCACCGATGATATAGAGAAAACGACCGTGTCGCGTATGACTTAAAAAGACATGTGTCATAGCGACGACGACGAGCATGATGACGATGATCCAAGGCGCCTGGCTGATTTTCGCGAACGCCTCCGGAATTGTGCCGACTGTTGGTGTACCGTCTAAGCGCGGCATTCCGGCACTGATTGAACCACCACCGGTATACGTCATCGCGGCACCTTCGACGATGAACATCGTCGCAAGCGTCGCAAACAAATCCGGAATCTTAAACCAGACGATGAGTAAGATGTTCACCAGAGCAACGCTAAGAGATAAGAGAAGTGCTAAACCAATCGAGACACCGAGCGGTAGACTGTACCAGACGAAGAACGAGACGACGAAAGAACTCGCAAGCGTCGCGGTCGACCCGACCGATAAATCAAATCCATTGACCGTCAAAGAAACGGTCAAGCCGATCGCGATGATCGTCACGATGGAGATACTTCGTAAAATATTGATCAAATTCGTCCCTTGTAGGAATGTTGGAGCCGTCGTCGCAAAAAACAGGACGAGGGCAAGGATCGCGAGGACGATCCCCCAGTCGTTCAAGAATCCAAGGACCGGACGTAAACCTTTCCCCCGATTCGTTTGTTTTGATACTACCTCATTCATCGTTGCCCTCCTCCTGTCGCATACCACAACAAGGTTTCTTCTGATGTATCCGCCGTCTTCGTTTCATGGACAATCCGTCCATCGAACATGACGTAGATTCGGTCCGTGACGGTCAAAAGTTCATCCCATTCACTCGTCGCGTAAAGGATCCCTTTTTGTTGTTGCGCGAGTTCGTCAATCAGACGATAGATATCTTGTTTAGCTCCGACATCGACACCTTTCGTCGGTTCATCTAAGACGAGGACAGAAACATTGGTCAGTAACCATTTTCCGATGGCGACTTTTTGTTGATTCCCACCGGATAGTTGACCTACTTCCTGTTTCACGTCTGCCACTTTGATGCCCAGCTCCTTGACCCATTTCGATGCCTGTTCGACTTCTTTACGACGATCCATCAGTCCCCAGCGGTTGACGAAATCATGAGCTGCCGCTGCTGTCAGGTTTTCTGCGACAGAATCGGCAACAAGAATTCCTTCTTTTCGCCGTTCTTCCGGAACGAGACCGATTCCCGCTTGAATCGCAGCTTGTGGATTGCAAAGGCGATGGGCTTTTCCACCTATACGAACCTCCCCTTCCTGAAACGGGCGATCACCGAATAATGCTTTGCATAATTCCGTTTTACCGGCACCGACAAGACCCGCGATACCAACGACTTCCCCTGCTTGAACCGTCAAGGAGATGTCGCGGACGTCCGCATTCGTGGCACTCTCGACCGTCAGTACGTTCGTCGCATTGATCCGTGACGTTTTCGCGACAGACGTAAGCTTACGCCCGAGCATCTGCTCAACGACAGCTTCCTTCGTGATGTCTGTCAAAAGATGTCGCGAGATGAGTTGACCGTCGCGCATGACCGAGATGGAGTCGCAAATGTCATACAATTCTTGTAGGCGGTGGGAAATGAAAATGATCCCAAGTCCCCGTTCCGCTAAACGACGCACGACTGAAAAGAGATGGCTTGTTTCCGCCTGACTGAGAGGTGCCGTCGGTTCATCCAAAATTAAAAAACGACGTTCCTGAACGAGGGCGCGTGCAATCAATACGAGTTGCTTTTCAGCAAGACGTAATTCTTCGACACGTGTCTTGACGGAAATATCCGCCTGTAATGTCGCTAACGCTTCTTTCGCACGCTGTATGTAACGGCGTTGGGATACCAAACCCGTCATTGTTCCGTCCGTCAACAGATCGAGACAGATATTCTCAGCAACCGTCAAATACGGGACAAGCGCCACATCAACCTCTTGTTGGACGAGATCGATCCCGATTCGTTTTGCATCACGCGGAGATTGAATTGACAGTTCTTTCCCGTCAAGACGGATGATTCCTTCATCCGCTGTTTCCGCTCCAGATAAGACTTTCATCAGCGTCGACTTACCGGCACCATTCGCACCGACAAGCGCATGAATTTCACCAGACTTCACCTCAAAGGAGACTTGCTTGAGTGCCTGGACTCCCGGAAACGCAAGTGAAATCCCGGTCATCTCCAGGTGATGATTGATAGACGTCATTGTTTTTTATGGACGTCACGCAACCGGTCCATCCACGGCTCATTGAATTTATCCGACGTACTCCAACCTTTGATGATCGTATCGAGATTATACATCGTTGTGTCCTGCTTCAATGCCTTCTGCTCAACGAGTTTCGCATCGAGATTAAAGCTATCCGGCGTCTTCTCTCCGGCGATTTTCTTAGCCAGTAGTCGCATGTCCGTTTGTCCAATCAGGAATGGATCCACCGCACTCGTCGAAACCCAGTTGCTGCCTTTCTCACGCATCAGGTTGATGTCCTGATTTGAGACATCGATCGAGATCAATGGGATTTCTTGACGTTTATTATCCTTGAGCGATTTGTAAGCGCCTTTTGCGACTTCGTCCCATGCTCCCCAAACGGCATCAACGCTTCCTTTCGGGTATTTCGCGAGAATGGCATTCATCTTTGTCGCGATATCCCCTTGGACATCTTGGAAGTTCGTCGGTCCAACCGTCTCAAGCGTTTTGATTTTGCCGTCTGCTTCGTACGTCTTATAGATTTCCTGACGACGATCGAGCGGGGCAAAACCTGGTCCGAACCAGAGTTTGATGACACGGACTGGCTTTTTGTCCGTCACCTTCGTCACTTCATCGAGTGATAGCTTCGCAAGTTGATGATCGTTTTGGAACGTTTCCGTCACGTCTTGTAAAGATGCCCCTTTTTTCTTCGTGACCGTATCGAACGTCACGACCTTCAGTCCTTTATCGACTGCTGGTTTGATCATGTCATAGGCATAGTCTTCCTTACCGTGCGAAATGATGAGCCCATCATAATCTTGCTGAATCGCCTGCGCGACCAGTTCCTTGAACTTGACATCGTTACCTTCCGAAATGAACGTGCTGACTTTAAAGCCGAGCGCTTCTCCTTCACTTCGTGCGCCATCAAGGAATTGCTTCGTATGGTCGTCCGATGCGAGGTTACGGATGACGGCGATCTTGACATCCGATTGAACTCCTTTTGGTACATCCTTGACGACTTTCGTCGTCGCTTCTCCATTCGCACAAGCCGCTAGTAATAAGGCCGGTGCTAGGACGGCGTAAGCTAATTTTTTCATGAATTGTCTCCTTATCCGAGGGGTTGAAGCCCCGTTAATTTTTCAATCGTTTCTTCATTCGGTTGCGTGATAATACCAAGTTCGGTGATGATGCCCGTGATCAATGTGTGTGGTGTGACATCAAAAGCTGGGTTGAAAACAGCAACTCCTTCTGGTGCTGTCGCAACACCTTGGACAGTCGTCACTTCCTGCGGATCACGTTCTTCAATTTCGATCGCGTCTCCGGAAACAAGTGAGAAATCAAACGTCGAGAGCGGTGCTGCGACGTAAAACGGGATACCGAAAGCTTGAGCGAGTAATGCTAGTTGGAACGTTCCGATCTTATTCGCCGTATCTCCGTTGCGTGTAATCCGGTCCGCCCCGACGATGATTGCATCGATCTGTTTTTCTTTCAGCGTATGGGCGACCATGTTATCTGTAATTAGCGTGACATCGATGCCGGCACGTTGTAGCTCCCATGTCGTCAGTCGTGCTCCCTGCAGTAATGGTCGCGTCTCACTCGCAAAAACAGATAATTCAATGCCGCGTTCTTTTGCGATATAGAACGGCGCAAGTGCTGTTCCATAAGCAGCGGTCGCAATCGATCCAGCATTACAGATCGTTAGGATCCGGTTACCTGACTGGAACAATTCAAGTGCGTGAATCCCGATTTGACGTGACGTCTGCGCATCCTGATCGTATAAGGCAATCGTCCGCTGCTCGAGCCGTTCGCGGATCTCTTCTACCGACGTCCCGTCTTGAATGATTGGATTCAATTGATCAAGGACATTTCGTAAGTTAACAGCCGTCGGTCGTGTCGCGAGTAACGTCGCTGATGTCTCAAGCAAGGCTTGCTTATAGATCGACAGTTCTGCTTCAAACCGGTACGCCTCTTGAACGAGTACGAATCCGCCAAATAAACTGATCGCAGGCGCCCCTCGGACGCGCAGTTGTTTAATCGCTTCGACCGCTTGTGCAAGATCGGTAATGACTTCATAGTGTTCTTCCTGCGGTAGACGTGTCTGATCGAGAATCGTCAAGACACGGTCTTCATAACGAATACTTTGAACGAATGTACTCATCGGCTAAGTTCCTCCGTTACGTCGAAGTTTCGTAAATCATCAAATGTCCGGCATTCGGTCCGACGTTTGATTAACGCCGATCCTAAACGTAAAGCATGTTGTTTTCGTTCTAGTCGTTCCGTCATAGAACTAATCGTTTCTAAATCAGCGACTGGTGCGAGTCCGATCGTCCGACGAATCAGTTCGCAACCGGCAAAGCCAAGGGCATCCTGCAAGATCGTGCTCAGTACATCGTCGACGAGTCCCGATGTCCGGAATGGTTCGACGGCTTCGCGTTCCCATAAGGCGCGGAACGTCGAAGCGAACGTCAGCCAGAACGTATCGATGTCGCGAATCCGGGCATCACGAAGTGCTGAATAATCCGGGTATGCTGCAAAGAATAAGTGGGCGATGAACTGTCCGACATCAAATCCGAATGGACCATAAAAGGCGAATTCTGGATCGATGACTTTCGTTTCCGTTGCCGAAGCAAAGATGCTTCCTGTATGTAGATCGCCGTGTAGCAACGCATCTCCTTTCGTGATGAAAAGCGCTTCGAGTTTTGCGACTTCGCGTTTCAACTCATCGTCCGCCCATAGACGTGCCACCTCTTCTTCAAGCCCGGCTTCAATCTCGTTCGTCTCCGCGTCATGGAACGGATCCGTGAAGATTAATTTTTCCGTGATGTCGCACAAGTCCGGATTGTAGTACGTTCGGGCGACACGTTTTTTTTCAACCGGACCAAGCGCAAAGTCCGATGTATGGAATAAAGTCCGAGCGAGATAAGAACCAATATGTTCCGCAAGCAACGGATACTGTTCACCTGCGAGTAAACCGCTTCGAACGATTGTCAGATGTGAAAGATCTTCCATGACCGTATACGCCTCGTCGTGACTAGCATGAAAAACACGCGGTACGAACGGCACGGCATGCCGGGCGAATTCACGGAGTGCGGATTGCTCGATCCACGCCCGCTCGAGTGATAGTGGCCAGCTTTCACCGACGACTTTCGCGTACGGAAGTGCTTGTTTTAGAATCAATCGATGTTCACCTTCTCGAATTCGAAAGACAAGATTGAGATTGCCGTCGCCAATCTCTTCTGCTTCGACGGCTCCGTCGCCGATCAGTCCTAGTGAGCGGACCCGTTCGATCGCGTCCTGTTCTGTAAATGCTTTGTATGTCATCTCAGTTCCCCCTGTGTGATACACGAAAAAGCGCCTCTTTTCGTCATCGAAAAGAGGCGCAGGAAAGTCACTGCGTCCTCTTATCTCTCAGACGAAACGTCTGTTGGATGTAGCACCGTGCCAAGTGGTCGGTTGCTGCGGCGTCATCGGGCCAATTCCCTCTGCCAACTCGCGATAAGAGTCGTATGTAGTTGTCGTGTGTGATATTGATTTGAATCTTACGCAATCCTCTTCCCTGCTGTCAAATCGAAATCAAGCAGAAACGGATATCGTTTTTGCTCCATATATAGAAAGAGTATTTTCAAAAAAATAAATTTTCTAAAAATAGTTTGACAAGTCGTGACTCTCATGTAAAAATTGCAATTAGATTTCACAATTTCATCCAATTCTTATCAAGAGCAGACGGAGGGACAAGCCCTACGATGTCGCAGCAACCGACCTTTTGGCACGGTGCTAATTCTTGCAGCTACTAAGCTGACAGATAAGAGTCCACGTTCGAATCATTCATGGTCTCTTGTCGCTGACAAGAGACCATTTTTTTATTGAAGGAGGAAAGACATGGCTTACATCACAGCTACTTATCAATTGACCGCCCGCGATCGACTGGAGCAACGCGCCGAACAACTCGCGCTTGGTCTGACGGTTGGTTCCTGGACGGAGCTGAATCATCTTGAGCAACAACAACTCGCCTCATTCAAAGGAGAAGTCGTACATACGGAAGAACGCGACGGTAAAGGCTATATCACGATTCGTTACCCGGAACACAATGTATCGCGCGACTTTTCTGCGATCTTGACGACCGTCTTCGGGAAACTCTCACTCGACGGTGAAATCAAATTAACAGAACTGCTACTACCCGATACATTCACGTCGGATTTTCCAGGTGCGAAGTTCGGGATCGAAGGGGTTCGTTCCTTGATTGGTGTCGAAGATCGTCCACTGTTAATGAGCATCTTCAAAGGGGTCATCGGACGCGATTTATCGTTCCTTCGTAATCAACTCGAAGGACAACTTGCTGGTGGGATCGATCTCGTCAAGGACGATGAGATCTTATATGACAATCCGTTGACACCGACGATTGATCGGGCACGGATCGGACGTGAGGTTATCGATGCTCATTTCCACCGGACCGGTAAACGTGCGTTGTATGCGATCACACTTAGTGGTCCCGTCTTTACGCTCAAGGATCAAGCCAAACGATTGATTGACGCTGGAGCAACTGCTTTCTTGTTGAATACCTTCACATACGGACTCGACGTCTTACGTGAATTGGCAAGTGATCCGGAGATCAACGTTCCCATTTTCAATCATCCGGCTTACAGCGGTGCATTGATTGCTAGCCCGAACCACGGTGTTGCAGCGCCTGTCTTACTTGGCACATTACCGCGCGTTGCTGGTGCAGACTTAACACTATTCCCGTCACCTTACGGCAATGTCGCTCTTCCGAAGGACGTCGCCCGCGGCATCGCGGTCGAAGCGACTCGCTTCGGTCAGACGAAAGCGATTTTCCCTGTCCCTTCAGCCGGTATTCACCCAGGACTCGTTGCTCAACTCGTACGCGACTTCGGGATCGATTCCGTCATCAACGCTGGTGGTGGCGTACATGGTCATCCGCAAGGTGCTGCGGCTGGTGTTATCGCTTTTCGTCAAGCACTTGATGCGGCACTCGCAAATGAATCCCTATCGAATGCTGCGTCACGACATGAAGAATTACGAGTCGCGCTCGACGCTTGGGGGATCAAGTCATGACCTTACGAATTCTTTGTGACTTCGACGGTACCGTAACGATGCAGGATAACATCATTGCACTCATGGAGGTATTTGCGCCAGTGAATGACTTCGAACCGTTGAAACGTGGCGTGCTCGACCGGACGTTGTCGATCCAAAGTGGTGTCGGGCAGATGTTCGCGCTTCTGCCGTCCGGCGGTAAAGCGGACTATCTTGATTTCTTGATGGAGCGCGCTGTCATTCGCGAAGGATTTTCGGAGTTGCTTCAGTACAGTCGTCGTCAAGGAATCCATTTTTCGATTGTTAGCGGTGGAATGGACTTTTTCGTCGAACCGATCTTAGCACCGTTCCTCGAGCAAGAGCAGATTTACTGTAACATTGCCGATTTCAGTGGTCCATTCGTCCACATCGATTGGCCACACGCCTGCGATGCCCATTGCACGAATGGATGCGGATGTTGTAAAACATCCGTTGCCCGTACATTATGCAAAGACGATGACGTCATCATCGTCATCGGTGACTCAGTGACGGACTTCGAACTCGCAAAACAAGCGGATCGTGTCTATGCCCGTGATTATCTGATCACGTTGTGTGAAGAAAATGATATCGCCTATACACCTTTTGAGACGTTCCACGATATCGTTCATGATTTAGCACGATCGGAGGTGACGATATGACATTCATGCGACGGTATGAAGAACTACGCGCCATCAAACAAGAACTTGCAGCGCGCGATTGGTTCCCTGGTACGAGTGGTAACCTCGCCATTCGGACGTCCGGTATTCCGATTGAATTTCTTGTGACGGCAAGTGGGAAAGATAAGCGGCAGACGACTCCTGACGACTTCGTTCATGTCGATGCGACCGGTCAATTGATCGGCGAGCAATCCGGGCGCCCTTCTGCTGAGACATTGCTCCATGTCGAAGTGTTCAACCGAACGAACGCCGGATGTTCCCTGCATGTCCATACGATTGCGAACAATGTGATTTCGGAGTTATATGGCGATCAGGGAAGTATCACCTTCTCCGGTCAAGAAATCATCAAGGCACTCGGTCACTGGGAAGAAGATGCGACGGTCACGGTGCCGATCATTCCGAATCACGCGGACATCCCGACACTCGCTGCTGCTTTTGCGCCATATGTCACAGCGGACAGCGGTGCCGTCCTGATTCGCAATCACGGAATCACGGTCTGGGCACCGACCGCCTTTGAAGCAAAGAAACACCTCGAAGCCTTCGAGTTTTTATTCAACTATACGTTGACGTTGCAATCATGCCGTCAATCTATCTATTAAAAGGAGGAATCATCTCATGGCAACAGTCTTATTCCAAGAAACAAACACACGGTATACGGATCAAACGGAAGTCGCTGACTTCCTCGCATCGCGCGGCGTTCTTTACGAACAATGGGACGTCTCAAAACTACCAGCACCTCTCGTCGAGAACTTCACACTGACGGATGCCGACAAACAAACGATTCTCGATACGTTCGCTCCAGAAATCAAAGACGTATCAGAACGTCGTGGATATCAGACAGCTGATATCATTTCACTTTCGGATACGACACCGAACCTTGACGAGTTGCTCGTCAACTTCCAGAAAGAACATCATCACACGGATGATGAAGTCCGTTTCATCGTAAGCGGTCACGGCGTCTTCGCGATCAAAGACGAAGAAGTCGGCTACTATAACATCGAACTCAATCCTGGTGATTTGATTTCTGTTCCTGTCAATACACGCCACTACTTTACGCTCCAAGAGGATCGGAAAGTCGTCGCTGTTCGAATTTTCGTCACGACGGATGGCTGGGTTCCAATTTACGAGAACGAGACATCCACGGTCTCTTAAGAACGACAAAAGCGTTGATTTCTTCTATATAAGGAGAATCGGCGCTTTTTCTTATCTCACAAACATATCACTACATCGACACGTAACAGATATAATGAGGGAAAAGCGATTGGGGAGTGAGCAACATGCATATTCGTCCTGTAACGGAACATGATTTACCCGCCGTTCTATCCATTTATAATGAAGGCATCGAAGACCGAATCGCAACGCTTGAGACGGATCGAAAAGATTTATCGTTCATGACCCAGTGGTATGCAGAGCGTACGCATCGCTACGCTGGATATGTCGCAGAAGATGAGACAGGTGTCCTCGGCTTCATTTCTCTTGATCCGTATAACCCGCGTCCTGTCTATGCGACAGTTGGTGAGATTTCCGTCTACATTACTCGAACACATCGCGGACAAGGGATCGGGACACAGTTGTTAGAAACTGCCGAACAACATGCGCGCGATCATCAGATGCATAAGCTGATTCTCTTTACCTTCCCGTTCAATAAAATCGGACAAAAGCTCTACATCCGTTCCGGATTCCGGATTGTTGGGACATTTAAGGAACAAGGTCGCTTGAACGGCGAATACGTCGACGTCATGGCGATGGAGAAACGCTTACGATAGGATTCATTGAATGCCAGACGGGGAATAATCAATCCGAGTCATTGAGAGAGGATGAACCTAATGGATATTCAACAAATTCGTAATGCGACGCTTGTCGTCATGTATGCCAATCAAGTTTTACTGATTGATCCGTTTCTCGGCGAAAAAGGCAGTTTACCTCCTTTCGGTCAAACGCCGAATGCCGTCGCCAATCCACTCGTCGACTTACCGGTCGATGTTAAGACACTGCTCGATCCTGACGCTGTCTTCGTCACGCATCTGCACGCGGATCATTTCGATGATGCTGCAAAACAATTTCTACCCAAGCATTTGCCATTCTATGCGCAGCAAGAAGAAGACGCACGGCAAATCCGAGAAGCCGGCTTCACGAACGTCTCTTCCTTCGATTCCGGTGTGACGATCGGTGATATCCAGGTCCATCGAACAGGTGGACAGCATGGTGTCGGTGAAATCGGTGAACGAATGGGACATGTCTCCGGACTCGTCCTCACGCATCCGGACGAACCGACGCTTTATATCGCAGGTGATACGATCTGGTGTGACGAGGTCGCACATGCGATTGAACAACATACACCAGATATCATCGTCGTCAACAGTGGGGCTGCCCAGTTCCTGACGGGAGAACCGATCACGATGTCGCAGCGTGATCTCCTTGCCGTACACGAAGCAGCAGCGGAAGCAACGATCATCGTCTCGCACCTCGAGTCCGTCAATCACTGTCTCCTGCGGCGCGACATGATTGCTGACTTTTTAGCTGCTTTCCACCTCTCTGCCCATTTCCTCATTCCGGAAGATGGCGAAACGATGTCATTTTAAGAACAAATCAAAAGTCTCTTTTCGAAATTCATCGAAAAGAGACTTTTTTCATGGAATGACCAATCCTAATAATCGAGCGAAGGCGACTGCTTGTTCTTCCGTAATGACTGCGCCCGGTAAAAATCGCGGATCGATTGTGATACCAGAGAGTTCCGTCTGCCGGAGATCAAGACCTTTTAATGGTGTTTCAATCCATTGGCTATCAGTAAGCCGGACCGCTTCGAGTTTCCAATGGGTCGGTTTCACTTCGAAGAACTGTGCTTCTTTCATCGTCGTTTCACTCCAATGCTGATGACGGACAGTACTACGAATGAACTGGGCATAGTCTGCGAGTCCTTCTTCGATCGTCAGATGATCAAGCGTACAATCTTCAAACTGAACACCCGTCATCCGGCATCCGACGAAAGACACGCGGTGAAAACGGGTTTCTTGGAAGTGACATCCTGTTAAGTCACATTGCTCGAAACGAATATCTTCGAACGAACCGCGGTCAAAGGTGAGGTTCGCGAACGAGACATTTTGAAAACATACTTGATAGGCATCGATACGCTCCGTCAGTTCGACAGGCATCGACTCCTTTTCATAACGTGCTCCTTTCAGATATGGATCGTCGATTTCGACTTGATCGAACGTCTCTGCTTGAAGCGTTTTCGGTAATTCTGGTAAACGGATAACGATCTCTTTCATAGAAATTCCCCCTTTTTCTCTCCTTTAGTGTATCAAACTCCTCTTGCATAAGGGTCAATCGTTCGAATTCCCTCTTTTTTCAACAGTTTTTTATTTTGAGACACTTTGAGACCATGCTATAGTCAAAGAAAATCAAAACAAGAACATATGTTCTTTTATGTAAAGGAGTGATTCAAATGTTTCCTTCCGTCGTTTTACCACAGAATAAACGTATTTTTTGTGTTGACAGTGTTTCCTTCTACGCCAGCTGTGAATGCCAGTATCGCAATCTCCCTCCCTTAACGACACGTCTTGCGGTCGTCTCCGATTTAAAACGAAGCGGATCTGTCATTCTCGCCGCTACTCCCGCCTTAAAAGCGCTTGGAATCAAGACAGCCGGTCGACTGTACGAAATCGAGCAATTACCCTACGCCATTCGTCGTACGATTCAACTCGTCGAACCGCGCATGCTCGCTTATATGAAAACGTCGATTCGTGTTTTAGATGTCCTGCATCAATTTGCCCCACCTGAAGCGATTCGTGTCTATTCGATTGACGAAAGTTTCATTGACATGACTGGAACCGATCGCCTGTTTGGTTCCGATCTGCAAGCTGCCAAAAAGATTCAAGAAGCGATTCTGAAGCAGACCGGCATTCACGTCCGCATCGGGATTGGTCCAAATAACGTCATCGCGAAACTGACGCTTGACTTAATCGGGAAAAAAGAAGGCATCGCACAATGTGGATACGCTGATGTCGCACGACGTCTCCATGATTTTCCGATTCGGAAGATGTGGGGAGTCGGACACCGCATGGAACAACATCTGCAGATGATGGGGATTGAAACGATTGGTGACCTTGCCATGCGCCCAGTCGAAGAGTTACATGAACGCTTCGGTGTCATCGGCGCCGAACTATGGCACCACGCTTGGGGTCTTGACGCGTCACCGACACTGCTTGCCCCTCGCCATTTGTTCGAGAAAGCCCCTCAACGGACGATTGGACACAGTGTGACCTTGATGCAGGACTATTATCAATTCGAACGTATCCGGAATGTGCTCAACGAACTCGTGCAGGATGTTGCGGCACGTTGCCGCTTTTCGAATCAAGTTGGTTGGACTGTTCATATCGGTGTCCGCTATTCTCGAAACGTCGTCCGAAGTGGCTTCTCGCGTCAAGTCCGGTTGCCTTATCCGACATCCGATGAGCGAATCATTCTGCGTCATGTCTTACAATTATTCGAACCGAATTGGCTTGACGGGGAACCCGTTCGTTTTTTATCTGTCGCAGTGGGACATCTAACTGCCGATCAAGGCACCTTACAGTTATCCTTGTTCGAGGATAATACGCGACTCTGGAAGCGGCGGCGGTTATTAAAAGCAATGGACATCGTTAACCTCCGCTACGGGAAAGGAACGATTCGTCTCGCTGTCTCGTTTCTCGATACGAGCGTCGCCAAACGGCGGCTTCGTTTCGTTGGCGGTCATCCAGGAGGTGATCTTCATGACAGCGTATCGTGATCGAGGGAATTTAAAGTGGATCCCTTTTCTCATGCCGGAGCACTTGCAATTGCTCCGGGAGTATTATGTCCAAATGCATCAGCTCGACTTGCCTGAAATCGATGAACAACTGCAAGAATCGTGGCACTTTTTACTTCAAGAGGCTTTAATAGAAGGAAACGAACTCGAAATCACGTATTATAAGGAAAGTAGCTACGTGACGGTCGTCGGTTTTGTTGAACGGCTAGAGCCTGAACGTTCTGTTCTCTTTCTGCGTGGTCGTGTTGCAGTAGAAATCTCCTTCACACGAATCGTTCGGATCGAAAACGGGTAAGCTTTCATACAGATCGCCGCTTCAAATCGTGCCCGGAAAGAAGGAATAGTCATGTTGGATTGGTTCACTTCCCTCCCCGTCGTCGTGCAAGCATTACTTGCCGGTATGATGACTTGGGGATTAACCGCACTTGGTGCGGCACTCGTTTTCGTCTTTACAACGATTGAAAAACGCGTCATGAACATGATGCTTGGTTTTGCAGCCGGTGTCATGATCGCCGCTTCATTCTGGTCTTTGCTCGCCCCAGCGATCGAATTCACGAAGCAGGACGGTGGCATCGCGTGGATTCCTGCTGCAATTGGATTCCTTGTGGGTGGATTTTTCGTCCGTCTCCTTGACTTCGTCACACCGCATTTGCACTTATCCGCACCACTTGAAACAGCTGAAGGTCCTTCAACAGGACTTAAGAAAACGACGTTGCTGTTTCTTGCGATCACGTTGCATAACATTCCGGAAGGTCTTGCGATCGGTGTCGCTTTTGGTGCCGCTGCCTTGAATATGGACGGAGCGACCGTCGCCGGGGCTTTGACACTCGCACTCGGGATTGGCATTCAAAACATGCCCGAAGGTGCTGCGTTATCGATTCCGTTACGCGGTGAAGGGATGTCGCGCCGGCGCGCCTTTCATTACGGTCAATTGTCAGCAATCGTCGAACCGATTGCTGCGATGGTCGGTGCGGCGGCTGTCTTCTTCGTTCAACCGCTTCTACCGTATGCGTTATCGTTTGCTGCCGGAGCGATGATTTTCGTCGTCGTCGAAGAATTGATTCCGGAGTCACAAGCAGAGAACGGATCCGATTTAGCAACGCTTGGTTTGATGGTCGGTTTTACGGTCATGATGATTCTCGATGTCGCACTCGGGTAATCTAAAAATATGCGATCATCTCCTCAAAAGAGGAAATGATCGCATATTTGTTCATGCACGTATCTTTAATAGACGCGTCGCATTCAGGACCGCTAACACTGTCACACCGACATCAGCAAAGACGGCTTCCCACATCGTTGCGATTCCAAAGGCTCCAAGTAACAAAAAGATTGCTTTGATTCCAAGGGCAAAATAGATGTTTTGATAGACGATCTTTCGCGTCGTTCTGGCAACATCCATCGCATCGGCAAGCTGTTTCGGCTCATCGGTCATCAAAACGACATCCGCTGCTTCAATCGCCACATCACTCCCGAGTCCGCCCATGGCGATTCCGACATCCGCCCGTGTCAGGACAGGGGCATCGTTTATTCCATCCCCTACGAACGCTGTTTTTCCTTTTGCTGTCTTCATCAGTTCTTCCAGCGCTTCGACTTTTTGATGCGGCAACAAGTTCGCAATGACGTGATCGAGATCCAACTGTTTTCCGATTGCTTCTGCCGTCTGTTTCCGATCGCCTGTCAGCATGACGATTCGACGGATGCCTCGCTTTTTCAATTGGATGATCGCTTCCATCGTCGTCGTCTTCAGTTGATCTGCAATTCGAATCCATCCCAGATAGTCTTGGTCCTGAGTAATGTGAACATAGGTACCGGTTTCGGTTTCTTTATCAGGTGTAAAGCCCAGTTCCTTTAACCACTCGGCATTTCCTGCACGCAGCAGTCGACCATCGTACTCCCCACTGACGCCTTTCCCTGCTATTTCTGATAAGTGAATGCCACCATCTTTAGATGGTAAGCCATCAACCGCCCGGACGATTGAAGTCGCGATCGGATGATTCGATTGCCGTTCCACCCGAGCTGCTACTTGTAGTAACTCTTGTTTCGTCATCGTATGTGCTTGAATAGCGACGACTTCAAAATTCCCTTTCGTCAACGTACCTGTTTTATCCAAGACGAGGGTATCGATTCGTTGCAACGATTCTAGATGATTTCCGCCTTTGACGAGTATGCCTCGCTTTGAAGCAGCACCGATTCCACTAAAAAAGCCGAGCGGGATGGAAAGCATGAGCGCACAAGGACAACTGATGACGAGAAAGACAAGCGCCCGGTACGTCCACTCGCTAAAGGAAGCATTCAGTAAGAGAGGCGGCAGAACCGCTAAAATTAGCGCAATCACGACAACAGCCGGCGTATAAACTCGCGCAAATCGTGTGATGAACTTTTCCGTCGGTGCTTTATGACGAGAGGCTTGTTCTACCAGTGAAATGATTTTCGCGACCGCCGAGTCCGTATACGACCGATCTACTTCAATCACTAACTGTCCGTCCGTGCTGATCGTACCGGCTAGCACATGATCCGTTTCATGAACACGCCGAGGAACCGATTCTCCTGTCAATGCTGCCGTATCCAGAAAGGCAGTACCTTGCTTGATCGTTCCATCAAGTGGAATCCGTTCCCCAGCACGGACGATGATTCGCTGTCCTGGAATGACATCTTCCGGTCGCACACGTCGCCCATCCTCAAGCACGGCTTGCTGTGGTCTAATATCCATCAATGCTGAAATCGAGCGTCGTGATTGATTGACAGCCCTATGCTGAAAATATTCACCGATTTGATAAAACAACATGACTGCCACCGCTTCTGTATACTCCCCAATGACGAATGCCCCGATCGTCGCGAGCATCATCAAAAAATTCTCGTCAAACAACTGTCCGCGTCGTGTCGACCGAAGTGCATTACGTAATACTTCATTCCCGATGAATACATACGCCGTAAGATACAACCATATTTGTATGGACTCGGGAACAAGGAATGCTATTCCGAAAGAAGTCAGACCTATGAGTGTTTGAAGTTTCTTTGACCTTGTCCAAAATACCATTTCAGTCGTGTCTCGTGTATCCTGCTCGCGTTGCAGGAGAGCATCTGGTTCTAGTTCGTGAACACGCTGAACAACGTGACGATACGTCTGTTCTTGGATATCTGGGGATGCGTATGTGATATAGAGACGTTGCCCTGCGAAATCCAACGTCGCTTCCTTGACTCCTGTTACGTTTGCCACGCCACGCTCTACTTTCGCTGCACAGTTCGCACAATCAATTCCTGAAATCCGGATCGGTTCAGTCGCTTCACGCATTCTCTCACCTCATTCAAATATTTGTTTGATTATACAGTCATCGTACGCCTTTTTCCTTCCGTTATCAATCCGTACTTTCCTCGGTCTTGCGCCCGATATTCCGATTGGTTCTATCTCACAAGAATAAAACATGATATGTTTTTACATAGCACATCATTATAGAAGGAGATTACCATGCACATCATTGAACTCTTGAAAGCTCTTTTACTCGGTTTCGTCGAAGGGATGACGGAATTCGCACCTGTCTCCTCGACTGGTCATATGATCATCGTGGATGACATGTGGTTACAAACAACAGAATTTCTTGGTAAGTATTCGGCGAACACCTTTAAGGTCGTCATCCAGCTCGGATCGATTCTAGCTGTCATCGTCGTCTTTTGGAAACGCCTCTTCAGCTTGATCGGTTTATATAAGATCGAAGGAGAGCACGACGCATCAGGAACACACAAGTTAAAGCTACGTCACGTCTTGATTGGTCTTCTACCAGCAGCTGTTCTCGGATTGTTATTCGAGGACTTCATCGATGAGAATCTCTTCTCGATTGAAACAGTCATCATCGGTCTTGCGGTCGGTGCCCTCTTGATGATTGCAGCCGACAAACTCGGACCAAAGGAACCGAAAACGACATCGCTTGATCAGATTACATATCGCCAAGCAGCATTCGTCGGTCTGTTCCAATGTATTTCCCTTTGGCCTGGCTTCTCCCGTTCTGGTTCAACGATTTCAGGAGGGGTCTTCCTCGGCATGAATCACCGGACGGCAGCTGACTTCACGTTCATCATGGCCGTACCGATCATGTTCGGTGCCAGTTTCCTTTCACTCGTTAAGAACTGGGATAACATTCATGCGAGTGATTTCGGTTTCTATGCCGTCGGATTTATCGCTTCGTTCGTGTTTGCCCTCTTATCGATTCGCTTCTTCTTGAAGCTGATCAACAAGATCAAACTTGTCCCGTTCGCGATCTACCGTCTTGTCTTAGCAGCTGTTCTTGCTGTCATCGTCTACATGTAAATTCTAACCGTTAGCTATTTTAGCTGACGGTTTTTTATTTTTTTTGAAACTAATTCACTTCGTTAAGGGTATATAGGGATGAGACATAACTAAAGGAGTGAATGCCACATGGCAAGCAGAAGTCGGAGTCGATCAAAACTCCCATTAATCATCGGAGTCGTTGTCGTCGTCGTGATTGCGTTTTTAGCAATCGGCCAATACAACAGCCTCGTCAATGTAGAAGAAGATGTATCGAATAAATGGTCGCAAGTCGATAACCAGATCAAGCGTCGTGCGGATTTAATTCCGAACCTCGTCGAAACGGTCAAAGGTGTCGCGGGTCAAGAAGAAAAAGTATACGGCAAAGTCGCTGAAGCTCAAGCTGGTCTTGCGCGCGCCGCGTCAACCGAACAACGGATTGAAGCCGATCAACAAGTCACGTCTTCGCTTCGTGGATTGATTGCTTTGCAAACCACTTATCCGGAACTAAAATCAAGCGAACGATTCCAATCATTGATGGATACGCTGGAAGGAACAGAAAATCGTCTCGGGATCGCCCGCAAGGATTACAACGATGCCGTGACGCTTTATAACAAAAAACGTCGGAGCTTCCCAACAGCACTCTATGCCTCTGCATTCGGATTTGAGAAAAAGCCGTATTACGAAATTTCAGACAGCGACCGAGAAAATCCGACTGTCGACTTTAACAGTGATTCGAAATGATTCGGCGGTGGACGCGACTTCTGTTGAGCGCGTTCCTCGTCTTCTTCCTCTTCGTTCCGACGGCTAGTGCCGTTTCAGAACGAACGGGAGCAGCCTTTTTCATTCAAGATGATGCTCAGTTGCTCACACCGTCGGAAGAAGCCGAACTCGCGCAACTCGGTCAGGAACTCGAACAGTACACGACGGCGCAAGTCGTGCTGAAGACGGTTCCCGATCTAAAAGGACAGGACTTAAGTTCTTACGCCAATGAAACATTCCGGCGACAAGGAATCGGTCAAAAAGGAAAAGACAATGGTGTACTCGTCGTCGTCGCTCCGAACGAAAAGAATCGCCAATTTCGGATCGAGGTCGGTTATAAACTCGAAGGGGTTCTGACCGATATCACGGCCGGTCGTATCCTCGATCAATACGCGGTTCCTTATAAAGAGAATGGTCAGTATGGAAAAGCAGCAAGCGAAACATACAAAGCTGTCGTCAGTGTCATTTCAAAAGATCAGTCGCTTGAGTCGCAAGACCCTCCGAAATCTCAAAATGATGGTGGGCTTCCGCTGTGGACGAAGATTCTGATCGGTGCCGGATTACTGATCTTATTGTTCCTCGATATGAAGTTCACTGGCGGTATGTTCTTCTTTGCAATTTTGAACATTTTTTCCGCAATCATGCGCGGTGGCGGTGGTGGAAACGGCGGTAGTCGTGGTGGTGGCGGAAGTTCCGGCGGCGGCGGTGCCGAACGTTAGAAAAGGAGTCGGTTTTCATGAGGATTATCTTAGGCTATTACATCCTCCTGACACTCATCGGATTTGGCTCGATGTGGCAGGATAAACGTCGAGCACGACAACATGCTTACCGGACACCGGAAGCGACACTATTGACGATTGCTTTTCTCGGTGGTGCGCTTGGTTCTTGGATCGGTATGTATACAGTCCGGCACAAGACACGGAAAGCGAAATTTCAATGGTTGGTGCCACTTGCAGCTGTGTTGCATCTCGCTTTCTGGATATTTTACACTTCACAATGAAATCATGTGACCGATAGAGAAGAGAACGTACGGAAATGCATCCGTCGTTCCCTTCTCTTTTTTATATGAGGTCAATGATTATGAAAAATAGGTTTAATTTCTTTTTCTCTCAGGGTAAAGAGTTTAACTAATTTAATAAATACATCTTTTGATGTATCGAGAGGTGGACATCTTTTATGTGGCATCCTTGCGCCGAATGTACGACATCAATCCGTTTCGTCGAAGCTGGAGCACTCCATATCCAATCACCAACACCAGAAATCTATTCCTATCAATCGTTCGAACAACTCGAACAGTTACTAACATCGCTCTTGCGTGTAGCGGATTATTCGGTATCCTGTCGCGCCACACAATCGCGTTATGTGACAGCACCCATTCTAGCTTCAGCACTTCTAGAACAACTAAAGCATCGGTCAGCAATTGATTTTATCCAACACGGTGTCATGACGAGCCATTTGCAACCGATTTATGATATTCAACAAAATGTACTCGTTGCGAATGAAGCATTACTGCGAGCAGCAGATGACAACACTCCTATCTCACCAGGTGTCCTATTCTCAACAGCATCGAAGATGGGGCTTCATTCTCGGCTTGATCAACGGGCGCGCGAAGAAGCGATTCGCGCGACACATCATATCGGTGGCACAACAAAAACGTTCATCAACTTTCTCCCTTCGACGATCTATAATCCGGAGTACTGCCTGCGCCATACGTTTGAAATCGTTGAGCGTTATCAAGTTGATCCAAGTCGGCTTGTCTTCGAAGTCGTCGAAACGGAAAAAATTGAAGACGTCAACCATTTGAAACACGTCTTCGAACAGTATAAAAAGCAAGGCATTCAAGTGGCACTAGACGATGTCGGCGCTGGTTTCTCAACACTTGATATGTTGTCCTTGCTTCAACCGGATTATATTAAGATCGATCGTTCCTTCATCGATCACTGCGATACGAACTCAGAAAACGAAGCTTTCTTACGAAAAGCCCGTTATCTAACGCGAGAAATGGGGATTCAAATCTTAGCTGAAGGCATCGAACGTCAAGAAGAACTCGATTTTTGCCGCGAACTCGGCTTTGATCTTGGTCAAGGATACCTACTCGGTCGTCCCACTCCTTACGCTCATTTGGCGAAAGCACAATAAAAATACGCACATGGACCGTCTGATTCGGAACATGTGCGTATTTTTAGGTTAAGAAGTCGAAACGGACACTGTCTCGTTCTGTGTGATGGCATCGACTAGTTGTTCTGCTGATACGATTGGACGCAACAGACGGCACAGCTCCTCTTTCGATGTTTGAAAAGCAAGTGCTTCGACAATGTTGAGCGAAACTCCGAAATCAGTGAGGGTCGTTGGCTGCTCTTGTGCAAGAAGGTAGTCACGCAACTCTATATAATCATCATCATGTCCGAGCAGCTTCTCTTGGACGAGTAACCCGTAACCGACTTTACTCCCATGTAAGAACGCATGAGTTTCTGGATAAGGAGATAATGCGTTATGTACCGCGTGTCCGATTGCACCGCGTGTCGCCGCATCACCAAAACCTCCAATGCTTCCGGCTAATGGAATGACGGTCTCGACGAGGTATTGGATTTCAGCTGGATATTCACGAAAACGTTTTTCTGTCACATTCGTCGACAAAATGAGGTCCTTGCATCGCTCAGCTGTCCGGAGTGCCGTCTCGATGACGGGATCGCTTGCTGTAGACCCACTCAAGGCACGTGCTTCATACCATTTTGCTAGCGTATCGACGAGTCCGGCGACAAAATAATCATACGGACTCGTTGCGATGATACGATGATCGAGTAAAAGAGCTTCAATCACGACAGGAAACATGTCAAATCGAATATACTGTCCCTGTTCGTTATACATGACACTGAGCGGAGTCCACGGGGCACAGTTCGAGACAATCGTCGGAATGACGATGACAGGACGTTGTAATTGAAACGCGACCTGTTTTGCCGTATCGATGACACTCCCACCTCCGAGTGCGAGAATCACATCATACGGAGCACATACTTGTTTGAAGAATGCCACCTGTTGATCCGTACAATGTCCTTCAAATAAAAAGCGGGGAACATCCGGTAAAGCAAAAGCAGCTGCTTCGTAGGCTTGACGTCCATGAATCAAGACTGCCGAACGGTTACCTATTATTTCTTCGAGTTGATCGAGTGCGTGTTCCTCATGTATGTATTGTAAAACAGCTTGTCGAATCACAGAATCGCCTCCTAATATTTGTTATCGCTCAGTATACGCAAAAGAACGCGCTTCGGCAATCATTCGATTTTTATAGGAGGAGCGCGTACACTAGACAAGAAAAGAATTTACTATAAAGGAGTCGATGAATCGATGCAACAGATCACGTTAAATAACGGTATCAGCATGCCCCAACTCGGATATGGTGTTTTTAAAGTACCGGAAGAAGAAGTATATGAAGCGGTCAGCGAAGCGCTTCGCGCCGGGTATCGCTCAATCGATACGGCGATGATTTATGAGAACGAAGAAGGCGTCGGTCGTGCTCTGCGTGACTCGGGTATTCCCCGGGAAGAGATCTTTCTGACGACGAAAGTCTGGAATTCCGATCATGGCTATGAAGAGACACTTGCCGCTTTTGAGACGAGTCTGCAAAAGCTCGGCGTTGATTATGTTGATTTGTATCTGATTCATTGGCCAATGCCTAAAGAAGATCGCTATGTCGAGACATGGCGAGCGCTCGAGCATCTCTATGCAGAAGGGAAGACGCGTGCCATCGGTGTCTCGAACTTCCATATTCCTCACTTGGAACGAATTTTAGCCGAAGGATCGGTTGTTCCTGCCGTCAATCAGATTGAACTCCATCCGTTTCTTAGCCAAGAAGCGATTCGAGACTTTTGCCGCAAGCAAGGTATCGTCGTCGAAGCATGGAGTCCGTTGATGAAAGGACGCGATGCGTTGACGCATCCGGTCATCGTCGATATCGCCGACCGTCATCAGAAAACACCTGCTCAAGTCGTTCTCCGTTGGCACTTGCAACATGACATCGTCGCGATTCCGAAATCCGTCACACCAAGCCGGATTCGCGAAAATCTCGATGTCTTCGACTTCAGCTTGTCAGACACTGATATGCAAGCGATTGATCAATTGAACGCTAATGTGCGTACAGGATCAAATCCGGATGATAAATAAAACGAGACGATTCTCGTTTTATCTCCATACAAAAAGAAGGTACTTTTCAGATTTTATCCGAAAGGTACCTTCTTCGATTATGACCCTGACGTGTGATTCCATTCTATTATTTTAGCGGTCTAAATTATTTCCATGGTCTTGCTTGGCAATGTCATTCGATTGATGTTTGGATTGACGATGTTCTTCACCGTCTTGCGTTGCATCCTGTTCTTTTTCCTCGTATTCTGTTTCTGGACGCCGGAAATCATCATCCCGACGCATCGCAATATTCGGTTCTCGGTTTCCATCGAGCTTTTTCGAATGATCGATTGCTTGCTCGTCTTGCGGCATCTTATCGGTACCTGCGCGATGCAAATCAATCTCCGCGTGCTCTTCCTTTGAATCCTTATCAACGTCAAGCGAATTACCTGAGCCAAGCTGTGCGTTAGAATTAGCGTCTGATGACGTATGCGTTTCTTCTCCACTACCATAACGGACTTTTACATCAGGATGTGTGTTGTCTGTATTTAAATGTGGATCGAACTGGATGTCTTGGACTTCAAGTAACAGAACAAAGCCCCCACCTTCGACTTCCGTTTTTCGTTGTTCGATTTCATTATCTGATAGATCAAGTGACTCGAACAGATCATCGACTTCTTGATCACGACCTTTGTTCCCGCGAATCCGGTCCATCCAAGACGGTTTTGTTGTCGCGATTTCTGCGTCCATCTGGCTACGGACGAGTGCGATATTCGACTTCTCCTTGACGATCACGTAAAAGTCTTCTTCCCGATGTCCTTGAATGTGTAGTTCGTCCATTTTTGAGATCAATTCGTCTTCTGAATAGAACGTTCCGATATATTGTTTCGTTTTCATGGATGTTCTCCCCTTATTAACACGATTTGTCATGCGTGGCTTCTATAAGGAGTATTTCCTCTTTTGCATTAAAATATGCCAAAAAATATGCGTTCCGTTAAAACGTCATCTGTTTGACATGTAAACGGTCATTCGCCGACAAGTTTTAAACCGATCGTCGCACTTAAGACAAGACCGATACAGACGAGCCGTTTCCAGTCTTTTGATTCGTTATAAAGCACCATGCTGAGAATCGCTCCGCCCGCTGCTCCAATTCCTGTCCAGACCGCGTACGCTGTTCCCATCGGTAAGCCATTCATTGCAAGCGTCAAGAATAGAAAACTGAGTCCGAACCCTGTTCCCATCAACAGTAGATTCTTCGCATTCTTATTTTGATTAAATGTATTGATCAAGACGACACCAAACATCTCAAAGATTCCGGCAATGACTAAATACACCCAACTCATGCTGATTTCTCCTCTCCACTGACTAATTTTAGACCGATGACGCCAACGAGTAAGACAGCGATCAATGCTAATTTCATCACGGAAGCCGCTTGATCGAACAACACGATGTCCGTCAAGACCGTCCCTGCCGTCCCGAGACCAACGAAGACAGCATAGACCGTTCCGACCGGTAAATGGTTACTTGCTTTAATCAATACGGTGAAGCTAACGATGATACAGATGACTGTCGCTCCCCATTCGAATGGTGTTGCCGCATGTTTTAACCCGATGACCCAACCGACTTCAAAACACGCTGCGATAATGATCCCGATCCAATACTTTGCCATAGTAATTGCCTCCTAATAGATGATTTCAAATGAAAAAGCCCGGGAGCAAGCGAGACGATTCGCTTTACTCCCGGGCTTTTATCCCTCCGTTGCATGGACAAACGTCCATGTTCCTCCCTCGGTCCAGCCGTACGGAACCCTAGAGGATACTCCCTATTCCATTCGATACAACCACCCTAGCACGCCCTTTTTCCCGTGTCAAACAGGAATCCGTTCCCCATCTGTCAAATAGAATCAAAGTGACTTCATCTGAAAGAGGAGGATGCTGCATGCGTTATAAAATCAATGATCAACTTCGGATTCGTCGTTTTACACCAGAAGATATAGAAGCGGTTCACGCCTATGCCTCACAACCCATCGTCAGTCAATTCCAATCATGGGGACCGAATACCGAAACGGATACGAAACAATTCCTACATGATGCGCTTGAAAGTGAACTCGAGACACCAAGACGTCGTTATGTCTTTGCCGTGACGTTTCCAAGTGACGTCGTCATCGGTGCCGGTGAACTCGTCATCACAGACGTTGATAATAAAATCGCCGAAATCGGATACGTCCTCTCGCCTGATGAATGGGGGAACGGATATGCGACGTCGATCGCCTCTTTCCTTCTCCAATTCGGTTTCGAAAAACTAGAACTACACCGCATCACGGCAACGTGTGACCCACGGAACGTCGCTTCCGAACGCGTGTTGCAAAAGGTCGGCATGACGAAGGAAGGACAGCTTCGCGAGACGGTCTATCTCGAAGACCACTGGCGCGATTCCTTGATTTACGGCATGCTCGACTGGGAATGGCAAGTGGATCACGAAGAAGATAACTAACATATGACTTCAAACGGTGTGCCGAGGCATACCGTTTTTTTATGGACAATCTCCTATTTTTTTGATTTTTATCAATTTTTAAACAAGCGCATGCTACACTATTCATAATGACAAATTTTAAGAATTGGAGTGAACTTCTTGATGAAAAAATGGACTGCTCATGTTGCTGGACTTGCCGCAACGTTAATGTTGAGCTCGGTTTTACCCGCACCCGCTTTCGCTGAATCGCCACCTGCTCAACCAACGGCAGAAACACAAACAGTCACCGAGACGATCGGAACGGCTTATTTGAAAGAGGATGCTGCGTTGCTACAAACGGCTGATTCCGCAACGGTCATCCAACAACTACCAGCAGGAACGACATTCAAGACACTTGGCACGGACGGTGACTTTACCCGTGTCAGTTGGCAAGAAGGCGCTGCTTATGTCGCAACAAACGCGTTGACGCAAACAGCACCTGTCTTTCAAAAACAAGCAACACTGACGTCGAAAGGTCCACTCTCATTAGTTGCTTCACCATTTGATTCCACCGTCGTGACGACACTTCCCGCCTATCAGCGAATCGATACATACGGCACTTTCGACACGTTCACACGTCTGAAATGGGACGAGCAATACGTCTACGTCTCTACGACACAACTCGAGCAACTTCCGAAATTAGTTGGAACGCGTTATGCCAAACGAGCGACTTCTCTTTTCGTTGAACCGAAGACGACGAGCGCGAAGACAGCCGTCGTTCAAAATCAAGCATTTGAAACGTTCGGTACGACGGGTACTTTTACACTTGTTGCGACTAAAACGGGTTACGCCTTCGTATTGACGGCTGATTTAGCTGATGCGCCGGTCGAAAATTATCCGGAAACAGGACTGCGTTATGCCAAACGAACGACTTCTCTCTTCGTTGAACCGAAGACGACGAGCGCGAAGACAGCTGTTACTCAAAATCAAGCATTCGAAACGTTCGGTACGATCGGTACTTTTACACGCGTGGCGACTAAAACGGGTCACGCTTTCGTATTGACGGCTGATTTAGCTGATGCGCCGGTCGTGAACCATCCGGAAACAGGAGTGCGTTACGTCCAACAGCAGACGACGGTCTATGCTACTGCGACTACGAAAGGAAAAGTCGTACAATCGCTTCCTGTGAATACTTCGCTTCAAACGTACGGCATCGAGGGTTCATTTACACGAATCAAACGAAACGACGAGTATGCCTATGTGCTGACGGCACATCTTGGGACACTAAAGTACTATCCGAAGACCGCACGCCTATATGTTCAGCGCGCTACACCCATCTATTCGGATGCCAAATCTTCAAGTCCTATCTTAAAGCAACATCAAACGAATACTTTACTGACCGTTTACGGGACGAACGGTGCCTATAGTCGAATCATCTTCCGCGGGATTCATGCTTACGTCAAGACAGCTGATCTCGGTACTGGAAAAGTCTATGCATCAACCGGGACACGATACGCGAAACGCAACCTGTCTGTTTATACGTCGGCTTCGACGAGCAGTAAAACAGTCTATACTGTTAAACGGGCTGATCAATTGACGATTTACGGAACGAGCGGTAGTTACACACGCTTGAAAAAAGGATCGGTCTACGGTTACGTCAAGACGACGGATCTCGTCACGAAAAAACCGGATCTGTATGATGTCACTGGTCAACGCTACGTGACGGAAGACGATGTCATCATTCGTTCGCAGGCAAAACTGTCGGGTAAAAAAATCGGTACATTAAAAAAAGGTGCCTCGATCTCGATCTACGGAAAAAGCGGTTATTATACACGTGTCAAATACAAAAATACCTTTGGTTTCGTCGATTCGAGTCGTATCGGACTGAACAAACCGATGGCAAAAGCAAAAAAAGGGACGACGTTTTATGTTCATCTAGATCAAACTCCCCTCTTCTCTGCCGACGTCGCTTACAGTCGTCCGGCCGCTTATTTGAAGAAAGGGACGAAATTAGTCGGTTTGAAATCGATTGATGATGACTTTTGGCAAGTCCGCTTAGTCAGTGGTCAAACCGGTTATGTCCTCAACCCTTATATCAGCACGAGTAAACCCGATATGAGCCTGGCACAAAAAGCGATCGACCGGGCGAAAATCTATACCGTCAAACAGACGACATCCTTTTTCGCAAGTCCGACGAGCCCAAAAGGCAGTGGACTTGTTGAACAAGGCAAACGCGTCTATCCGCGTCACCGGGTCGGAAATTTCTATGTCATCCAATCAGGTTGGACACCTGTCTATCTTCCGGTATCCGCCGTGACGATCACGTCCGATAAACGAGTCGTCAAAAAGAATAATACGCGTGGTGAAAAGCTGATCCAAGCAGCCGTCCAGCATATCGGAACACCCTACACATGGGGTTCGCAAGATGCCGTAAACGGTGGCTTCGACTGTTCCGGACTGATTCACTATGCGACGAACCAAGCTGGAAAATACGGTGGTCGGACGAACGTTCGTGGCTACTGGTATGGTGCGTTCTTCACGAATCGCCGGACGAGCATCTCAAGTGGTAAACGCTCAGATATCGTCTTCTTCCAGAACACCTATACAGACGGTCCATCGCATATTGGAATCATGCTTGATAACGAACACTTCATCCATGCGGGTGGTTCACAGCTGCAAATCAATTCAATCTATGAACCGCGTTGGCAGGAGCATTTCCTCGGCTTTAAATCGATGTAATAAAAAAGACGAATCCGTCGGTTTCGACGGGTTCGTCTCTTCTTATCGCAACACGTCAGAAAGTCATCTCGACGTATTTCGCCACTTGTCGGTCCATCAAGTATAATTCGATCTGTTCACGGTAGGCTTTATAGTGGTCGGATGCGATATGCGCTTCAAGCGCTTCTTCGTCCCGATACACTTCATACAACATGAATTGATGCTCATCCTCGATCGATTGGTGCAAGGAATAACGTAAGCATCCTTCTTCTTTTTGTGAAGCATGATAGACCGTTTGTAGAATCGGGAAGACTTGATCCGCAAGTCCAGCTTTGATTGTAAGTACAGCATTGACGACGATTTCTCCCATGTTACATTATCCCCTTTCGTGATTACCTGTATCTGTACCCATTTTCACGAAAAGACACACGTCAAAGGAGCTTGAACATGCAAACTCAACTTTTTGAAGCACTCGAACAATTCGAACCGACGATGATCGCGTTACGTCGTGATTTTCATCGACACCCGGAACTCTCTTTCCAGGAAGTCCGCACACCAGAACGAATTGCAAACTTTTACGCGGAGCAGGGCATCCCTCATCAAACAGCCGTCGGAGGTCGTGGTGTCGTCGCGACGATCGAAGGCAAACAGCCTGGTCCGACGATTGCGGTCCGTGCCGATTTTGATGCTTTACCACTTCAAGAAGAGACGACGCTTGCCTTCCGGTCGATCCATCCCGGTGTCATGCATGCATGTGGACACGATGGTCATACGGCGATCGTGATGGCCCTTGCTGCTACACTCTATCCGTTACGCGATCAATTGCAAGGAACGATTCGGATCATCCACCAGCATGGAGAAGAGGTCTTTCCCGGTGGAGCAATCCAAATGATCGAAGCCGGCGTCCTCGAAGGGGTCGATGCAATTTTCGCGACACATCTCGAAAATGATTTACCGGTTGGCACGATCGGGTTCCGGGAAGGACATACATTGTGTGCGATCGACGAATTCGAAATCATCGTCCATGGTCAAGGTGGTCATGCCCAGGCACCGCATAAAACAAAAGATGCTCTCGTCGCTGGAGCGCAACTCGTCTGCAACTTACAACATCTCGTTAGTCGACGGGTTGATCCGTTTGAGCCGGCTGTTCTCGCAATCGGTTCTTTCCATGCAGGAACAGCACCAAATATCGTTACGGGTGAGGCACGCATTGTCGGGGAAATCCGAACGTTCAATGAGACACTTCGGCATCAGCTCCGGCAAGAAGTCGATCTTGTCGCTAAGACGACGTGTGCCGGCATCGGTGCTTCGTATTCGATTGACTTCACGACTGGTTACCCGGCGCTCTGGAATCACCCGGATGAGACAAAACTCGTTCAGGAAGCTGCTGCTTTCTTACCGGAAGCATCCGTCCGGGCACTCACACCAATGATGGCTGCAGATGACTTCGCGCATTATCTAACACATGTCCCGGGAAGTTATTTCTTTACTGGCTCCGGATATACGGACGGTCGTGTCAACTATCCACAGCATCATCCGCAGTACGAAATCAACGAACAAGCGT
Source organism: Exiguobacterium sp. UBA7533 (assembly GCF_002479335.1). NCBI lineage: Bacteria > Bacillati > Bacillota > Bacilli > Caryophanales > Exiguobacterium > Exiguobacterium sp. UBA7533. The sequence continues at coordinate 246,225 of NZ_DLMP01000002.1, read as the reverse complement.
TGTTGATCGGTGCGAAGACACTCGGAGCGACGGTTTTACGTGCCTTAAATTCTAAGGATTGACTTTATTTCTTTGTGAATGGTATCATCACAACAATGATAACGAATGACATCAACTTCATATACCCTTATCAAGAGTGGACCGAGAGATCTGGATCGATGACGTCCCAGCAACCTGCGCATAGCAAGGTGCTACGACCAGCAAAGCGAAAGCTTTGGTTGATAAAAAGCGGCGACTCCTTTTGCAACCAAGCGAAGGAGTCGTTTTCGTTTTCTCGCTGTCAGACATACAATGGGGATTTCCCACGGAGAGGAAGAGACAGATGGAAAAAGCAACATTTGCAGGTGGATGTTTTTGGTGCATGGTGACACCGTTTGAAGAATTACCAGGAATCGAGGGAATCGTATCAGGTTACATGGGCGGACACGTCGACAATCCGACATACGAGCAAGTCAAAACAGGAACGACGGGACATCTCGAAGTCGTCCAAATCACGTTTGATCCGAGCCTATTCCCGTACGAGCGTCTGCTCGAACTCTACTGGCCACAAACGGATCCGACGGATGCAGAAGGTCAATTCCAAGATCGCGGCACGCAGTACGCACCAGCGATCTTCTATCATACGGATGCACAGCACGAAGCAGCGATCGCTTCCCGTGACGCCCTTGCTGCAAGCAATCGTTTCAAACAACCGATCGTGACGCGGATTGATGCCGCTTCTGAATTTTATCCAGCGGAAGAGTACCATCAAGACTTCCATAAGAAAAATCCAGAACACTATAAAAAAGATCGTGCTGCTTCTGGTCGCGATGCTTTCATCGAGCAGGAATGGAAAGATACGACGACGGTCTGATTCAAAAAAATGTATATAAAAACAGGTCAGTAAACGTTAGTTTGCTGACCTGTTTCATTGTTATGGAAAAAGTAAGTCATGAAACACGTTCTAGTTGATCCTTTGCCTGTTGTTCCGGTGCCACGACTTGATACCGTTTCAAGACGAAGATGCCACACACCATGACAGCGAGACCGATGAGCTGACCAAACGATAAATCGATTTGCGGCAAACCGAACCAACCGAACGTATCGACAGCGAGGGCAAAGCTTAACTGCGAAATCAGAACGACAGAGATCGCGACGGACGGACCAAGCAATTGAATTCCACGCATGACACAAAAGACGACGCCAACACCTACGAGTCCACCGAACCAATAGAGTGGCGATACGTTTTGAATCTGTCCGATTGTTCCACCACGAAACAGAACATACGTGACACTTGCTCCGATGAAGCCGACGAAGAAAACCAGCGTCGTCGTCGCCCATGCGCCGAATGCATCACTCATCCGAGCATTCAATACCGTCTGCAAACTGATTAACATTCCAGCCAATACGGCACACACAATGCCTATTATCATGTTCGTTCCTCCTTACTCATAGCTGTTACCGTTCGCTTTCTCGCGAATCCGTTCCAAATCGACGATGATGATCTTGCCACGTCGTCGAACAAGGATCTCTTCCTCACACAACTTCGTGATGATCCGGTTAAGGTGACGATAACTCGTTCCAAGCCAGTCAGCGACGTCATGTAGATTCGACGTCCGCATCTCCTGATAAAACAAACTGTCACTAGCTTCGGACGCAATCGATAATAAGTAGCCTGCAAATCGCTCCTCGACCGTATAGAGTACGTGGTGCGACGCTGATTTCGAATCGGCATACCACTTCGCTGTAATTGTTCGTAGTAAAAATTGCAGAAAGACATTCGTCGTATTGTGCTCGCGTAAAATCGCATACGGCACGCTCAACACATCGACATCGGTCACCGCCTCAACTGTATTCAACACTTCTCGTTCATTGATGAACTCGGCGTCACCAATCACTGTCAGTGGTGTTTTGAATCGTAAAATCCGTTGTTTCCCTTCTGACGAAGCAGCAGAAATCTTGACCTTGCCTGCGACGATGAAGTACATCCGGTCGATTGTTGCACCGGTCGTACAGAGGAGTTCTCCTTTTCGGAAGGTTTCTTCACGCAACCAAGCGCGCGTCTCTTCCGTTAAAATCGTATCCAGTCCATATTGTTGGATGACGGTTTCCATGTTCGTTCCCTCCCTTTAGGCAAGTGAGAAAATCGCAACTCCTGCAAGCATGAGACCCACACCAACCCACTGACCACGATTTCCTTGTTTTTTTAAGACACCGAACCATCCTTTTAAATCAATCAGAAAGGCACATAAAATCTGCGCGACGAGTAACAAACACATCGCCCATGTCATGCCGAGTTTTTGGATCGCTGTGAGTTCCGTTACGACGACTAGCACGCCAATCAAACCACCGCTCGCATAAATCCACGGTAACTGACGGAATCCGCCGATTTTCCGATCTCGTACGAAGCTATAAATGACTAAACAACCCATCAGACCAACAAAGTGGACGATCAATACGGATAACCACGGTCCGACGCCTGTCGCAAGGCGCGCATTGAATATACCTTGCAGGGCGATGAACAGACCGCTCATCAAAGCAAACACGACTCCTTGCACGTCATCTCCTCCTTTAATCTCTACACTAGAGTAGACCTTATTCGTGCCTCACTTGAAAAGGACAAATGTCCCATTTTCAAAAAAACATGAAAAACCCGCTTTCCACAAGCGGGTTTACGGGTCATCATTGTATGTTCATGTCGCAAAACGAGCAGTCGTCCGCTTCAGCTGTTCCTCTGCTTCCTCCATCATGCGCGTAAACAACTCAGCAACCGTTGGCACATCACGAATCAAACCGGCAACCAGTCCAGCGTTGACATATCCTTTCTCTTCATTGCCTTCAAGAGCGCCTGTAATATGATACGACTCATTCGTCTGATCGAGAAAAGCAGCAGGTGTCTTGGCTGTGAGCTGTTCGACGTAAGGACCATCAAGGACACGTCGAACGAATCCGACGGAACGTCCAATGATGCGTGTATCGGTATCGGTCGCATCCATTAAGTGCGCCTTGTATGCCGAATGAACCTTCGCCTCTTCCGTCGCGATCAACCGTGTTCCGAGCTGGACGCCGGCAGCACCAAGCAACAGGACAGCTGCTAGCCCACGCCCATCGCCAATCCCACCCGCTGCAAGAACCGGAATCTTGACCCGGTCGACAAGCTGCGGAATCAAAGTGAGGGTCGTCAGTTCAAGCGGGGAATTGATACCTGCCGCTTCAACTCCCTCCGCTACGAGTACATCAGCGCCTGCCTGTTCTGCCTTTACTGCCTGTTTGACTGAAGCGACAACAGCGATCGTTTTGATGCCAGCAGCTTGAAGTCGCTCTATGTATGGTGCCGGATTTCCTGCCGACAAAGAGACGACCGGAATCTTTTCTGCAATCGCGAGATCGATCAGTGCTTCCGTATAAGGAGATACACGAATCGCGATGTTCAAGGCAAATGGTTGCTCCGTCAGGGTTCGTGTCTCCTGAATCCGAGACGCTACTTCATCGACCGACAACGTACCGCACCCAAGCGTTCCGAGTCCTCCGGCATTCGACACCGCTGCCGTGAGTGCTGCATGACTAATGTTACCCATCCCTCCTTGGATCAATGGATAACGAATGTTGAATAGCTCACAAATCGGAAACATATCTTTCCTCCGTTCTCGACTCCCACCGCATGATATACTGACAGGGAATGAATAGTAGTTCATCTTATCCTAGAAATGAGGTCGTTCTGTTATGAAGATTCCGTATCAATCGATTCATCCGAACGTAGCATCCGATGTATTCATCGCTCCTGGCGCTTATCTGATTGGAGACGTCACGATCGGTTCCGAGTCTACCATCTGGTTCAACGCTGTCTTACGCGGTGACGAAGGACCGATTACAATCGGCAAACGCTGCAGTATCCAAGACAACGCAACGATTCATCTGTACGAAGGCGCACCTGTCGTCATCGAGGATGAAGTGACGGTCGGACATAACGCGATTTTACACGGCTGTAAAATCGGACGTCGTTCGATCGTCGGAATGGGCGCGACCGTTCTTGATCACGCAGACATCGGTGAAGAATGCATCATCGGGGCGAACACGTTGATTCCATCAGGAAAAGTCTTCCCACCCCGTTCGCTGATCATCGGCTCACCGGGTAAAGTCGTGCGTGAACTGACGGAAGCGGACCTCGCGATGATTCAGGAGTCGATTGATTCCTATGTCGATAAAGGTTACGCTTTCCGAAACATTCTCGCAGGATCAACCGAACAAAACACATCTGAATGACACGAATGCGGGGCGGATCGCGCGATCCGTCCCGCTCTTTTGTATATCATCGTTCCGCAAACAGCGGGTGTTCTGTTGCATCATACGAAGCGCTACGTTGTGACACATCGTGTGTCTCTTCAAAGATTGATTCAAAGAACCGGCTCGCTGGTTGCGCAAGCAGACGGTAATATTGCTCGAACAACAGTGCCGCATGGTGTCCGCTCCAAGCATCCGGTAATAGTTCTTGCGGGAGTCCCGGATCCGTGAAGAGGAATTTTCGGTACTCATGTACGAGCATCGTCCGTTCGACGAAACACTGCTCATCCGTCATTTCTCCTAGTTGGATCTGACTCTGATGGACGATGTATTGCCGGCTATAATCCGTGATGAACGTTTCGTAACGTTCCTGCAATTCCTCGAGTGGAAAAGCGCGCTCAACAAGGGATTGGTCTTGCTTCGGACCGTGGTATTCACCGACGAAGAAATCGACATACTCTTCGATTTCGTACGCTTCAATCAATCGTTCCGCCTCTTTTTCAAGTGGGTTCGGTGAAATCCAAACCCCGTTCGATAGGTTGCCAAACCCACTCCACGTCAGTTCTTTGCGGAGCTCATCGCGAATCTGGCGTTTATCCTCCGGAATCGTGTACATCAGCGTCCGCCACTTCCCGTCCCAGTCGTGCGGTGTTGATCTGTAGATCCGACGTGCAGCCTCCTCCATCCGCTCCACCCCACGTGGTGTCAATGAATAGAAGCTTTTATTTCCTTGTTTCTCGGAGACGAGCCAGCCTTGTTTAACCATCCGGGACACAGCAACCCGAACGGCCTGCTCGTTATGTCCGAACTCTTTGACAAGTCGAATTAAACTCCCGACCCAGATTTGATTGCCGTAATGGCGGATATAATCGCCGTAAATCGTAAAGATCATTGATTGGGTGTTCGCACTCATGGTATTCACTCTCTCTTCAGTCGTTCATAGTGTGTATCGTTAGTATACGGGTTATTTCAAACGTCGACCATCCTCATCTTCCTTCAAAGCGTGGTGGTCGTTTTTCAGCGAAGGCTTGTAGCGCTTCCTGACGATCAGCCGTCGGAATGACGACTTCATAAGCTTCTGTTTCGAGCTGTAGTCCTTCTTCGAGTGAGACATCCCGCCCTTGATCAATCGCTCGCTTCGCTTGGCGCAAGGCGATCGGACCATTCTGTAACATCTGACCGGCAAACTCAAGACAGGTCGTCATCAACGCTTCCCGGGCGACGACGGCTGTCGCGAGTCCGTACCGTTCTGCTGTCACCGCATCGATTTTTTTCGCTGTGAAGATCAATTCCTTTGCCCGCGTCTCCCCAATCAGTCGTGGCAAGCGTTGTGTTCCACCGGCTCCTGGAATGATCCCGAAGCTAGTTTCCGTCAAGCCGACGAGTGCATCCTCGACGAGAAAACGGAAATCACAGGCAAGGATCCACTCGAACCCACCGCCGAGCGCGTGACCGTTGACGGCTGCGATTGTTGGTTGCGGCAATTGTGCGATCGAAGTGAAGACATTCCGGATCGCAAGGACATTGCGCCGGACTTCTTCTTCGTTTAAATGCACGCGTTCTTTTAAATCGGCGCCGGCGCTAAATGCTTTCCCCGTTCCCGTAAACAGGACGACCCGCGCTTCCGGGTCGACCGATAACGCATCGACTTGTTCTTGCAAAGCGACAAGCATCGGATAATCGAGACAGTTCAAACGTTCTGGACGATCAATCCGAACGATTGCGATATAGCCTTCTCGTTCTAAGTGAATCATACGAGCCCCTCCCGATCGACGACGAGTGCGATACCCTGTCCGACTCCGACACACATCGTCGCGAGACCATACGTCCGGTTCGTCCGGCGCATCTCATGCAATAATGTCGTCAAAATCCGCGCCCCACTTGCACCAAGTGGATGACCGAAGGCAATCGCACCGCCGTTGACGTTGACTTTTTCGCTTGGTAAACCAAGTGCTTCGATACAGGCAAGACTTTGAGCCGCAAACGCTTCGTTCAACTCGATTTGATCGAGCTGTTCGACCGTCAACCCTGCCCGTCGGAGGACTTTTTTCGTCGCGTCGATCGGTCCGATCCCCATGATGGCAGGTTCGACCCCTGCCGTCGCACTCGCCCGGTAATACCCAAGCGGCGTCAAACCGAGTTCGTTTGCTTTTTCTTCACTCATCAATAACAACGCCGACGCACCGTCGTTGACACCAGATGCATTCCCCGCCGTCACGGTACCGTTCGGGAATAACGGACGAAGTGTCGCCAGTTTCTCACGTGTCGTCTCAGGACGAGGATGTTCATCGCGGTCGAAGACGCTGACGTTACCTTTCCGATCCATTTGCGTAACCGCAACTAGTTCTTCCGTGAAGTGCTCTGCCTCGATCGCTCGTTTTGCGCGTTGCTGACTCTCAAACGCAAAGTCATCCTGTGCTTCGCGTGAGATGCCGTACTGACGGGCGACGTTCTCAGCTGTCTCCGGCATCGAATCCGTTCCGTATTGATCTGCTAAGCGATCATTGACGAATCGCCAGCCAATCGTCGTATCATACATCGTCTGATTGCCACGTGGGTTGGCTTGATCCGGCTTCGCGAGGACGAACGGCGCACGTGTCATGCTTTCCGTTCCTCCAGCGATATAGATGTCCCCTTCACCTAAGGCAATTCCGCGAGCGGCTGCGATGACAGCATCGAGTCCTGATCCACATAAGCGATTGATCGTCGTACCGGCGACTTCGACCGGTAGACCAGCCAGCAGTCCGGACATCCGGGCGACGTTCCGGTTATCTTCCCCCGCCTGATTCGCATTGCCGAAAATGACTTCCTCGATCGTCTTTGGATCGACTTGTGGATTGCGCTTCAGCAACGCTTCGATGACACGTGCCCCTAAATCATCCGGGCGAACTTGACGCAACGCGCCGTTATAGCGACCGATTGGTGTCCGAACGGCATCGATGATGGCAACACGTTTCATGACGTCACCTCACGATTCGTGTAGTCGTAAACCCCACGACCTGTTTTACGACCGAGTCGACCGGCTTTGACATACTGTTCAAGCAGTGGTGCCGGACGGTATTTTTCACCGAGTTTCTCATGGAGATACTTTAAGTTGTGGAGTCGAGTATCGAGTCCGACCAAGTCACCCAGTTCAAAGGGTCCCATCGGATAATTCAAGCCGAGTTTGATTGCTTTATCGATCTCTTCCGGTGTTCCAAGCCCTTCTTGCAACATATAAAACGCTTCGTTTCCGACGAGCGCACTGATCCGTGAAGTCACAAAACCGGGAAACTCACGGATGACGACCGTTTCCTTCTGCATTTGACGCGCCACTTGCTCTAAGGCAGCAACCGTCTCATCCGATGTCTCAAGACCACGAACGAGCTCGATCAGCGGCATCAGATGGACCGGATTGAAGAAATGCATCGCCATGACCCGGTCCGCCCGGTTCGTAAAGGACGCAATTTCCGTTGGACTCATCGTCGACGTGTTCGTCGCGAAATAACAGTCCGGACGTGCATTCGCTTCTAACGTTTCAAAGACTTGCTGTTTGATGCTGAGTTGTTCCGGTACCGCCTCAATGACGAGATTTGCTTGTTGTGCAGCTGTTGCTAAATCCGTCGACAAACTTAATCGATCGAACAGTCCCTCGACTTCACTCGCGGACATTTTCCCCCGCGCGATGCCTTTCTCCGCGATGCGTTCGAGTTCTTGATAGGCACTTTCGACATACGCTTCTTTGATATCAACGAGTGTCACCTGAAATCCACGGTGTGCGGCAACGTACGCAATGCCACGTCCCATGACGCCGGACCCGACGACAACGATTTGTTCTACCATCTGATTTCCCCCTTATCCCCTGTGCTGTTAAAAAAAGGCTGGACTTCCCGACGGAACTCCAGCCTTCCCTCTTGCTTATAGTCCGAACGGATTGAGTGGACGACTGCCGTAATACGACAAGATACTCTTCGTTTCTGTGTACAGATCAAGTGTTTCGATACAGAGTTCACGACCGAATCCTGATTGTTTATACCCACCAAACGGTGTACCTGGGAAAGCAGAAAACGGACAGTTGACCATGACGATACCGGCTTTGATTTGGTTGGCAACGCGCGTCGCTTTTGCGCCATCTTTCGTCCAAACCGCTGATCCGAGTCCAAACGATGTGTCGTTCGCTAAACGAATCGCTTCTTTTTCATCTTTGAACGGCATGACGACGACGACCGGTCCGAAGATTTCTTCATTGACCGCTTTCATCTCGTGCGTGACGTCCGTGATGATCGTTGGTGCGTACCAGAAGCCTTTTTCGTATCCTTCTGGTGCTGTCGCGTGACCTCCTGTGACGATTGTCGCTCCGTCTGCTTTCGCTGACTGGACGTATCCATCGATGACATCGACTTGTTGTTGGTCGATGATCGCTCCGACGTGTGTCCCTTTATCAAATGGATTGCCGAGAACGAGTTGTTTTGTTTTCGCGACGAATTGCTCCATGAACGCGTCGTAAATCTCTTCGTGAACATACAAACGCGAGCGTGCTTCACACGATTGACCGCTATTATAGAAGATTCCGAACAACGAACCATCAACGGCTGCTGTCACATCTGCATCTTCAAAGACGATGTTCGGTGATTTTCCACCGAGTTCGAGTGTGACTCGTTTTAGTGTTTCCGAGGCACGTCCCATGATGTCTTTTCCGACTGGCGTCGAGCCCGTGAAGGCGACTTTATCGACGTGAGGATGCTCAACGAGATGGTTGCCGATTTCGCGTCCTGAGCCTGGGATGACGTTGACGACACCTGCTGGTACACCAGCTTCTAGACAAATCTCACCGAGAATGATCGCTGTCAACGGTGTCAATGTCGCTGGTTTGACGACGACCGAACAACCGACTGCGATCGCTGGTGCGACTTTCCAAGCTGCCATCATCAACGGATAGTTCCACGGGATGATTTGCGCACAAACACCGACCGCTTCTTTTTCTGTGTAGTTATGGAATTGTCCCGGCACGTTATTGACGACACCACGATGACCGACGATCGCACCTGCGTAGAACTCAAAGTCTTCAATCGCTTGCGTGACTTGTCCTTGTGCCGCTGCTAGTGATTTCCCTGTATCGAGAATCTCGAGTTCGACGATTTCGTTGAAGCGGGAACGCATGATGCTCGCAATCTTATTTAAGATTTGCGCGCGGCGTCCGACTGGCCACATCTTCCACTTCCCGTGATCAAACGCATCCCGTGCGGCTTGAACGGCACGATCAGCGTCTTCCTTCGACGCTTTTGCAACTTCTGCAATCACTTCACCTGTTGCCGGATTATATGTTTTAAATGTCTCGCCTGTTGCACCTTCGACTTGTTCGCCGTTAATGAGCAAATGATAGACGGACCGTTTCATTTCAAGTGTTTTTTCATGTACTGTCGACATTGTATTCACTCCTGTTCCTGTTGATTGAAAATCGGTGGGCGTTTTTCGAGAAAAGCTTGCATACCTTCTGTTTGATCGGCTGTTGCGAACAACAGATAGAAGTTCCGGCGTTCGTGCTCCATGCCATCTTGTAACGACAAATCGACGGCTTTGTTTGCTGCGTCCTTGATCAGTCGTAACGCCATGCTCGGCTGGTTCGATAACCGCTCTGCCATCGCAAGCACCGTCGCTTCAACGTCCATCGTCACTCGATTGATGATGCCAAGTCGTTCTGCTTCGTCTGCCTGCATCCGGTCACCCGTGAAGAGCCATTCGAGCGCCCGCGTCCGACCGATGCATTTCGTCAAACGTTGCGTCCCGCCTGCTCCCGGCATGACGCCGAGTCCGACTTCTGGAAAACCGAACTGTGTCGCAGGATCGGCATAGATTAAATCACAAGCAAGTGCGAGTTCGAAACCGCCGCCAAGGACGAAACCATGGACACCTGCAATGATCGGCTTTTTGATTCGGCTGATCCGGTCCCAGTCCGCGAACGGATCGAGGAGTTCCATCGAGATCGGTGTCGCTTCGAGCATCTCCTCGATATCAGCACCTGCTGAAAACGACTTTCCGTTTCCCGTCAAGACGATGACCGTCACCTGATCGTCACGATCAAATATCTCCATCGCCTCGACGATTTCGCGGACCATCGTCCGGTTCAGCGCATTGTATCGTGCCGTCCGGTCGAGGCGAATTCGACCGATCCGACCAACCATTTCCGTCTTAACGTACTGTTGTGTCGGCATGGACATCTTCACCAATCATCAATGTGACGAGATCCCCCGCAAAGCTCATCAAGTCTTTCCCTGACGCTTTTCCTTCAATAGAACGCATGCCAGCTTGCATCGCTTCCTGACTTTCATAGACCATCTCGCACATTAAGTAGTACTTTCCGTCTCCACCCATTGGTGAACCAACGATTTTTGTGACGTTCATTTCTTTTAGTCCTGGAATTTTTGCTGTTAGCGGACCATGGACTTCAAAGTAATGCTGATCGAATGCTTCCTTGTTTTCCGGGTGTTTGTACAATGCGATTAATTTTGCCATATTGATTACCTTCCTTCACATGAGAGTAGAGACGGGTTTCATCGCCTCGAATGGATTTTTACACGATTTACAGTAGAGAATACTTCGACATGCCGTCGGTCCGAATAAGTTTTCCATCGTCACATACGTTGATCCACAATACGGACAGTCAATCTCCCACTTTCCTTGTTCGAATCGAGGGGGTGCGATGCCGAATGCTTTTAATCCTTGCATCCCTTGTTCTGTGATTCGGTCCGATGTCCACGGTGGATCAAACCGGAACTGGACATCGACCTGTTCGACGTTCGGAATCACCTGCAAGGCAGCTTCGGTATTTTTTTTAATGATTTCAAGCGCCGGACAACCGAGAAACGTCGGGAGAAGCGTGACGTGCACCGTGTAGCCATGCGCCGTCGCTTCCGCGTCCATCGTCTCGACCATGCCAAGATCTAAAATACTGACGCTATCGATTTCTGGATCCTTCACCCCGTTCAGGGCTTCACGGATCGCATGTTGAAGTGTCGTCGTCATGCTTCCCTCTCCTTTCACCACGTCGCCGTTTGGTCAATCAGATAGACTTCTCCGAGTGTCGTGAGTGCATCATTCAAGTCTTCCGTGTGATCGCCGTCCCGCCCGTTGCGTGTCATCTGCATTTCTGGGAGGGTCACGTTCAATTCGACGAGTAACGGTGTGATCGTCTGATACCAACGATCAAGTAAAATCCCTTGCCCTTCGATCAACCGCATCTCTTCGATCAGTTGACCGTGTTCGCCATAATCGAACATGTCGCCGAAGTCGTAGAGGACTTTTTCTAGGGCTGCATCCATCTTCTGGCGAGCTGTCTCCGTCGATTGGTAGAGCTGGGTGAACCACGTTTGCCAGTGCAGCAAATGATAGTACAACTCCATATTGATCTTGACGGCAGCAGCAGCAAGGGGTTCGTAACTGCTCGATTTCAACGCATCAATCCGGATCTTTTTCGCGACCGTGTAGCAATAGTTCCGGACGACAGCGAATGCCCAGTCATATTCGGGTTTTTCCATATAGTAGCCGGGTCCATTGACACGTTCGACAAGAATCGAGTTCTTCCGTTCATGTGCCAAGCGGACGTGGGCTAACGCATCGGCATTCCCTTCACCAAGTTCCTCAAGGAGTTGGTAATACATCGCCGCGTGCCCCATCGAATCTTGCGCGATTGAGGATGAAGCGACGTCCTCTTCGATATGCGGTGCAAGTCCGAGCCATTCCGAACCACGATACGCGTAGAGGAAATCATCATCTGCGAGTTGATAAAGTAAGGAGGCGAGTGCCGTCCGTTCTTGTTCCGTCATTTGGAATCGCCTCCTTGCCACGACATGATTTCTTTTTCATCGAGCATCTGTTGCTCGTAATGCCGCCATTTTTTCTTCAAGTAGCCATATCCTTTAGTCGTCCGGTAGTCCTTATTATCAAGGCGTTGGAGCATCTGCTTTTCATCGGGTGACAAACCACGGATATCTTCACGTTTGACGACCCAGATATCGACGACTGGTTCCCGGCGCATGAAGTTTTCTTGTGCCATCAGTAACGCCATCTCTTTATTTGGAGCAAGTAAACTGAATTGATGCGTGAACGCCGCGTTCGGCGTCCGTTTGCTAAAGACTTCGAATTCGTGATAGAACGTCTCGTTCATCGTACCTTCCCCTCTCATGCCTTCGTTTCAGCGAGTGCATCCCGTACCCAAGCATTATTCTCATAAGATGTCCGGCGCAGATCTAGTCGCTCTTTCGAACGCGGTCCTCCACCTTGGATGATCGTCTTGAATTTCGTCCAGTCCGGCTGTGCGTATTCCCATTGCCCTGTCTCTTCATCAAAACGTAACGTCGGGTCTGGAATGACGAGTCCGAGCGAACGAATCCGCGGCACGTACTTTGTAAAGAAGTTTTGCCGGAGCTCTTCATTCGTTTTCGTCCGAATCTTATAAGCGATCGTCACGTCCTGTTTCGATGTCCCGGTCGTCTCTTTCGAGGCTGGTCCAAAGAACATCAACAAGGATTCCCACCACTCATCCAGTGATTCTTGAATCATTGCCCGCTGTTCCGGTGTTCCTTCTGCGAGTGCCATGATGATTGACTCCCCATGTTGTGCGTGGAAGACTTCCTCTGCACAGATCCGTTGCAAGGCACGCGCGTACGGTCCGTACGAAGCGCCGAGCATGTTCGTCTGCGTGATAATTGCCGCCCCATCGACAAGCCAACCAATCATTCCGGCATCGGCCCATGACCGTGTCGGCATGTGGAAGACGTTGTGAAATTTCAATCGTCCCGTAAATAAATCATCCATCAAATCCCCACGTGTCTTGCCATACGGCTTCATTAAATCCTCAACGACACGAAGCAACAATTGCCCATGTCCCATTTCATCCTGGACCTTCGCCATGATGCCAAGTTTTCGTCGAAGCGATGGTGCTTTTGGAACCCATTCTTTTTCCGGAAGTGCACCCATGATTTCACTGATACCGTGCATCGAAATCAGTTTAATCAGTGTGTCTCGGTAAAAAGCAGGCATCCAGTCATCGGCTTCGATCTTTTCACCTTGCTCGATTCGTTCCTTGAAGCGTGCTAATTTTTCGTCTTCCGTCAGTTGGACGGGTTCGAACAGTTGTGTTGCATCATACATGCTAGTTCCTCCTTTGAATCAGACGAGTGATGTCGAGCGTCGATCAACGACCCGGACGGCTTTACCTTCCGATCGTGGTAACCCTTGATGCGGGTGACAGACGAGATCAATGGAAATGAGACATTCCGACTTGATGGCGTCACATATCGAACGCATTTGTCGTTCTGAGATATTTTGGAATTCGATATGTAGCTCAACGGCATCGAGTCCGGCTTTACGTACGAGATGGATTTGATAATGTGGCGTCACGTCCGGTTGTTGGAGCAAGACCCGCTCGATTTCTGACGGAAAGACGTTGACCCCTCGGATAATCAGCATGTCGTCCGTCCGCCCTTTGACACGTGACATTCGTGTCGTCGTCCGACCACAAGCGCACACTTTACGCGTGATCGAAGCTAAGTCGCCTGTCCGGTATCGAATGATTGGAAGCGCTTTCTTTTTCAAGCTTGTAAAAACGAGTTCCCCGACCATGCCATCTGGTAACGGTTCCCCCGTAACGGGATCGACGACTTCCGTAATGAATAAGTCATCCATGATATGCAGACCTACTTGCTCTTGACACTCCATTGCGACACCCGGTCCCATGATTTCGCTGAGTCCATAGATATCGAGTGCCTGCAGATCAAAGGTCTGTTCGAGTGTCTGCCGCATCTCCTCAGACCAGGGCTCGGCCCCAAAGATGCCATAACGCATACTTGTTTTCCGTGGATCGATACCACGTTCAATCATGCGTTCTGCCAAGCGTAAAATATACGAAGGCGTACCACAGATTCCGTCCGGTCGGAAATCCTCGATCAATGTGATTTGGCGATCCGTGTTGCCACCGGAAATCGGTAAGATCGTCATGCCTAGTTTTTCTGCTCCTGCATGAAGCCCGAGACCACCTGTGAACAATCCGTAACCATACGCATTGTGCAGCAAATCAGCTGGTGATCCACCGGCTAAGACTAAACTGCGTGCCACGGCACCGGCCCAGTCATCTAAATCTTCTTGCGTATATCCGACGACGGTCGGTTTACCGCTCGTTCCAGACGAGGCATGAATCCGGGTGACCTCTTCTCGTTCGACGGCAAATAGTCCGAACGGATAATGATCGCGTAAATCTTGTTTACGTGTGAAGGGAAACTTTCGTAGATCCTCGATCGTTTGAAAATCGTTCGCCGTCATCTGTAAGGTCTGCAGACGTTCTTGATAGAACGGGACGCGCGTGACGTGTTCCATCGTTTGGCGCAATCGCTCCATTTGTAGCTGCTCCCGCGTTTGAGCATCCATCATTTCGTGATGTTGATCGTACATATCTGCACCTCCTCATCATGTATACAATAATAAAACGGTCGTTTGTTTTTAGTTATATGTTTAACGTACGATACGTTCACAATGTTGTCAATCTTGTTTTGTTAAATGCTCCCAAACGATTCTCACTCTATCACTTCAACGCACCTTATCGATAAATTAATCAACATTAAACAAGAGATTTCATGATAGACAGTCTTTTTTTGGAAAATATTTTTGAAATGATTTGCTCATTTTGTAACGGGTTGATAAAATATCGTGTGACAAGTGTTATACTATTTTTGGTAAGACCACTTGGTTGAATAAAGATGCGGTGTTGTGAAAGGGGATCACGATGAAACTAGGGTTAGCTGTCGGGGATACAGCAGAGATTCAAGCGGTCGTCTCGGAAGATATGTTTGCACGATTCGAAGGTCAGCTCGTTCATCCAGCATACTCCACCGTTTCGATGGTTTATCACATGGAATGGGCAGCACGTCAACTAATCTTACCTTACCTAGAAGCTGGTGAAGAAGGTGTTGGGGGTGCAGTTTCACTGAAGCATCTTGGTATGGCAGCGGAAGGAGCACGATTGATCATAACCGCGACAGTAACGTCGATGACCTCACGTCGCGTTGACGCGAGCATTAAAGTCCGAGACGGACAAACGATCATCGGTACAGGGGAAGTCACACAATTCATTTTAGAAAAAAGGCGGATTCAAGAAAAATTACAAAATAATGTTCCGACAAAATGAAAGCGCTTACTTATATTTGATAGAGGAGGACTCTACTATGAACATGTTAAACCCATCTACGAATCCAACGCTCTCGATCATGGAAAAAATCGCTGGTCACGAACAAGTCGTCTTTTGCAACGACCCTGTCTCGGGGTTACAAGCCATCATCGCCATTCATGATACGACGCTCGGTCCTGCTCTCGGTGGATGCCGCATGGCGCCTTATGCTTCTGTTGATGAAGCACTTGACGATGTGCTGCGTTTGTCGCGCGGTATGACGTACAAATGCGCTGCCGCTGATGTTGATTTTGGTGGTGGTAAAGCCGTCATCATCGGTAATCCAGCGACGGATAAATCACCAGAGCTTTTCCGTGCCTTCGGTCGCTTCGTCGATTCGCTCGGTGGTCGGTTCTACACGGGAACGGACATGGGCACGACGATGGATGATTTCGTTCATGCTAGCCGAGAAACATCACGGATCGTCGGCATTCCGGAAGCATTTGGTGGTAGTGGTGATTCATCGATTCCAACGGCTGAAGGTGTCGTCTATGGACTGCGGGCGACGATCGAGACGTTATTCGGTTCAGATGAATTAAGTCGGGCAACCTACGCGATCCAAGGACTCGGAAAAGTCGGCTTTAAGGTCGCCGAACAACTGTTGCTCGCCGGGGCGACGATTTATGTCTCTGACGTCAATGAAGCGGCACTAGCAGCAATCGTAACCCAAGCTGAAATGACGCCTGGCACGGTTCGCGTCGTCTCGCCTCATGAAATTCATCTGACGGATGCTGATATTTTTGTCCCGTGTGCATATGGTGGTGTCATTCACGCTCAAAACATCGCGCTCTTACCGTGCAAAGCCATCTGTGGTTCGGCGAACAACCAACTCGCGGAAGAACAACTTGCTCACGTCTTGATGGATCGTGGCATCTTATATGCCCCAGACTATATCGTCAATGGTGGTGGGCTGATCCAAGTGGCAGACGAACTGTATGGAGCAAATCACGAACGGGTTCTCCTAAAAACGCGTCACATCTATGACGCAGTTCTCGAAGTCTTCAAAGAGTCGCAAGCAGAGAACATCACGACGGTCGAAGCGGCGAACCGGATGTGTGAAAAACGGATGCAGATTCGGGCGAAACACAACAACATCTTCACGAACACGACAAAACCAAAATGGGATATCCGTAACCACTGAAGGAGGGACTGACATGGAGCAACATTTTCCGATTCAACGCATTATCGATGAAGAAGGTCGTATCATCGACGCCTCAAAAGAACACGATCTGACAAAAGAGCTTACCCTCACCCTATATGAACAGATGCACCGGATCCGGACGTTCGACCGGAAGGCGATTAACTTACAACGCCAAGGGCGCCTCGGCACTTATGCACCGTTCGAAGGACAAGAGGCAGCGCAAGTCGGTAGTGCACTCGCGTTGTCCGATCAAGACTGGTTGTTCCCGACGTATCGGGATCACGGCGCAACGTTGACGTTCGGTGCCGACATGGTGCGGACACTCCTCTACTGGAACGGTCGTGTTGAAGGTTGCGTCCCGTCTGAGAAACACATCTTTCCTCCTGCTGTGCCGATTGCAACGCAAATTCCGCATGCCGTCGGTGCCGCATGGGCGGAAAAACGAAAAGGCACGACGAACGTCGCGGTCGCCTACTTTGGTGACGGAGCGACGTCTGAAGGGGATTTCCATGAAGGAATGAACTTTGCAAGCGTCTTCCAAGCACCAGTCATCCTGTTTAACCAAAACAATCAGTTCGCGATCTCTGTTCCGATCGAAAAACAGATGCATTCTGAGACGATCGCGCAAAAAGCGATTGCCTACGGGATGCCAAGTGTTCGGATTGATGGAAACGATGCTTTTGCCGTCTATTTTACGATGCAAGCAGCTGTTGAACGTGCCCGTTCTGGTGGTGGACCAACATTGATCGAAGCCGTCACGTGGCGATTTGGTGCCCATACGACAGCAGATGATCCAACAAAATACCGGGATCAAGCACGCTCGCGCGACCGAGTTGATCCGCTCGATCGACTCGAACACTTCTTAAAACACCAAGGCTATTTTGACGAAACATGGATGCAACAGCTGCAGGAACGGCATCAAACAGAAGTCGAAGCGGCAGTAGTTGCGATGGAGCAATTCAAGGCGCCAGACATCAATGACTTGTTCGATCATACGTACGCAACTTTACCGGTTGATGTCCAGCAACAAAAAGAAGCGTATTTGCTAGCAAGGGGGAAATGAGATGGCAACACCAATCAATCGTCAAACAGAAATGACACTCGTTCAAGCTGTCACGGATGCCCTGCGGACAAAATTGTCGGAGGATGAGACGACACTCGTTCTTGGAGAAGATGTCGGAAAAAACGGTGGCGTCTTCCGAGCGACGGACGGCTTACAAGAAGAGTTCGGTGAAGACCGGATCGTTGATACACCGCTCAGTGAAGCCGGCATCGTCGGTACATCGATCGGTCTTGCCATCAATGGCTTTAAACCGATCGTCGAGATTCAATTTCTCGGCTTCATCTACCCTGCCTATGAACAAATCATGACCCATGTCTCTCGTATCCGGATGCGAACGATGGGACGCTATAGTGTGCCGATGGTCATTCGTGCGCCTTATGGTGCCGGCATCCGGGCACCGGAAATCCATTCCGATAGTACGGAGGCGCTCTTTACATCAATGCCCGGTCTCAAGGTCGTCTGTCCGGCGACACCGTACGACGCAAAAGGGTTATTGATTGCTGCGATTGAAGATCCAGATCCCGTGTTGTTCCTCGAGTCGATGCGTAGTTACCGTTCATTCAAGGAAGTCGTACCGAGCGAGTCCTATACCGTCGAGATCGGAAAAGCGCGCTGCGTCAGTGAAGGGACGGACGTGACGTTGATCGCTTGGGGGGCAATGGTCCAAGTGGCTCACAAGGCAGCGATGGCTGCACAGGAACGCGGTATTTCTTGCGAAGTCCTCGACTTACGGACGCTCTATCCGCTTGACCGGGACACAATCGCTGCTTCCGTTCAAAAGACCGGTCGTGCCGTCATCGTGCATGAAGCCGCAGCGATGGGTGGTCTCGGGAATGATCTCGTCACGTTGATCAACGATACGGCGTTTCTTTATTTACGGGCACCAATTGCCCGTGTGACAGGTTTTGATGTTCCGGTTCCACTGTTCGCCCTCGAAGACCATTACATTCCGACGCCGGAACGAGTCCTTGCGACGATTCAGCGTACGGTCGAGTTTTAAGGAGCTGAGTCCCATGATCGAAGTCAAGTTACATGATGTCGGGGAAGGTATGACGGAAGGTGAAATCGCGCATTATCTCGTTCAAGTCGGAGACCACGTCACGACCGATCAACCGGTCGTTGAGGTTGCGACCGATAAGATGGTCGCTGAACTACCGGCTCCTGTCTCCGGAATCGTCAAGGAAATCATCATTCCGGTCGGTCAGACGGTGCAAGTCGGTACGACGTTGTTGCACATCGAAGCAAGTAACGCTTCTGAAGTGCCGGTCGCGGTAAAACCTGAAGTGTCGCGCGTATCTGAACCAGCGCCTATCGCTGTCGCGGCCCCACCTGCTCAAGCATCTCCATCAAAACGGGTCCTAGCGACACCGTACACACGAAAAATTGCTCGTGATCACGGAATTGATATCGAATCTATCACGGCCTCCGATCCATCAGGTCGAGTCTCGGAGGACGATGTGCTTCGCTTCGTCCAGGCTACTACTGCTCCACAAGAGACAGCTACACCGATTATTGAAGAGGTCACATACCAAGAAACATCACCGGAAACGATTCCGTTTCGCGGCATTCGTAAGCAAATCGCGAAAAAGATGACCCAGTCGCTGTACACGATTCCGCACGTCACTCACTTCGAGGAAGTCGACATGACACGTTTGCTCGCATTACGTGCCGAATGGAAAGCAGCTGGACGAAACATTAACGTCAATGCTTTCTTCATCAAAGCCTTGATCGTTGCTTTAAAAGACTACCCCGTCTTCCATGCCAAACTCGATGAAGCGAATGAATGTATTCGATTAGAGCGGGATCTCCACTTTGGCATGGCAACCGAGACACCAGACGGGTTAATGGTGCCAGTCATCCGTCATGCCGATCGGCTCTCACTGACGGAATTGCATGATCAACTGATCTCGTTGCAACAACGTGCTCAAAACGGTGCCTTACGTGCAGCGGACTTAAAGCCAAGTACCTTTACGATGAGCAATGTTGGTCCACTGGGCAGTACGGGGGCTACACCAATCATCAACTATCCAGAAACGGCATTGATTGCCTTCCACAAGACGAAAAAACGAGCCTGTGTCGATGAAGACGATCAAATCGTCGTCCGCTCGATGATGAATTTGTCGATGTCGTTCGATCATCGCGTCGCAGACGGAGCAACGGCCGTTGCCTTTACAAATCGATTCGTTTCACTGATTGAACATCCGACTACCCTACTTTTGGAGTTGATCTAACATGGTTGTTGGCGAACTTACACAAGAACGGGATCTCCTGATTATCGGTGGGGGTCCCGCAGGTTACACGGCAGCGATCCGTGCTGCGCAAGGCGGTCGTAAGGTGACACTGATTGAACAAGCTGAACTCGGTGGACTTTGTTTGAACCGAGGCTGTATCCCGTCCAAGGTTTATGCGCATGCGGCAGAAGAAATGTTACGCTTGCCTCATCTTGAAGACCTTGGATTCACTCCCCCTACTGTCCATGACTTCAGTAAACTGAATGCTTACCGCAATCGTGTCGTGCAGCAATTACGTCAAGGTGTCGTCGCCCTCTGTCAGGCGAACCAGATTGAGCATATCTCTGGTGCAGCCTCCTTCCTGTCAGAGGACCGGATCGGTGTTGAGTCGGGACATCAGTTCGATACGTACCGGTTTCAAGACGTTATCATTGCGACCGGTAGTCATAGCATCCAGCACGAGGAATCGTGCCGACTGAATGCCGAACAGCTTTATCAACTCGAGCAACTACCAACCAGCTTATTGATCATTGGATCTGACACGTTAGCACTCGAAGCTGCAGCCTGTTTCCATGCACTTGGGACAGAGGTGACTTTGTTTGCCGATCAATTGTCGCTTGAACCAAGCGTTGAAAAGGAACTGAAGCGGACATTCAAAAAACAAAAAATCCGTCTCGTGTCGGATGTCGTGACACGTATCGAGGCTTCATCGGACGCGACCGTCACGGTCATGAAAAACGGAGAAGAAGTCGCCTATCAGGGTGCCTATTTGTTCCAGTCCCTTTCCCGGATCCCGAACAGTTTGACACTCGGTCTCGAACGGATTGGTGTGACGCTTGCAGAAGACGGGACGATCCCCGTCGACGCATACGGACAAACCGATCAACCGCATATTTACGCGATCGGTGATGTCACACCGGGTCCACAGTTCGCCACTCGTGCGATTCACGAAGCGAAGCGGACAGCAGCTCACTTGTCCGGTCAAGACGTCGATCCGACGACACCGTATTATCCGACCGTTCTGCGAACGTTTCCTCCGATTGCTTCGGTCGGGATGACGGAACAGGAAGCCCGTGAAGCCGGACATACTGTTCAGAGTGGACAGTTCCCACTAAATGCAAACGGAACGACGACGATTGAAGGGGGCAGTGGGTTCGTCAAGGTCATCGCTGACGAACAGACATCACTGATCCTTGGTATTCATATGATAGGAGACGATGCTCATCGTCTCGTCGGTCAATTCACCCAAGCACTGGAACTGACAGCGAAACGAGAAGACCTCCTCTTCCCTGTCATGGCACATCCGAGTAGGGTCGAAGCCTTGACGGAATCGATGGAATCCTTATTTGGTCAATCGATCCATCTTCCACCACGTCAACAGGTCGGTTCGCGCGCGTAATCAAAAGAGGTGCCTCTGCGCAAAAAGCACCTCTTTGGGATGCGTCACTTCATTTCGTGTAGAAAGGAAAATATGGTCATGGAACTGTACTTCACTCGCATGCAATGGAACACCCATACGTTTCCGGTCGCCGCTACAGCGGATGGTCTCTGTTATGTCGGTGCTTGGGATGAACCGGAGGATTTATTCGATGACTGGTCGCGGAAACACTTGCCTCGGGCGGAACGAATTGCTTCTGATACCGCGCTTGCTCCATATACGGAGCAACTGCTGGCCTACTTGAATCAGCAGTCGACGACACTGTCCTTTCCGATCGCACCAGTCGGTACCCCGTTTCAACTTGAAGTCTGGAATGCTCTACGTGCGGTACCGTACGGTCAAACCGCCACCTACTCCGATATCGCGGAACGTCTTTTCCGACCGAACGCGACTCGCGCGATTGGCACGGCAATCGGTAAAAATCGATTACTGCTTGCGATTCCGTGTCACCGGATTATCGGCAAAAAAGGTGATTTGCTCGGCTATCATGGTGGACTGAATATGAAGCGGACGCTACTCGCGCTCGAGCAACGTCTGTGAATTGAGACTTTTCCTTCCCTGTTCTACCACAAATAAGCCCCGCTTCCCTGTCCAATTGGACACGGGACGCGGGGCTTATTTCAAGATACTACACTAAAACGATAAGCTGTTTTCCAGTGATAGGTCTCACCTGGTGACAACAAGATTGATGGAAAATCAGATTCATGGACTGCATTCGGATGGACTTGTGTTTCAAGGCATAAACCAAGTGATGGTCGAGCAGGAACACCGTGAACCGTATAATCGGTCAGTAGTTGCGTTCCCGTATAGAGCACGACCGCCGGCTGATTCGTCGTGACGTCGACGAAACGACCGGATACCGGATCTGCGAGTCGAAGTGTGTTATCCCGCAACACGAAGGGATGATCGTAGCCATTTCCGACAGCGATCGTCTCAGGATGCTCAAGCGTAATTCCCTTACGAATCGACTGACCGTTCCGGAAATCGAATGGGGTTCCGAATACATCCCGTTGTTCGCCTGTCGGCAAGCCATCTGGCTGGACCGGTAAGTAACAGTCGCTTGGTAACGTCAAGACATGATCTAACACATCTCGCTTCGCATTTCCAGATAGGTTGAAGTACGTATGATTCGTCAGATTGAGTGGTGTCGTCTGATCCGTCACCGCCGACATCTCAAGTGTCAATGTCGTATCTTTTAGTCGATAAAACACATCGAGTGTGACTGTTCCCGGATAACCTTCTTCTCCGTTTGGACTTTTTAAGCGCAAATGGAATAATGTATCCGTCGCTTCGATGACATCAAACCACGCTTGATCAAATCCGTGAATTCCACCATGCAGATGATTCGCCCCGTCGTTTGCGACGAGCTGATAAACGTCTCCCGCTACTTCGAAACGTGCCTGTCCGATTCGACCAGCGACGCGTCCGACGATTGCCCCGAAGTACGGCGAGTGTTGTTGATAGTCTTTTACCGTCTCTAGACCTAAGACGACGCTTTCCAAATGACCATCCCGATCAATCGTCCGGATGTCCTGGATAATGCCGCCATAGTTCCAGAGTGTCACTTCGATGCCTTCCTGACGTAATGTATGTCGAATCAACTCTTTCTCAAGTAGTCGTGTCATCGTTGTTCCTCCACTGGTTGGCGCGTCACGAGTTGAACGAATCGTCCGAACGCCGCCTGACCTTCCTCTGTCTGTTTAAAGACACCACAGTCCTCAAGACCACGTACGAATTTTGCAGCAACTGCTTGCTCGACGTATGTCGTGACATGTTGTCCGACATACGCTTGTTTTAGTTCCTGTGCCCAGTCAGCATGAGCGACAGCTACTTCGTCGACTTCACCTGTGATGAACTGTTCGACCTGTTGCAACTCTTGAAGCAGGCGTGCCGGTAAGACTGCCAGTCCCATCACTTCGATCAAACCGATATTTTCTCGCTTGATGTGGTGAATATCGGCATGCGTATGGAAAATACCGTCCGGATGTTCTGCTGACGTCCGGTTGTTCCGTAAGACGAGATCGAGCTCGAATTGTCCATCACGTTGACGGGCGATCGGCGTCACGGTATTGTGTCGCGTCTCACCAGTATGTGAACGAATCTCTTGACTCTCATCCGTGTACGTCAACCATGTCTCATAGACGGTCGTCGCAGCATTGAGTAATGCCGACGCATCTTTACTCTTCAGACGCAACACACTCAGTGGCCAGTGTAATGTCTCCCCAGTGACTGTCGGCTGATCCGGGAACGTAAAGGATGTTAAAGTTTTTGCTCGGTCCATCGCAAACGTATAGCGTCCGCCCTGATAATGATCATGCGTCAGGATCGATCCACCGACGATTGGCAGGTCAGCGTTCGAACCAGCGAAGTAATGTGGAAACTGCTCAACGAAGGCAATCAGACGTGCAAAGGCATCCCGATTGATGACCATGTCACGATGTTCCTGCGACAGGATGATGCTATGTTCATTGTAGTAGACGTATGGTGAGTATTGAAGTGCCCACGATTCTTCCATCAGTGTCAGCGGAACAACCCGGTGATTCGCACGGGCCGGATGATTCGCACGACCCGCGTAGCCGACATTTTCGACGCACAACAGACAGGTAGGATAGTTCGACGCCGTTGATGCCTCTGTCCGAGCTGCTGCGATTTCACGCGGATCTTTTTCCGGCTTCGATAAGTTGATCGTGACATCGATCGTCCCGTAAGCCGTATCCGCTTGATAGCGTTTATTTTTAGCGATCCGCTTCGTTTGGATGTAGTTACTCGCTTGGCTAAGTTGATAGAAGTAATCTGTTGCCGCTACCGGTGATTCAGCGTACAGACGGCGGAATGCCGCCGTCACGTCAGATGGACGGGCAACGAAAATGTCCATCACATCTGCTGCGAACTGCTCTTTGTCTTCAAGACGCGCCGGCAACTGCCCACTTACGATCAACACTTCAATCATGTCGTCCAAAATATCGGGAATTGGGCGAGATGGTACGTCTGCCTGTTCTTCAAAATCGGCTTGACCGATTCGCGCTAGAATCCGGTTCCGGGCGTAGATCGCATCTTCCGGTTCAATCAAGCGTTTCTGGATCGCTTGCGCTACTAACTGTTGGATGAGTTCATTCATCGCCGTCACTCTCCTCATTCTGTCTCTCTATTAACGAACGCTCGTCCGGTACCCTTCTGGATTGTGCGCATGCCAATTCCAAGCATCACGGATGATCGTTTCGATGTCGGTACGTTGTGGTGTCCAGCCGAGAACTTCTTTTGCTTTGGCAGATCCGGCGATTAAGATACTCGGATCCCCTGCACGACGTTCAATGATCCGTTCTGGAATCGGATGTCCCGTCACGCGACGGGCTGCTTCAATGATTTCCCGAACGGAAAACCCTTGGCTTGAACCGAGGTTAAAGACCGTACTCTCGTTTCCATCAGCCAAATAATCAAGTGCTCGCATATGGGCGTCGATCAAGTCCTCGACATGGATGTAATCACGAATACAGGTACCGTCAGGCGTTGGATAATCATCGCCATAGATCGAAATTTCTGACCGTTGTCGGTTGGCAACTTCGAGGACGAGCGGGATTAGATGGGTTTCCGGCGTATGATCTTCCCCGATTTCTCCTGTTACGCGCGCACCGGCAACGTTGAAGTAACGTAATGCGACATAACGTAAGCCATATGCTTGTTCAGACCATCGCATCATCTTCTCCATCATCAACTTCGTCTCACCATAGGCATTCGTCGGACGCGTTTCTGCTGTTTCGAGAATCGGCATCTGCTCCTGTTCACCGTATGTGGCTGCCGTCGAAGAAAAGACGATCTGTTTAATGTCATGGGCAATCATCGCTTCGAGCAACACTTGTGTCCCGTAAACGTTGTTATCAAAGTAGCGTAATGGTTCTGTCATCGACTCGCCAACGAGTGAAAAAGCAGCGAAATGGATGACCTGCTCAATCGTCTCTTCCGTAAAGACGCGATCGAGAAAAGCACGATCGCGTATGTCTCCTTCATATAGACGTGCCCGCGGATGAACCGCTTCACGGTGACCGGACTGCAGATGGTCGATGACGACGACATCCTTTCCGGCATCAATCAATTGATAGACAGCATGGGAGCCGATATAACCAGCTCCACCTACGACTAAAGTTGCCATTTAGATGACCTCCCGTTCGATTTCACGTGCTCCGTCACCGACCGTCGCTGTATAGAACGTCGCTGGGTAACCGATCCGTGCTTCATATTGTTCGCCGACAGCTTGTTTGAACGCGTCGACTGCCTCGTCTTCAACAATCGCAATCGCACAGCCACCAAAACCAGCACCTGTCATCCGTGCGCCGAGCACACCCGGTTGCTCCCAAGCGGCTTCGACGAGTGTATCGAGTTCAATCCCTGTCACTTCATAATCTTCCCGTAACGAGACGTGTGAAGCATTCATCAACTGACCGAACGTCTTCAGTTCTCCCGCTTCGAGTGCCGCTAGTGCTTGAAGTGTTCGTTCATTTTCTGAAATCGCGTGTCGGGCACGACGCATCAAGATTTCGTCTTCCCATGCGACTTTCGTGAATTCTGACGTCGTCCATTGTCCAAGCGTTTCCCGTGATGTGAACTGATTGAGATAAGCGAGTGCTGCCTCACATTCCGCCCGGCGTTCATTATATTTCGAATCTGCCAGTTCACGGCGTTTGTTCGTATTCATGATGATGATCGTATATCCCGTCAAATCGAGTGGAGCATACGTATAGTCGAGCGTTTCACAATCGAGCAACAATCCCGCTCCCGCTTTCCCCATACCGATCGCAAATTGATCCATGATACCACTATTGACGCCGATATAACGGTTTTCGACCTGTTGACCAAAGCGGACGAGATCAAGACGTGGAATGTCTAATCCATACAATCGATCGAGCAAGACTCCGATGACGAGTTCAAGTGAAGCGGATGACGAAAGACCGGCTCCGTTCGGGATGTCACCTTGAATCAGGATGTCACATCCTGAATCGATTCGGTACCCTGCTTCCTGTAAGACTGTAATCATACCCTTCGCATAGTTCGCCCAACCGTGCTTCGCGTCATACGCCAGTTCTTCGAGTGCGACTTCGATGATGCCGTCCTGCTCAAAATTCAGCGAGTAGAAGCGGAAACGTTGATCGTCTCGTTTTCGCGCGATCGCATGCGTACCGAACGTCAACGCACATGGAAAGACGTGACCACCATTGTAATCCGTATGCTCACCGATTAAATTGATCCGACCCGGGGCAAAAAAGCGATGCGTCGACGGTGAGCCAAACCGCTGTTCAAATTGTGCTTCTAACGTCTGGTCTGTCATACGATCGTCTCCTTTGATTCGAGTAGTGAGAGCGCACGATGGACCGGCTGAATCCGCAGACAGCGGGCTTCATAATCCGTCGTGTATGAGAACGTCAAGCCTTGTTGCATCAAGTAGGCACCGCTTAACATCCGGTCCTCGACTTGGTAGCGCATTGTTGGGTCGAGTCCTTTTAGCTTAAAGTGATACTGATGTATTCCGTATTGCCGAAGTGGCGCGATCGCGAGCAAGACTGTTTCTTCTTCCGATGTATACTGCATGACGCTTGGTGTCTGTTGTGTGAAGGATGAAAGACGGTACTGGATGCCGCGTTGGATTGTCGGACGAATCGCTTGATAGGTCTCGATCCAGCCTTTTGCTTCCGCTAACTCATCCGTCGACCACTCGCTTAAGTTACCACCGATCCCGAGCGTTCCTTGCATCGAGGAGACGAAGCGTGTCGCAAGTGGCACGTTGCGTCCATTTAACCAGTTCGGTCCGTCCGTTACCCAGCAGCTCATCATCTTCGCGTTATAAGCGTAAGAGAAGTCATGCTGAATTTGTAAGCGATCGAGTGGATCCGTGTTATCACTTGTCCAGACTTGCTCCGTCCGTGCGAGGATCCCGAGATCAATTCGTCCGCCACCACCGGCACAGGCTTCGAAGTCGACCGTCGGATGCAAGCGACGCAATTCATCAAAGATCCGGTACAATGCATCGACGTGACGTTTCCATAATTCCTGTTGGCGATCCGTCTGGTCTTTTGGAACACCCGGTTCCGAGAAGGCACGGTTCATGTCCCATTTGATGTAGTCGATCGCGTGACGCGTCAGCAAGTCATCCATCATCTCGAGAATGAATTGCTCAACTTCTGGTAATCCTAGATTTAAGACGTGTTGATTCCGTGACGTCGTCCGAACCGCATCCCGTGCATGATAAATCCAATCCGGATGCGCCCGGTATAGATCAGAATCCGGATTGACCATCTCCGGTTCGACCCATAGCCCGAACTGTAACCCTTGTTGTTTTACATATGAGATCAAAGGCTCTAGACCATTCGGAAACTTTTCCCGATTGACTTGCCAGTCCCCGAGTCCCGCTTGATCGGAATGGCGTTCACCGAACCAACCGTCATCGACGACAAACAGTTCACAGCCGATTCCTGCTGCAAGATCGACGAGTTCACGTTGACCAGATTCCGTCACATCGAAATAGGTCGCTTCCCATGAATTATAGAGAACTGGACGATCAGTCGCACGCGGCATGATGACATCACGTTGGAACGCATGCGCATGGGCGCTCATATCTGCGAAACCGTCCGCATACCCGATGTAGAACGTCGGTGTCGTCAACTGTTGTTGATGTGATAGTTTCCAACTGAAATCAAACGGATTCATGCCACCCGATAGCTGAACGAAACCAAACGCATCTTGTTCGACGTGAATCGCCCAGTTACCCGAATAGGCAAAATGTCCGTAAACGACTTCACCGCCATCTTCTGTTGCATCCTGTTCGAGTGCGAACCAAGGATTCGCTTGATGACTCGTCACCCCGCGCCGACTTTCAATCGTCTGGCGTCCTGGTGTCACCGGTGTGATTTGTTTCTTGAACTCACCTGTCCACATCCCAGCGAAGTGATGCAGTTTTAAATTCGGTTGATGCCAACGTCCCATTGCGAAGGACTGGGCTGCTGTTAAACGAACAGGTAATCGTCCTGTATTTTCGACGACAATCGAACGACCGATGATATCGTAATCTTCAAACAGTTCATATTGCACTCCGACACGCATCTCCTGCAAGGGATCAAACAGCCAGAGCGTCAATTTCGTTTCTGTCTGCTCGGAGCGTTCAAACTGGAACTGGTGAATCCGTTGCCCGTCCTCTCTTTCCGACTTCAATGTCGGCTCCGTATACAACATCTCGCCGAATGGTACGAAATCGTACGTCGCGACGCCATCTGGTGATTCAAACGAACTGTGTGCGACGATCGGACTCGGTAACGCTTCATAATCATCTCGATATGGTAACTTGGCACCGAAATACGTGTGGATCAGCTTCCCGTTCGCACCGATCGTGACGACGTGAGCGACCCGTTTCCCTTCGATGACGAAACGACGTCCTGCTACTTCAAAGATTGCCATGGTTCTCTTCCTCCTTACGTCGTCAGAATCAGTGTCTCAAGTGGTGCGAGCTGGACCGTTCCACGATATGTCCCATCTTTTGTCAATGCTTTGTATGTTCCGTCGAGCGTGACGTCCCGTGCTTCTTTCGTGTTATGGTTCATCAAGAAGAGGAAATCGCGTTGTTCGCCGTGACGACGAATAATTTCAACTTGATCCGGAGCATCGATCATCTCGATGCCAGCCTCTGTGAACGCTTGACGGTAAATTGTATCAATCATCGCATCATCAATCGATGAGCCGATGTAGGTAATCATTCCTTTATAGGCATTGCGCGTCACAGCCGCTACACCCTCGTAGAACGTATCTTCATAGACAGCAAGCGTCTCTGCTGTCGTTGGTGTGATCAAGTCACACCAGAGGCGCGCTGTTGAGGATTGTCCTGACATCTCGCCGATACCTGCCACCTTATGTTGCTGAACGGATTGAAGTGACTCATATTCGTCGATTTCAATACCCGCATACGGTGCGAATTTACCCGGTAACGTCGTCGGTACGACATGATTTTGTGCATCTTTGACACCTGTCCGGTACGTGAAGATGACGTGACCGCCTTGTTCCATGTACGCAATCAAGGCGTCATCGAACGTAGGATTCGTCAAGAAATAGAGTGGAACGATGATCAGTTTATAACGAGATAAATCATCACCTGGGAAGACGATGTCGGTTGCGACTTGTTGACGAACCGCTCCGCCATAGAAGCGGACGAACTCCGTCCTAAAATCAAACGCATCACTGTGCGGCTGATGCGTCCACGCCCAGACGTTTTCTTGATCGAAATAGACACCAACCTTCGCGTCGTAACGGCTCGCGTTAATCTCATCGCCATACGTATTCAGTTCCGTCATGATCTGTTTGACTTCTTCGAATTTCCGTTTCGGTTTTCCATCATGATCGATGATGCCGTGACAGAACTCCTCTGTTCCAAAATGAGCAGCCCGGAATCGGAAGTAGACGATCGCTTCTGCTCCCCGCGCGACTGCTTGATACGTCCAGAGACGAATATGCCCTGGTCGTGGCAAGTAACCGATTTTACTCCAGCCTTGTGCGCCACTCAACTGTTCCATGACCCAGAAGCCTTTTCCTTGCTTCGAAGAGCGGCAAAGATCATGATCGCTTGCCATCTTCTCGAACCGGTTCGGCTCCGGTAAGCCACCCCAGACCGGGTAGTTATCGAACGCGACGTAATCGAGATCTTGCGCCATTTGCTGTTGATTGACCGCCATGTCACTGTAGACGAGGTTGTGCGTGATGAAGACGTTCTCTGGGATGTAGCGACGTAAGACATCGACTTGTAATTTGTTGTAGTACGTATAGCCGTCGGCACAAAAACGATCGAAGTCGACGAGCAGGGATGGGTTATGTTCCTGATAGACTTTACGCGGTACCGGGATTTGATCCCACGCCGTGTACGTCTGACTCCAGAAGACGGTTCCCCATGCTTCGTTCAAAGCATCAAGCGTTCCGTAACGGTTCTCTAACCAGCGCTGAAAAGCAGCGCGGTCGACATCACCGTAAGAACGATCCGATTTCTCATGCCCATATTCATTATCCGTTTGCCACCCGATAACACGAGGATGTTGACCGTATCGTTTCGCCATCTCTTCCGTGATCTTGACGGATAGTCGTTGGTACGTTTCGCTATGGACCGTATAATGGCGACGAGCACCAAAGCTGATCGTCACACCGTTCTCATCGACCGGTAAGATTTCTGGATACTTCGTACACAACCACGCAGGTGGTGTCGCGGTTGGTGTCCCGAGTACGATATCGAATCCTTCCGCACTCAAACGTTCGATGACGTCATCCCAAAAACTAAAGTCATAGACGCCTTCTTCCGGCTCCATCATCGACCAAGCGAATTCTGCGAGACGAACGACGTTGACACCAAGTTCCTTCATCAGTCGGAAGTCTTCCTCCCATAGTGCTCGTGGTGTTTGTTCTGGATAATAATCGACTCCTAAATACATTGTGCTCCCCCTTACGCAAAAACAATTATTTTACTGCACCCGCCGTCATCCCTTTTTGGAAGAAACGTTGGAAGAAGATATAGAAGATCATCGTCGGTAAACTGATCAAAACAAGTGAAGCGTAGATTTTCCCTGGGTCCCCGCCAAGCGCATCCTTGAAGAAACTTGGTGCCATCGTGACTGTCTGATAAGCAGGGTCGGTCATGAACGTAAGAACCATCAAGTACTCGTTCCATGAGTTAAGGAACGCATAGATTAAAGCTGTTGCGAGCGCTGGTTTTGCGAGCGGTAGCATGACTTTGAAGAAGACTTCAAGAATCGTCGCACCATCGATATACGCTGCTTCCATCAATTCGTTTGGCAATTCATCAAAGTATCCTTTGATAAGCATCAGACCGAATGGTAAGAAGAAGGCAACTTCCGCTCCGATCAGTCCCCAGTGGTTGTTCAGCCCGTCAAATGAACGAAGCGTGAAGAACAAGGGTACGATCATCGATGCAACAGGTAACATGAGTCCAGCAAGGACCATGTTGAACAAAAGACGTTTTCCAGCAAACTCAAGCTTCGAGAAAGCGAACGCTGCGAACGCCAAAATCGTGATCGAGATGATGATCATGAAGAAAGCGACAAAGAAACTGTTGAAGACGAATGTCGGGAAGTTCGGGTTTTGTAATGTCGCAATATAGTTATCGAATCCATTGACGCGAAGACTCTCTTTGAACATGACGAAAATTGGGAATAACCAGACGATTGACGCAAGCGCCAATACGAGGTTAATCATCCAGCGGCTTTTTTTAGATTCTACATCCATGGGTCGTTCCTCCTTAGTTATCCATTTTCTTTTGTACACGCAATTGGAAGTACGTGATCAGCAAGGCGATCGTCAGTAGGATGATGGCAACAGCACTCGAGAAACCAACTTCCTGTTGCAACATCGATTTTCGGAATAGGTATGTCGAAATGAACTCCGTCGACGATCCTGGTCCACCAGCTGTCGTGATCCAGACTAAGTCAAACGTCTTCAGACCACCGATAACTCCGAGAATCGACAGAGTGAACGTCGTTCCTTTCAAGTTCGGGAAGACGATGCTCCACAGTGTCCGGAAGAATCCAGCTCCATCGATTTTTGCTGCTTCGAAGATTTCCTTCTCAATCGTCAACATTGCCATGTAGTACATGACCATCGAAGAACCCGTCCACTGGAAGATGTTGATCGCAATGACGGAATAAAGCGCGATATCCGGATCACCAAGCCAGTTCTGCTCGAGGCTACCGAGACCAATCGCACGGAGGAACTCATTGATGTAACCAAACTGGAAATCATAAATTTGTGAGAATGCCGCACCGAGTACGACAGGACTCAAGACGACCGGGAAGAAGAAGACCGACTTCATCGCCGTCCGCAATGGTCCCGGTGTATGCAGGAAGTACGCCAAGACGAGACCGATACCAGCTTGAATCGAAACGGTCAAAATCGTGAAGATGAATGTGTTCTTCAGCGAGAGATAGAAGTCCGGATCTTGGAACATCTCAGCATAGTTGTCGAGTCCGACGAATACTTTGTCAAACGAAATCCCGTCCCACGAGAAGAATGAGTTATAGGCATTATAGAAAATCCCATAATAGATGAAGCTGACGACGAACAAGACGATCGGAGCAACGAAGGCCCATCCGACCATGTTTCGCTTCATGTTCTTTTTCTTCTTCGGTGCGGGCGGGCGTGTCGCCACCGGCTGGAGCGGTTCTGCTTTTGGTTTAATCGGCAATTCCTGTCGCTCTGTCTGCATATCGATTCCCCACTTTCCTCAAGTCCAAAAATCAGGAAGTGGCACGCAGGCGTACCACTTCACTGTCGAGTCTTATTTCGCTGATTGATCCGCTGCGTCTTGAACGCGTTGTAATGATTCTTTCGGATCTTGTCCTGTCGCGATGTTTTGAAGTTCCTTACCGAGGATATCGTTTAATTTCGTATCTCGGATACCACGGCTAGCAACCGCTTTTGCTAATGTGTCGTTTAACATCTTGTACGATTCTTTTTCGCCTTCAGATGTGAAGGCAGCGTCTGAATCGACTTTGACATCCTTGATACCAGGTGCCATTTCAAACTCACCCATGTAGACTTCTTGTCCTTTTCCTTGACTCATGAAGGCGATGAACTCTGCTGCACCTTCTTGTTGTTTCGACTCTTTATTGACACCAAGTGCCATATCGATCGATGCGATGACCGGTTGCTCTGTTCCACCTACTAAGTTCGGGAGTGGAACGAATCCGAGTTCATCTTTGATTTTCCATTTGTCTTTTTTCTCAGCTGTTGTCATCGAGTGTGCTTCCCATGAACCGATGACCCACATCGCTGCTTTTTTATCAAAGAATTGGTTCATCCCGTCATTGTATGTCGCTAGACCAAGCGCTCCTTCTTGGAAAACTTTATCTTTGAAGAGATCTTGCCAGACTTGTGCTGTTTTAACCATTTCGTCGTCTGTCCATTTTGCTTGACCCGAGAGGACTTTTTGAATGTAACCTGGTGCGACCTGGTGGCTGAGGACGTTGTAGACATCGATGTCAATCCATGCATCTTTTGCTCCGAGCATGAGTGGGATGACTTTATCGCCTGAGTCTTTAATCTTCTTGACTGCGCTGACTGTTTCTTTGTAGTTCTTCGGTGGTGTCACACCGTATTTATCAAGCATCGTCTTGTTGTACATCAAGTACGCTTGACCTGTGAAACCAATTGGAACTGCATATTGTTTGCCGTCAATCGTTGTTTGTTCGATTCCGAGCTCAACGAACTTATCTTTCCAGCCTTTACCTGCTGCTTTATCCATGTACGAATCGACCGGTACGACGCGATCCTTGTACTGCTGAATCATCGGTTCTTTCAGACCGATGATGTCTGGACCTTTACCTGACAACATCGCGACCTGTAATTGTTTTTCGTAGTCTTCACTGTATCGTTTGAATTGAACGACGTATTTATCTTGTGATTTATTGAAAGCATCAACGACAGTTTTCCCCGCTTCTGGTTGCGGTGCCCAGCCCCACCATGTGACGATCGTCTTACCGTCTTTTGTTTTCGTTTGTTGCTCGTCTTCGCCACCACAAGCGGCGAGGAATGCGGATAATGTTAGGACTGATGCTGCAGCAACGAGTTTCGTTTTTTTGAATTTCATGTAAGAACTCCCCTTTTATGTGTAAGTAGTCAAGCGTATCGTCTAGCGTGTTCCCCTTCGATTAGTGCCTGTCGGCACCATTCTTCGATCACCTTCGTCTGAATCGGCATTCCCTGTAGCTGAATCAATACACGGGCGATCAATCGAAGACGGTATGCCAGCGTATCGACGTCCGGTCGGACGAAGAGATATAACTCTCCACCCAGCGTCAAACAACCGGCAGAGCGCATGTGTTGCATGAGTGCGCGTAATTCAATGTATCCGCTCTCATTTTTTCGAATGTGTAGCTCGGATGAACGGATCGTCAGGACCCCTTGTACCGATGACATCCGGAATTGAAACACACCGTCACGTCGTGGTCGGACGAGCACGATATCCTGCTCGTCTGTCGGGACATCGCCTGGACCCTGTTCTGTCATCTGTTGCGTTGACCGATGAAAATAAAAACCGCGGATTGCTCCGTAACGCCCGAAAGCTTCACGGTACGAAACCCATGGATCGTGTGGTTCCATTGCGCGATGCCTCCCTTTCCTGCTTCAGCTTGATTAGCCCCTGCTAACCTGCATCCACCTCCACTTAGTTGACCATGAACTTAGTAAATTAAATTTATTATCTAACTTTATATCGACTATAGCACATTGGTTTTTAACTTGTAAACGGTTTCAACAAATTATTTGTTGAATAACAAAACCGATTCCGTGTCTTGCTAGTTTGCAAGACACGGAATCGGTTCATTAAATCGTTTGAAATAAACTATTTGTCGCAAGGGCAGCCGCACTGAGTGCTCCTTGTTTTTCACCCCACGGAACCATCTTGACATCGGTTTCACGTGAAGCAGCGGTCAACGCCGTGTGCTCGACCCGTTCCTTGATTTGATCAACGATCGTGGGTGCGAGCTCAAACATCGGTCCCCCAAGTAAAATCCGGCGTGGATTCAGGAGATGAATCGTATTCAAGACACCGATTCCGATATATTCCCCCGCCCGTTCATATGTACGAACTGCTTGTTCATCGCGTTCGTTTAACCGTTTGCGCAAATCAGCAATCGTCATGACTTGCGGATCCACGACAGCATAATCCCGTAACAATGCTTTTTCGCCTGCTAATGCTTCTAGGCATCCTCTGTTCCCACACGAACAAATCGGTCCATCGAGATCAAGACGCATATGTCCGACCTCTCCCGTAATATGATGTTGTCCGTCGACAAGCTGTCCATCGAGCACATAAGCACCCCCGATGCCTTCCCCGGCATAGAGATAAAAGAATTGTTCGACCCCAACACCTTCACCGAATAATAGCTCAAACGAAGCGAGTGCTCGAACATCGTTTTCGATGAAGACAGGATAGTCAAAGCGTGCTTCAAGTTGTACCTTCAACTCGACGTCATGCAGGTGGAAACGTGGTGCAAACAAGATGACACCTGTCTCCGGATTGACCATCCCGTGGACGGAGATCCCGATACCGTGAATCGTTCCCCGTCCTTGTGTCTGTGCAATCAAGGTCTCGCATAATCGACCAATCGCTTCAATCAATTCTTCATTCGTCTCAAAACGTCCCACGGCTTCGGACTCATGAATCGTATTACCACTTAAATCCGCGACGACTCCGATGAATTGGTGACTTGTCGCATCGATGCCGATGACGTATTGCTCTGTTGCGACGAGTTCGAGCATGATCGGTTTTCGTCCCCCGTTCGATACCCCAAGCTCTCGCTCCGTCACGAGTTGTTCTGCAATCAATTCACTGACGATGTTCGATACCGTCGGCTTCGTTAAGTTCGTCCGTTGTGCTAACTCAACCCGCGAAATCGGTTGATGCATCCGAATCAGTCGCAAGACGAGTGCCCGATTATAGGAACGCATCCATTTAGAATTACGCGGTGTTTCTTTCGCCATGTCCCCATCAACCCCTTTGGTCTGTCTCTTTACTATCTTCGCATATTTTGTAAGGGATTTCACGGTCTCACTTAAAAACCGTTCATCTGCTGAACGGTTTTTGTGCACTTTCATGCTTCGTCATATGGTTGTTCTAAAATCAGGACGCGTGAACCGTCCGGATTCTCGGTCAGTTCGATCTCAACGATTGCCTGACCGACGAGCAAAACGATTGGTAGAGAGGGATCATTCTCGCGAAAGAAACCGATTTTTCCATGGTGTGCGTCCATATAGTCCGCATATAAAAACGTTCCATTGACGTGCAGCTCATCCTTCATTCGATTGAACGACAAGCGCGGGACACCATACCAGGCTTCCCCGTTCAAATAAAGCAAGGGACGCTCGCCGACCGATTCATTCGTCGCCCGCCGGACCTCGATTGCTCCCGTCGTATCGTAATACAATCGATCTTGACCACGTGTCGCGATGACGATCGGATGTTTCTGATACAAGACGACTTCTAAAATTTCATCCGCTTGTTCGACGAAATAACCAGTCTCATCCGACTGGGCAAAACTAATCGTATACAGCTGCATCCAGGAAACAATATCCGTCACTTGAACCGGTTTATGAAAAAGCGCAGAAACAAGCAGTGTTTCTTGCGGAGTCACAATCAGATTGACGGAGATATCCGCTAAGCGGATCGTCCGGATTTGTGTCGAAGGGTACGTATGATCATAACTCGGAACAAGCATCGCTTCATAGTGATCATCCTTTTCGACCAGTTCAATCGATGGCATGCGTCGATCAAAATCCGCAATTTGAATTCGTTTCATCCGACATCTCCTCTCACTTTCACTAACAGTCTCACGCAAGTTATTACCCAATATCTGGTTTTCGTGCACTCCCCTGAATTCAAAAAATCGGAACGCATGCGTTCCGATCATTGTACGTACAGATCATATAGTAGATATAGAATGCCTCCCACGATAACCAAAAATGAAAAGATGCCCGCTTTTCCAAAAAAAACGCGATCGATGGTTTCATCCCGTTCGAATTTTGGCTTTGTCATATAGTACCGCTCCCTTTAACAAGCTCGTAGTACTTTTTTATTTCGACGTCCTCCGTTTTATCCCTTGTTACGATCTGTCATTTCACTCCATTTGCAAAATAGATCAATGTTTCGGTTTCGTCTTCCGTCAACGATCGTCCTGTCTCTTCTGCATATAAAGTCCGCATATCCTTCAGTCGTCCTCCGGTCGCTTCCGTTACACGAATGGCTCGACGCAACATGTTGACCTCTTCTTCAAATTCAGACTTCGGCATCGCTTCTCCATGCGACCAGACATAATAATCGGCTTCTAAACGATCGATTGCCGCTAATAAGCGCTTCGTCCGTTCGACCGTATAATTCCACTTCGATGAAAAGATATCCGCATACATCGCGTCTCCTAAGAACACGACGCGTTCTTCCGGAATGTAGACGAGTAGGCTACCAGGAGAATGATCATTTTCGACTTCAATCAGTTGGCACTGCACGCCACCTAAGTCAATTTCCAATTGTCCAGTAAAGCCAATCGTCGGTAAGACGACTTCAATATCGCGTGTCGTACCAAACTCGAGCTTGATCGCATCCGCACAAAACGGAATCTCGATCCCTTGATCCATTCGTTCTTGTAACGCTGCATCCGTCCAAGCGTATGGTTGCATCTCTTTCATACGGGTGATTGTTTGCTGTGTTGCCATCGATGGCAGACGGAGATGTTTCATTCCAAAAATATGATCCCAGTGCCAGTGGGTCAGGGCCAATAAGTCAGGTGATCCAAGATTGTGTTTTTTCATTTCTTCTAAAAACAAAGCGGCATGGGCTGACGAGTTTCCCGCGTCAATCATCAATTGATGCTTCTCCCCACGCACGACGGCGAGAATCGGGCGATCCGTCTCGCTGACCGGTGTCTGATACCAAATCCGTGAAGTCAGTTGTTTGAAGTATTGCATGTTCTACCTCCTTATACTCTGCTCTTAGTATACGTCATGAAAAAACCGGATTCATCTAGAAGACGAATCCGGTTTGATTAGTTCTTATTTTTTGACATTTGATCGAAACGGCCACCAGACCCCTTTACCAAACGAAACTGTAATCGCTGGAATCAAGAGTGGTAAGACGATTAATCCATACAAAAGTAGACCTGTGATGACAATCGTCGCGATTTGAACGAGACTCAAGACACCAGACGGCATCATCGCTCCGAAGGTTCCTGCAAGAATGATCGCTGCCGTGATGATGACAGATCCCATCTTTTTCATCGACAGGAACATCGCTTCCTTCGTATCGAGTCCCTTGATCGTCTCTTCGCGGAAACGATCGAGTAGGAAGATCGAATAATCGATACCAAGGGCAATCAACATGACGAATCCGAAGAACGGAACAGCCCAACTGATGCCGTCATATCCGAGACCGTTGACGAAGATCAGCTCAGCGATCGACATCGACGTATAATACGTCAGCAATAACGAACCAATCATGAACAATGGCATGATCAACGAACGGAACATGATCGCTAAAATCACAAAGAGACTGATCAACATGACGGTCACTGTTCGTTTGAAATCGGCTTTCGACGTATCATTCAAGTCACTGTTGACGCTTGAAATCCCGCCATATGCGACAGTGCTGTCTTCAAACGGTGTCCCTTTAATCGTATTCGCTGTCGTCTTTTTGATTGCAGCGACAGTTTGAATCGCTTCTGGTGAATACGGATCATCTTCGAGGATGACTTCAAACTTCAATCCGGTTTGCTGATCAATCGCGTAACGGTCAATTGCTGGTTTAAAGGCCTTGTCCGATAACGTATCTTTTGGCACGAACACACCTGTCCCACGGATCGATGTCGCTTGTGCCATCTCGGTTAACAAATTCGAGATGTCATCTAGACCATTACTAATTTTCGCAAGCCCTGTGTTTGCTTGACCAACACCATCCGCAAGTTGTGTCAGCCCACTTCCAAGTTGACCGGCTTGTGCTCCTTGTGAGGCTATTCCACTTGCTGCTTGACTGATGCCAGATTGAACTTGGCTCAATTGACCAGACAAGGCATTTAATGTCCCAATGGTTTGCGGTATATTTTGAGTCGATTGCAGACCTTGACCGACGAGCGTCAACTGTTGGTTGATCTGTCCAAGTCCGTCTGCTGCTTGTTGCAACTGACTTGCTCCTGCTGAAGCCGAGTCTCCTGCCGGTAGTTGTCCTGTAATACCGTTGAGATTGTCTTCAACTGTCGTCAGACCAGACCGAACGTCCGTAAGACCGGCGGTTGCTTTCTTCATGCCGGAAGCAACTTGTTTTAATTGACGATCGACGTAGAAGTCATTAATGATTTCGCCTGTCGGACGAGAAATCGAACGAACCGATTTGACCCCGTCGATTTTCACGAGCTCACGACTCAACTGTTCCGCATAAGGAACTGTCTTTTCTGTAATCAAATCTTTGTCGCTCTTAAGAATGACATTGACCGGGAGCGACTCACCTGCTCCAAATCCATCCGAGATCGCATTCAGTCCTTTGACCGTATCATACTTCGCACCAATCTCATCGACGGTATTAAACGAGAGGTCATCATCGTACGTAAAGAGTGTCGGGACCGTGACGATCGCAACGATGATCATCGCAAGTAAAGGACGACGGATCGATAACCCACCATAATGTGACCACAGTTTGCTATCTTGGTGACTCGCTGCCTTCTTTGACGGCCAGAATAATTTTTCTTTGAGTGTCGCCATGAAGAAGGGGACAAGTGTAAATAAGACGAGTAAGAGGACGGCAATCCCGACCGCAACAGCGACCGATGATTTGAAGATTGGGAAGTCCGCAAACCCAATCGCTGAGAAACCGACAAGAACAGCAAGACCACTGATTAGTAACGTACGCCCTGCTGTCTTATACGTGTTGACGATCGCTGTCTCGACATCGTGTCCTGCCGTCAATTCTTCCTTATACCGGCTCAGTAGCAAGATACAGTAATCCGTCCCAATCCCAAACAGGATGGCAACGAGGAAGATTTGCGTATAGTTCGATACCGGGAATCCGAACCAGTCGACGAAAAAGGCGACGAGTGATTGGCTGATCAGGTACGTAAAGCCCACTGCCACAAGTGGTACGAACGGTGTGACGATGGAACGGAAGACGAGCAGAAGTAGTCCGAAAATCAACCCGACGGTAATCAGTTCCGTCCGCTTCAACCCTTCTTGTGAGCTTGTATTGACGTCATCGTTGATTAACGCTTCACCCGTTAGATAAATCGTTTGATCCTTTGGCAAGAGATCTGTCCGAATTTGTTTTGCCAGTTTGACGATTTCTTCTTGCGAACCGTCGACCGTGATCGGCACAAGGACTGTCTTTTGATCTTTTGAGACGAGCTGTCCTTCCGTCTCTTTGTTTTCAAACGGATTCAGCACATCCGTGACCGGACGATCGAGTGCTTCTAAATCTTTAACGATTTTCCCAATCGACTTTCGATCAGCATCGCTGACTTTGTCTTTGAGCGGAATAACAAGAGAGATCGTTTCTTCACTTGCTCCCGCTTTTTCTAAAATATCTGCTGCCCGCTGTGAGTCAGCGTTATCCGCAAGCTGAATCGCCCCTGCGTCCTCTGCTTGTTTTGCCAAGTTTGGTGCCGTAAATAGTAAACCTACTGTGACGATGAGCAATAATGCAAGAATTGCCCAGCGCCATTTGACGATTTGTCGCATGTCTGATTCTCCTCTTCCTTCTATTCTGTCTTTAGACGTTCAACTGCAGAATCTCTTTGATTTTCTTAAAGGTTTCGATGAACTGGATGATTTCTTCTTCCTCGACCTTTCCTTCAATCAAACTTTCGAGATACGTATAGATTTCTTGCTCCGCCTCTGTCGCAACCAATCGTCCTGCTTCGGTCAACGAGATGTACTTCGTTCGGTGATCATCTTCTCGGCGTTCGACGATGACAAGTCCTTTTTCCGTCAACTTTTTCAGCCGATTGGAAATGGCGCTTTTATGTACGCCCTGTACTGCCGCGAGACGCCCCGATGAGATTGGTCCGTATTTTCCAACGAGCTTCAACACATGGAGTTGTTCCGGTGAATACATTTGCCAAACAGGCGCTTCGACTGACTTCAGCACACGTTCAGTTCCATGGATCATGACTTCTTCGAACAGGAGGACTGCTTCACGTAAATTATCTTTCATTTTTAGTTTACCCCCTAAACTTATGAAGTTAGTTTAGCCCCTCAACTAGTACGTTGTCAACTTTAAACTGTCACAACTCACCACTGCAGAACATGACCATTTTCTGTATGATAAAAGAAGAGAGGAGCATGCTTATGTTGACTTTATTTTGGATCGCATTAGTCATTTGTCTCGTCGGACTCATCTTTACGTTGCGGATTGCTAAGCAACCAGCAGAAGAGCAGTACGATCACAAGACTTCGGCAAAAAATATGTCTTGGATGTATTTCATTTTTCTCCCGATCATTCTGATTTTATTAGGCATTTTCTATTACTTTCTAACGTGACATAAAACAGCACACA
>NZ_DLMP01000002.1:71954-204652 GCF_002479335.1 Exiguobacterium sp. UBA7533 | reverse complement strand
TGTGTGCTGTTTTATGTCACTTCAAGGTTTTCGGACGGACGATATAGATATCGCATTTTGCATAACGGGAAATGTTTTCAGAAACACTCCCAATCATGATTCGTTCCATCGCATTCATCCCGACTGCTCCGCAGACGATCAGACCCGCACCAACGCGTGGTGCGATGACCTTTGGAATCAGTGTTTTCGGAGAGCCATTTTCGATGATCAGCTCAACTATCTCGACACCTGCTTCTCGTGCCCGCTTTTCGTAACGATCGAGCAATTCTTGTGCATATTCGGTAACGTTTTGATCAATGAAACGTTTATTGGCACGTACGTTAGCAAACGTCTGAATATCGATGACATGGGCGATGACGAGTTTAGCATGATCAAGTTTGGCAAATTTCACTGCCTTCTCAAATGCTAAATCTGCTGTCTCTGATCCGTCGACTGCTACCAAAATCGTATGATATTGGCTCTCCATCAAGATTCATCCTTTCCGCACGACTCTCTTACAACATCCGATCATTTTCATTTTCAAGGGCACGGTTTTCGTGATCAAGTTTTCGTTCCGCTTCGATTCCCTCTGGCTCTGTTTCCAGAATACTTTTTGGTTCCGGCGCAGGACGAGAAGCCCCTGCTTCGTCTGCCAACAGGACATAATCGCCTTGCTGGACACGTAAGACGTGTTGCCGAATATCTGCCTCCGGCAATCCAAGTTCCGTAAAAGCAGTTTGAATTTCCTCAGCCGAAGCTGGTTTGCCTGTAAACCGCTCAAACAGCGTCCGTTTTCCAGAGACGAGTTGCGCCGCCGATTGCCCACGTAACATCGCCATATCAGTCTTGTCTTGCAACACGATATATAGATCCTCTTCTAGATAACCTGCAAAATGTAAATCCTCGATCTTACGAATTAAATCCGTTTCATTCTGATAGACACCAAT
Source organism: Exiguobacterium sp. UBA7533 (assembly GCF_002479335.1). NCBI lineage: Bacteria > Bacillati > Bacillota > Bacilli > Caryophanales > Exiguobacterium > Exiguobacterium sp. UBA7533. Next base: position 203,726 of record NZ_DLMP01000002.1, on the reverse strand, counting down.
CCATTGTTTTTTCCCCATGATGCACGCCTCCCCCTTTTATAACAGCTATATGGGATATACCCCAAATTCACCTAAAACATAACTAGGACGAAGAAGACTTTGGTGAATGCTGTCGAAAAAGACGTTGACGTTTCTGAAAGACGTAATAACATAGGAGTAAAACACACATTATGCCAATTCCCGCTACGATCTGTTGCAAGAGAATGAGACGTTCGTTAAACAATAGTCCAGCTAAATACCAGATGAGTGCGAGACCAAATACCCAATCTGAATGGATTGCGATGAACAGGAGTCCACCGATAACAGCTAGTGCGAGCGCACTCGTGCTCCATTGGCGTTCGGAAAGACTGAATAGAGAAGTGAACTGAAAATCCGATAAGATCCGAAACGGTAAAATCAATAGCATCGTACTGATCCAGGCAAGCAATACTGAAACTGGAGAGCGCATCCACGGCGAACGCCGGGGATGGTGTTGAATTTTCATATAGACTAAGCAAAGGCTGATGAAAGAAATCGTCGTCGAGACGAGTTCCCAAGGGGGGCCACTCATACTACTGATTCCAAGCGTCACGAGTGATAATGCAAGCCACCCTCCGATATCTTCAATCAGTTCTCGATCCGCAGGGAAGGCACGTACCGGTCGAATACACCAAATCAATAATGTCGTAAACACGACACCGGCAATGGCGTCAAAGAATGGTGCCGGAACAAGAGGTAACTTAAGAATGGTCATCGGCTGTTGCCAAACGACGCGTGCTAGCATTGCAAAGAGGAATGCTCCTACATTCATCAAGCGTAAAAATGTTAAATACTGCACGTCCCTTTTCACCTCCTCGTTCAGTCTGTTATTTAATTCCCGCTGTAGGAGTCCGAAAAACTAAAATGTCGCTTTGTTCTGTTGCCAAATTCCGGTACGATGAAAGGAAAAGGAGGAACCAGAATGGACGCATTTTTACTACCCCATCAATACAATTTCATTCGGAATCAAGTCGAGCTGCTGCAACATCAATTCGCAGCCGTTCATGACCCCGATGTTCGTGATGCTGTTCGGTACAGTGCCGCTGAAAAGATATTTGATCTATTGCCAGTACTTACACCGGAACAGGAAATCTTGTTGACGAACATTCGTGACGCTGAATCCGAACAGGATCTTCTCATGTATTTGACACGTGTGGAGCCGTTCGTCCAACCATTTCCGACCATCTCTGAATCACGAATCCGACAGCTCTTTAAAAAAACGAAAAAGCTACACGTTCCGCCACTTCACTCCTTTGAGTGGACACACACGACGTTTTTAAGCTGGAACGATACCGGAAATCGGAAAAAATATTTCGTCTATCCCTTGAATGGTGAATGGATTGGCGTAGAAGGTACCTATCTACCATCGATTCAAAAAGGGATTTGTGCGATTTGTCATACGTATAGTGATATTACACTCGTAACTGTCACGACACGCCGTTCGACTGAACAGCATCAAACGATTGGTCATTATATGTGTATCGATAGTGATGCTTGTAATCAAGCAGTGACCAAGCCGGACGTTATTGAAACGTTCTTAGCCCGTTCGCAAAAGAAATGATATACATCAAAAAACACGTTCGTATGACTGGTCCGTTTGGATCAGTATACGAGCGTGTTTTAGTATATGATTTCATTTATACCTTCGTCACCGTCGAATCATGCATACAAAATTGATTTTTCCCCCGACGTTTTGCTTCGTACATTGCAAGATCTGCCTGCTCAATCAAGTCCGATCGAGAGGCTGCATGTGTAGGATAAATCGCGCCCCCAATACTTGCCGTCACAGGAAGTGGAATGATGCCATGATGAAACGGCTGTTGAAACAAGGAAACCAGGTGTTCTCCACACTGCACGACTTCTGATTCTTGTTCAACGTCAAATAATAAGACGATGAATTCATCCCCACCCTGTCTCGAAATGACCGTATTAGGCGGTAGTTTCTTTTGTAAGCGTGCCGTGACGTCGATGATGAGCTGATCTCCGACACGATGTCCGTACGTATCATTAATCTCTTTGAAGTGATCGATATCGATAAAGAATAATCCGACTTGTCCTTCACTCGCTTCCGCTCGGTACAAGGCATCTTGAAACAATCGTGCAAACAGATACCGATTCGGTAACCCTGTTAAAGCATCGTGATACGCCATGTGCCGCATCTCTTCCATGGCAGATGCTAGTGCTTCCGTTCGTTCCTCTACCTTCGCCTCAAGGTTTTCACGCAGTCGTTGATTATCAACGACGATCCGAATTTGACGGGAAATTAATAACGGAATCGCAATCATCAGACCAATCGTCAAACCATTCCAACTGATTGTTTGCCGTGCCATCGTCACGAATAGAATTAACAAGAATACGTATGGCGTAATCAAACGCAAGACATCGATCCATTTCCGAGCGACATCAAAGCTGACGAATGATTCCTCAGCATCAAAACGATAAGCTGCTAATCCGACGATCATGACAGTCGCTAACCATAACGGATCGAGCCAACTCGAAGGGATGGGGTAATCAAATCGTTCTAGCACGACGTATAGAAGGTCGGCAAGTAACTGAAAATGAAAAGCGAGTAAAATTAATAACAACGAGCCACCATTGCCACGCTTCATCAAACCAAAAAACAAGACAATCATTCCACCGAGTAATAATAAATCGCCGATCGGATAACGAAGCCATAAAATCGTTTCGATCGTCAGCAGCGTATTCGCTTCTAAATACGGTGTCACTAAATAGTGCCATGAGAGCGACCCTGCAACGACTAGAATGATGAACTCATCGAATAAAAAAACACGCAAGTTGACCTCGCGTCGTCGATTGCGAAGAAAATAACCAAAAGCGATCAAATAAATCAAGATTTGAAGACTGAAGATCAAGTCGATCCAGTCAAACGGTTCCGTTCGCGTTCGTCCTTGTAGAAAATATAGAAGCTGTCCACATTCGCCTAATCCAAGCATGGCGTTAGCGAACAATAAAAGAAGAAATAAACGATAAGTAAAAGGGCGTCTTGTCTGACGTCGTTGTGCCTGCCAAATCAAATAGAGGGAGATCATCACACCACCGATCGTGAACAGACTGTTGACGACTTGTCCGATAAATGTATCCGTTCCAACGCACGTCACCCAGCCGATATGAAAGAGTAACCAACCGATGACGACTCCCAACCATTTCTGATACATAACGAATCCCCCCTTTCCTTTTTTAACCATAGTTCGTTTGTCCTATAGGTATATCGGTTCACGATTACTGTTTATTCACTCTTTTTTTATTTTATTAAAAATATTTTTGACAAGATTACTCTTTTTAAACGTAAGCAAAAACCGTGTTCACACCTAAGCGGTTTGAACACGGTTTAACAGAAATACATCATGTTTTCTTTAACTAGAACGTCGATTCTCTTCTGTCGAATCGATCGATTCACTTAAACTGAGCGGTAAGACGATGATGAAGCGACTGCCTTTTCCGACTTCAGATTCGACGTGGATGACGCCTTCATGTTCTTTGACGATTTCCTTACAAATTGATAAGCCGAGTCCCGTTCCACCGATTCGACGTGTATCGGAATTATCGACACGATAGAATTTATCAAATAAATGAGTAAATGCGTGGCGTGGAATCCCAATTCCTTCATCCTTCACTTCAATGATGGCTTGATCGTCTTTCGTATCAATCCAGACATCCACACGTCCACCATCCGGAGAATACTTGATTGCATTATTGATCAAGTTGCTCATCAGCTGTTTGATTCGGTCCTCATCTCCTAAGATGAACGGACGGTCCGGACTGAGCAATTGCAAATGAAGATCGTGTCGTTCACTTGAAGCGTCATACAGGGACATCACTTGTTCAGTTAGGCTGAGCAAATCAAGATGTGCCATTTGGTACAACTGTCCACCCGACTGCATCCGTTGAACGTCTAAGAAGTCCGTGACGAGGTTCGATAATCGTTCTGTCTCATTATGGATCGTCGCTAGATACTTCTGCTGTTTTGAGTCATCGATCTTTCGATTTAGCATCAACTCTGTAAAACCGTAAATCGATGAGAGCGGCGTTCGCAATTCATGTGACACAGTCGAGACAAGTTCTGTTTTTAGACGATCGGCTTCTGTTTCCCGGGTAATATCCCGTAAGACGAGAATGATTCCCTTCCATCCCCCGACGACATCAATGCGTTCCGCGTAGACTTCTAGATGCGCCGTATTGTTTCGAACATCAAATCGGACTTTGTCCGGTGAAATCTTACCGGAACGAATTAAATCCAGATACGTATTAAAGGCTTCAACATCATCCACCAACTGACGCATCACATCGATGACGTACTCACTCGAAGGTAACGTCCGATCTACTGTGAATTCCGTTTGAAGTTCTGGAATCAAGTCAAACAATGGACGGTTGACGTATAACTCTCCATTTCCATCCTCGAGATAAATGATCGCTTCTCGAATTGAGTCCAACACTTGCTCGGTCTTTTCTTTTTCCTGACGCATTCCTTCATAAGAACGCGTCCGTAGAAGTGAAAGCGTCATTTGTTGCGCAAACTCGCGAATATCCGTCAGCTGTTGTCCTTTATATGCAGATTTGTAGCGAACGAGATAGATGGCAGCAATCAATTCATGCGTTTCTGGATCTTGAACCGGAATCGTCACCTCATACGTACTAAAGGAATACGGATGCTCTTTTTCACGTGTAACGCGCTTCTCCGATTGAACGAATTCCATCTTGCGAACAGATCGATTGATGACGGACATCTCATCTTTCAGGAGATCTTTTAAATAGTCCATCGTCATGCCGTTTGTGGTTGCACCCATAAACTGCCCTTCTTCATAAAGCAATAGAGCACCGTACTCTGAAGAAGTGATATCGATCATCTTTTGAACGATTGCTGGATACGATTCGACAGTTTCGCGAACGGCAAGTGCCTCTGTTAGTTCACTACGTAATCGCAACTTTTCCTCATTCTTTTTCGTCGTTTGATACGCTTCTTCGAGTTCCTCTTGTTGCGCCTGCAGTTCTTCTTGTTGCGCGAGCAATTCCTCACTTTGCGCTTGTAATTCTTCATTTTTACCTTGCATCGCATCCGTATGAGCATTCGTCGTCACGACCATCCGATTAAAGGAAGCACGTAATAATCCGATTTCGTCTGGACGTTTTTCTGTCGTCTTATCGATTTCAATTGGTTCCTTGCGAGCAAGTTTTTGATTATCGTCTACTAATCGTAACAACTGCCGCGTCATCCGGCGAAGGAACGGGTGAACGAATAAGAGAATGAATGCGACGAGCACAACGATACTTGAGATCCAAATCCATTGTGATTTTGCAACTTCACTCCGCAATTCCCCGACAGCGGTTTCTTGCTGTTGACTTAAATTCGTCCGGTATTCGTCAAGCGCTGCAGATGCTTTTTCAATATCTGGTGTAATATCGATTGAACCGTCTGCGGTTGGCTTTAATCGTCCTTGTTCTACGAGACGTTTCGCGATTGGTAAGGAAAATAGACTGTTCCCTTGTAAAAAATCCTCGTTGATTCGATTCGCCTTTTTTTCATTGACGTAAGACTGGGTCAGCGGAAATAAGGCGTCATAGTACAGTTCATATAAATTCGTCATTTGTGCCGCGAATTCTTCTTCTTCATCCGTTTTTGCGTTTCTCATGAACCAATCGGTCTCACTTTTAATATCTGTTCGAAGTGCTTGAACCTCGTCAAACCGATCCTGGTCTCCAAAGATGACAAACCCTCGTAAACCGAACTGAACAGTTTGCCAATTGTCCCATAAATCGTTGGCTCGGCGATTTTGTTCACTGATCGTTTCTAAATTTTGTTTAGACGTTTCAATTCGCCCTTCCATGTAGTCATAGACAAAGAACGAAGTAATCGATACTACGATCAGTACCGCATAAAAAACCGTCAGCAACTGCCGACCGATTCGTCGCCGAATCCAATTCATCATGAATGTATCCTCCTCATCATTCATTGAATGATGCTTTTTCATTTGTTTCTTTTAATATAATAGAAACGCTTTCGAAGCAACAGCTAAGATGTACAAAAAAAGACCTTTTATCGGAATGTACCCGAAAAAAGGTCTTTTCATGCTCTTATTTTTTCGCTTTTTTCACTGTCACAGACGTTACAGGACTCACTTGTCCGCGTGTATTCTTAACGTAAACCGACAGTTTCGCTTTTGCTTTTTGCTTTGGAATTTTGACGGAATAGTTTCCTTTAGAAGAAACCGTTCCTTTTCCGATGACTTTTTTCTTCGCATCTTTTACGTAGACGCTCAGTTTCTTTTCAGCTGTTCCGGTTACTTTCGTTTGACCGGCATAGACTGATTTCACTTTTGGTGCAGTTGGCGCTGGTAAGACTTTTACGATCGTCGGTTTACTTGTTCGTTTTGCAATATCCGTCACCGTAACGATCAAGCTTGAACCACCAACTTGCTTTGGCAATTTCGCGCTGAACTTACCTTTTGCATCGACTTTCGCTGTTGCAATTTTCTTTTGTTTCGCATCTTTGACTGTAATCGTACCGCCCGCAAGAGCTGTACCTGTCATTTTTGTCGCACCGGCAAGAATCGCATTCACTTTTGGTGCTTTTGGTGCTTTTCCAGGAAGGACTTCTGTCCGTTCCGATGTGACGTCTAATCCATTCGCATAGCGAACCGTCAGAACTGTTTTTTGGTTTTGACGCGGAATCTTGACGCTGTATTTTCCTGCTTGTGCTGTTGTTGCAGCTAACTTTTTATTCGTTGTTGTTTCTTTGCCATTCTTATCTTTTGTTACGACAGCTGCCCACACTTCAACTTTCGTCCCTGTCTTGACTGTTCCAGAAACAACTAGTTGGTTATCGTAGACATCATTGACGTTCCCGTTCAAGTTCAACTGGGAGATCGCACGTGGAATACTAACTTTCCCGTAGCCAGCGACTGGACTGACGTAAGCTGGGAACTCAGGCTCAATTTTCTCACCATCTTCGTCCTCATCTTCAAATTCATACCAGTCATTCGGATTTTCAAACGCAAGCGGTTCTGCACTCTTACGCAAGATTTGTTCGATTTGCGCTGGTGTCAGTTTCGAATTTAGTGATTTCAAGATACCCGCTACTGCGGCAACATGTGGCGAAGCCATACTTGTTCCATCCATGTAAACCGTGTTACCGTCTGGAATCAAACTAGCCACTTTTGATCCTGGCGCTACGACATCAAGTCCAACACCATAGTTTGAATAATCCGCGACCATTCCGAGAGGGTTCGTCGCTCCGACAGAAATCGCGTATTCCGAGTTCGCTGGGTAACCGACCATCATGTCGTAGTCATTTCCTGAAGCAGCTACGACCGTAACACCATGATCTGCTGCATATTTCATCATATAAGCCATCGTCCGGCTCTCACCGCCACCAAGACTCATATTGATGACTTTTGCATCATGATCAACTGCATATTTAATCCCGAGTGCGATGGCGTCTGTTTCCCCTTCACCGTTCGCATTCAAGACTTTAACCGGCAGGATTTGTGCCGATTGATGGATTCCCTGGATACCATAATCGTTGTTCATCGTTGCTGCGATGACACCTGCCACGTGTGTCCCGTGACCATTGTCATCAATTGCGTCCCCGTCTCCATTAACAGAAACGTAGTTCTTTTCGTTTGCGATATCAACTTTGCCTTGTAAGTCCTTCAAACGATAATCAACACCTGTATCGATGACTGCAATCTTAACAGGAGCTAATTTTTTCGTTCCAAAACGTTGTTGGAATGCTTCAAAGCCGATCCCAACGTTATCAAATTGCTCAAAAGCAGTCTTTTTATTGACGGCCCACTGGTAGTCGAAGTTGATATCACTTGTCGCACGGTACGTCTGAACTTTCTCAACGTACTCAACGGCTGAAGAACGATTGAGTGATTGTTTTAATGCTGCCGCTGATTGACCTTTAACAGTTGGATCTTCCGTCACGATGACGAAGTCTCCTGCATTGCCAAGGGATAAACGTTCTACATCATTTGCTTGAACACCCGCAATCTTCATCGAACGGTTCATCTTACCTGGTTTTAGTTTGACGATGTAACGTGTTGCTTCTTTTGATTGGATACTCATACCCATCGACTGGAATGTTTCGCTTAACGAACTACCACTTAATTTCGAGATATCCATTTTATTTGCATATCCATCAATCTCTTCAGCAATCACAGTAGGTGACGCTTCACGTGATAATTTGTAAAGACGATCGACAGCTTGTTGATCAGCTTTCGTCAACGTGTATGAAGTTCCACGCACGAGTGCTTCCATCGCTGGTTTCAATGTTTTTAAATCTTCGTATGCTTGTTGACGCTTATCTTTGTTAAATAAAAGTGTTTTGACGACATAAGGCGACGCTTTGTAGTAAAGCGATGTCAAAGCACGGCCTGCATCCGATTGGCTCAATACTTGCTTTTGGATTGAGTGCATGAGCGCAAGCATCGGCTTTTCTTCTTTTGTTTGCTTGAGCGCTTCTTCTGCCATACAGCTGATATCATTGATCGGTTCATACTCAACCGGCAATTTGACGTTGTTATACGTTAGTTTAGCGTGCGCTGCTTTTGTCGTCTTCCCTTCTTCGATGTTCGGGTAATATTCTACTTTGACATAATACGGTCCATCCCATGCGTATGGAACAGCTAGTTTTGTCGGTGTTTTTTCATTTGGCTCTGCTTCTGTCCGGTAACGATCAAACGTATCGTCTTCTGCAGCCATCGCTTCGCTTGGATAAGCTGTTACTTGAACAGGTTGATCCGTATCGATTGATAACTCGAAGTGAGAGGCAGTTTTTTCTACACCCGCTTCATGATTGACGCGGTACCAATATGTATTTTTTTCTTCCGTTCCTGTTTCAAGCGTCGTCTCTTGACCTGCTTTCAAAAGCGTTGCTTTAGCAAGGGCAGTCTCCGCCTTTGCTGTCGTAGGTCCTACTCCAAGCGTCAAAATCAGACAGCTCAGCATGACCCAAATCATCAGTTTCTTCACAGATGTTCCTCCTTCAAAATGGACGTACTTTACCTTGATTATAAACAGTATATGGATAAAATGGATATTTATTTTATGGATGTATCTTACAATTTTGAAAGGAAAGGCACTCAATGCTCACACGCATTGAATGCCTTTTAATGATTATTTAAAATCTGCTACATATTCGCTGTATCCTTCTTGTTTCAATTCCTCTTTCGGAATGAAACGTAAAGCAGCCGAGTTCATACAATACCGAAGTCCGGTCGGTTTCGGACCATCCGAGAAGACGTGTCCGAGATGTGCATTCCCATGTCGGCTCCGAACTTCCATCCGTTTCATGCCGATTGAGAAATCACTTTTCTCAATGATATTCCCCGGCTCAAGTGGTTTCGTAAAGCTTGGCCATCCTGTCTTCGAGTCATATTTATCGTTTGATGAAAACAGTGGTTCACCAGAAATCAGATCGACGTAAATCCCGTCTGCCTTTAAGTCATGATACGGATTATCAAATGCCGGCTCTGTCCCATCTTCTTGTGTCACCTCGTACTGGATTGCGGTTAGTTTCTTTTTAATTTCCGCTTCCGATAATTTTGGATACGTTGGAAGGTTAAGTTTTGGTTGATCGTTCCAGTAGCGATTGATAAAGTCATCGCGTCCAGAAGCTGCCCGATAAAACTTATATTTTTTCTCATTCGTTAAATAATAATCCTGATGGTATGCCTCCGCTTCGTAAAAAGGACCTGCTGCAATCAATGGTGTGACGATTTTTTCATCAAAAACCTGTTGTTTCTCTACATCCTGTTTCGATTGCGTTGCAATTTCTTTTTGTTTTTCATTCGTGTAGAAAATCGCTGTCGTGTACGATTCCCCTTGGTCAACGAACTGACCGTTTGCATCTGTCGGGTCAATCTGACGCCAGTAGACATCGAGTAATTGTTTATATGAGATGACGTTTGGATCAAACGTGATTAACACCGCTTCCCGATGCCCTGTCGTCTCCGCCGATACTTGATTGTATGTCGGATTTTTAACATCACCGCCCGTGTAACCGGAAATGACCGATTTAACTCCTTTTAACTCCTCAAACGGTGGCTCCATACACCAGAAGCATCCTCCAGCTAAGATTGCCGTCTCTTCCGGTTGATAACTCAATTTCTTACTACCACTTGATTTTGCCTGCTGTTGCTGGAACACGAAGTATCCCCCGACCATGACGACGATGAGACCAATGACGGATAAAACTGTCCACATTCGTTTCTTCATCTCCCTTCGCCTCCTTTATTTAGCTTACGTCGCGTGACGTTTATTGGATGTTATTTTATTTAACTGTAACGCGCTGATGCTGGCTTGTCGTAGCATGTGCTTAAATGAAGCACATTCATTTATCTCTTCCTATGATCCTACTAAGATATATGTTTTTAATAAAAAGCAGCTGACACATCGTCAGCTGCTTTTGTGTGTTCAAAATGATTAACGCACGCTTTCTTCTTTGATTTTTTGCGGCTTCATGATTTTTGCTTCTTTTTTCTGACGCATGCGTTCCGCATTCATCAGTCCCCCTAACATCAAAACAACAGCCGATAAATAGAACCATGTCATCAAGACGATGATTCCGGCAAGCTGACCGTAAAGACGGTCGTAACTCCCAAATTCAGCGTAGTAAGAGAAGAATTCCGAAACGACTTGCCAAGCAATCGTCGCGAAAATTGCCCCGGGAAGTACCTGACGAACCGTCAAATGGACACTCGGTAAGATCCGATATAATAAAATGAAAAAGACAAGTAAGAACAATGTCCCGAGTCCCCAGCGGAATAAGAACCAAATCCATGAGTAGTTCGTTACGAAATCAGCAACGATTGAAAAATGATTGATGAAACGTCGTGTTAGTTTCTCTGAAATCGGAACAATCAATGAAATCGGTAAGATGATCATCATCCCGATTGTAAAGGCGAAGTCTTGCAACAGCCCGCGCCAAAACGGTGCTTTCCGTGTCACTTCGAGCGCATCATTTAGCGAGCGGACAAGTGACTGGACCGACATCGAAGCAAGCCAAAAAGCGGCGATGAAACTGATCGAGGCAAGCTTAAAGCCGCCTTGATCAAAGATTCCGACGACGTTCCGCTGAATCAAGTCGTACGTTTCTGCTGGAGCAAATGGTCGAATCAAATCCAGCACGTTTTCCGACGTAAACGGTAAGAACGAGACGATCCCAACCACAAATAATAAGAATGGGAATAAGGACAACATCAGATAATAGGCGAGCTGAGCCGATTTATCAAAAAAGGCTTCACCAAAAAAACGGGCAAATACAGGTTTGATTAAAGACATACAAATTTCCTCACTTTCAACTCATTCTCTACACTATCCCCCATTTCATAACTTATTTAAACTTTTGGGAGTCTTTTGAACTTATAACAACCTTATACATCATTCAAGTTTGGCGCTTCGTTTCTTCGCGGGGTACACTAGGAACAGAGATTGTATCGTGCTTGTTTTTCAGAAAGGATTTCGATTCGTGGACCCATTCATTCAATCCGAAGCAGAACGCTTCTTTACTTCTTATATAGAGCAATACCCCGAAATGTCCGGACGTCAGCAAGAAGTCATCCGTTCGATTCAAACGACAGGAACATATGAACAGACGGCTTCCGAGCTCGCGTTCGGTGCTAAGCTCGCTTGGCGCAACAGTAACCGATGTGTGGGACGCCTCTTTTGGGAGCAACTTCATGTCTTTGACGCGCGGGATGCATTGACCGTCGAAGCGGTCCGCGACGCGTTATTTGAGCATATACAGTTCGCGACGAATGAAGGACGAATTCGCTCGACGATCACGATTTTTCATCCGACACGTGTGCGGCTGCATAATCACCAACTGATTCGCTACGCTGGTTATGAGACTGCAACAGGAATCATCGGCGATCCGGCTTCTGTCCAACTGACACGACAATGTGAAGCACTTGGCTGGACAGGGGCAAAAACACCGTTTGACATCCTTCCTCTCTTGATTGAACTCGATGGACAACGTAGTCTGCATCCGATTCCAGACGAGCTCGTGCTCGAAGTCAGCATCACACATCCTGACTATGACCTGTTTGATGGTCGCGAAGTCCGCTGGTATGCCGTACCGATGATTGCTGATATGCAGCTTGAGATTGGCGGTATTGTTTATCCGTGTGCCCCGTTCAACGGTTGGTATATGGGAACAGAAATCGGCGCTCGTAACCTCGCCGATACGGATCGTTACGATCTGTTGCCGCTCGTCGCGACGCAACTCGGTCTGAACACATCGCGTGAACGTTCACTCTGGAAAGACCGAGCGCTCGTCGAACTGAACGTCGCCGTACTCGAATCTTTTGAACGCGCTGGTGTTACGATCGTCGATCACCATACCGCTGCGAAACAGTTCGCTCGTTTCGAAAAAAATGAAGCGGCATGCGGTCGTGATGTCACCGGGGAATGGTCCTGGCTCGTACCACCGATGAGTGGTGCAACGACGCATATGTTCCATAAAGATTACGACCCAGAAATCAAACGACCGAACTTCTTTCCAAAACCAACACAGACAGCGCCTGTGACGGGTTGTCCGTTTCACCAAGGAGTATTGAAATGAATTATGTCGAACAGTTACGTCGAAAAATCGGTCACGATCCGGTCATTCTCGTCGGTTCCGTTGTCCTCGTCGTGCAACATGAACACATTTTGCTGGAACAACGGAACGAAGCACAAGCTCGCTTCGGTTTGCCTGGTGGATTAATGGAATGGGCGGAATCACCGGAAGAGACCGCTCGTCGGGAACTCCTCGAAGAGACTGGACTGGAAGTCGAACGATTGACGTTACTCGATGTCTATTCCGGTCCGCAATACGTAACGACCTTAGCGAACGGAGACGTCTTTCAAAGCGTCACTCTCGCCTATATCGGTGAACATCCGATCGGAACGTTAAAGCAAAGTGACGAAAGCATCAAACTTCAGTTCGTTTCGCTAGACGACTTACCCGATCACTTGGTCGGTTCTCACGCTCGAATGATTGAAGACTACAAAAAACGCCGTTAAAGGATAGCGGCGTTTTTTCATTTGTTATAAAATGGAATAAATTCATTTTTAGAAAGGAGCTTTCAGATGAAACCACTTGTAATTGCTGGAATGTCCATACTCCTCAGTCTTTCATTAATCTCATCGACAGAAGCTGCTGCTCCTAAATCTGTCAAACAGACGTATACGATTGTCGATGCAAAAAACAAAAAGTATACTGTATCTGTTCAATCTAAAGCAGCATCCTGCCGAAAAGCGACAGTAGACGACTTTTGGTGGGTGAAAGGAAAGGATTCGTTATGCACTGGGAAGTTTTCTCTGTACGTAAATAACAAGTCGACAGCTTACCACTATACATTCTCGAAGGATTTTCCGTATGTGATTGCTACTCACGATTTTCGTACGAGCGGGAAATTGAAAAATGTATCCGGTAATCCGACTGTCTTTTCACTTTCTTTCCGAGAAACACCTTCTTACATGAGTTTAACTACATTCTCGATTCAAAACGGAAAATTAATTCGTCATCCAGGAACATTCATGTCTTACGGTATGCGACCTAAGATGAAAAGTGACTTGTTACAAGTTCCAATCTACTCGAATGCTGGAGACAAAGTCGGCTTTTTGTTCCAAGATAAAAAATTATCTAAAGGAAAATGGGTAAAAGGCAAAGAACACTCATTCTTATCCTCAAGTTTTAATAGCAAAACATATAAAAAAGGAGTTCAAGAATGGAACGCCTATAGCTCTAAGACGAATTACTTTGTAAAGTGACACTTACCTAAGTAAATAAAACCCTTATATTTTTGTATCTTAAAGTAGCATACATAAAAATTTAAGGGTTTTTGTATTTAAAATCATTCCCTTCTTATTTTAGTGACTGACGCATGATGTATTGCTTCAAATCCCGTTGTATCCATCCTTCAGCACGTAATGCTTCCCACACTTGTACATCTGTCGATTGATAATGATAGGTCGTTCCCGGTAAATGGCGGACGACTTCTGTCGCATGCCTTGCTTTATGTTCTGTTGGACCGACGACCGACAATAAAGCAGCCTCCGCTACAGCGACGACACTTTCCTCGAGTTGATAATAATTCGCCTGCAAGCGTTGCATGACATGAGGATCTTGTTGCCAGATGTATTCTCCTTGTCCACGATACTGTTTTAAGAACTCTGTTTCTTCGATCGCTGGCAAAGCGGATTTTTGATGTTCATCGGTTAAATGAAAATATCCAATTTCTCCAACAATCTTGTAGTGAAGCGATTGATACAATCGAATCGCCGGATCGTTCCCTTGAATGACTTCAAGCATCAGTTCATCCATTCCGATTTCCTTAGCGTGGCTCAGTTGCGCTTGGTACAAGGCTTTTGCAATGCCAAGTAGTCGATACTGCGGTGAAATGCCCAGCCCTCCACATCGCATGATGTGTTGACCATCGATTTCCTTCCAACCGTTCAGCCAAAGACCAACCGGTTTTTCTCCATGGTAGGCAATAAACGAATGTTCCAACTGGTTTCCGTCTCGCTCGAGAATTCGCTTCTGAAACTCTGCTTCTGATAAGTGCAGCGGAATCAGATAATCTTGAAATCCATCCTGCATCGTTTGATATGCTGTTTTTAAGTCAGGCGCGCGTTGAATATGAATCATCGAAAAACCTCCTTTTCCACTGAGCAGTTTCGCTATCTTTCTTGCGATTTCCTGCACACAAAAACACCCTTGTCGCCAAGGGTGCCCTACTTATTGAATTTTAGAACGGCTACGTCCGTAACCAAAGTAAACAAGCAGTCCGATTGCTGTCCAAACGAAGAAGGCAATCCATGTGAATTTCTGTAAGTTGACCATCAACATGATACAAGCGAGGACTGATAGAATCGGTAAGACTGGTACGAACGGAACTTTAAAGGCACGCTTCAAATCAGGACGCGTCCGGCGCAGAATGATGACTGCGATTGAGATGAGCGCGAATGCTGCTAGTGTCCCGATGTTGATCAATTCAGCAAGTGTACCGAGTGGCACGAATCCAGCAATCAAACCAGCGATTGTTCCGAGAATCCATGTCGCTTTGACTGGTGTGTGTGATTTTTCATTAACATCCGAGAAGACTTTCGGTAAAAGTCCGTCACGGCTCATCGCGAACAAGAGACGAATAAGACCAAATGTCATGACGAGGATGACCGTCGTCATACCAACAATGGCACCTAAGTCGACGAATCCAGCAACCCAGTCTTGACCTGCGACTTTTAACGCAAGCGATACGGGACTATCGACACCCTCGAACTGTTTGAATGGAACGATTCCGACCATGATAGCCGAAACGACGACGTATAGAACGGTAACGATCGCAAGCGATCCCAAGATTCCGATTGGTAAGTTACGTCCTGGATTTTTGACTTCTTCTGCCGCTGATGTGACCGCATCGAACCCAAGGTACGCAAAGAAGGCAATCGCCGAAGCTTGTAAGATCCCACTCATACCAAACGGAGCAAATGGTTTATAGTTGCCTGGTTCGACATACCAAATCCCGACGACGATGAAAAGAACAACGACGGCAACTTTGACGAGTACCATGACATTGTTGACGCGTTTTGTTTCTTTAATGCCAAGTGAAAGCAAGAGCGTGATGACCATTAAAATCAAGAATGCCGGTAAGTTAAAGAATGTCTCGCTTCCCGGTACAGCTCCTGGCGCAGCTGTTAAAGCCGTCGGTAAATGGACGCCGAAACCTGCTAAGAGCGACTGGAAATACCCTGACCAGCCAGTTGCAACGGCACTTGAAGCGAGTCCATATTCTAAGATCAAACACCACCCGATGATCCAGGCGACAAGTTCCCCGATCGTTGCGTATGTATACGTATATACACTACCTGAAACAGGAATCATCGACGAGAATTCAGCATAACAAAGGGCTGCGAGTGCACAGACGACTGCAGAAATAATGAATGAGATCGGTAAAGCTGGTCCAGCATAAAGAGCACCCGTTCCTGTTAGAACGAAAATTCCGGTTCCGATGATGGCACCGATTCCAAGTAAAATAAGGTCAAACCCTGATAAATGACGTGCCAGTTTGGAATGTTGTTTCATATCCATCATTACACTGACATCTTTCTTGCGAAGCAAACTCATGTTTCATCCTCCGAACTTTTCTCTTTTTTCTGAATATTCAAATCATTGAGGTAATTGACTTTCTAATCATAACAAACGATGTCAGGTTCGATAAGTCTTTTTTTCTGTATTTTTTCACAAAGTGGTCAAACCACTTTTGTGAAAATACGACAACGCTTTGATGCATCAACGCAAAAACACCCTTTCCCCTAAAGTTAGAGGAAAGGGCGTACTCTCATTACGGACGATCGTTAGGGTGATCGAGGTTTGGACGATTGTTCGGATGATCGAGGTTTGGCCCTTTATGATCATTTGGGTCAATCGGATAATCATCTTGTTGTGCTAAATCATTTTCTGGCAACGCACCTTTTGGTGTACCATGTGTCGTTTCATCTGTTGAAGATGAACGCGCTGAACGTGGTGCACGATCTGGTGTGACATCATCCGCTGCTTGTGACGCAGCACCTTTTGCTGCATCTTTCAAGCTTGGTGAAGAAGAAGTCGATGCAGACTTACTTGGAAGATTCGATGTGTCGACTTCCGTGTTCTCTGCTTTCTTTTGCAAACGATCGAGGTAACGCGATGCATTATCACGTCCACCGAGACCAAAGGCAAGACCGAAAGCAAGCGCAAGTGCTCCAAGGATCAAGATGAAGGCTGAGTTGACGATTGTATCCGCAACACCCAATTGATCAAGTGCCATGAAGACAGCAAGTGCAAGAATCGCATACTTCGCAACGATTGAGAGGACTTTCAGTTCAGAGTTACCGAACAGGCTGTCCATCGTACGTTTGACAAGGTTGCTGACGATGATACCGATCGCGAGAATGATGATCGCTGTCAAGACGCTTGGCAAGAAAGCAAGGACGGCACGACCGAGGTCGACCATGAAATCAAGACCAATCAAGTTGAAGGCTTCGACGACGAAGAGAACGACGATGACGATCTCAACGAGTGCACCAACGATGGAAGCTGGTGATGTAGACGCTTGGTTCGCATCCCACGTCCCGATTTTCAAGTGACGTGTTAGGTTGTTGAATCCAAGACGTGACAGGAGATCCGTAACGAATTTCTTGATGAAACGTCCGACATAAAGACCGACAAGAATCAGAACGACACCGACAATGATATTCGGAATCATACCTAGGACATCGTTCAACATGTTGATCGCTGGTCCTGTAATTCCTTTAATATTTAATTGATCAAGTGCTGAAATCGTGATTGGAATCAGAATCAAGATGAAGACGACTGTTCCAAGAATCGACGACAGTGATTTCGAATCTTTTTGATCATTTGACCCAAGATTGAAGCGAGATGCAAATTTATCCGTTCCAACAGCATGAAGGAAATTCGTCACGATATCGCGGACGATTTTCGCTACGAGGAAGCCAACGAAGAAGATGGCTGCCGCAGCAATCAAGCGTGGAATGAATCCAAGGAATGACGATAACAATTGGCTAAACGGTTGTGAGACACTCTCAATGTTCAACGCACCAAGTACACCTGGTAGGAACAGAAGCAAGACGAGGTAGAAGACGATCTCCCCTGCGATTTTTGGATAAGTTGAAAGATCTGTCTGACCTTGAAGCATCTTGTTCGAACGTACTTTGTCGTTCGCCATCAGCTTCGTACCTGCTTTGACGATGATCATGCGGAGAACGACCGCAATGACATATGCCAAGAGGAGAATAAGGGCTGCTTTCAGGATATTTGGGATTGCCGCGAGCAATGTACTCATCGTATCCGCAAGTGGTCCCGCAATGATGTTCAGATTAAGGATATTGAAGACCAAGATTAGAACGAAGACCATGAGAACCCAAAAGACGACAGTCCCGATAATTTTTTCAGGTGTCCACTTTTTCTTCTTTGGTGGCGCCCCTTCTTTTTGAGGCGATAACTTGTTGACGACTCCAGATTTCTCTAACGCTTTTTGAATCCCGTTCGCAATCAGCTTAGCAATGAGCCATCCAATTAAAAAGACGATGATCGCTCCAAGCAAGTTGCCGAGTGATCCGAGAATGCCGTTCAGGTTCAACGACGTTCCGTTCCAAATGTTATTCATCCTTTCACACTCCTTCACCTAAGATAAAATTATATGTTTCTGACACTTCTTTAATTTCCCCAGCTAAAGGATTTGTTAAACCCTTACCTGTACCAGAATGTGGCGGTTCTTGTTTTTCCTACAAGAAATTGGATAACTGCGGTATGTGAAAATACACACTTGTAATAATCATTTCTAAAAAAAGCAGCATCGTCTACATGACGACACTGCCTTATATCATACGACTTCTTTTTCAGAGAATTGGCTGTTGTACAGATCCGCATAAAATCCATCTGCCTCGAGTAATTCCTCATGAGTACCTTGTTCGATGACACGCCCTTGATTCATGACGAGAATCAAATCAGCGTCTTTGATCGTCGACAGACGGTGAGCAATGACGAAACTCGTCCGTCCTTCCATCAACCGTCGCATCGCTTGCTGGATGAAGACCTCCGTCCGTGTATCCACACTAGAAGTCGCTTCATCAAGGATCATGATCGGAGGATCGGCAAGAACTGCCCGAGCAATCGTCAACAACTGTTTCTGACCTTGCGAGATGTTCGAAGCTTCCTCATTCAAGACGGTATCATACCCGTCCGGCAATGTCCGGATGAAGTGATCAGCATGTGCGGTCTTCGCTGCCGCGATAACCTCTTCTTCGGTTGCTCCATTTTTACCGTAAGCAAGATTGTCTCGGATCGTACCGTTGAAGAGCCACGTATCTTGTAAGACCATACCGAACGTCGTCCGTAAGTCTTCGCGTGACATCTCACGGGTATCGATACCGTCAATTCGAATCGTCCCGCCGTTTAATTCATAAAAGCGCATCAATAGATTGATCATCGTCGTCTTACCGGCACCCGTCGGTCCAACGATCGCGACGGTTTGTCCCGGTGCGACATCAATGTTCATATCCTCGATCAAGAGATCGTTTCCGTAACCAAAATCAACGTGTTCGAATGCAACGGCTCCTTCAGCCTGCGCAAGACGATGCGTCGTCACTTCCTTGATCTCTTCTGCTTCGTCGAGTAATTCAAAGACACGTTCCGCTGCTGCGACCGTCGATTGGACGATGTTCGCGATGTTCGCTGTCTGTGTGATTGGTTGCGTGAACTGACGTGTATAGGTGATGAACGCTTGAATATCCCCGATCGAGATGGCCCGTTGCGTGACGAGAATCCCACCGACGATACTGATCAGGACGTAACTGATATTCCCGATGAACATCATCATCGGCATGATGATCCCGGAGATGAACTGCGCTTTGCGCCCTGCTTCATACAACTCCTCGTTGACGGCATCGAACTGCTCGACCGCTTTGCGTTCATGTCCGAACGCCTTGACGACAGAGTGTCCGGTATACATCTCTTCGACGTGTCCATTCAACTGACCAAGTGTCCGTTGTTGATCGGCAAAGTATTTTTGGGATCGTTTCAAAATCGGACGAATCGCAAAAATCGAGACCGGCAACGAGACAAGTGAAATCAGTGTTAACAATGGACTAATCGTCAGCATCATGATTAAAATCCCGACGATTGTCACGATCGACGTGATGAATGAAGTCACACTTTGTTGTAACGTACTCCCGATCGTATCGATGTCGTTCGTCACACGGCTGAGTGTCTCCCCGTTCGGACGACCATCATAGTATTTTAATGGCAAGCGTTCGAGTTTATGGTTGACGTCCTCACGTAAATCGTAGACTGTTTTTTGAGCGATGCCCGACATCAAATACTGTTGCAAGTAATTGAACAGACTACTGATGATATACAGTCCAGCGAGCCACAAGAGGATCTGTCCGATTTTCGTGAAATCAATTTCTGCTCCTGGTACACCTTGGAATTTCGCATACGCCCCTTCAAACAATTCCGTGATCGCCGTGCCCATGATTTTCGGACCGGCAATCATGAAGACCGTACTGAGAATGGCTGCAAGGAAAACACCAATGAGTGCCGTCCGACGCGGACGCAAATACCGAAGCAAACGACGGAACGTTGCTTTGAAATCCTTTGGTTTTTCTCCGAGCATCATCATATTTCCGCCACCGGGACCACCAGGCGGAGGACCGCCGGCAGGTCGTTTCTTCTCACTCATGCGATTTCCTCCTCTGATAGTTGTGACTTAACGATTTCCTGATAGACGGCGTTGTTCGCAAACAACTCGTCGTGCGTGCCGATTCCAGCGACTTTCCCTTCATCAAGGACGATGATTTGATCGGCATCAATGACGGTACTGACACGTTGAGCAACGATCAAGACCGTCGCTTCGCGTGTTTCTTCCCGTAACGCTTTCCGAAGAGCGGCATCGGTCTTGAAGTCGAGCGCTGAAAAACTGTCATCAAAGACATATAGATCTGGTCGACGAACGAGGGCCCGAGCAATCGACAAGCGTTGTTTTTGCCCACCAGAGACGTTCGATCCGCCTTGTTCGATCCGCGCATCGTAACCGTCCGGCATCCGTTCGATGAAGTCCGTCGCTTGCGCGATTTGTGCTGCATGCGCGACCTCTTCATCTGTCGCGTCCTCTTTCCCGAAACGAATGTTTTCGGCGATCGTACCCGTGAACAGTAATGCCTTTTGGGGAACGAAGCCGATTTTCGACCGCAGTTCCTCTTGCGGTACGTCCTGGCTATCAACGCCATTGACGCGAATGCCCCCTTCCGTCACGTCATAAAAACGGGGAATCAAATTGACGAGCGTTGATTTACCGGAACCGGTCCCACCGATCACAGCCGTCACTTCACCTGGTCGTGCCGTAAAACTAATATCGGATAAAACGGGTGTCTCAGCTCCTGGGTAACGGAACGTGACACGATCAAAGACGAGCGTTCCTTTTTCACGGTCAGCGGTTTGTGTTCCCTCATCTGTCATCGTTGGTGTCATCTCGAGGACTTCATTGATCCGTTTCGCCGAGACGGCTGCCCGCGGAATCATGACGAACATGACTGAAGCCATGACGAGAGCGAACATGATTTGCATGACGTACTGGATGAACGCCATCAAGTCCCCAATCTGCATACCACCATTATCGATCCGGATGCCCCCGAACCAAATGACACCGACGACCGTCAAGTTCATGACGAGCATCATCACCGGCATCAAAAACGCCATGATTTTATTGACCTTGATCGAGACTTCTGTCAAATCGGCGTTTGCTTTCGTTAACCGGACTTGCTCATCGCGTTCCCGGTTAAAAGCGCGGATGACACGGATCCCCGTCAAGTTCTCCCGCAAGACAAGGTTCAGTCGGTCGAGTCGCTTTTGGACCTTTCCAAACAACGGAACCCCTTTCCACAAAATCAATAGGATTGAAAGCACAAGAACCGGCATCGCAGCGACGATGACGAGCGATAGTTTGGCGTCTTTTGAGACGGCCATGATCAATCCACCGATGAACATGATTGGTGCACTGACGACCATCCGTAACATCATGATGACGACTTGTTGAACTTGTGTGATGTCGTTCGTCGTCCGCGTAATCAATGACGCCGTTCCGACTTGGTCGAACTCTTGCAGAGAAAATCGTTCAACATGGTTAAAGACTTGGCGACGGATATCCCGTCCGAGCCCCATCGACGCCTTCGATGAATAATAACTGGCGGCAACTGCAGCTAACGCTCCGATACCGGTAATCCCGAGCATGACGGCACCAATTTTCCAAATGTAGGCGGTATCGCCGGTGACGACCCCTTTATCAATGATGTCTGCCATCAGTGTCGGCAAATAGAGATCAGACATTGATTGTGCGAAAACCAAGACGAGCACCGCGAGTACTGCCCATTTATAGACCGTCAACCGTTTGAGTAACTTAATCATCCGAGCATCCTCCTTTCATTTCTGGCTGTAAGATACGTCCGATGCCTTCTGCAATCTGAGCATGCGTCGCAAGCATCTGGTCGAACACCTCTTGATCAATCGTCTCAAGGACCTGTTCGAGCTGACGTTGCATCCCCTTCTCTTGTTCTTGAATCTCCGTCACGAATTGTTGTCCTTGATCACTAAGCGATAGGACGACTTCTCGTCGATTTTCAGGATTCGTCTCCCGAATGACCCAACCGGACTGAACGAGGCCCTCAATCGACTGACTTAGTGTGCTCTTTGGTAAATGCGTATGTGTCGCGAGTGCTTTTTGCGAGATCGGTCCACGTGGCGCAATCGTCATCAAGCTATGAAATTGCGGTAAACTGAGTCCGTTTTCCTGCGCCGTCTGGTGTGCTGCTCGAACGAGATGTCGTTGTACATTCCAAAACGACTGCATCATCGCCGTTGAACGAACCGTTTCCGTTTGCTCCATCCTGTTTCGCCTCCTTGTTCCATTTCAAATCGTTCCAAAAGGAACAATTACTTATATGAATTAAAATACGCTGATTATTTCTAGTTGTCAACGAAAAGGCGATGTGAAAAATCACATAGTTTTTCTATGCTTTTGTAGAGAAGGAGTGGAGACAGATGAGACAGGAATCCATCGACTGCGTCAGTTGGTCAATCGATGAACTCGTAACATCCACTTATACGATTTATTCAGCGGAAGCCGAGCAATAGTACGGAGCACTGGCTCTTCACATCGAGTTATTGCCATAAAAAAACGTCTTTTCTACTGTCAGCGTAGAAAAGACGTTTTTGAATTCATTCGGGTTCGACGTGAACATGGATATCATAGACTCCGTATTCTTCCGTCAGCGTATCCTCAACACGTGTCGCAATATCGTGCGCTTGATGGATGTTCAAGGTGGAGTTGACGAGGATGACGACATCGACGACTTCATTGTTGCCGTAGTTACGTCCTTTGATTGACTTGATGCCTTTGACACCTTCGAGATCGAAAATGACATCTTCGTACATCTTCAGTTTCTTCTCATCGAAGCCATCTGTCAGTTCGTGTGACGCTTCCGTGAAGATGTCCCACGCTGTCTTACAGATCAAGAAGCCGACGATGATCGCGGTCACGACATCGAGCCAGGGCATGCCGAACTGTGATCCGACGATCCCGATCGTCGTCCCGACACTGACCCAAGCATCGGATAGATTATCTTTCGCTGCCGCCATGACGGCTTTGCTTTCAATCTCCTCGGATAACTTCTTATTGTAACGATAGACGAAGTACATCACGAGAGCTGAACCAATTCCGACGTACGCTGCAAGAACATCAGGCGATTCCTGCTTGCCTTCGAATAACGTCGAGATCGTATCGATCAAGACTTGGAGACCGACTGCCATCATGATGAAGGAAGCTACGAGCGAGGCAATCGTCTCACTTTTCCAGTGTCCGTACTTGTGATCGTCATCTGCAGGACGTTGTGAGATCCGTAAGCCGATTAAGACGGCAATCGACGCGATGATGTCCGTCGCGTTGTTCAAACCGTCCGCCCGGAGTGCGGCGGAATCTGCTGTATAACCAATGATTAATTTTAAAGATGATAACAAGATATAGGCTGCGATACTGATCATCGCACCGCGTTCGCCGCGTTTTAGATTATCGTATTTTTGTTGTTCCATTCTCGTCGCCCCCACTTTCTCTGCGATTAGCAAACCTCATCGTACCAGTCGGAAATCGAGTGGGTCTAGAGAAATCATTTTGTTTCGAACTAGGTAATTAACAAAAGCGCAATAATGTTTCCCTATACCAAACTGAATTTGATTTAGTCATGTGGCTCTTTTAAAGAAAATCGGTAGCATTATCTTAAAGAGTAACCAACTTTTTTGACTTGTCAGACTCTTTGACGAACATAATTCGTGCAAGTTCTGAAGGGAATCGGTAGACTAAAGGTACAACACCAAGAGGAGGAGTTCTCACAATGGCAGAATTCATTAAGAGTGAAGAAACATTCAAGGAATTGATTTCAAGTGATGCACCGGTCATCATCAAGTTCGAAGCAGACTGGTGCCCGGACTGCAAACGAATGGATTACTTCATGCCGGACGTCGAGTCACAATTCGACCACTTACCAATCCACACGATCGACAAGGATGAGTTCCCTGAAATCGCATCGAACCACGATGTCATGGGAATCCCAAGCTTGCTCGTCTTTAAAAACAATGAAAAACTAGCGCATTTGCACAGTGCAAATGCTAAAACACCAGAAGAAGTTACAGCATTCTTAAAGCAAAACTTCAACTAAGCAAAAATAACCTGACGCCGCAGCGTCAGGTTATTTTTTATGTACCAATCTGATTTGGAGTGCTACTTCAATCCTTCTCAGCTTTTCTTAAAAAAGATGCGAGTGAACAGATTCGTAATCGTTCCAGCTATAGCTGCTTCGATCAGAACGACGACCACGATTGCTAATAAATCCTGTATACCTAATGCGCCTAAGAAATTAATGAGATTCAGAATGAAAAATAGAATGAAGAAAATTAAATAGTCTCGTTTTCGCATAGTAATCCTCCTACTCAACACATACTTGTCGTCTTTCATCGCTACAACATTATCATACATGATGATTTTCCAAGGATTACATAATTGAAAGGAACATCTAATCTCTACAAAAAAGTAGTCTTTCTCCTGCTCGAGAAAGACTACTTTTTCTTATTTAACGTTCACACGCAATACCGTCTTTATCCCGGTCACTTTTCGTGTTTAAGTTATACGTCGCAAGACTCACGTATGCCTTATATTTTGTTGCTTTGTAGATTGGTTTTCCATTCTTGTCATAACCCGTTCGATTCTTTAGCCCCGCTTTTTTCGCGACGCCACCTTTATAGGTCTTCTGCATTTCCGTACAGTTCTTAAAGGCTTTGGCTTTCGTCGCCGCTTCACTAGCTGCCGGAACATGGATCAAGGCGAGACTAACAACACCCGCGAGTATAAGCCGACTCCATTTTTTCATAGGGATTCCTCCTTTTTTCAAAAAACAACGATTCGTCTTTTGATTATAAGAGGTCATTTTTAGAAATTGTTCCCTTTTTTCATTTTTACGTCAATGATTTTTAAAATCTGACAATCAACGAATATAGGATGAGCTGACGAGGTCGTCTTTTAAGATTGAAGTCGGGATCTTAAATTCAACGATGCCCATATATCCTGGAGCGATGCTGTATTCATCAAACGACAGGACTAATTTGTGGTCTGTTGTAATATAGAAATTTTGCTTCGCGGAAATGCGCTTGAACTGTTCGCTCTCCGGTACATCTGGTGTTCCTTCGACAAAGTAGACTTTCCCTTCATCTGCCTTCATTTGCCGCCGCATCTCTTCCTTTAGATAATCACTGATCGTCGTGATATATCTGTCATTCTTGAACAAGGATGGTAACGTCAGGACAAGCTGTTGCTTCTTATCAATCGTATCGTACTGGACACTTTCCGCTG
This sequence comes from Exiguobacterium sp. UBA7533, assembly GCF_002479335.1. NCBI lineage: Bacteria > Bacillati > Bacillota > Bacilli > Caryophanales > Exiguobacterium > Exiguobacterium sp. UBA7533. Next base: position 178,254 of record NZ_DLMP01000002.1, on the reverse strand, counting down.
CACTCGCTCGTGTTTCGGTGACGGTTCGCCCGATCGACAACAAGTCATCTGTATCCGTCTTGACGTCGTAGCGGCTATCGACGGCAAATGCTCCTTCCTGTCCGTGCGTCTCTTGTTTGAACTTTTCATATAACGCTTGTCCTTCCGCGATATACTTTTCATTCAGCTGTTGCTCGAGCGCTTTGTCCGGTAACGTCACTTGGGGTGCTTTAATATCAGCCGACTGTTGTGTTTTCATCTCTTTCCAGTCGATCGTCACGATCTCAGTCAGTTGACCGAAGACCGGCACCTTCGCCATCGCGTCCGCAAATGATGTATTGCTATTTAATCCACCGACGAATAACGTGATGGCGGCCGCTGTAATCAACACGGATTGCTTCGTCCGCGAAGGACGAGTTCGACGCTCGACTCGGGCAATCATTTCATCGAGTTCTTTTGGGACCGGTGGTTGTTGGTAAGCCTGTTTCAGATCATCAAGTTTGTTTGACATCTAGATCATCTCCATTCAATTTCATTTTCAGTAAGGTCAACCCTTTATAGAGGCGAGACTTGGTCGTACTTAGGTTCAGCTCTAAAATCGTCGCGACGTCTTTTAAGATCAAATCCTCGAAATAGTGTAAGATAACGACTTCCCGGTACATGACCGGTAACTCCTCGAGTGCTTGTCGCAAATCGGCATCCGGATATGTATCTTCTTTCGTTGCAACGAGTTCAATTAGTCGATCCGTGTCGTAACTGATACTATGCTGACGCTTCCGAATTGCATCGATTGCTGTTCGTGTCAAAATCTGATAGAACCAGGCTTTCATCCGTTCATCATCCTCGAGTCGGGCGAGTGATTGCAACGCTTTTTGGATGCTGTCCTGAATGACATCCAGACTATCCTGTTCATTTTTCATATAACTGTAGGCTAACCAGTAGAGATTCGGTTTGTATTGCTTTAAAAAACGGACGAATGCTTTTTCCCGTTTTCTCATTTGGCGAGAGGTCATAGGCCGCGGCTCCTTTTTTCGATATCGTTCTGTGTATACATCATTAAGACGGGCGAGTCGAGAAAAAAGTTGACGACACAACAAAAAAAGGCGACACAAGGTCACCTTTTTGAATCAATAATTTAAATGCCGTGATGCATCATTCCAGACTTTTACGTGAAGCGTGATCAAGGCGATACCGTACAGAACACTCATGTATAACGAAAACTCACCAAACAGAACATCCGTCCAGGCATTTAATCCAAACAATGGGATGACGAAGAGGAAATAGAATATGAACTGAACACTCGCCAGCCCATCAAACCAAATCGTCTCAGAAAACGCGCCTTCAAGTAACGAAACACCGTAAATGAATAACGCCGCAACGAGACCAATCCGGATATACCAGACCATAAGTCGAAGCGCTTTATCTTCTTTGATATAGAATAGAGACCCGACTAGACCAATAAGCCAGACAACGGAGGCAATGCTTTGCCATCCGTTAATCGTTCCGTCTGGATGGAGCATGGCGGACCATCCGTTAATTCCGATCATGACAAGTAAACTTAAAATAAAGATGAGCCGATACGGTAAGTCCCTCTGACGCATGACGTTTCCTCCCCTGAAAACGAATAGATGTCACCTCTACACTTTACATTCCATATGATGGGTTTTAATCCTTTTTCTTTTACACATTTTTTCACCCTATCTCTATTGATTTTTTTATTTAATCCGGGCAAAAGGGGCTGACTCAAAAGTCAGTCTCTACAAAGATAAGGGTGGCAGAATGATGATCTGCCACCCTTATCTTTTAACAAAAAGAATGACGCGTCACACGCCACTCCTACAGGAAAAAGCGCATTATGCGCTGTCAGAGACGAACAAGACCCGATTTCCTGCTTGAATGAAGCAGGAAAACTGGCTTGTGTCTCGCCTGAGGAAAGGGCGTGAAAAGACGCGTCATTCTTTTTTTGAGTCAGCCTCTTTTCCTTATACGCTTTGGGGAAGCGTAGCTTTATGTCGCTTGATCACGTTCGCATACCAATGAGCACTGTCTTTCCAAATTCGTTCCTGTGTCTCGAAATCGACATAAAGGATTCCGAAGCGTTTTTCGTAACCGAAGCTCCACTCGAAGTTGTCAAGAAGCGACCATAAGTAGTAGCCATCAATATTCATGCCTTCTTCATTCAAATCCGAGATTGCTTGCAAGTGTTGCGCAACGTAATCGATTCGATTTTGGTCGGCGACCCGTCCTTCGATCAGCTCATCGTCAAATGCGGCTCCGTTTTCTGTAATATAGATCGGTAAATCTGTATATTCCGCCCGCAATCGGCGAATTAAGTCCTTAAATGCGTTCGGTGCAATGTCCCATCCCATCGCGGTTCTGTCGTAGTCAGAATACGCAGCTTTTTGTAGAAAATCATTTGCTGCGCTGAATTCGACAAGGTTACGGCTATAGAAATTAATCCCGAGGAAGTCACACGGTACAGCAATCGTTTCCATGTCCCCTTCCTGGATGAAAGCAAACGAATGGACATATTTTGAGAAAAGATTCATCATATCGACCGGATAATGTCCCTTAAAGACCGGATCAAGGAACCAACGATTCGCATAGCCGTCTGCATTATTCATCGCTAACCGATCATTGACCGAATCTGTCTTTGCATATTTAGGCGCCAGATTGAGTGTAATGCCGATCGGTGTCGTCGATTTCATCTCTTCCTTCAGCATTTCGACTGCTTTTCCGTGAGATAAGAGCAAATGATGCACCGCATGAACGGCTTCGTTTAGATCAGTATGACCGGGTGCATGTTCCCCGATGTGATAGCTGAGGAACCCAGCACACCACGGCTCATTATGCGTAATCCAAGAGTCGACGACTTCGTCAAGCTCCGTAAAACATGCCCGTGCAAAATCAAGGAACCAGTCGACCGATTCTCGGTTGACCCAGCCGCCTTCTTCGTACGCCCAGAGTGGCAAATCCCAATGATACAGTGTGACAGCCGGCTTAATGCCCTCTTCGCGCAAGCGTGTTGCAAGCTGCTTATAAAACGCCATGCCTTCAGGATTATAAATTCCTTTTTGCGGAAAAATCCGTGGCCAGGCAATCGAGAAGCGATACGTATCGACGCCAAGCTTCTTAATATGGGCGATGTCCTCTTCATAACGATGGTAATGATCACAAGCGACGTTACCGTTTTGCCAGTTGAAGACCTTGCCATCTTCTGCGCAAAACGCATCCCAGATGGAAGGCGTCCGTCCGTCTTCGTTGTAAGCGCCCTCGATTTGATACGACGATGTGGCTGTTCCGAATACAAAGTTTGGTGCAAATTTCATGTATGTCATCCCCTTTGATGAATTATTCTTTGACGGCACCAGCCGAGATACTGCTAACGATATACTTCGAGAGGAACAAGAAAGCGATCATGATCGGCACGACGGAAATCGCGATGCCGAGATACAGTGACCCTAAGTTCTCTGCGACTTGTGAACCTTTCAAGAATCCCATCAAGACCGGGAGCGTATACTTTTCTGGCGAGAAGAGTAAGACGAGCGGCATGATGTAGTTATTCCAAGAACCGATGAAGGTGAAGATCGACATCGTCGCAATCGCGGGCATCATCATCGGTAAGGCGATCGTATGGAAGATTCGCCATTCGCTTGCTCCATCGATACGTGCTGCTTCAATCAAACTCGGATGGAGGACCGTCTGGACGTACTGCCGGATGAAGAACACGGTGAACGGGCTAGCAATAGCCGGTACGATGAGCGGAATGAAGCTATCGAGCAATCCTAAGTTTTTGCTGAGCTCATAAAAACCGATCAATCCGAGCTGTCCTGGAATCATCATCATGATCAGCATGAACACGAACAAGACATTTTTTCCTTTGAATTGATAGAATGCAAAACCGAATGCGGTCAAGGCGGAAAAGTATCCCGACAAGACGGTCACGAGTACAGCAATGATCAAGCTGTTTTTAAAGCCGGACCAGATATTGACGTACGAACTCAACGCCGCGTAGTTGTCGGCAAGAGAGTTGCCCGGGATCAAAGAAAAGCCGGACAGGACTTCTTCATTTGACCGGGTTGCGTTGACGATCATCATCAAGAATGGAATGATGCAGGCAATCGTCAAGGCAATCAATGCGAGGTAAATGATCGTTTTTCCAAGCCATGGTTTTTTCCGTTTTGGAGGCGGCGTCAATCGAAGCGGATGCTCCGAGCGTTCTGGTTGTTCTTCCGTTTGTGGCACGAGCCGGCGTGCTTCTGCATTTCGTTCCATCGGTCAGGCTCCTTTCGGTGAACGTTCTTTTCGGAACATCCCTTTGAAGACGATGATTGAAAAAACAAGCGTGATGGCAAACAACCCATAAGCGACAGCTGCAGCATAGCCATAGTTGTTGTATTTGAATGCCTGGTTATAGAGATACAGCACCATCGTATTCAGTGCCCCGTCCGGCGCCCCGATTCCATCTGTGATCAGCATCGGCAGGTCGAACAATTGCAAACCACCGATCAGTGAGGTAATCATGATATACAATAAGATTGGCTTGAGCAGCGGCAAAGTGATTCGAGAAAAAATTTGCCATCGGGTCGCTCCGTCAATCAAGGCCGCTTCAAAATAATCTTTCGAGATGCCAGACACGCCTGCCATGACGACGATGAACGAGTGACCGAGCCACATCCATGTCAGGATGAGCGAGACAGATACTTGTGCCGTAACAGGTTGTGTCAACCAGTTGATTGGCTCTGAAATGATACCGATCTTCATCAACATCATGTTGAGCGAGCCATGTTGCCAGTCGAGCAAGATTCCAAACAGTAACGCCACGGAGCTGATCGTAATCAAGTTCGGCAGATAAAAGGTCGCTCGGAAGAACGCGAGCCCTTTCAATTTCAATTGGAGGTCGGAGAACAGCAATGCAAGCAACAATGCTCCGCCAATTTGTAAGGTAAAGTTGACAGCCCAAATCTTGATCGTGTTAAAGAACGCTTCGATGAAGTAACTGTCACTCAATAGCCGAGTATAGTTCGCAAGACCAACGACTTGTTCCCCTTCAGCCCCCGTATAGTTCGTAAAGCTGTAATAGAATGTCAGGGCGACCGGATAAATACTGAAGATCAGGAAGACGATCCAAAACGGTGCGATGAAGAGATACCCAGTGCGATCGATTTTTTTCACAGGTTAAGCTCCTTTCTTCCATGAGAAAAGGTGAGGCAGGATGCGCCCCACCTGCTCGTTATTCGGGTACTTTTACATCAGGGTACGCGTTTTTGACTTTTTTATAGAATTCCGTAAGAGCTTCGTCCTTTGATTTTTTTCCGCGAACATACTCTGTCACGGCAGCTCCATAGAGCGTGTCAAGTTGTTGATCATACTTCGTAACGATGCCTGGTTTGATTTGGTCTGCTTGCTTTAAGAAAAATTCGTAGTTGTTCTGTCCATCCAAGAAATCTTCTTTAAAGTTAGTCTTGATTTTATCCGTGACTGGCTTGAATGCTAAGACGTCACCCGTTTCCTTTGCCCAATCTGTCAAGAATTCTTCGTCCTGCGTCATCATTTTGACGAAATCATACGCGAGTTTTTGTTTTTTCGAATCTTTGTAGACGCCTAACCATGTTCCGCCCCAGAAGTAAGGACTCGGTCCGCTCGTGACAGCCCAGTCTCCTGCGGATTTTTTTACGTTTTCCTTCAAGACGCTATGCAGTCCCCAAGTCGGTAACACATACGAGAAGACCTCTGTCTGAATTTCCTTGCCATTCTCTTTGACTTTGACTGGTTTATCCATGCCGGCGTACCACGATGGTGACCATTCCGGTGCAAGGGCAGTATATTGTTTCGTACGGAGTTCTTTTGCGTAGTCCATATATTCTTTTCGCGCATCGGTCAAGACGAGCTCCTGCTTGTCGTTGACCCATGGTTGTGGATCATTGCCTTGCACGAACCAGCGAATCGATCCTTCATCTGGGAACATTTTATAGCCTTTTTGCTTCATTTTATCGGCGACTTCAAACACCCCATCCATTGAATTCATCATGCCGCCGATTTTTTTCGGGTCGTCTGTTCCAAGTACTTTTTTTGCGATGCTTCGTTTGTAGTAAATGCCTCCTGGCGTCGTTTGCCAAGAGAGCGCACGCACGTTTCCTTCTTTATCTTTCCCCATGTCAAATACATACGGAATGTAGTCTTTTGCGACGTCATCTGCATTAAACGGCTTTTCGGATAAATTTGCCCAGTAGCCAGCGTCGACCCATTGTTTCAAGAAGGCGATTTCACCCGTGAAGATATCTGGTGCTCCGACGCCACTTTCAAGAGCTGGTTTCAACTTCGTCGGATAGTCGGCCATTGGCACGATCGTCAATTCGACTTTGACGCCATTCTTTTCTTCAAATTTTTTGATTGGCTTTTTTAATTCATCCGTAAATGACCAAATCTTTAAGACCTCTTTGCCACCACTTGTAGTTTCTTCGCCACTTCCCGTACATCCCGCTAAGACAGTTGCTGTCATGGCACCAATCGTGACTGCACTAATGAACGCCTTTTTCATTTCATCCCATACTTTTTTAATAGTTTTTAAGTAAGCGGTTTCAATTTAATCGTTTAATCCGAAAGCGCTTTCGAAAATGACAAGAAAATAATCGAAAGCCCTTTCGTAACTGCCGTAAAAATAATTTCGGAATCGCTCTCGCGTTTTCTCCCTGACAACCAGCGAGAGCGATTCCGAAATCGTCGCACGTCACTCAGGTGCAGGACCTGTCGAATGACGAACGATCAACTCGACGGGAATGACGTCTTGTGTCGTCATCCGCTGTTTATCGACAATCTGTTCGATCAAGACTGAAGCCGCTTGCTGACCAATTGTTTCCGTATCTTGCCGGACAGTCGTCAGCTTCGGTGTGATATACTTCGCCATCTCGATATCATCGTAGCCTACGAGTGAGATATCTGTTGGAATCTGTAAGCCAGCTTCATGAATCGCTTCAATAGCGCCGATTGCCATTTGGTCCCCTGCCGCAAAGACAGCAGTCGGTCGATCCGGTAGCACCAGCAATTCTTGCATCGCCCGTTTTCCTTCTTCTCCGGAAAACAACCCACCGTTTGCAATATAGCCGTCCGGAATCGGCAAACCAAACTGAGTCATTGCTTGTTTATAACCTTCGATCCTTGCTGCACCAGCATCCGTCGTCGTATCGCCAGCGATATGCGCAATCCGGCGATGACCTAATTCATATAGATGCTCGACGGCTAGTCGCCCACCCGTAATATTGTCGGAATAGACGACGCTACAATCCGGACTGTACATATCAACGACAACGATCGGAATCGTACTTTGAATCAATTCTTGAACGTGCAGATCCAACTGGTCCGAACAGATGACGACAATGCCATCAACTGCTCGGTGCCGAAAGTGCTCCAAGTAACTCATGTCCCGATTACGTAAATTTCGTGATGCAAAAATCAGATCATAACCTTGTTGCTCCGTTGCTTTCCGGAAGCTTTCAATGATCGCATTAAAGAACGGATGCATCATGCCGACACCATGTGCTTCTGAAAACATGACACCAATCGTCCACGAACGTTTTGTCGAGAGCGATTGAGCATGTGCATTCGGCAAGTATCCCATCTCAGCTGCTGCCTGGACGATCTTCGCTTTCGTCTTTTCACTGACATCTGAATAATTATTTAAGGCTTTCGAGACCGTCGTGATCGAAAATCCGGTCATCTTCGCTAAATCATAAATTGTTCCCATACTACTCACTCCATTTCACCGAAAGCGCTTTCGATAAATTTAGTATACGAAGTCTTTCTGGAACTTGCAACCTATTTTTTATAAAAATCAGATAAATTGAAACCGTTATCATTTATACTAAATAAATCAGCAACCCACTCTTTTTATACGAACAAATGTTTGGTATACTAAAAGAAACACATTCTTCCTTTTGAAAGGAGCTTTCCCATGCCGATTAATCCGTATCTTGTCTTTAATGGAAATACCCGTGAAGCATTGACGTTCTACACGGAGGTGTTTCAGGAAGAAATGCCGGAAATCATGGAGTTCGGACCAGGTCCTGGACCGGATGGTCAACCGTATCCACCGGAGCACCAGACACTGATTTTACATGCGCAGCTTATCGTCCATGGCACACGTCTCATGTTCTCAGACGCGATGCCACAAAACCCTGTGACGTTCGGACAAAACATTACGCTAGCCCTTCACTTAGCCGATGTGGAGCTATTGCACGAAACGTTCGCGCGGCTCGCTGAAGGCGGCAAGATCATCATGCCGATTCAAAAGACGTTTTGGAGTGAAGCATACGGTATTGTCGAAGATGCGTTTGGCGTACAATGGCAGGTTAATCATGAAACGAGTATGGGCTAATGAATAATGATCCGGCTTTTAGAAGCCGGATCATTATTCATTCAAAAAACAAGTGTAGCACATCATACATGGAAGGGAGGGGTTCCTATTGAATCACCAAGAGCTGTATACGATCTTTCCCCAGCTCGTCTTATATCCGAACTTATTTTATCACAATGCGAACGGAATCCGCTTTGAGCTAGGCGATTCAACATTGCTCAAAAACGTTGGTCTAGATGATCCGAATTATCTAGAGTCCGCCTATCGAAAAGCCCTAACCTTATTCGAAGCCATTCATGCTCCATCTGATCTTATCACATGGATCGTGCAGGTCAGTCCCTACAAAAGAACAAGCGGTTGGAAACCGGTTGTGCATAGTGGATTTGTGAAGTACTTGAAGTCCCCTTCTTTACGCTATCGCCTGCGGTGCGATCGTACACCGCAATATGTGGAAGAGCATCCCTATGCTACATACACATTGTCTTTGACCTGTACGCGGCAAGAGATTCATTATCCAGCTTTAATCCGTGATATTTGCAGTCACGATGTCACGGATCGCCCTTCTTTTATCCATCGTACCTTTTTCTTTAATCCGAGACGAAAGAGTCTGTTTCACATCTATGATGACCGAGGCTGTGACCTGATCGGCGAAACACCTGAGGCTATCCGTGATCTCTACGATGATTATAAGCATTGGATATTGAACCATGATAAAAACACTATTGATCAGACATTCTCACTATAAAGAGGCGATTCTTTGACTTAGAATCGCCTCTTTATTAGCTCTCGCTTAAAGAAATCGAACGCACAGTCGACTGAATCAACTGCTTTAACCATTTTTGTCTCACATCTGTTGAAAAGTCTTCATTTCCAAATACTTCTACCCTAAAGGGAAGCGTTTTTAACAACTGATGTTCCAATGCTTTTCGTTCCCTTAAAATTACAATCGTCTCCTTTACTCCTGATAACGAGCGATTCACACCATATGCTTGCTCTGTGTAATAGGATACAAATCCGTCCGCCCATTCTGTCGGACGCTCTTTTAGTGCTTTACGGAAGCTTCGTTCTACATCCGGTTGATCAACATAGACGAGAACTGGTTGTAGAGGCGCGATGATCGTCGCTAAGCGTTCAATATATGCTCGCAACGTCTCTTCCGGTAAATCGTATTTGATGAGCCCCATCGTCAACGGATTTTGCAAGAAACAGCACTCAAAAACATATGTTGTATCCGTCGTTAACGCTTGAGCAACGAACGCTTCCCACTTCTTTAGTATCAGTGATTGATGTAACTCGAACGGTAGTTCATAGATATCACGTGCTTTCAAAAATGAAAGCGCAGCTTCAGGAACATTCTGTTTTGACTGCCACTGACGATATGATACAAGCACATAATCATTGAACACCTCAGCAAATCGTAAGACCTCGAGTGAAGCGTACTTACTTTGAAACTCTACCCATTCACTAAGCGTTAAGTAAGCGACACTCTCATAATCCGCAGGATGGTTGAGGTCTCCTTCGATATGAAGACGCGTATTGATTTGTTGCTCTTGTAGTAGACGAGTCAACGCTTCAGCTGTTGTTGTTTTGCCTGAACCCGGTAGCCCTTCCATTAGATAAAGTTTAGCTTTCATACTATACACTCCTCAAATCATTTTCGCTTCACTTTTTGATACTTCATCTTTATCGTACATAAAATAATAAAAAAGCGGTATATATGTAAAAAATAGGTATAATTAAAAGAAAAAATAAAGGAGACTCTTAATGGCTTTACTAACAAACGAGCTAGAAATACTTCCATTACGTAATTTGTTCAACATTCCTCTCCATGTTCCTTCGTATCAACGACCTTATAAATGGAGTGCACGCTCAACCAATCTTTTGTTCATCGATACTTACAAAGCATTTCAAAATGATTTAGAGGAATACCGTCTTGGGTCTGTCATTCTTCAAAAAGATCAAAGCAATACATACAATATCGTTGACGGTCAACAACGACTCACTACCCTTTCGATATTACTTTATTGTCTAGGTGATACAGATCAATCATTATTGCAAGAAGAGTATTCTGAGCTATCTACAAATGCAATACTGACGAATCACAGCATTCTCTCTAGAAAAACGAATGAGTTGAACCCTGATGAACAAACTCGCTTTAAAAATTATCTTTTAGAAAAATGCACAACTGTTCAAATCGTCACAGATAAGGAACAAGAAGCTTTTCAATTTTTTGATTCTCAAAATTCACGAGGAAAAGCGTTAGCCCCTCATGATCTCCTCAAATCTTATCACCTTCGTGAAATGACAGCCGAAGATGAGTCACAAAAGGTAAATGTCATTAGTCGCTGGGAGGCTGTCAATCAAGAGGATTTGAGTAACCTATTTAAAAACTACTTATATCCGTTAACTCAATGGTATAAAGGAAAACATGGTCTCGGTTATTCCTCGAGTAAAATTGATGCTTTCAAGGGAATCGACGCCACCCACGTCTACAATTATGCGTTATACCATAAAGCTAGTAATTTATTCATAGAACAATTTAATAAAAATGGTCATCATGAACTGCTCGCTTCAAATTCTTTGAATCAGTTCCAACTGACACAACCGTTAGTTGCCGGAAAGCGTTTTTTCGACTATATCCTTCATTATGGACAGCTACTAGAACAAATCCAGAAGCTCATTAAGTCCTATGCAGAACACAAAAACCAAATGCCACGTAAAGGAACCGGTGATACTTACATCATGCAATTGTTTGAATGCTCATTGCTATTTTTTGCTGATCGTTTTGGGATTGAAAGCTTGAATAAATCGGTACTCGATTACTTTTATACTTGGAGTTACTCTCTCCGATTAGTCATGAATGCTGTCTATCAAGAAACGACTAACAAGTACGCAAAAGGTAAGCATGAACGTCTCAACGAGGGATTCGATATTTTCACGATTATCAGTGAAATGAATACACCGGCAGAATTAGATTTATATGTACTAGAACAACCAATCGTTAATTCAAATAACAAAGAGAATTATCAAGCAGTGTATGACAAACTCTATCACTTGAATGGATGGTGCTAATATGACCGATAATCTAAAAGTCATACCAGCAGCAAATGTATTCGCAAATACTAATTATTCAGTTCCGATTTATCAGCGGAATTATGCTTGGAACGAACTGCAAATCCTCCAGTTGATCGAGGATATTGATAGTGCCATTCTTGATAATGAAGACCAGACATATTTCCTAGGAAACCTAATCGTCAATCAGACCGACAACAACGTCTACGAAGTTATTGACGGTCAACAACGTTTAACGACATTGTATTTACTTGAGCGCTATCTAAAGTTCTCTTTTTCAAGAGATTCCTTCCGCTTCGAAGCGCGTGATACATCAAATCGTACACTTGCTTATCTTAATGATGATAAAGCTTACACATTACCAGAAGAACTAGCTTCCGCTGAAATTTTAAATGGGTATCATATCATTCAAAATTACTTCGAAACGAATCCAATCAAAAAAGAAAAATTTGCTAAAAAACTAGAATCCGTCTTTTTGATTCGAGTCCAAGTTCCAAAAAATATTGATTTAAATCATTACTTCGAGATTATGAATACGCGTGGTGAGCAATTAGAACTTCACGAAATCGCAAAAGCAAAATTACTCGAAGTGCTTAAAACCGATCAAGATAAACACGTTGGGGCAATGATTTGGGACAAGTGTTCAAATATGAATTCTTACGTACAAATGAATTTTGATCCAAATCACAGAAAGCTTCTCTTCACTGATAATTGGAGTAGTCTTCAATCTAAAATTGAGAGTTTTGATACGATCGTTGATCAGATCGATAACCAAAAGAGTACCTCACAATCTAAAAAGTCGTTACTCAATATCCTAACTAGCAGCAAAACACCGGACACGAAGAGCAAAGAACTTGAAGATGAAAATGAGCGGTTCGAATCAACGATCTCTTTCCCTAACTTCTTACTACAAGTGAATGCTGTCTTAAAGGATCCTAACTCAAACTCTAGTCTGGACGACAAACACTTTCTCCAAACTTTAGAATGGTCTTGGACAAGTCCTGACAACGCCAAGCACTTTTTATTCACTTTGTTGAAATGTCGTGTTTTGTATGACAAATACATTGTAAAACGTGAATTTGCCAAAGATTATAAAGAAACAGGTAAGTGGTCTTTGCAACGGTTAGAAAAGTACTGGGATATAAAAAGAACAAGTGCTAAACCATCGTATGTCGGAACATTAACACTTGAAGAGCAGAATAAAAAATTAAGAACGCTTCAATCGTGTTTGCGTATCACCTACACTTCTCCGAAAACGATGCACTGGATATCACTAGTCCTTTCTGAATTACTAGATGATGAATCAACGAATCTCATTAAATTACTCGAGCAGTACTGCTGTAAGAAAGTCAGCGAATCTAATTATGAAACGAAATCAGGGTTTGAAATAGAACGAATCGTTTTTTCTTATCTAGATTATTTAATCTTCCGTGATGGCTACTCATATAAGAACAAACAACTCGTATCTCCATTAAATGATGACTGGCAGTTCCAGTTCAGAAATTCTATCGAGCACTTCTACCCACAACATCCAATTGACGGAATGAAATGGGATAACCGTGATTTGCATAACTTAGGTAACCTAGCTTTAATAACGATTTCCGGAAACTCGAAATTCTCGAATTTATCTCCGCTCAGTAAAATCGACTCTTATCCAAATCTAATTAAACAGAGTCTAAAATTAGCGATTATGCAGACCATAACGATATCTAGTGAAGAGAAGTGGACGACAGAAAAAGCAAATGAGCATCAAATAGAGATGACGACTATTTTGAATAAAGATTTAGCGAAATATGCTAGTGTATCATCTTCAATATTGCAGGTAACACCTTAAAAGAAATAAAAAAACTTTCCGATAAAAAATACGGAAAGTCTTTTTTATATTTCCTTACACAATAATAGAATTTCCGTTAAAAATAGCGTTCTTCTACCTTCATTACAGATTATTAATTCACTATTTTTTCTAGATGAATTTTTTATTTAATTTATGAAGCGAGTAATCATATCTTTATTCATCTTATATTAGTGTCATTTTACGACCCGCCCTGTATAAAACACCTCATCTTCATCCATATCATAATCACCTAGAGAAATGATTGTTCCTCCTGCATCCAGTACGCGAGTAATAGACTCCATCAAAAATTTACTATCTAAGCCAATCTCAACGTCTTTATTTCTCGCATCCACATACTTCAATAAATAAGAGTCTGGTGTCGCTAATTTTGAATCGGGTCGCGGTTCTACATCCACTTCAATCAATTCGATATGAGCTTCTTTTGAATCATTAAGATTTAACTGCTGTAATGTAGATGGATTATTAAACGTTTCTCCATGCGTCAACATACTCTCTAACATTAATTCTAAAACATCTTTCGCCATGAAAAGTGCATGTTCATACGTCTCTCCATACGTAAATACATTATTTAAATCTGGAAAAGAAACATCGTATCCATCATTACCTTCATCACTAAACTCTTCATCTTCTTCTATTTTTGTCAGTACTGCATAATACTTATATATCGCCATTTATGTTCTCTCCCTTGCTTCTTGTTATATTCAGCTCATAGCGTGTCTAATCCATTAATTCGAAAAATACATGTGCAATCGGAAATGAAGTATGTCTTTTATGACGTTAAATAGTTCCCGTCCTGATGTTTGGCTTGCGATTGATAACACGTCTCCATCAAATGTAAATGGCTTCCCCATCTTCGGAAACGGCATTTTCCTCAATAACCGTTCTACTTTTGCTGCATCAAATGGTCCTTTTAACTCAGCCGTTTGCGCATCCTTCAATTCCCGATACTTCTCCGCATGCAAATACTCATAAAAGAACGGCGCGACTTCTTCGGCCGTAATCGGCTCCATCCAGCGCTCTTCGCCCCGCTCAAGCATCGCTAGCAAGACGACCATCTTATAGCTCCGGTTCATGATTGTCTTTTCGACCTGCTCGATCAATTCGCGATTTGCATCGTACGCTTTGACCTCTTCGTCTGATAACTCCTGATGCTCCTTCAAGAACCCAACGTAAGAACCCCACTCTTGTTTATAGCCTTGCGGAACTGCCGCATATTCTCCGATTTCCACATAGGATGGTCGACGACCGAGTTCGTATTTGATTTGCTCGTATTGCTCAATCAGTCGTAACTTCCGCTGGCTTGGTTGCCTGAGTCGATGAATCAGTTCCAGTGCTCGCGTATCGAACTCAATCACACAGCCAGGTGGTGGCGTAATCGGTTCTGTCTCTCCTCGCTTGAACGACTCTTTCATCGTCCCAAGTAGTTTCAATTTCGTCTCGACGTTACGATAGTTCCCGATCAAATCGATGATGACGCAGTGCGATTTATCTTGTGCTAAGCGTAAACCACGTCCGATTTGTTGCGTATAGATGGCGATCGATTCAGTCGGTCGACAGAACAGCAGTGTATCGACTTTCGGAATATCGACACCTTCATTGAATAAATCGACGGTAAAGAGAACGTCAATTTCGCCTTGCTCGAATGCTTGCATGTACTTTGCACGATTCGTCGTCTGCCCTGTCAGTGCAAATGCTGTCGTTCCTTTATCCCGAAATACTTGCGCCAAATATTCCGCCTGCTTGATCGACGAACAAAAGCCAATCGTCTTCGTTTGACGATGCTTCTCCCATGAATGATAGATATTATCTGCGACCTCACGATCAAGTTGTCGATGCTCGAGTTCCGATGTATCATAAGTCCGACCGATTCGTCGAATCTGGGAATAGTCGATCGTGTCATGAATGCCGTAATAATGAAATGGCGTCAAAAACCCTTCAGCAATCGCTGCTGTGAAGTGCATCTGGAAAGCAACGTTATGATGACAGATCGCATAGACATCCGCACCGTCCATTCGGTCTGGTGTTGCCGTCAGACCGAGCAGGAAACAGGGCGTGAAGTGATCAATGATCTTCCGGTAACTTGTCGCTGCCGCGTGATGGAACTCGTCGACGATGATGAGATCAAACTGATCCGTTGCAAAACGGTCCAAGTGACGCTTTTGCGCTAACGTCTGGACGGAAGCGAAGACAATCTCTGTCGTCTCCGTGACGGTCCGGTCACTGCCGATATAAAAGCTGGTCTGCCACGCCGGATTGACTTTTTGAAACGAACGCTCGGCCTGTAGTAACAGTTCTTTTTGATGTGCCAGGAACAGGACTCGTGTAAAGTCTCCCGCAAAGAACGCACTAAGGTAAGTCTTTCCTAGTCCAGTTGCAAGCACTGTCAACGCCCGTGTTCGCCCTTCTTCCATTGTTTCCCGTAACGCGTGCAGCGCTTCTTCCTGCACCCGGTGTGGCAGGATTTCTTGTGCAACGACGACCGTTCCTTCGTCATACTCGACTTCTGGTTCCGCGACATATTGACGTGCCGCGTACTCTTGACGATAGGTTTCTAAGACAACCGGATTCAGTTCTTCTGCCGATTCACTGAGATAAAGATCCATGAAGGCATCAATCGCATCATCAAGGATTTGTGGTGCGACAGCTTGCGGTAGATGAACGTTCCATTCAATACCGGACCGAAGCGCACTGTTCGAGATGTTCGACGAACCGACGATCGATAAGCCAGTCTCTGCGTTTCGAAACAGATACGCTTTCGGATGGAACGAGCGTCTGCCTGACCGATAAAAGCGAACTGACAACCCATCCAGCGCAAGCAACTGCGCCAATGCTTCTGGATCGGTGATGTGTAGATAGTCGCCAATCAACAGCCGAATCTCGGCTCCTCGTTGCAAGGCACGACGAAATGCCGGGACGAGCAAGGTGACACCTGACTTCTGGGCAAACGCTGCGACGATATAGACTTCCTCTGCCAAATCAATGGCTTCGACGAGTGAGTCATATAAGTGATGCGTCGTCAGCTTCGCTTCCGGGATCAATCCTCGACCTCGATCAGGTAGAGGCGTTCTTCGAATCCACCGCGTTGTTGCTGTTTCTTCGCTCGGACGGCTTCCATTTCCTCAACAGTCACGCCATGTGTCTTCGCTAACGCTTGGATCAGCTCCAGTAAATCAGCTAACTCCTCGACAGCGTCTGCGTCCGTCGTTGCTTCCTCATATTCAGCGAGTTCTTCATGTAATTTCTTTTTCGCTTCCACTAGGAATTTATGTTCGTCCAGCGTTTGGAACGTCGCTTTTTTCCCGTTTTGGTCGATGATATTTGGAATCGCGTCTCGAACTAATTTATGATAAAGTGGCATATCAATTCACTCCTTTGAAGGGTTGAGGGATATCCGAGTCGAATCACTCGGTGTCGTACATATGTATTTTATAAGAGGAGGTTCTTTTCATGTCTACATTCAAACAAATCGACACACCGAACGCCCCTGCTGCAATCGGTCCATATTCACAAGGCTTCATCGCAAACGGAACACTCTATGCTTCCGGTCAAATCCCGATTGATCCGGCAACGGGTGAACTCGTACCAGGCGGGATCACCGAGCAGACGGAACAAGTCATGCGAAACGTCGATGCCATTCTGAAAGAGGCAGGACTGACACCAGACCGCGTCGTCAAGACAACATGCTACTTAACGAGCATGGAACACTTCGCTTCTTTTAATACGATCTACTCCGATTACTTCGCACCACATGATCACTTCCCAGCTCGGTCTTGTATCGCTGTGAGGGAACTACCAAAAGGTGCATTGGTCGAAGTCGAGATCTTAGGACTCGTGTAATCTGATCGCTACGCACTCGTTGCGTAGCGTTTTTTCTACTTAGAGTGATTAAATACTATCTGCCTTCTTCACCTAACTCCTTTTTCATCACTTTGTTTTGAATCGCATTCATCATAATCGGTATTTGCACGACCAGATTCAAGGCGCTGACTCCAAGAACCAGTTGACTGGCTGTCAATGGCTTGAAGTATCCTTCGCCGTATCCTTCCCCTACAATGAGTGCGATCCCGTACGAAATTGCAAACGAAACCATGTTGCCGATGACGATGTATTTCGGTTTTCCACTACGCGCAAGTGAATACGATAGAACACCAAGTCCAAACAAAAATAAGGCATACCCTAATATCGAACCCTCTTTCCAATCAAGATAAGGTCCTAACCACGCAAACGGAATCAGATACAATAGTGCTCGTTTCATTGTTCATCCTCCCATTCTTCATCTTTTCGATTACTCCCGGCATCATAATAACCGTATAAAAGTTCCCGAATCATCCACCACCCAGATGGATAGATATTTGATCCTGAAAGTTTCTCTGTACCATTTTCTGTCGTCACATGAATTTCCCAATCCGTGCCGTCACAAATCATAACGCCTTGAGGATACGGATAGTTTCGCCAAACTTCTGCATCGAACCGATCCGACCACATGTCGATTAAGTAGATGTCCTCTTCTGTCAGCTTTCTGAATAATGGATGCTCTTCTTCATCAAAGAGACGCCCCTTCGGATACCACTGACCTAATAATTCTTCCTCATCTTCCGCACGAACCGTCCGACTTGCACGGTCCCACCAAAACGTCTGTCCTCTTCCCATGCCGGACTCACGGAAATAAATTCGTTCGACTGTTTGCACCGTGATCATCCTCTAAAATTGATATTTCCATTATAGCCCATTTGTTATTTTTAACCTGTTACATTTTTTACTATGGTTCTGCTGATTTCTGTTGCTGTGAAACATTTTTCTTCTTCTATCAGTAGATGTAGTGAAAGGAGATGTTTCACATGCATGTATCCATTCAACAAGCCGGTTATGACGTCGGTCAACCCGTCTTACAAGAGATTTCGTTTTCTTTACACCCTGGATCCATCACCGGTTTGATCGGTACGAACGGTGCGGGAAAAAGTACGACGATTCAAGCGATGTTCGGTACGCTGCCTTGGGTCGAAGGAGAGATCGATTTACCGGTCTCACTCGCCTATATTCCGGAACAGCCAACCTATTATGAATATTTGACGCTTGCCGAGCACCTTGAGCTGGTCGCCTCACTTCACGAGACAGATCACGCTTACACAGAACGACTCTTAAAGACATTCGAACTGCATACTGTCACAGGTGACTATGTGTCCTCTTTTTCTAAAGGAATGAAACAGAAGGTGATGCTCGTCTGTGCTTTGATGCAACGCGCGGACTGCTTGATCATCGATGAACCGTTCGTCGGTCTCGACGCGGTCGCGACGATTCGGTTATTGCATGTACTTGAAGCAGAACGAACGCGTGGCGTGGCGATTCTGCTCGTCACTCATGTCCTTGATTCCGCGGAACGGCTGTGTGACGACTTCGTCTGGATTGATCAGGGACGCATCAAACATCAAGGAACACTCGCTCAAATCGGTGCAGCCGCTGGTCAGCCAGGCGCTCGCTTGTTCGACATCATGGAAGCGATGGTACTCAAGCATGATTGAAACCTTTCTGATGCAACGGATCCGTCGACGGCACGCGGAACAACGTCGCTTCTTTCGGGAAATTTTCGACTGGACGATCTTGCTGTATCTTGTCGTTCCAGTCGGTCTGTTCCTCATCTATGAGACGATTCAGATCTTAAATGGTCAAGCGGACTGGGTGCAAACGGTTCCGGTCGCTTGGATTTTACTCGGATGGATTCTGTATGGATTCCTGCCCGTCTTTTATGCTTGGTTCGAACCGGCGGATCGTCTCTTCTTCAAACCGGTTTCTGGAGCGATCGTCCGAATGAAGCGGTATTCTGTTCGCTATCACTTCGTGCGGATTTTCTTATTAACGGCCGGCTTACATCTACTTTGTTTCCCGCTACATCACATCCGGTTTGACCAATCCAGTATCACCGTACTGCTGACTAGTCTCGTGCTTTCTTTACTCCAACCGTTCTTTAGCTTCTGGACATACCGGTTATCTGGGCAACAATTCTTGCGGAAATGGAGCGGTCATCTCTTCCTGGCAGCAGGACGCATCTCCCTGTTGCTCCTGCTTTGGCTTCAACCGCACCCTGTTCTCTTCGTTGTCGCACTGGGTGTGTTACTGTTCGGATCTCTCCATGTCCGGCACTGGTCACGACGTGAGGACGGATTAACGGAGGACATTCTGTTGTCGATGAAACGACAGTCGAGTTTATCAACAACCGTCCTTGAGTTGAACGGTGCCTTACCGAAGCCGTCTCATCGAAAGCGACCCTTCCTTCATCTGCGACTATTCAAGAAAACGCACCAGCAACTCCCACTGCTCACGTATCTGCGGGATCCGAGTAAGCGCCGCTTCTTGCTCCAGCTGTTCGCTGCGATGAACTACGGTCTTCTCGTCTTACCATGGATTGGACGCGGTCTCGTCATCACCTTCGTACTATTCGTTCTCTTTCAAGAACGGAAACAACATCACACGTGGTTCCGCAGACAATCATTCTACCAACATATTTCCAATTGATTGATTTCTGCTATACTTTTTCTAATACATAGTTGGAGGGATGACTTCATGCGTACTCATTTATTCTTATTTGGAGGCGGTCCTCCATTTACACCGAATTTGCGAAAACGGTTTGCTGCATTAACAAATGGTGGTCCGGTCGCGATTCTGTATGTCCCACGTACTGGTAAGGACTGGGTGACCTACGCCTCGATCTATACGGAAGCGTTGCAGGAAGAGGGTATTGCGTCCTTCGTCCATCTACCACTGTCTGACGCGCCAACGGATGAACAGCTTGCGCAACTACAGCAATGTCAAGGGGTCATCCTCTCCGGTGGCGAGACCGAATTGTATCAGCAATACTTGGTCGCGACACCGATTGGTGACATCATCCAGTCGCGTTTCGTAAACGGTGTTCCGGTCGCTGGCTTTTCTGCCGGTGCCCTCGTTTCACCCGAACGTTGTGTGATTCCGGAGATCGACCAACGCGACAATCGACGTCTTCGCTTGCCTGGTCTTGCCCTGCTGAAAGACGCGGTCGTCTGTGTGCATTACGAGACGTGGGGCGAAGCCGCCCACCTCGTGCAATCCTTTACGGAAGAAGGCACGAGCCGTGCCTTCGGACTTGCCGACGCAAGCGGGATCTATCTGTGCGATCAGTACCTGATTGAAACAGAAGGAACCGATCCCGTCGTGTTATCGCGGAGTCCCGTCAGATGACGGCGATCGTCCCTGCCGTCAAAGGCATCATCATTCACGAGCAACGTCTCTTGATCGTCCGCCGGGCTGTCGCTGACTTCGGCGGCGGAACATGGGAATGTCCAGGTGGAAAGATCGACTTCGGTGAACTGCCGCTCGACAGCCTTGTTCGCGAGATAAAAGAAGAGACACAGTTGACGGTTACGCCAGAACGTCTACTCTATGCCTCTAGCTTCCTAACGCATCCCGATCGGCAAATCATTTTGTTGATGTACGTCTGCTCGACGAACCAGACGAGCGTTCAGTTATCCGCAGAACACGACGCTTATCTCTGGGCGGACGAAGAAATGATCCGTCAGTTGATTGCGCCAAATATTTTGGCTGATTTTGAGCGATATGACGTCTGGTCTCTCCTTAGTTGAACGTAATATACTGTCTTGTCCAACGCTCTCGTCAGACAAGGCAGTATTTTTTTCATTACCGGACAGTTGTCGTGTTTTTAAAGTAATGAACAGGGAATCCCTTAAATATATCTATCGTATACATTATTAAGGGGGAATCTTTCATGGACCGTCAAGCCGAAAAACGAAAAAGTAAGATGCCGTTCTTCATCATTCTTGTCATTGCCATCTTTGTCATCGTTGCTGCTGCATTGATCATTTATGTCACGTCTGAACCAAAAGAAGAGACACAAGCACTTATGACACATCTTGCGACTGTCCTTCCGATTTACGTGAACTAGATTCACAAGACCTTTACACAAGTCGTACAACGCCTTCATACATGTTGAGCTATCTCCTCCCGATAGGAATACGGGAGGAGATGTTTTATGCCAAAGAAAAAACGATTACTGGCACAACAATTAAATGGATGGCTGATTCCGATCGTCGCCATCGGACTGATCGTGATCAGTGGTCTGAGTGTTTACGCGTCGTACCAACAATCCGTCGCAGCGACTGAGGAACGGCTGATGCGCGAATTAACGATGTTTGACGTGAACGTCCGGGCAACGTTTCTCGCATATCCGAATGACGCAACAGACCGTACGCGTGCCATTAAACGATTGCAACAGCAACAGCGAACCGACTTATCACGTGATGACTACACGACTCGCTTTCAGAGCCTGAACACGAGTGAGGCGTTCCGACCGTTGACACTCGACCCAGCAAAACGGAAACAACTACTACAGCATTTAAAAACAGCTCGTACATATGCCTTTTCAAATCAAGACCAGTTTCTTGTCGCGATGACGATTCCGGAACTTGATGACGTCATCTTGCTGACGACCGATCGCGATAAATTAATCGCTCCTGCTCGAGATTTAGCTTGGACACTCATCTGGGTGAGCGTGATCACACTTGTCAGCATCAGCCTCTTGATCCGCTGGCGAATTCAACGACAACTAGCACCGTTATCGAAACTCGCTCTACAGATTGAAGAAGCCCATGCGAAGCGATCGTATCGTCCGTTAACACTTAAGACGACGACCTTTGAGTTACAACAGCTGACGTTTCAATACAATCAATTGATGCAACAGATTGGGGATTTGACGGCCGAAATGCAACAAGCCAGTCAGGAACTTGAATCCGTCCAGCCCCACTTTTCATCGCACTTATCCGCGATGGATGAATCGGTGCATGCCGTCGATGAAGTCGCCGGTTCCTTACTTTCGCAATCGACGCAGATGAATCAGACGATCATCGCCTCCACACGTTTGACTGCCCAAGGACACGATGCGTTAAGCGAAATGCAAACGACACTTCTGAACAGCCAACGTGCCGTAACTCGTTTTCAACAGACTGTTCAGACGAATCACACGACACTTGGGACATTACAACAAGAAAGCTACTTGCTGAAGGAACAATCCGCGACGACAGAGCAAATCTTGCAACAGACCTCACATCTACAGCAGCAGATGGAGACCTCGATTTCCCACATCCAGCGTGTCGCTGAAGAGACGCGCCGCCTATCGCTAAATGCGCTAATCGAGGCAACTCGTGCTGGCGAAGCCGGTCGTGGCTTCACGGTCGTGGCCAAGGAAGTCGAAAAACTAGCCATCGATATCCGGACGAGTACGGACCACATCCGTCAGGTCAATCAGACGTGGACGACAGGGCTCAATCAAGTCGAACAAGCGCTCTCGCAGATGACGGAACGGTTTCTCTCGACGTCACAACAGCTCGAGACGGCAACAGAGCACTTGCAACAGATGCTGACTGAAGCGACGACGATCGAGACGACACTGGGGACCGTTGAACACCAACGTCAAATCGTCGCAGAAGTCCAGTCGAATATGCAACAGCATCTACAATCTGTCCAAAAGTTGATGTCAGAGCTCTCGTCCTATAGCCAAGTACTCGGGGATCAAATGCAACACCACGTCATTCAGCAAACGGAATTGAAGACACATAGCGCGGTACTCGAGTCACGGATCAGTTCGTTGCAACAGACCGTTCGCTCGAGCGAATCGTCGTCTTAACAAAAAGAGCGCCTGCCATTCCTGGCAAGCGCTCTTTTCCTCTATTCTCAGCCGATATAACGTGCTTCCTTTTTATCGATGATATTGCGAATCCGGTTCTCAGTCACCTGATACTGCTCCGCCAGTTGACGAATCGTCTTCCCTTTTTCATATTGGGCGCGAATCGCTCGAATCTGGAATGATGACAGTGTCACATGTTGTTCTAATAAGAGATCAAACTCACCAAGTAGTTCGGTATACTGCTGATCGATCGAAGGCAGAACGTCTAAATTCGATAACTGATCGTCAGCTCGTTTACCGTTACGTCGGACGAGTCGCGCTTCCGTAACGTCGAACGTCAGAAAAGCTTGCGCAACGAGTAGACCGACCTGCACTCGTTCTCCTCGCCCCCGTTGATAGAGCGTGACTTTCCGATATCCTTCCCGATTGAGCCGCGGTCGGAGCAAGACACCTTTTCGGCGTTGTCGGACGCCGCGACACGTCACGATTGTCCGATCAAGCGACCTTACGCGACCAAGTGACGAGACTTCATATATACCTACATAGCCGATGACGGCCTTCCATTGCTCTTGCATAGTTGTCCTCCTTCAGACAAGGACACGACGGGACTTCATACCTGAATTATACCAAATTACGAACAAACGTTCTAGTGATGTCACTCATCGGAATGTGCTATTCTTAGCAGAAAAAGGAAATGAGGTTCGTCCATGAAATTTGTCTTGTTACTTGGTCCCCAAGCAGTCGGAAAGATGACGATTGGTCAGGAAATCGAACGGTTGACGGAGATGAAAGTCTTCCATAACCACCAGACGATCGACTTGTTATTGCCTTACTTTGATTTCTCTGAACCCGCCCATCACCGCTTAAAAGATACGATTCGGCGCGAGATGTTCAAGGAAATGGCGAACAGTTCGCTTGAAGGTGTCCTGTTTACATTCCTCTGTCTATTCGGCGTCGAAGGTGGTGGTCTCGAGTTCATCGAAGAAACGGTTGAGTTGTTCGAACAAGCAGGTGCTGACGTCTATATCGTTGAACTGGATGCGCCGGTCGCGACCCGTCTGCACCGGAACACGACCGAAAACCGATTGACGCACAAAGTGACGAAGCGCGACCTCGCTGCTTCTGAACAAGACTTACGCGAGACGGCGGACGGATACCGGACACGCTCGCTACCAGGCGAATTGCCGGACGTCAATTACCTCTTTCTTGATACGGAACAGTTAAGTGCGCGTGAAAGCGCTGAAGCGATTTGCGAACATTTCAACTGGTCGAAAACAACGGTCTAATCACAAATAAGCCCTGTTCTGCTCAGCAGACGGGGCTTTAATGATGAAGTTCGCGTGCATATCGATTCGCCTGCAACTGAAATCCGTTCCGACGCCAGACCGTGTCACTGCCCGCTTCACTATAAACACGCGTCAGTAATAACGTCCGTGCGAGATAAGACAAAATCGACGTCAAGGCTTCTGTGATGTACCCGTGCCGATCGTCCTCATCAGTCGTCGTGTAACGTAAGGTTCCGGTGGATGCATTCCAAGTGAAGATAATCGTTCCGATGATCGTTTTCTCACGTATCGTATGCAACGTCCACTTACAACCCGATTCTTCATCCGTTGCTTCGACAAATAATCGTGACGTTTTAAAATCCGGATGCCGTCCTTGCATTCAGCTCTCCTCCTCGACCTCAAACGTTGCTGTCGCGTAAGCCTCTCCATTAATCAAAATCGTCAATGTGTGTGTACCAGGATAATGGACACGCGTCGTCATGTTCCGAAACGATTGGCGTCTTTCGACTTGTAAGACACCTTTAACTTCCCGCTCCCGCAGTTGAAACACCTTCCGACTCGTTCTGCGTTGTTTGACGTAATCGATCGCGTACTCCAAGCGTAAACGTTGTGGAACAGAACTCGTCACGGTGAACGAGAAGTCGAGCTCTCCGCCAATCGTAACCGGCGAGACGACTAAATTTGTAATCTCGACCTCACCTTGCGTAACGTGACCGAACAATTGTAAGACTTCTGGATTTCCGCGTTTGAGTAACGTCCGGGAGGCGTGGCGCAAAATCCAGTCCGTGTTCGGATCTGTTCCTAAATGACGTTCGATCCGCTCAATCAGATATTCCGGATGTGTCTTTGAAATATCGTTCAAGTGATTGGCGACACTTTTTCGGACGTAGAGTGACGGATCCTGTAGTAACGCGTCAAGAACCGGTAACGCCGGTCGCGGATCAGCAATCAGACTCGGAATCGCTTGTCCCCATGGCAGACGCGGTCGTGTCCCTTCCGACGCTAAGCGCCGAACATGTTCATCGTCTGATGTTGCCCACATGAGTGCTTGCTCGAGATAACGCTCTTGATCAGCGAGTAGAAAACGCCGGACAGCGAACTCAGACGTCGAATACGGCGTCAATTTAACGAGTGTCTCTAACGCAAGCTTCCAGTCAACGAGTGTTGCTGTCCGTTCGACATACTCGGGAAAAACAATTCCCGGTAGTCCGGTAAACTGCGGTGCGAGTCGCTCTAGCTCCGGCACCGAGTCCGGAAACGGTGGCAGGACGGATTCTAGCGTCTCCGCAACACGACGGACGCGTTGTTTAAACGCAAGCTCGTCCCAGTCCTTGCGTTCGACTCGTCTGCGAAAGTCTGGTACGTCGACCGCTTCTTCTAATTCATCGAGCCAACTCGGTGAAAACACATCTTTAATCAAACTCATCCTATATCTAGTCCCTTCCGTGTACGCTCCAGTTTGAGCAATGTTTCCTTGCGTGCAAGTCCCCCAGCGTATCCACCTAAATCCCCGTTCGTTCGAATGACCCGATGACATGGAATGATGATTGCTAGTTGATTTGCTCCGTTTGCTCGTGCGACAGCGCGGACGGCGGTTGGTTGACCAATTCGGATTGCCAGTTCTTGATACGAGATCGTCTCGCCACTCGGAATCCGTTCAAGTTCTTCCCAGACGCGGCGTTGAAAGGGCGTTCCGTACCGCATCAGTGGCGTCTGAAACAAGACCGGTTCTCCTTTGAAGTAACGACGGAGCTTCCCTTCAATCTGTTTAAAGACGAGTGACTCCCCAGGCACGATGACAGCACGCGCTTTTTGACGCAATTGTTCAATTTCTCGCTCAAGTCCCCGTCGATCGACGAATTCAAGGAGATGCAAGTGTTGTTCATCCGCAATCGCAAGCATCGAACCGAGCGGTGTATCGAGCCATTTCGCGCGCAAGACCTGTCCGTCAAAACGAGACGGTGCTTCCCCAAGCATCCGTGCTGACGCTTCACGAAAACCACTGCTTGATTCATAGCCTCCTGCTAACTGCCCTTCGATGACCGGCTTCCCAGTCCGAATCTCTTTCATCGCTAACCCCATCCGCCGTGCCCGAGCATAGGCAACGAACGTCATCCCGAACCGTTTCTTGAACTGGCGCCGTGCTGTTGATTCGTCCAAACCAAGTGCTCGGAAATCAGCTTCTTTGAACCGTTTATCTGGTTCTGCCTCGACTGCTTCGATCAAACGTTGAACCGTACCGTGATCGCCTGGATAAGCGAGCGGATGACACCGCCGACACGGTCGATAGGAAGCGAGCAATGCCTCTTGCGCCGTCTCGAAAAACTCGCAGTTCTCCGCCTTCGGTTTTCGTGCCGGACATGTCGGGCGGCAAAAAATACCGGTCGTCTTGACCCCGACGAAAAACGTTCCTTCGTACGTCACGTCTCGTCGAACGAGTGCTTCATAATACGTGTGATGTTCCATCGCTTTCTCCTCCTTTGCCTTTAGTATAACGGCTTGTCCGGTTACGATGTCGCCGAAAATCAGGCATTGATCTGTTTAAGATTCAGTTAAGAATTCTCCTCCTGTTTTCGAAAGGGACGACGTGCATACTACATGCTATACTCAACGGAAAGTAGGGTTTTCATGTTTGATTTTTTTAAAGAAACACTTCACGGAATCGGTGATCTTCGGATTTCAATCAAAGAAGGAGCACAAGGCATCCAACTGATTTGCTCGAATGCGATTGAAACGATCTATACGCTAGAGGAACTAAACGCGTGACTGACGCCGTTCGGAACGTCTGACGCATCGCGTTCTTCCGGCGGTTCCGGTATTGGTCTGTCGATCGTTCAACAAATCATGGCGCGCCATCACGGAAGTGTCCAGCTCACTTCAGCAGACAACCGCTTTTCCGTCACGTGTCGTTTTCCGCGTCATTCGTAAGTCAGCATCCGATGCTCTCGTCGGGTGCTTTTTTGGGCTAGGTTGTTACTTCTTAGACACTTCTTTGAAATTGGAATTCGATACACTAAAGACTGTTAGAAATTAGTTGTCGTTTTAAAGGAGTTGTTCGTGTCTTATGAAATCCTCGTCTCGTTCGATTACATATATGCCAGGGCTTGACGGCTTACGTGCTTTCGCTGTCCTGTCTGTCATTCTCTACCACTTATCTGTTTCATTCTTCTCTGGTGGTTTCCTCGGTGTTGATCTCTTTTTCGTCCTATCCGGTTACCTGATTACTGGTCTTTTGTTACGCGAGTGGCAAACGACCGGGCGCCTCGATTTGAAACGGTTTTGGATTCATCGTTTCCGTCGTTTGTTCCCAGCTCTATTCGTCATGCTGTTACTCGTTCTCGGATATGTAACCGTCTTTGAACGCGAGCTATTGCATACAGTTCGTCAAGATAGTGCCTTTGCGCTTATTTACGGAACAAATTGGTGGTATATCTTCCATGACGTCTCGTATTTCGAGTCGTTCGGGAAACCGTCACCGATCCAAAACCTTTGGTCGCTCGCGATCGAAGAACAGTTCTACCTGCTATTCCCGATCCTACTTTGGTTCGGCATGAAAAATCGTCGCCTGTTCCTTCAATTGATTGGTGTCGCGATCGGCGCATCCGTGCTCGCGATGGCGATTCAATTCACACCGGGTGAGGATCCGAGTCGTGTCTACTACGGTACCGATACACGATTATTCGCCTTATTGATCGGGAGCTTGCTCGCGTTCGCGTGGCAACCGACCCGCTTTAAGATTGATATCCCAAAACGTGGTGTTCGATTGTTGAATCAAACAGGTGCTGTCACGTTGCCACTCTTACTTTTACTGATGGTTGTCACGAGTGAGTTCGGAAGCTTTTTATACCGCGGTGGCTTTTTCATCGTTTCGCTCCTTGCCGCCCTATTGATTGCTACGATCGCCCATCCGGCGTCGATTTGGAGTCGTTGGTTTGCGCATCCATCACTTATTGCGATCGGCAAACGGTCGTACGGCTTATATCTATGGCATTTTCCCGTCATCACGTTGCTGACACCGGTCGAGCAAATTGGAACATTCTCGGTACTACGGACTATATTGATCATAGTTATTCTTGTTGCGTTAACAGAAGCGTCGTATCGCTTCATCGAGCGTCCGATTCGTCAACACGGATTGTCTGGTTACTTGAAGCGTTTATCGCTACATCCGCAACAGTTACGTCAGTTCTCAACGGTACAGTGGGCGAGTGTTGCCGTGTTGACGATCCTTATCGTCAGCTTCATTGGTAACTTATCGATTCTTGCTGTTTCCGATACACCGAAGCCAGAACCCGCCTTCCATAAGATAGCGGCGCCAAAAGAAAAACCGAAACCGGTCCTCAAACCGACGACACCGAAAGCAAAACCTGATCAACGAAAAATTTGTCGACCGACGCTTGCGATCGGTGACTCCGTCCTGCTCGGTGTCGAAGATTATCTCGGCAGTACACTCAAACAACTGACGATTGATGCGAAACTCGGTCGACAGCTACGAGAAGCGATTCCGCTAAGTGAGCAGTATGCGTCGTACAATCAACATGGACGCCAAGTCATCCTCCATCTTGGAACGAACGGCAGCTTCCGCAAAGATCAGTTGAATAGCTTACTCGACCAATTTGCAAATGCCGATCACATCTATCTCGTGACAGCACGGGTGCCACGCCCGTGGGAAGCAGAAGTCAATCAGATGTTACGAGAGGCATCAAAGCGGAAACGGGTCGAACTGATCGACTGGCATGCCACTGCTATCAAACACCCATCTTATTTTGAAGCGGATGGTGTTCATTTGAATATTAAGGGCGCCCGGGCCTATTCGAAGATTCTTGCGAAGGCCACGAATTGCGCCGTTTCGACAAAATAAAACCACGACAAACAAGGTAGCGGATAGTTCCGCTACCTTGTTTTTTCGTGTTCACCCTGTCGCAAGTAGTCCAAGGTAGATCAGACTGACACTAAGAAGGCTTAGCAAGACACCCAATGCATGTCGTCTGAATCCGAGTAAGAGCAGTGGTAAGGTGGCGATCCCAATCATCAAGACCCACCCGTCCCCTGCTGGACCACTGACCGGTAGTTGCCCTAGCGTCGGTTGTTCCAGACGACTGAGTGAAGCGCTCGCCATGAACAGAAGTATTAAAATAATACTTTCCATCCGGAGTAGTGGACGCGGATCGTATGTCGAGTCGAAACGTAACCGACGCCGGACAAGTGTGCCATTACAAAAGGCGTAGAACAAAAGCGGCAACAACAAAAGATGCTTCAGCAACATGGCTTGACCGTATGGCACGCCCCATAGATTCGGATAACGTTCAAGCGGAATCGCCAGTTGCATCAGTAACAGACCTGACAGGATGACACCGGTAAAAGCAATCCGAGCAAACGGACTGAACCAGTTTAAAAAGGCGGACCAATGCTCGGTCGAACGGGCACCAACAGCTACCCAAAACACGACACCGATCCAAGCCGTCACACATAAGAAGTGACTGAACTGAAGCGTCCACCCAAGCGCCCCGTATTTCGCTGCGGCATGACTCGTTCCTGCAATGCCAATCCATATCGGGATCGTCAAGAGTGCGAGTAAGACGGACCAATGTTTTCGCCAAGCAAGTACGATCAATAGGAGTAAGACAGCGAAGTAAACGACAAGAAACATTTGACCGATATGCAAAAGTAACCCCGTTCGTAGAGCCCCCATCATCGTTTGCGTCGAAAGCAGAAAACGAACGGCAGCGATGACCGGGATACTTGTTCCAAGAACAAGCATTCCGAGCCCCGCTACCGCCCATGACGTACCATCCATTAATGGCGGTTTGTGTTTCGTTGAGATGAAGCATAACACCAGATAACCCATCCAAATCGCTCCACCCAGGTAGACGAGCAGTTCTCCTAGAAACGCACTCATATCGAACGACGACGGAATAAGAGAAGTAAGACGATGCTGACTAATAGTCCACCAACAATCCAAGGAAGTAGTGTCGGAACGAGTCCTTTTGAAACAGGCTCAGCTTCTGGGACGACCGCTGCCTTTGTTTCCATCGGCTCCGCCTTTTCAACTGTCTTCGCCTCAGTTTTTTCCGTACCCAGTACTGTAAAACGAATCGTCCCTTTGACCGGATGACCATCATCTGAAATCGATGCCCATTTAATCGTGTACTGTCCTTTTTTCAATGGTTTCGAGACGACGGCACTGAGTTCATTCCCGATGATGAGCGGTTTCGCAAGCGACTGTTCGACACCGTTCGTATCCACTACACGTAAGGTACTCGTCTTTTCGACAGCCTCACTAAACGTCAAGCGGATTCGATTGACGGGCTCTGATAACACCGCTCCTTCTGCCGGATTGGAACTTTTGAAACTCGTGTGTGCTTCAACGGAGATGGGAAGCAGACAAATGAGGAATAGAAGTGCAAATCGGATGATACGCATGTCGTTTACCTCCTTTCAACTTGATGTGTATAAGAAAACCCGCTGTTTCCAGCGGGTCGTCCTTTATTGTTGCGGGCGACGACGGAGTGCGAACAATCCAAGGATCGATGCTGCGGCAATACCAAGCAATGACCACACGATACCTGTCGCCGATGATGCTGCTTGCATACCACCGAGACCTGTGTTCGGCATACCAGATGGTGCACCTTTGAATTTATCTGGGAACTGATCGACGATTGCTGTCGCTGTTCCTTCCCCTACGCCGTACATATGCGCGTACGCTTCACGAATCGCTGGGTACGTTTTGTCGTAATCTTTTTCGTTGTAGCTATTGAAGGCGAGTAAGAGTTGGTCGATGTGGACCTTTAGTCCTTCTTCCAAATCTTTTGCTTTTAAGCGTCCTTCCGTTGCAGCATCGAGGAATGCTGCTTGTTCGACACGGTACTCATCGAGTTCTTTTACAGCCATGTCGCGTGCTTGATCATCTTTTGCACCTGTTGCTTTGACGTAGTCGACGAAGTAGCCGATATGGCTCGACCAGATTTTCTTGAATTGTTGTGCTGCTTCACTGCCATAAACGGAACCGATTGAAGCCGACAAATCATCTGTATTTTGACTCAAGGCACCGGCTGCCGCGTCAAAGTCCTTTGCACCGTCAATTCCTTTTTGCATCGCGAGCACCGCAAGCGCTGCGTGCTCTGAGAAGTTCCGGTTGAGCCCGGCACGAAGATCAGCTGCTGGTGTATCGACTTTCGTATTTTTGAATTTGTCCGGATACTGATCAACGATCGCACCAGATAATCCTTCTCCGACCATATACATATGCTCGATTGCTTCACGTAGATTGCTGTAGGCAGCGTCATAATCACCAGCAACGTAACTATCAAACGATGTTAACAGTTGCGTGATATGGACTTTTAGTCCGGCTTCGAGATCCGCTGCCTTCAGACGTCCTTCCGTTGCTTTATCGAGGAACGCAGCCTGTTCGACACGATACTCATCCAAATCTTTCAATGCTTTTTGTTTAGCATGTTCATCTTTTGCTCCAGTCGCTTTGACGTAATCGACGAAGTAACCGATGTGGCTCGACCAGATATCTTTAAACGCTTTTCCTGCATCGTCACCGTAGACAGAACCGACAGCTGCCGCTAAATCATCCGTATTTTGATTCAATGCGCCTGCTGCTTGTTCAAAATCTTTTTTACCATCAATTCCTTTTTGCATCGCGACGACTGCGAGATATGCGTGTTCAGATAGAATTTGATCGAGTGTCGCTCGCAGATCCGATGCTGGAGAGGAGACATCTAGTGAGACTTTTCCTGAACTGTGAGACATCTTACTATGGTCCTCATGACCATGTGCACTGACACCTGCTGCTGGAATCAACAATGCGGCACTTAGCGGAACAGCGAGATACGACTTTTTCATCTTCATCTTATGAACACCCCTTTGATTTTTTGGACTTCACATAGATAACGTATGGAGTTCATAAATGGTTTTATCTTTTTACATTTTTTATTTAAAATATTTTTTAATCAGAAATAAACTTATGTAGTACTTTCATTATTTTTAGTTTTTATTTACTCATTTCACGAAACAGCTGACTTATTTTCTAATCAATTCATTAGAATCTTCTTATAACCGCATCTTTTATTTTTTAGAACAGGAGTGGAATCATGAAACGAATCGTCATTGGTGCATTGCTCGCTTCCCTCGTCGTCTCGCAAGCAGTCGGACCGGTCGAAGCAAAAAGTAAATCGAAGAAAAAATCTGTCGTGCAAGTCGATCGAGACAAAAATGGCATCCCGGATGCTTGGCAAAAACAATATCATTTGGGATATGGAAAACAAGTCGCAACAAAAGATCACGATCGCGACGGTTTGACGAATGCACAGGAATATCAACTTCGTCTCAACCCAACAAAATCAGATTCCGATCGTGATGGAATCAAGGATGGGAAAGAGGATTCGGACCGCGACTCCCTTACGAATCAACAAGAATACACAGCGCATCTGAATCCATTGAAAAAGGATTCTGATCAAGATGGTATTTACGATGATAAAGAAGACCAAGATCAGGATCGATTAACGACACGCGAAGAGTTCATCGTCGGTACGCAACCATTGAAAAAGGATTCCGATCGTGATGGCATCAAAGACAATGAAGAAGACCGGGATCGAGATACGCTTATCAACGAAGATGAGTTTGAACTCGGTTCTGATCCAACAAAAGCCGATAGCGATCAGGATGGAACACGAGATGATCAGGAAGATACGGATCATGACGGCGTTCGAAATAATCAAGAACTCAAGCGGATCATGATTAAAGTAACGGATACGAACAAGAAAAAGTTCGAGTGGCGCTACAGTAATGAACACCAACGGAAAGAACTTCGTTTTAAAGATGAGATTGGCATCACTGATGTCGCGACGTTAAAAGACCGCCTTCTCGTCACGCCATCGATGACGGAAGAGGAATTATTAACGTTAGTAGCTCAGGCACTTCAATTGCCAAACATTAAAACATTACAAGTCCAAGTCAAGTTCTACAATGGACAAGAGCTTGAATCGGAAGATGAACACGCGGATGACGATGGTGCATCGGATGATTCTGGGGATGAAGGCGATGACGATTCCGATGATCATGGCGATGATCATGGTGGTCACGGTGATGATGATTGATCCTCAATACACAAAGAGAGAACGGAAAATTCCGCTCTCTCTTTTTTCATACTCCTATTAATGATGGTGACCGCTACTTCCACCAGCGGGTTTTGCTCCACCTTGTAAGATTTTTAAATCCTGCGCCGACAGTTTTCCGACGATGAATTGCCGTGTCGGCATGATCATCGCACCTTCACTGCTCGCATGCGCTTTGACATAATACAAGCCGGATTTCGGTAATGTCTTCGCAATCGTGTAGACACCCGGCTTCGTCTCTTCTGCCGGTTCCATACTATAGCGGACTGTTCCGTCTGCTTTCCAGATTTCGAAGTGGACATAGTCGACTTTTTGAGCCGGTTTCGCTTCACGCCAAACCGTCGCTTCGAACGTTTGCTTTTTCTTTGCGTCCGGTTGTACGTCTTTTGGGATATTCATTTTGATCGATAACGGATGAACGACTGCGTACTGCTCCGCCGCATCAGAATCAACGGCGCAGCCGGCAAGACTCGTCGTCGTGACGAGCAGTCCACCAAGCACGAATGTTTGCATCGATTTACGCATTGAAGAACCTCCTTACACTCGGAATACGACGAATGACGAGGAAATCGAGTAACCAGACGACGAGCAACGAGAGTCCGACAAGTGGGAAGACAATTCCCAGCACAACAAGCACAGCGAGGAATCCTTTCAACATGAATGCTTTCGGACCTTTTGGTGCCCCCATCCCCTTACTTGGTTTTCGCTTCAACCACAGATAGAAACCACTGACTGCTACGAGAATGATCCCAAGACAAATCAATAGGCTGATCAATTGGTTGAACCAGCCGAATTCCGTTCCTTTGTGAAGCGTGATTCCGGTCGCGACGATCTTCCCGACGACGCCATAATTGTCATAGCGATAGTCAGCGAGGACGGCACCGGAATATTGATCGAGATGGATCGTTGCTTCATCCTGTGCCTTTGCGGGATACGCGGACAGGGTGTAGACTCCACTCGGATCACTCGGGATGCTGATTTTAAAGCTTGGGTCCATTCCCTGTTGCTTGCCGATCGCAACGATGTCATCGATCGAAGCCGGGACGGCTCCTTCGACTTTTGATTGCGGGACATCAAGTGTTTCGGCAGCCCACGGGACTTCTGCGATATCTTTCGTTTGAAGCGTTGACGTCGGTGCCTCCCCACCCCAGATGGACGGTGGATAACCAAGACCTTGGTTCGTGACGAGTGACTGGAAGTTCGTCCCCCAGAAGCCAGACCACGGAAGACCTGTCAGGATGAGGAATAACATTCCTGCTGTGATCCAGAATGCCGGAACGGCGTGGAGGTCACGACGAAATAACTTCTTGCCTTGACGAAGACGTGGGAACAAAACACCTGACAGCCCCTTTTGCTTACGCGGGAACCACAAGAATAATCCTGTCACGATCAAAACAATCGCCCAACACGCAACAAGTTCGACAATCCGGTCGCCTGTCGTTCCTGCCATCAGCTCTCCGTGGATCTCTTCGATTTTGTTCATGATCCGGTCATCATCCGATAATGTTCCGATGATTTTCCCGGAGTACGGATTGACGAAGACTGTCGCCGACATCTTAGGTGACGAGATGTTCACTTCACTGGATCGATCGTCCGATTCACCCGGTCGGTATGACGTAACGAGCGCGTCCGGATACTTCGCTTTGACGCGATTGATTTGTTCTGTCGCCGTGATGCGATCCGCTTTTGGTGTAACTTCATAATACGATTGATACAGGACGTTTTCGATTTGCGGCTTAAATAGATAGATCGATCCTGTCACGGCAAGCATGACGAGGAACGGTGCAAAAATGATACCAGCATAAAAGTGCCACCGCCAAATCGTCCGGTAAGCAGAAGAAGTCGGTGCTTTTTTGACCGTCTCTTCCGTCTGCATGAGATTCATATGTATCCTCCTTCGACAGAAAATATGTCCACTCTGTGAACACCTTTTAGTATAAGCGGTTACAATCCATTTCCACGCACTGGCTTGTGACGATAAATTGCCAATCCAGTGTGTAAATCAGGTAGCTTTTAAGAAGTGATGTGCGTCATTTTTTGACAATGATTTCACTTTTTTTGTAGATTACTTCTTATTTCAAAAAACTATCCTTATTCATAAAACCAAACTTTAACCTAAAAAGCGAATCCATTATCGGATTCGCCGTTTTATATGTGATTTACATCGAGGACTCTTCTTCTAACGCTTGCTTTTGACGATGATGATGGACGATTCCGATGACCGCTGCTCCAATGAGGATCACGATGATTGATCCAATGACACCAGGATTCACCTGTAGCCAGTTCCACAGTTCCGACCACGTCACAGCTTCTCCGATTCGAATGATGATGAATGTCCACAGTCCTGTATACACGCCTGCTGCTAAGAATGTCATTACTAAATAGCGCGGTAACGGATAACCGAGGAGTCCGGCGACATAATGAATCGGGTGTCTGACGCCGGGTAAGAAGAACGATAGTCCGATTGCCCATAATCCCCGTCGTTCAATGATTGTTTCTGCTCGTTCTAAGAAACGTGATTTCATCCAGCGTTTGACGAGCGGAATCTCACGGAAGAACCGAGCAAGTAGATAAAACCACGTAAAGGCGATGAAGAAGACCGGCCAAGCGGTCAGCCAGATGACGACCGGGTACATCCCCTCTCGTAATCGAAGTGCTGCAAAACTCATCATCAAGACATCGTCCGACAATGGGGTGAACATGATTCCGCCAGCCAGGCGGACGAGTGCCATGATATTCATCACGTATCCCTACTTTCTGTTTCTCTCTATATTCAGTATCCCCGATTTTTCTGAAGTTGAGCCCTATCCATTTCTTAAGTTCTTCTTTAGTTATACTTTTCTGATCAAAAGAGATCATCATCGATGATTTAAAGTCACTTAGACCGGATGACATGTATACGCAATCGTTTAATAAAACATCCTTTTCCCACATCGAGAAAAAGGGTTTCCTCCATCCGTTCGAGAAGGGGTATAACGTACATCCGAACGCTCATCTGATAGGAGGAATTTCCATGTTGCATCGCCGGAAGACCTATACGATTCGTCCCGAACGCCTAGAAGAATTCACTGAGTTTTTTCATACCTACCTGTATCCGCTTCAAGTCAGTCATGGTGCCCGTCTCGTTGGTCGCTGGGTGACGGAAGCAGAAGATGAAGTTATCGCTATCTGGGAATACCGCGACCGTGAACATTACGAACAAGTCGATCGTGATGTCCGAAACAGTGCCTTACGCCGTGAAGCGATGAAAAAACGTGCCCGACTCGGCAAAAATCTCTATATCAAGTCGTATGAAGACTTCATGACGGCGACCGGTACGTACGCTCCTCCTCGTGCCATCGTCAGTGTGACCGCGTACATCACAAACGATGCCGGTGAAGTCCTGCTCGTTCGCAACCTCCACCGGGGTGATACGTATGAGATGCCGGGTGGACAAGTCGAAAATCATGAGTCGATTCTTGACGCGATCAAACGAGAAGTCAAAGAAGAAACCGGGATTGATGTCACAATCGATGGAATTACCGGTATCTATCAAAATGTCTCAAGTCACGTCCTGTGCGTCTGCTTCCGCGGGAAAGCGGTCGGTGGTGAACTTACGACACAAGAAGGCGAAACAACAGATATCGGCTTCTTCCCACTGACACGTGACTCGCTGAGTGAATACATCAAACGGGATCATTTCCAGTTGCGGACGCTCGACGCCATGGATCCGCACTACTTCCCGCATGCCTTATATAAAGTCAGACCGTATGAGCTGATCAGCCGGTATGACGGTAATGCAACGTCATCTTCACGATAAAACAAAAAATCCCCTTGCAGATTTTTCTCTGCAAAGGGATTTTTTCAGTTATGTGTCAATCGAGCAGTGATTCCAGCATCATCGGTGACATAGACAGCATCTGCTTGATCCGTAACGGTATACGCAGAAGACTTCAACGTCTCGATTGCTGCTCGGAGCGTCGCTTGATCCGGATAACGCAGCGTCCAGTAGACAAGTCCGACGGCATCTTCCGGATTCGTCGGTGCGTCAACTCCCGACCAGACGTTTAGACCGATGTGATGATGGTAACCGCCAGCAGCGACAAACAACGCACGCATTCGCGAAGCGTCAGCCGCAACCTCAAAGCCAAGCGTATCGACATAAAATGTCCGCGCTGCTTCCAGTGTCTTGACGTGGAAATGGACATGTCCCATGACCGTCTCGGCCGGCATACCATACCAGTCTTCTTCTCCAGCTTCGACGAGCATACTTTGCCAATCGACAGGATCGGTCGTCATCTTAACATCTCCATTTGCTTCATACGTCCATGTCTCACGTGGACGATCGGCATAAATCTCGATCCCGTTCCCATCCGGATCTGATAGATAAAAGGCTTCACTGACAAGATGGTCACCTTGACCAATCTCAATCCCTTGTTCGATCAAATTGCGGATGACGAAACCGAGTTCTTTTCGGTTCGGTAGCAAAATCGCAAAATGGTATAACCCGGCAACCGAGTTCGGTGGGAAACGGCGGGCATTCGGATGAACTTCGAGCTCAACGAGTGGTGTACCTTGTGCGCCAAGAACCGTTAGCTGATCCGTTTGTGTCAGTATACGTAATCCGAGGGATGCTGTATAAAATGAAACGGAACGGTCAAGATCGGTGACGCGTAAACGAACGGGACCGAGTGTAATCTGTGGGTGAATCGACATGTTGTTTCCTCCTTCAATGAAATAGCTTGTACCTCTATTATTACGCGGAAGTGATGGAAGCGGAAGTAGGCACGAATAAGTGGTATAGTATCCTAAACGATACCATGAAGGAGGAAGACCGATGGAAGAGACACCAAGCTGTCGAGTCGAGACCGCACTCGAAATCTTGACCGGAAAATGGAAACCGTCGATTTTACTCGTCTTGATCACACACGGAACGCTCCGCTTCAGTGAATTGAAACGACAATTGCCGAACATTACGCAAAAGATGCTGACAGCTCAATTGCGCGAGCTCGAACTAAACGATATCGTGCATCGCGAGATTTACCAAGAAGTCCCGCCACGCGTTGAGTATTCGCTGACGGATTACGGTCGGACACTTATCCCGGTTCTTGACGCCATCAATGCATGGGGCGAACAGCACGTCATTCATCTTGAAAATAAAGAAAAAGTAACTTCTGCCTCCCAATGAGAAATCCATTTCGATGTGATTTCTCATTTTTGTATGGAATAAACTGTCTATTCCCCCGTATACTAACCTAATAGACTTCTGTTTTCGGAAAGGAATGAGTCCTCATGCATCAACTCCATGCAATCGAGCAACTCGTTGCTCGGCTCAAACAAGATCCTGCAGTCGAAGCCATCTTCTTGAAAGGATCCTTCGGACGAGGAGAAGAAGACGTTCATTCAGACATCGATCTGTACTGTCTCGTCTCGGAAGAACGCCAAACGAAATTTTTATCACGTCGACTGTCCCACCTCTCTGTTTATCGCCCCATCATCTGGAAAGATGAGATCGACATCATCGCACCACAGATGATCGTCGTCTATGATGATTTGTTACATATCGATTTATTCACGGTGACGCTTGATTCGCTAAACCATAAGGATCAATTACGTGTCCTGTACGATCCAAAACAGCAATTGACGGACTTTACGGATACTTGCGACTTGACGCTTTCCGCACAAGAAGCGACCGATGAAGCGATTGATGCCGTCTGGTTTTTATTCCAATACAAAAAAGCAGCGGCACGGGGAAACGACTTATGGGCAGTCGAGATGCTCCGGAGCGCCTTGATCAAGTTCGCGAAAGTCTTGCTTCATCACCATACTCCAGATCGGGCGCAGCTCGGATTAAAGACGATTCCGACGACATTGCCTGACGGTCCACGCCTTTCTCTTGAATCAATCTATGAAGTCTTGACACCCGCAACGCATGCTAAAGCGGCTCAACGTTATCTGGCATGTCTAGAGACCGAACGAAACGCGCTCGACCAGACGCTTGCCTCTCATCCGGAGACGCTCGCTTTACTCGATCGATTAACGCCTGAACTCTCGATCCAACAATCAGGACGGTAACAATAAGGGGCTGACTCAAAAAAAGAATGACTTGTCTTTCCACGCCCTTTCCTCAGGCGAGACACAAGCCAGTTTCCTGCTTCATTCAAGCAGGAAAGCAGGTCTTGTTTGTCTCTGACAGCGCATAATGCGCTTTTTCCTGTAGGAGTGGCGTGTGACGCGTCATTCTTTTTTTTACGAGATAAGGGTGGCAGATCATCATTCTGCCACCCTTATCTTTGTAGAGACTGACTTTTGGAGTCAGCTCCTTCTATGCTCGCTAATTAACGTGTCAATTGAATCTTTTTTGATTGTCCACCTGCCCAGCCAAAACCAGATGAGACTTCAAGCTTCGGATTTTTGACCTGTTTCGGTAATTCAAAGACGATGTTGCCGGTTTTTTCGATATTCGGGTTGATCGTCTCTAGGAAGAAGCCCATGCCGTCTTCATTCGCATAGAGATCGAGTTCCGTATCGGCTGAATACTCGGTATCGCCGACATTGACTTTAAACATGTTGCTATCGACGAAGCGCTCTTCCTTATCTCCATTTAGAATCGTCAGACCGATGACCAAGAATTGTCCTGACGTTTTCTTTTCGCCAAGGACGTTTGATAACGTATCGACCATCTTGACATCATTGACGACGTACGTCAATTTACCGACTTTCACCCGATCCTTGATGCCGTAGGTTTTCTTGACAGGTTTTGCGACAGCTTTAGCCTTCACTGGTTTTGCTTCTGATTGGACTGCTTCTTGTTCGACTTCTACTTTTTTCTCTGGTGCCACTTGTTCTTCATCATCTCCTAGATTTCCGAGAATGACTGCTCCGATTACGATGATTCCTGCCCACTTCAATCCTTTTTTCATGTTACTTCCTCCTTTTAATTTGCCTGACTCACGTCTGATAGCCTTAGTATAGGAAGAAGCAATCTTTTACCCTTCACACTTTTTTAACCAGGTTATTTTTTGTTTTAGGTATGAAAAATAGATTGACAGGACACAAAAAAAGAACGCTGATTTCAGCGCTCTTTTCTCCTTATTCTCCTTTGACTCGGATGACGATTTTGCCTTTTGCGTGCCCTTCTTCGCCATAATCATGTGCTTCCTTGATTTGATCCAGATCAAAAATCCGGTCGACGACAGGTTGTAATTCGCCTCGCTCGACAGCTTTAGCGATATGCCGCAAACGCTCACCCGTCGGTTGCATGAAGACATACGCAGATCGTGCATTGTGCTCTTTCGCTTGTTCTTCATCCGGTGGTGTAGAAATTGAGACGAGCATGCCGTTTGGTTTCAGCATCTGATACAGTTCCCCTTGTTTGTCGCCACCCATCGTATCAAATACAAAATCGACGTCGCGAACACGATCGGCCGGATTTTCCTGTTTGTAGTCAATGACTTCGTCGGCTCCAAGCGATTTTACCCAGTCGACATTTTTCGTACTTGTTGACGTGATAACGTACAACCCGTTCGCTTTCGCAAGTTGAATTGCGACCGTTCCGACGCCCCCTGATCCGGCACCAATGAAGATTCGGTCACCCGGCTTCGCATCCATCACTTCGAACATGACTTGCCACGCTGTATGCGAGACGAGTGGAAGCGACGCTGCTTCTGCGAAACTGAGCGATTCTGGTTTTTTCACAACTAAATGCGCATCGACTGCGACATACTCCGCATACGTTCCTTGACGAGCGATTTCCGGACGGCTGAAGACGGCGTCCCCGACTTGAAGATCCGAGACATTCGCTCCGACTTCCTGAATCACACCAGCAACGTCCCAACCGATGACGAGCGGCATTTCGTAGCTCAACATCTGACGCAAGTACCCCTCTCGTAACTTCCAGTCGACCGGATTTACGCTCGCGGCATAGACTTCAATTAAAACATCATCTGGTCCGATGACTGGCTTTTCCAGTTCTCCGATCTTAAATTGTTCCGATCCACCATACTGTTCAATGTAAGCTGCTTTCATCCGTTGACTCCTCCTTCGATAATCATTCCCTATCTTCTTCCCCGTCCGTTCCACCAACAAACAGTCTGAGAATAGACAACAGCTCCCCACTGATCAATGAGGAGCTGTTTCGTTAACGATTCGTTTGCTGAAGGGTAGACGCCGTCTCGTTCAAGGCATGAATCGCCTGTTGCAGTTCCATGACCTGTCCGACTTGATGACGTGTCAGACCTGATAATGACTCACTTTGCGCGAGCAAGGCATTCATGAACGTGTCGAGTTGACTGGTTGCTGTCGTGATAGCAGTAAGACTACTTGTCATCGTCGCGAACTGAGTCTGCGCCGACTGGATCGAACCGACGACTTCCGTTGTATTCGTCTCAATCGTCTGTAGCGCCAATTGACTCTCTGCCATCCGTTCTTCCTGCTCACGTAACAAGGTCGTACTGGCATGAATCGAGTTTCCGGTTTGCGTAACATCCTGCTCAACACGTTCAATGATCGTATTGATTTCCTTCGACGCTTCTGCCGTCTGTGATGACAGATTACGAATTTCTTGCGCAACGACCGTAAAACCTTTTCCGAACTCGCCCGCGCGAGCCGCTTCGATCGACGCGTTAAGACTAAGCAGATTCGTTTGCGTCGCAATCGCGTTAATACTCGACGTGATCGCGACGATCTCCTGGAAACGCCCAGCAAGCTGTCCGAACGACGTGACTGACTCATCCATGCTCGTCGTTAATTGTTGCAGCGATTGTCCGGCAAGACCGATCGTCTGCCTGCTTTGTTCAGCTGTTGTCCGCGATGACGAACTCCGCTCGAGCGCACGGTCGACTGATACCGTTACCTCTTGCATCCGGTTAACTTGTTGTTCGTTCAGTTGACGGATTTCACGAATCGCTTGGACGCTGCCTGCCGCTTCACTTGCCAGCTGTTGCATCGCTAGATCGACCTGACTGAAGGAATCCTTCGCCGCGTCGACCGTCTCACTCATCTCTTCTGTGAACGTCGTCACTTCCGTTGCCGTTGCTGCCGTTTGCTCAAGGGCGACTTGCGATGTTGCCGCGTAAGCTTCCGACCGTTCCTGTTCTTGGCGGACTGCCAGCATGACGTTCCGTCCGAAGACGGCAACGAAGACAGCCGCTGAGAAGATCATCAAGTAGATGACATATGCGACGATCAAGTCAAATGTGTTCGTAAAAACAATCGTACCGTTGGCTGTGAATAACGCCATTTCAAGTAGTCCGAAGATCCCAGCCAGAACGACGAGACGCGGAATCAAATAGACGATCGAAATCGTCAAATAAAGATAAGCAATCGTCCAGATACTTGGGGACGGTAATGTCGTCAAAACCAAGGCGAGGACGAGATACGTTAATGTCACTTGAACATATTTCCCACTCGGACGATGTCCGAGGAGGCGGTTGCCGACCAGCAACGCGACCGTCAAGATCAGACCACCGACTAAAAACTGATAGAACACACTGATGGGAACGTAATTCATTTGGGCAAATACGAAAATCAACGGATGCGCAATTGTAATCAACGTTGCAATCAGACGGGATAAAATCTTTGTACTTTGTTGCTCGAGGGCAGATACCATCTTGTTCAAACTCCTTCATCATAGTAAAGTCATACAATTGTTCATCGGCAGAAAGAATTCAATCGTTAAGTCCCTCGGATGACTTTTTTTCTTGACGCTTTCTTGAGAGCGGGAGTACGTTTAACGTAGACTTTTTTCAGAAAAGAGGATTCCTATGCTCTATGTACTCGTAGGTCTCGCAGGTGTTCTCGGTGCCTCTGCACGTTATGGACTTGGACTGCTGATTGGCGACTTTACGACCGGTCCTTTCCCGTGGCCCACGCTTGCGATCAACTTGATCGGTAGCTTTCTGCTCGGCTATGCGACACACTTCCTATTTCGAACGAAACTCTTGCATCAATATGCGATTACAGCCATTGGAACGGGCTTCATCGGCTCATTCACGACATTTTCGACATTCAGCGTCGAGACTGTGACCTTATTTAACGAACGTCATTTAGCGGATGCGTTCCTCTACGTACTCGTCAGCCTGTTCGGCGGTCTGTTCCTGTCTTATCTTGGTTACGCGCTTGGAACAAGACGATTGCGGCACGTGACGAAAGGACGTGAGTGAATGGAATTACTCGCCCTTGCCATCGGTGCTTTTTGTGGAGCCATCAGTCGTTTTGCTGTCAGTCAATGGATGAAGACGTTCTGGAAACATGAATTTCCACTAGCAACATTCCTGATTAATGTATTTGGCTCGTTTTTACTCGGACTCGTCATCGGATCGCATCTCGATACGACCTGGACGTTACTGCTTGGTACTGGCTTTCTCGGATCGTTTACGACGTTCTCGACGTTCAAGATTGAAACGTTACAGCTCTTACAAGATGGAAACCGTAAAGTACTCGCCTTCTACTTGATATGCAGTTATGGATTCGGAATCCTCGCTGCCTTTTTCGGTATCACCTTGACCGCTTGATTAAAAAAAAGAGGC
The DNA here is from genome assembly GCF_002479335.1 of Exiguobacterium sp. UBA7533. Lineage (NCBI taxonomy): Bacteria > Bacillati > Bacillota > Bacilli > Caryophanales > Exiguobacterium > Exiguobacterium sp. UBA7533. The sequence goes on along the minus strand of NZ_DLMP01000002.1, from coordinate 134,415 downwards.
GATGGAAAAATCCATCGCCTCTTACATGTAATTTTAATCATTCATCCAGAACAGACCGACCGTCTCTGCTCCGGCATGTGTCCCAATTGCCGGTCCGAACGTGCCTTCAAGAATTGTCAGATCCGGGAATTTCGCTGCGACCTGTTGGCGCAGTTCTGCTGCCATTTCGGGTGCCATCGTCGTCGCAACATATATCCGGTTCTTATAGAACGTGTGTTGACGCATCGACTCATCGATTTGTTTGACCATCTCGATGTAGGCTTTCTTAAGAGAACGCGCTTTTTTGAATGGTACGACTTTTCCCGCTTCATCCGTCGTGATGATCGGTTTGATGCTGAGTAAGTTCGCAAGGAACAGGTCTCCTGACGAGACACGTCCACCGCGACGCATCGTCTCCATATTACCGACAATCATATAAAAATGGGTCTTTTTCGTCAATGCTTGTAACGCCGCAACGATTTCTTCGACCGATTTCCCCTGTGCCTCAAGTTCCATTCCATAACGAATGAATTCCTGTTGGTTTTCGAACGCGGTATGGGAATCGATGATATGAACCGGGAAGCTTGCCGCTTCCGCTGCTGATGCTGAGCTTTGAACGGTACTTGATAAGCCATTCGTACAATGTACTGCAATCGCGCAGTCATATCCTTCTTCTTTTAGCCGTTCGTATGTCCCGACGAACTCACCAAAGATCGGTTGTGAAGTTTTTGCAATCAGCTTTTTGTCCGCATCCAGGGCACGAAACAGACGCTCGACCGTAATGGCATTCTCTTGATACGCCGTATCACCAAGTAAAATTTGAATCGGCACGACATTGACGCCAATCGCTTCCGCCTCTTCTTTCGTGAAATAGGCCATACTATCGGTCACCCATGCAATTTTAGTCATTTTCCTTAGCCTCCGTTAGATTCTTCTCGCTCTATCCTACCATATACAGGAGTGGAAATCGCAAGATACCTCATGACATCATCTGAAAATGAAACGATGTACGCTTATGATAGTGCTCACCGGTACGCAAGACAACGGAAGGGAAATCTGGTTGATTGATCGCATCCGGTAGCCCTTGTGTCTCAAAACAGATGCCCAGGTACGGCGTTGCCCGTCTTCCACAAATCGTGAACTCGCCTGACAAGTGATTGGCCGTGTAGACGACGACCCCCGGTTGGTCGGTTACGACCCGTAACCGCCGCCCGCTGATTGGTTCGTCAAGAACGATCTCCCCACCTTCTCTAAGCAGGAAGGGATGATCCACCCCGCTACCCGCTTGACGAAGTTGTTCGTCTGGTGCGTGTGTGACTTCATGTAGAAAACGGGCATCGAGAAAATCAAAAACGGTGTCTGTTACCGGGAGAATGTCACCGGTCGGTACGGCATCTTTCGTCAACGGAATATAAAAAGGGGCGTCCATTCGCAGGACGTGCTGTTCGATTGTCGTCTTCGCCTCACCCGTCAAATTGAAGTACGTATGATTCGTCGGACTGAACGGTGTCGAGGCCGTCGTCTCCGCTTCATAATGAACATGCAGGACGTTCTCGTCTGTCCATTCGAAGGTCAACTCAAACGATAAGTGACCTGGGTAGCCGTTCTCTCCATTCGGACTATCTAATCGTAGGACAAGTCGGTCATCGTTGATTTCGTGCGTGAACATCCGGTTCGCCCAATTCTCGCTTCCCCCGTGAAGATGATGCTCGCCTTCATTTTGTTCAAGTACATACGTCATTCCTTCGAGCGCGAACGCTCCGTTCGCGATTCGTCCTCCGACACGTCCGATCGTTGCGCCTAAATGGTGTGGATCATCCTGGTATTCTGACAGGTCATCAAATGCGAGTACGACGTTTTCAATCATCCCTTGCTGATCTGGAACCCGTATCGCAAGAATTTTTGCGCCTCGGTTCAAGATATCGACACTATGTCCATGAACATTCTCTAACGTGAACCGCAACAAGTACTGATCTCCTAGTTGACCCACTTCTGTTGTCGTAATCATCATCTGCTTCCTCCTGTACAATACGTTTTGCTGTTTTCCTATTTACCCTTGAAGCAACACAAAAAAACAACAGTAGCAAAGTGCCACTGTCGTCAAGGCGATGGAAAAGGTAGCCGGACTTCGATTCGTGTTCCTTGATGGATAATGGAATAGACGCGTAGTGACGCAGCCGGACCATATGTCACATCCAGTGCGCGTCGAATCAAGAACAGATTCGAATCACCTGATTCTTTTTGATCCAGTTGTTGCATCACAGCAAGCGGCATTCCTTGCCCATTGTCTGCGACTTCGATAACCCAACCCGTCGTCGACTTAAAGGCGCGGACATCAATCCGGTGATGCCGTCCTGCCCTTACGAACGCATGACGTAGTGCATTATCGACAAGCTGTGTCACGAGGAACGGGAAAACGAAGTATTCCTCAACGGAAGTCTCGATGTCGAGATCGACCGTGATATCAGCGGATGTCAATTGATTCGGACGGCGGCGTGTACCTTCGAGCGATAGATAAGCTTTTAGCGTCGCTAGTTCCTCACGCAGTGGATGTTCATCGTGCCGCGTCGCTGTCGTCAAAAGTTGAAGCAACGCATTCAATTGATGTTTTACAGGAGTTCCGGGATCGGCTGTCCGCTGAATTTCTTCGATGATGCCTTTGAGATAACTGACGTGTAACATAGGTTTCATCTTTCTACCGCTTAATCGGAGCAACTGCTCTTCTCGGTGCATGTATAACTCTCGTGCTAATAAACGGACAAGTTGTTCCGTCATTCGCTCGACCGTATCGTCAAATAGATCTTTCGAGAAATAACAGATGACACCCGCCTTTTGACCGTTGATGCGTATTGGATGAAAGCTTAGAATCTGTCCCGTCAGTTCATCTTCCTGTCGGACGGGTTCTTCTGCCTCAATCCATTGTTGTTCCTCACGTCTCGGTTGTTCGCCACAGACAGCAGGTTGCTGTTCCGTCATATCAATGACGACTTCCGTCGCTCCGAGTAAGACGACACGTTGCATTTTCGTCTCCTTTAATAATGTCGCTCCGATTTGTCGGGCGACTTCTGACGTCAACCCCTGCTTTCGTAAGGGTTGCAACGCTTGTAATAACCGATCAGAACGCTCCGTTTGTCGGACGAAGAGATCACCTTCGAGTCGAAGTTGCGTTCGTAAAATCATGATAAACAGTACCACACCACATGTGTTCGCGAACAATAGCGGAAACACCGCATGACTGATTAAATCAAGCGCCTGCGTCGTGTCTGGAGCCAGCAACAACGTGATTCCACTTTCAAAGAACAATGCGGCTAAGACGATGCCGACTGGTGGAATCAAGGCATAGTCATCCCGTAAGCGCCAACGTTTCCGGTACCATCCACTCACGAGTCCAGCTATCATCGCAATGATCCAACCTGCTTCTGCTCCTAGAGAACCGAGTAAATAGCGGTGCAACCCGACTAGACATCCTGTGATCCCACCGACGATTGGTCCACCGATCAGACCGCTCGTCACGATGACTGCTAAACGTGTATCAAGTAATAAAGCATCCTTTTTGACGGATAACCCGAGTAACGGATCGATCGTTGTATCATTCGAAAGCACGATTCCCGCATAGTTCATTAAAATACCAGATGATACGAATGCTAAAAGAAGTGGTACATTCATCCCGCGGTCCATCTTGAATATGTATCGAGAAATGCGCCACTGGGACAATAGAAAGGCTAACAGTGCTAACATACCTAAACGACTCAGTAAGAATGGAATCTGATCAAGCACGGAATACCTCCTCGTTTCATAGGACGCGAATCGACAATACGGTAGTTGTAGATTACATTCCCGCTCACTCCATCATTCTCCTATCATGACCGCTGAAAGTTCACACAATCCGCAAGTTCTTAATTTTTTGACTGATGTGATATAAAAAAATCGGCTCCTCGATGAGGAACCGACCATCTTATCCTTCTGCTTCTACTTGTTCAGCTGGATGCAACCAAATCTTGACGCGATTGATTTGATAGTTCTCCATCTCCATTACTTCAACCGAAAAGTCTGGTGTATCGATGTGCTCACCGGGTTGAAGATCAATGTTGTGCATCTGAATCCAGCCGCCGATCGTATCCACGTCCTCGACGTTCGTAAATCGAATGTTGAAACGTTCTTCTAAATCCACGAGTAATACAGTACCGTCCAGTAAAAATTCGTCAGATTTGATTTGTTCGATTTCTTCGACTTCATCTGCATCGAATTCATCACGGATTTCGCCGACGATTTCTTCGAGTAAGTCTTCCATCGAGACGAGTCCTGCTGTTCCACCATATTCATCGACGACGAGTACGAGGTGTGTCCGGGTCCGTTTCATCTTCCGCAATGTGTCCTGAAGTGATGTTACTTCAGAAACGACCGGTAGTTCCTTGACGTAATGTGTCACCGGATGTTCGTTCCCGTTCGCAAAATCCGTCAAGACTTCCTTGACGTTGACGTATCCAAGAATCCGGTCTTTATCGTTCTCTTCTGTGACCGGATAACGCGTATACGGATTATCCATGAAGATTTCCATCAGTTCATTCTTCGTCAAACGTTCCGAGATCGTCTCCATCCGCATTCGTGGAACCATTAAGTCTTTGACAATATGCTCGTCAAAGGCGAAGACGTTCTGCATGAGAGCAAGTTCCGTCTGATTGATTTCACCACTTTGGAAACTTTGCGCCATGATGATTTTCAATTCATCTTCTGAGTGGGCTTGTTCATGTCCTGCTGGTTTGACACCGAACAGACCAAGGAACATGCGTGCTGAACCGTTGAGTAACCAGATGAACGGATACATGATCTTCCCGAACACATACAGCGGACGAGCAAATAACAATGTCATGCGTTCTGCATACTGAATCGCGAGTGTCTTCGGAGCAAGTTCGCCGATGACGACGTGTAAGAACGTTACGGATACAAATGCGATACCAAACGACAAGAGTGTTGAAACAGCAGCAGAGATCCCGAAGTCATCGAAGACCGGATGCAAGATCTTTTCGACTGTCGGTTCTCCAAGTGCCCCAAGACCGAGTGCCGTGACGGTAATACCGAGCTGACAGGCAGACAAGTAATAATCAAGATCACCGGCGATTTTTTTCGCAAGGACCGCACTTTTATTGCCTTCCTGGATCATCTGATCCAAACGCGACATCCGCACTTTGACGACAGCGAATTCCGATCCGACGAAGAACGCCGTCAACACAATCAACAACACAACTAAAAATAAATTGATGAATAATATAGTATCCAAAATCCCCTAAACAGGGGTCACCTCCATTGTTTTGTATTAAAGCTGTGCAATCAGAGAAGCAATCAATGTCAGACGCCGGGACAGTTCTAAGCGAATCGCTTGTTTTTCGACTTCCGTCGACTGCAACAAACGTTGCTCGAGTCCTTCAACCGTCGTCTGTAATTGTTGTACTTCCTGATAAATCGTCTCTCCTGTTTTTTGTTCTCGTTCCGTAAAAGAAGCAAGAATCTCTTGCAGGGAAAGCCGTTGAGACTTCAAATATTCAATCTTTTCGATTTGATGAATGACCGATTCGTCATACAAACGGTAGCCCGATGCAGTACGCTCTGATGTTAAGAGACCGAGTGATGTGTAGTAATCAATCGTTCGTTTTGATAAGCCGGTGGTCTCCGCGACCTGACCGATTCGAAGTAACGCCTTCCCAAAAGATTCTCACCTCCTTGCCATAGTTAGTCCTTTTATTTTATCATGTCAAAACCGTACAGTAAAACGTCATGCTTTTAATAAAAAAACGATTACTCCCGTTGATACGAGAATAATCGTTTATACACTTCTAATTTTAAACTGTGGCAATTGGCTCTTCGACCGCTATACCAACGATCGAGCGTTCTAATAATTCGACGACATCATACGTGGCGACCGCTTCATCCACTTCCTTCGCCTTCGTACCGTCACTAAGCATCGTCAAACAGTACGGACATGCTGACCCGATGACGGATGGTTGGACGGTCAACAATTGTTCCGTCCGCGCGACGTTGACACGTGCACCAACTTTTTCTTCTTGCCACATCATACCGCCACCAGCACCACAACACATGCCTTTTTCACGGTTACGTTCTGTCTCGACGAGAGTGATGCCTGGAATCTTCTCGAGAATATAACGCGGTGCGTCGTAAATATCATTGTATCGACCGAGGTAACACGAATCGTGATAGACGACCCGCTCCTTAACTTCATGTAACGGTGTAATGCGTTTCTCATCAATCAGACGAGCGAGCAATTCGGTATGGTGATAGACTTCGACATCCAGACTGAGTCCGAAGTCTGGGTACTCATTTTTGAATGTATTGTAGGCATGCGGATCAATCGTGACGATCTTTTTGACGCCATACTTCTCAAATGATTTGATGTTTGCTTCCGCGAGTTCTTGGAACAAGACTTCGTTACCGATTCGACGTGGTGTATCGCCCGAGTTCTTCTCATCGTTTCCGAGAATCGCAAACGAGATATTTGCCTCGTTCAGAATACGCGCAAACGCCATAGCGATTTTTTGACTCCGGTTATCGTACGATCCCATCGCACCGACCCAGAACAGGTACTCGAACTCTTCGCCTGCTTTCTTCTTTTCTTTCGCTGTCGGAACGACGAGTTCATCACGGTTTTTCCGCCAGTTTTCGCGCTCTTTTCGGTTCATCCCCCACGGATTACCTTGACGTTCGATGTTTGCCATCGTCCGTTGCATTTCCGGATCCATCTTGCCTTCCATCATGACGAGATGGCGACGGAGGTCGATGATTTTATCAACATGTTCGTTCATGACCGGACACTGATCCTCACAGTTTCGGCACGTCGTACACGCCCAAATTTCTTCTTCCGTAATGACGTTCCCAATCAATGAATCCGGGACGATATCCATCTGTCCGGCTGCTGCGAGCGAGGCAATCTGATTTCCTTGCGATCCTTCGAACGCAAAAGCAGGTGCCCATGGTGAACGTTGTGTGATGGCTGCCGTTTTCATATTAAGATGGTCCCGTAATTTAACGATCAAATCCATCGGTGACAACATCTTCCCAGTTCCGCTTGCTGGGCACATGTTCGTACAGCGACCGCACTCGACGCAGGCATATAGATCAACGAGTTGCTTTTGATTGAAATCTTCAATCCGATTGACCCCGAAGCTGAATTCCGCTTCGTCGTCTTCTGCTTCTTCCATGACGGATAGATCAATCGGTGCCAAACGACCAACTTTCGATGTCCGCCCGAGCCAGACGTTTGCTGTACCGGCAATCAAGTGCGCATGCTTACCTTGTGGGATGTAGACCATGAAGCTAAGTAAGAACAAAAGATGCGCCCACCAGAAGAAGACGAATAATCCGAAAGCGACCGATTCCGGTACCCAGCCGAATAAGAACGCAATGCTTGAAGCGACGGGTTCACCGAGCGTCGAGTGGTTCTCATAGACAAGGAAGAATCCGTTTCCGAAGAGGACGGCAACCATCAAGCCACCGATGAAGATCAAGGCAAGACCTGCTAAGAAATTTCGCTTCAGACGGACGAGCTTCTCGACATACCGGCGATAAAAACCCCAGACGACGGCAATCAAGATGACGAGCATGACGATCTCTTGAAAGAATGTAAAAAATGGATAAAGTGGACCGAGCGGGACATGCGGAAAACGCTGACCGACGGCAAGTCCTTTCCAGATAAAATCAATCGCTCCGAATTGAACGAGTAAGAATCCATAGAACATCATGACGTGGATGGCGCCACTTTTCTTATCTTTTAATAGTTTCTTTTGACCAAAGACGTTAACTAAAACTGCGTCTAGTCGTTTTTTATTCGTCAGCGTCCATTCCGCCTTTTTCCCCCGTTTAATGGCGGCATAACGACTTTTGACGAGTGATGTGAACAGATAGCCTGCATAACCGATGACGAGTAGGAAGGCAATCCAGTTGATGATTAAAAACGTATTCATGTTCGAACAAACCCCTTTCCCCCTAAAGCAGTTGTGTTGAAATGAGTATAGCATATAATGAATGACTATTCATTCATAAATTTTTAAATAAATTTCTTACTTATTCATTGACTTAATCTGTCAAAAAAAAATAAAACACATCCATAAAAAGTAAGTTATCTTATATGTGGTCATTTTATTTATATACATATCAGGAGGTTTTCATTATGCAAGGTATTCTTCAACATCCAAGCGGTCTCGTCAAAGAAGTCAAAGTAGGCTTTTCTTGGACAACATTCTTTTTCGGCTTTTTCCCAGCTTTTTTCCGAGGCGATTTTAAATGGGGATTGATTCAACTCGTTCTTGCACTTGTCGTCGGTACTGCTACGGTAGGCTTTGGAACAGGTCTCGTCAGTCTCGTATTTTCGTTCATCTATAATAAAATCTATATAAACGAGTTGATTGAAAAAGGATATCGTCCAATCGACACCTCCTTCCAACAAGCTTTGAAACAACGCGGAATCCATACACGTCTATTATCTGAAACATCTGCTCGTCAAGAAGCAGCATTCTAAGCAAAAGAACGGATACACTCCTTTATAAGGATGATCCGTTCTTTTTGCTTACCACTTCATCTCTTTAAACATATAATAACCTTTGTGTTGTTCTGTTAAGTATGTATATAACGGAAGACGGACATCCTCACTTGTGATGTATTCCGTTAGCTCCCTTTGATTGATCCACTTCGTCTCGCTAATTTCTTCATCAGGATCATTCGGATCGAGTACTCCGCTCACCTCGCAATCAAAATAAGTGACGAGACTGTGCGCTTGATAAGTTGGCATGAAGTTCTCCGTCAAGAAGGCAAACGACGATGATGTGACTGCCAAGCCAGTCTCTTCAGCAACCTCACGACGAAGTGCTTGCTCGAGTGTCTCCCCAGCTTCAATCTGTCCACCGGGTAAGCTCCACCGATTGTCCTGACCCGATTGATTGTTGACAATGAGCAGTTGATCGCCCTTCCGGATGATCGCGACGATGATTCGATAGAGTGGATACATGACGCTTCCTCCTAAAAAGACCACCTTGTCTAAAACAAGATGGTCCACTGAGTGTTTATTCTAGACCGAGCGACTGTGGCAGACGGACTGCACGTGCGAAGGCATTTTTATAATCCTTTTTCGCGACTAACTTTTCGACTTCACGGATCGCTGGATGCTGTTCGTCTGCAAACGCACCCAGGATCGTCAAGTAACGCTCATATACTTGATCGTCTTCCTGACGTGCTTTCAAAAGCGCTGTATACAGCATGACGGTATCTTCACCGTATAAGACAGGTAATTCTTCATTGATTAAAAGTAGCGTATCGATTGACTCCGGATCGACCTTCGGATTGTATTCCGTGATGACCTGCTCTGCGAGTCCTTCGAGTTGATCACGCCATTCGTTGTAGCGCGGCTCATCGTTCTCGAGCCACTCGAACCATTCCTCTTCCAACATCTGTTCCATTTGACGTACTGTTTGTTCAAATGCCATTCGTCTCACTCCGTTTCCAAGTTAAATCAATCGTATACGTACCGACTGCTTGTCCATTCATTTTTAATGTATAGCGAAACTTCATCTGCTGCGGTTTCATCTCAATCGTCTCCGTGTCTGTCTCCATCAACATTTGACCGAACTGACTGCCATACTGGCTTTTAGTCGTCTCTTTTAAAATGAAGACATGATGCATCGCAACAGGACCTTTGCGATTCAGGGCGATCTGGTCTTTTGACCATTTGATCGTCGTATCAATCGGTTGTTCATCCGGTTGAACGAATTTCACGGCAAAACCATCCTTTGTTTCGAACAACGTGCCGTCCGCCTCAAGTTCGACCGATTCACGCATCGGACCATCTTCAATCGTCGTCACCTGTCGTAATGACACCGAGTACTTTACTGGTTTCACTTCTATCACCTCATCGTTTAGCGTACACGATTTTTTCGTCTGATGCATCTTCTGCTTACGCACAACAAAAAAACGGATTCGATGTACTTCGAATCCGTTCAAAACATATTAGCGCACACGGTACAGACGAGCTTCGAATGGACGAAGTTCCAGTTCTGTTCCTTCGTGGTGCATCGTCGGATAGTTGCCAAGCAACATATTATCCGAATGCAAGATGATATCCGTATCGATTTCTGCTGTTTCGCCTTTTAAGTTCGTAACGATCAAGAACTGTTCGTCACCAAGCGTCCGTGTATAGGCATAGACTTTCGTATCTTCCGGTAAGATGAGATCATACGCACCATAAATCAATGTCTCTTCCATCTTACGGATTTGAATCATTCGTTTATAGAAGTTCAAAATCGAGTCTTCGTCTTGTTCTTGTGACGCGACATTGATGTCCGCGTAGTTCGGGTTAACACCGAACCATGGGGATTGATTCGAGAAGCCACCATTTTGCTCGTTCGTCCATTGCATCGGTGTGCGTGAGTTATCGCGGGACGAGTTCCAGATGACTTCCATGATTTCCTCATGTGTCTTCCCGGAAGCGAGTTGCATCTCATACATGTTTTTCGTCGCGACGTCATCATAATCCGCGATGTCCGGGAACTGAACGTTCGTCATCCCGATTTCCTGACCTTGATAGATGAACGGTGTGCCTTGCATGAAGAAATACATCATCGCAAGCGACTTCGCGCTCTCTTTCCAGTACTGTTCCTCGTCACCCCAAAGGGAGACCGAACGAACCTTATCGTGGTTTTCGAGGTACAACGCATTCCAACCGGTCGCTTCAAGACCTTTTTGCCACTTCGTCAGCACTTGTTTCAGTTTGACGACGTCGACGCCTTTTTCCGCATCTGCGCGCCAGAGATCCATGTGCTCGAACTGGAAGACCATGTTCATCTTGCCGTTCTCTTCTCCGACCCAAAGGTCTGCTTCTTCCGGCGAGACGCCGTTTGCTTCCCCAACAGTCATGATATCGTATTTCGAGAATGTCTCATCCTTTAGCTCTTCAAGATACGCATGGATGCCTTCGACGTTCATATGCATGTCAAACGACGGCACATACGGCATACCAAGTGGGTTCGGGAGATCGCCGAACGACTGATCCTTGTTGATGTGACTGATCGCATCGATTCGGAAACCATCGATGCCTTTATCAAGCCACCAGTTGATCATTGTATAGACCGCTTGACGCATATCGCGGTTTTGCCAGTTCAAGTCTGGCTGACGACGGGAGAAGACGTGCAGGAAGTATTGCTCAGTCTTCTCGTCATATTCCCATGCTGATCCACCGAAGATACTTTCCCAGTTGTTCGGTTCTCCTCCATTGATCGCATCTTTCCAGATGTACCAATCGCGTTTCTCGTTGTCTTTTGACGAACGCGATTCAAGGAACCATGGATGTTCATCAGATGTGTGGTTGACGACGAGATCAAGTAACACTTTGATGTCTCGTTTATGCGCTTCTTCCATTAAGAGATCGAAGTCTGCCATTGTTCCGAACTCATCCATAATGTCTTCATAGTCACTGATATCATATCCGTTATCATCGTTCGGTGACTTGAACATCGGACAAATCCACAAAACGTCGACGCCAAGATCCTTCAAGTAATCCAGTTTTGCGATGATACCCGGAATATCGCCGATTCCATCGTTATTTGCGTCATAAAAGCTGCGTGGATAGATTTGGTATGCTACTGCTTCTTTCCACCAAGCTCGTGTAATTGTTTGTTGGGCCGTCTCAGGGCGCGGTATCATTTGTGTCATGTGTTAGAAATCCTCTCGTAGGTGAGTCATTAGTAGGAGTTAGGTATATTTGTTCGTCCTTCATTTTGTTTTGCGCAACCGATTGCGCAAACCCTTTACTTTTATCTTATCAAATCCACTTTTAAAGTCAATGTCTCGAGGATGATTTCACCATTTCACATCAATGGGGATCACTCTTCGTTTACATCGAATATTTCAGTTGAATTTACATTACATTTACTGAATCATCCTACACTGTTTATCGGTCAATTTCTACCTTTTTGCATAACCTTTCCTTTCCAAAATGAATCTTTTTTTATTCGTTCGGGTATACCCTAACCAATGCACGTAAAAAAGGGGGATTTTCAAGATGAAGGGACAATTCTTTATTGGTGGACAATGGCTGGATCACGGACGAGAACGGACAGATGTCACGAATCCAGCAACCGGAGAAGTCGTCGGTAGCGTACCAAACGGAACAAAATCAGACGTCAATGATGCTGTCGAAGCAGCACGGAAGGCTTTTCCAGAATGGTCGAAGCGGACAGTATATGAACGCGCTGAACTCTTGGAAAAACTCTATGCCAAAATGATCGAGAAAAAAGATGAACTCGCCCGGTTAATGACGCTTGAGATGGGGAAACCGCTGGCTGAATCAGAAGGTGAAGTCCAGTATGCGGCAAACTTCGTCAAATGGTTCGCAGAGGAAGGAAAACGGGCATACGGACGTGTCATACCGACACACGATGCTTCTAAAAGACTTCAAGTCATCAAACAACCGGTTGGTGTCGTCGCCGCGATCACACCATGGAATTTCCCAGCAGCCATGATTACCCGAAAATTGGCTCCGGCTCTCGTTGCCGGATGTACGTTCGTCATCAAACCACCCACCGCGACTCCATTAACAGCACTTCGTTTACTTGAACTTTGTCAGGAAGTCGGGATTCCAGAAGGCGTCGTCAATGCCGTTACAGGTAGCGGGAAAGCACTCGGTGAATCACTCGCGACACATCCGCATGTCGATAAGATCACCTTCACTGGTTCGACCGAAGTCGGACGGACACTGATGGCTCAAGGAGCAGAGACGATCAAAGCGATGTCGCTTGAACTCGGCGGACATGCACCGATTCTCGTCTTTGATGATTGCGATCTCGATTTAGCTGTTGCGGAGACGATCAAGTCGAAATTCCGAAACGGCGGACAGACGTGTGTCTGCGGAAACCGGATCTATGTATCTGATTCGATTTATGACGCGTTCGTTGAAAAACTCGGTCAGGAGACGGCAAAATTGAAAACCGGGAACGGTCTGGATGCCGAAACAAAGATCGGTCCAATGATTAATAAAGCGGGTTACGATAAAGTTAAAAAACATGTCGATGACGCTACTTCAGCCGGTGCTCGTGTCGTCACGGGTGGAACAGGAACAACGGACGAGGAGAACGATGTCTATTATTATGAAGCAACCGTGCTCGCTGACGTAAAACCCGGCATGTTGATCATGAACGAGGAGACGTTCGGACCTGTCGCTCCCGTCCAGCGTGTCAGTTCTGATGAAGAAGCGGTTCGTTACGCCAACCAGACACCATTCGGTCTCGCTTCATACGTCTTTACGAAGGATTACGCGCGTGCCATTCGTGCAATCGAAGGGCTTGATTATGGAATCGTCGGCTGGAATGATGGGGTTCCTTCTGCTGCACAAGCACCATTTGGTGGAATGAAACAATCCGGTCTTGGACGCGAAGGCGGTAGTGAAGGACTCGAAGCGTATCTCGAGACAAAATACATCTCAATCGGTGGACTAGCATGAACGCGGCGGATTGGTTCGTTCAATGTTTAGAGGCAGAGGGAGTCACGCATATCTTTGGTGTTCCCGGTGAAGAGAACATCACATTGCTCGAATCACTTAGTCGTTCGTCGATCACGTTCATCACGACGCGTCACGAAACGAACGCTGCGTTCATGGCAGCGATGTTCGGTCGCCTGAGTGGACGACCGGGTGTCTGCTTATCGACGCTTGGTCCTGGTGCGACTAACATGATGACGGGAATTGCGAGTGCAACGATGGACCATTCTCCTGTCGTTGCCATCACAGGACAAGGAGCACTATCACGGCAACATAAAGCGTCGCATCAAATGTTTGATCTCGTTGATCTATATCGTCCGGTCACGAAGTCAAGTACGTCCGTTCTGACACCAGAAGTGATTCCGGAAATCGTCCGTCGTGCCTTTGCGACGGCACAGAGCGAAAAGCCGGGAGCGACGCATATCTCTTTCCCAGAAGACGTCGCAAAACAAGAACGAGATCAACCTGTGACTCCTGTCAAAAACGACAGTGCTCCGACATATCTTCATCCGTTGACGATTGATGATCCGGACGTTTTACGATTGATCGAGCGATCGCAACGTCCTGTCATCATTGCCGGTTTCGGGATTCACCGTCAACACGCACTTGAGGCGTTTCGGGCATTCGTCGAACAGCTGGATGCTCCGGTCGTCGAGACAATGATGGGAAAAGGCTCCATCTCCTCACAACATCCGCTTGCCGCGCATACGATCGGTTTGCCGGATGTTGATTACAACCAACGAATTCTTGATGCGAGTGATTTAATCATTACGATTGGTTATGACATCACGGAACTGCCCCCGGAAAAATGGAATCCGAAAAAGACGCCGGTCGTTCATCTGGATACGAACCTTCACGAAATCGATGCCTACTATCCAGTCGTTGCAAATCTAGTCGGCAATCTTTCAGATGTATTGACCGTTTTGACACCACTGCTTCCAAAGCGTTCCTGGAACGGTTGGCAACGGAATCGCGATAAGTTGCGCCAAGAGATTCAAGAAACATATTCCCTCGCGCTCCCTTTACATCCTCAAAGCATCGTTCGTGAGCTCGAACGGACGGTTGGTGAAGCCGGAATGGTTTTCTCGGATGTCGGAGCACATAAAGTCTGGCTCGCTCGCCATTATCAAACGACACATCCAGATCAATTGTTCATTTCGAATGGGTTTGCTTCAATGGGCTATGGTTTATCGAGTGCACTCGCAGCCAAACTTCTCTACCCCGACCGACGTATCGTCTGCGCCGCTGGAGACGGAGCTTTTCTTATGAACGGTCAGGACCTCGAGACCGCCGTTCGTTTGAAGCTGCCACTCGTCGTATTAATTTGGCGAGACGGGACATATGGTCTCATCGAATGGAAACAACAACAAGCATATGGAAAATCATCGTACATCACCTTTGATAATCCGGATCTCGTTCAACTGGCTCATGCTTTCGGTGCGCTTGGACTTCGCGTCGGTGAACACGGTTCGCTTGCCCATTGTCTTGATCAAGCTTTCGCGAGCGATGGACCCGTATTGATTGACTGTCCGGTCGATTACCGGGAAAATCTAAAGTTAAGTGAACGTCTCCGGACGTATGGAGGGTGATATATTATGACACAACCACGTAAACTGCAGTCTATTTCTGATTTTGATCAATTTGCGTCCGAACATAGCGCTTTCGTGATTTGCAAACACAGTACGACATGTCCGATCAGTGCCGCAGGATTCTCAGAGTATACGAAGTTCGCGGATGAAACCTCTGTTCCGACAGCATATCTCTTCGTCCAAGAAGCTCGGACCTTATCGAATCACATCGCTGAACACTATAATGTCCGACATGAGTCGCCACAAGTTCTTTTCATTCAGGACGGCAAATCTGTCTGGACAGCATCTCACTACGACATTACAAAGGATGCACTCGAAACGAACGTTCAGTAACGCTAACTATGAAACAAGCTTCTGGCTGTTTCAAACTGAAGACAAAGCGCAATTTTCCTCTAACGAGAAGGATTGCGCTTTTTTATTTCCTACGAATCATTTTCCTCATTTAGAAAAACGCTTTCAAAACTACATAAAAAATAAAATTACCTTTCTTAGCTATTATTATTTGTAATTCGAACTAAATCGGATTAAGATAAACTACAGATAGAACGACCGTATAGAAATCTGTACCGTTAGTTTAGTTAGGAGGATATTCATGCAACAAAGTGCAACTCACACAGCTCGAGCTCCTTACGGCATCCTCGCCGTTTTGATGATCGGGGCATTCATCGCTTTCTTAAATAATACCTTGCTCAACATCGCCCTTCCTTCAATCATGAAGGATCTAGCGATCGAACCAGCTACTGCTCAATGGCTGTCGACTGGTTTCATGCTCGTCAATGGTGTCTTAATTCCGACATCTGCTTTCTTGATTCAAAAGTATTCGGTTCGTCGCTTGTTCTTACTCGCGATGACTCTCTTCTCGACCGGAACGATTCTTGCCGGATTCGCAGACGTCTTCCCTGTGTTGCTCGCAGGACGGATGATTCAAGCGTCGGGTTCTGCCATCATGATGCCGCTACTGATGAACGTCATGCTCGTCAGTTTCCCGATTGAAAAACGCGGGACTGCGATGGGCTTCTTCGGATTGATTATGATGGGGGCTCCAGCGATCGGACCAACGTTATCCGGTTGGATCATCGAGCACTATGATTGGCGGATGCTGTTCCACTTCATCACACCAATCGCCTTAATCGTTCTCGTCGCTGGTTTCTTCTTGCTTCGTGACGTCAAGGAACGGTCTGCGACTCGGATCGATCTGACTTCCGTTGCACTTTCGTCACTTGGTTTCGGTGGCTTATTGTACGGATTCAGTTCTGCTGGCTCTAAAGGTTGGGATAGTTTCCACGTCTATGGAGCACTGATCGTCGGGGTCATCGCACTCGTGACATTCATTTATCGTCAGCTGCATATGGAACGTCCGATGCTCAACTTCAAGATTTATCGTTACCCGATGTTCGCCTTGTCTTCTGCGATCTCGATGGTCGTCACGATGGCGATGTTCTCGGGCATGTTATTGCTTCCGATCTATGTCCAGACGATTCGCGGTATTTCACCACTTGATGCGGGTCTCATGCTGTTACCGGGTGCCATCTTAATGGCCGTCATGTCACCGATCAACGGGAAGCTGTTTGATAAGATCGGTGGTCGTCCTCTTGCATTGACTGGTTTGTTCATCACAGTCGTCACGAGTTATTACTTCAGTCAACTTGAGATGGATACGACGTATACCCATCTGATCATCCTGTATTCGTTACGGATGTTCGGGATGTCAATGGTCATGATGCCGGTCTCAACGAACGGTTTGAATCAGTTACCAACACGCTATTATCCACACGGCACAGCGATGAACAATACGTTGCAACAAGTATCTGGTGCAATCGGAACGGCGTTGCTTGTTACGATCATGTCAACGCATGCTAAGACTCGTGGCACAGAGCTCGCGGCCGAAGCGGCGAAGAACATGACAAGTCAACCGACAGCTGAAGCAGCTGCTGCTTTAAAACAGCAGATTACGATGCAAGCGACGCTTGACGGAATCAACTATGCATTCTTCATCTCGACGTTCATTGCTGGTCTAGCATTCGTCCTCGCCTTCTTCATTAAACGGGCGAAACAAGCTGAAGACATCATTAGCGATCAACGCTCATTGAACGAAACGATCGTCAAACCGCAAGTCTCCAATCAATAAGTGCAAAAGCAGTCGTCTCTCGCGACTGCTTTTTTTATTGTTTGAGCTATATACTGGTACCCCCCATACCTATATGTTAGAGTAAAGATAACAACAAGATTACTAAAGGAGGCACGACTATGGCACACGATCACCCTGTCGTCCCACGAACACATGAAGAACAAGACGCTTTAATGAAACGATTAAAGCGTATCGAAGGACAGGTCCGCGGGATTGCCAACATGGTTTCTGAAGACCGGTATTGTATCGACATTTTGACGCAAACCGCATCGATTCAAGCAGCTTTGCGGCAAGTCGAACTGCAAATCATCGAACGCCACGTCAAAATGTGCATGCATGAGGTCGCGACTCGTCAAGACAGTACGGACGCTTACGTCGATGAGTTGATGGCAGTCATTGCCCGTCTGAAAAAGTAAGGAGGGTTTTCTGATGTCAAAAACGATTGAGTTTGATATTGAAGGGATGACATGTGCCGCCTGTTCCGCTCGGATTGAAAAAGTCCTGAACCGGATGGACGGCGTCGAAGCAACGGTCAACTTACCACTCGAGACGGCTCGTGTCTCGATTTCTGATGCCTATGATGATCAAGCGATTATCGAAAAAATTCGCAAAATCGGCTACGAGGCCACGGTCAAACAAGCACCACACGCAACAAAATCGAATCGTCGGATGCTGTATCGCTTCGTCATCGCAGCCGTTCTTTCGCTCCCTTTGCTCGCGAGCATGCTGACACATATTCCGAATAGTCCATTCCATCTTCCATTCTTGATGAACCCGTGGCTACAATTTGCTTTAGCGACACCGGTTCAATTCATCATCGGTGCGCCCTTTTACAGCGGGGCTTATAAAAGCTTACGGAGCGGGAGTGCTAACATGGATGTCCTTGTCGCGCTCGGGACATCGGCAGCCTACTTCTATTCCGTTGCTGAAATGCTGTTCGTCTCTGATATGCCACACCTCTACTTTGAGACAAGTGCGATTCTGATTACACTCGTCTTGCTTGGGAAGGTTCTCGAAGACCGTGCGAAACAACAGACGACAGGAGCGATTAAAAGTCTGCTTTCCTTACAAGCGAAAGAAGCCATCGTTTTGGAAGATGGGCAGGAACGGATCGTTTCAATTGAGGCGATCCAAGCCGGGATGGTGTTGCTCGTAAAACCCGGAAATAAAATTCCGACAGACGGTATTGTTCGCGCAGGTGATGCGTATCTCGATGAGTCGATGTTGACCGGTGAATCCGTTCCTGTTCATAAGACTGTTGGCGCATCCGTCATTGGTGGTACGCTGAATACGAACGGTTCCTTGCAAATCGAGGCGACAAAGATCGGGCAAGCAACGGTTCTCGCACAAATCATTCGCGTCGTCGAGCAAGCGCAGACCGAAAAAGCGCCGATTCAGCGCCAAGCCGATCGGATTTCTGGTGTGTTCGTACCGATCGTCGTCGCCATCGCGCTTCTGACATTAGCCGCTTGGTGGATGTTCACCGGTTCCTTTGCAGAAGCGATTCGTCCTGCCATCGCGGTTCTCGTTATCGCCTGTCCGTGTGCACTCGGACTCGCAACACCAACTTCAATCATGGTCGGAACCGGAAAAGGCGCTGAACGAGGGATTCTCTTTAAAGGCGGTGCTCAACTGGAGAACCTCCAACATGTCGATGCTGTCGTCTTTGATAAGACTGGAACACTGACAGTCGGTCGCCCTGTCGTCGTCGAGACGTTTGGCACGGAGACAGCGCTCGATTTCGCTGCCGCGCTCGAACGTCAATCCGAACATCCTCTTGCCCGTGCCATCACAGCAGAGCGGGATGTCGTTTTTGATATCGAACAGTTCCATGTCGAATCAGGACGTGGGATCACAGGACAAATCATGGGACATGATTTGATCGTTGGTTCAGCGCGAATGATTCAGGAACGAAACATCGCCCTTCCTGACTGGACGTCACTCGGAGCGACACTCGTGTATGTCGCCGTCGATGGAGAAGTCGCTGCCGGATATGCCATCCGTGACGCGTTAAAAGATTCAGCGAAAGAAACAATCCAGCGGTTGCGAGAGACTAAGGACGTGTATCTCTTGACCGGTGATCGTCGTGAAGTTGCTGATCATCTAGCAGAAGAACTCGGACTTGATCGAGCGTTCGTCTTTGCTGACGTCTTACCTGTTGAAAAGGCAGATGTCATTCAGTCACTTCAACAAACGAAACGTGTCGCGATGGTCGGAGACGGTATCAATGATGCTCCCGCTCTTGTAACGGCGGACGTCGGCATCGCGCTCGGCAGCGGCACAGATGTCGCCCTCGAAGCAGCCGACGTGACGTTGCTTGGACACGATTTAAAACAAGTTTTACTTGCGATCGAACTAAGTGAGCAGACAATGAAAAACATTCGTCAAAATCTCGTTTTCGCACTCGGCTACAATACGATTGGCATCCCTGTTGCTTTTCTTGGTCTGCTTGCTCCATGGCTTGCGGGCGCCGCCATGGCATTCAGTTCTGTCTCTGTCGTGACGAATGCGTTACGATTAAAACGTACCCCACTATCTGAAGGAGGAACTTCATCATGAAAGAAACAACGTTATCTGTTATCGGTATGACATGCAATCACTGTAAAGCGAGTGTCGAATCAGCTTTATCTGAAGTCGAAGGTGTACAACATGCTACTGTCTCACTGGAACAAAATCAAGTGACGGTACAGCATGAAGACGTTCCTCGTGAGCGCCTCGTCGATGCAATCGAAGAGATCGGCTATGATGTGCCGACTGCTTAAACATCCATGCCAAACTGCTTCTAACACGCAGTTTGGCTTTTTTGTTTTTTGAAAAGCGGGAATATACGGAGTAAGGAGGGGTTCGTATGGTACCGCAAATCGAATTCGTAGAACACTTCGACGACAACAAAGGAAAACGATTCAAAATCGAACTTTGGAATCTCGGAACCTTCACATTCAGTGCCGAGTCAGCTCGTGGACCTGTCACCCGTTTCACCTCCATCGATATTCAATTCGTTCAGACCTGCGTTCAACGAATGCGCTCGATCGTGGACGCCAAAAAAGCATTCCAGGAAGATCAACCGGTCTAATCCTGTCTTTTTTCATTCTCCTCATGGCACTTGCCATGAGTTTTTTTGTTTCCGGTCAATGTTTTTCAATATTCTCGTCTTTTTTTCGAAAACCAGTATCGCTTCGTCAAGATGAACCGATAAGAAACAGACATCATTTTATTCACATCTTGAGTATTGGAGGCAACTACGTGCGCAATCCTTTTAAAAGTAAGACTACTTCGGTTTATCAAGCTACAATCGGCTTTCCTGATTCTCATCTCATCACGAAGACGGCAGATCCTGATCTTACATCTCGTCTCGTATACATGGGGTATACAGAAGAACAGCTACAGACACTTAAATCGATGGCACCTGTCGTTCAAGGCATCTTAGATGAGGTCCTCGAGCAAGTGCTTGACCATCTATTATTGAATCCAGAGATGGCAACGATCGCGAAACAATCATCGACACGCGAACGATTGAAAAAAGTCTTTGCGGACTACTTCACGAGTCTTCTGACAGGAAACATGGATGAATCCTTCCTTGCGATGCGGACACGGATGGGACAGACGCATAAACACAACTTCGTTCCCGTCACTTGGTTCATCGCTTCATATGCTGCGTTTCAGACGTTGTTGATTCCTAAAATCGTCGAACATTATCAGCATGACCCAGCGCAACTGACAACAGCCGTGCTTGCATTGACTCACGCGATGAACTTAGATGCTCAAATCGTAACGAGTCAGTACGTCGATTCTCGTCTTCATGAAGTAACGGCAGCGAACGAGTCGCGCCGTCAACTGCTGACAGACGTCGTTCGTGTCAGTCAAGAAGTCGCAAGCTCCGTCGAACATACGGATCATGCCATCATCGAAACGAGCCGACGTGCTTCACAAGTGTTGGCAGAAACAGATCAGACGGAGCAGACGAGCCAGCAACTCGTCCAAATGACGATTGCTAACGAACGACAGATGCAACAGATGGAGCAACAATTCGCTCAATCAACACAACAAGTTGGTACTTCGCTTGAAAGCATCCACGAATTGAAAACGACGTCGGATGAGATCGTCCAGATGACACAAAGCATCGAAGCGATCGCCAATCAAACGAACTTACTCGCGTTAAATGCTTCGATTGAAGCAGCCCGCGCCGGTGAACACGGTAAAGGATTCGCTGTCGTAGCGACGGAAGTCCGGAACCTTGCTGAAAATGCCAAGTCATTAAGTAGCAGCATCAATGGTCTGATTCAAAAGAACAATGGCAACATTACACAACTGGTTTCTCAGATGGAAGACATCACACGCGCCAATACTGCATCTCAGCAAGAATTACAACAAGTCAAACAAGGAATCCAAACCGTTAAGAGTGAAATGGAAAACTCACTGACGTTGTTTGGTCGTAATAAAGAAAACCTTGGACAAATCGTCGAGACGATCCAAGGTCTCAGTAAAACGACGCAAGGCTTGACGACACTGACGACGGATCTTGTCGCAGCTTCAGAAACACACTAAAAAACAGGTCTCTCTTTTTCGGTCATAGCCGAAGTGAGAGACCTGTTTTTTTAATTGTCTTGTTCTGCCGTGACGACAAGACGTTGATCGTACCCTTTTGAGTTTGTAAACGTACCAATGCATGAAATGAGCGTCAGTTTGTTCATGACGGTCGCACCAAAGATTGATCCGACTGGTGCTTCATCGACAGGATAGGACATGACGTTCGTCACCACGTATGACACCTGTTGTCCTGTTTTCCCTGTCACTTCAATCCGTTGCCCTTTTTTCATCTTGGCTAAATCATAAAAGACAGCAGGTCCCTTTTCATCGTCTAGATGTCCTGCTAATACGACATTTCCGGTTTGACCGGCTTTCGCACCGTATTTATACCACGCGACTTGATCCGTTTTTTTTGGCACATCCATCCGTCCTTGCTTATCCTTCCCGACGACTTCGATGTTTGCTTTCACATCGAGCGTCGGAATCATAATACGCGTTGGAATGAATGCTTCTTCGTCCACCATTTCGGATGGAGTGGACGAAGAAGACGTCGTTTCAGTTTGTTTTGGTTTTTCCGGCTTTGTAGTACCTGGAGGTGATCCCGATTGGCATCCGGCTAATACGAGTAAGAGAAGCAGACTACTCTTAAGCGTTTTGTTTACGACGGACGACATACGCTGTTCCTACTAACAAGGCAGCTGCTGCTGCGACTGCCCATGGTGTAGCAGAAGTCGTATCAGCAGAACCACCAAGTCCTGTATCTGGCATTGATGCCATTTCACCGCCATCTGGAATTAAGAGAACATCAAACGCTGGCTCGCCTTCTAGTAAACCGATTGCGAGAGCTGTATAGTTTTTGCCACTGTCGAGTTTGACGCCATCAAGTGCTTTGACGACATCCGTTGCGCCTGCAGGGCGGACTTCGAGGTCATACGTACCTGCATCGAGTGTACCGTAGTCAGAGACTTTTGAGAATTCAAGGTTGCTAAAGAGTGGGTCTCCACCTTTTGGTGCGACATCAACAGCAGGTGCATCTGGTGCAAAGTGTGCGACACGGACCATTGATTTGCCGTCTTCGCCTTTGCCGTTGTCTTCCATGACAGCAAGTTTAATATCAGCAAGTTTACCGATTGCTGCGACAGAATAGAATTTACCAGCTTCCACATTGAGTGTTTGAGAGAGCACAGGATCTTTTGTTGTTCCTGCAGCGAATACTTCTACTTTATGTTCGCCAGCTGGTAGTGTGAGGTAATCTGTAACATCTTTGAATTTTGCTCCTGATACGGCTTTTTTGCCATCGACCGCGATATCGACTGCCGGAGCATCTGGTGAAGCATGAATGACACGAACCATTGCGTCATCTGCTGCGCCTACCGGAAGCACGAATAGTGCAAACAGTAACGTAGCAGTCACAAACGATAAGAGTTTCTTCATCTTTTTTCCACCTTTCTGATTGTCAAATGTACATCGCTCTCAAACCAATGTTCTTACACTTCAGAATATTTCCGTCGTGGTGACATCTTAAACTTAAGATACTTCCGTATATGTGTAAAGATTTCAGTGTGCTATGAACTTGTTTTGAAAACACACTGACCTTCTTTTTGTTTTCGAAATAAAATACATAACAAATCAATTGAAAAGAAGGTTAGTTATGATACAGCCTCGTCACGGTTAAGTGCCTACCTGTCCGTTTTACTTCTGACGTTCTTGAATCCGATGACGAGCGGACAGGATGCCGTTTTGTTTCTAATCGGTATTTTTCTTGGTTCTGCCACCTGGGGGAGCATCCTGGCAAACATCACACACCTGCTTAAACACCAGATTGCGACGTCCGTTCTGCGCGTCGTCCAATAGACATCTGTCAGTCTGATCATCGGATTCGGTGCGTTCGGGGTCATTCAGTTCTTCTTCTGAGCAAAACAAAAGAGACCGACATCACGTCCGGTCTCTTTTGCTTTTTCATTTAATGAATCCAATCATCATTTCGCGTAATACTTTCGCTGCCGCGATCGCTGTCATGTCGGATTGATCGTACGCTGGGCATACTTCTACCAAATCCGCGCCGATGACGTCGACGTCTGCTCGTGCAATCATGTGAACGACTTCGAGTAATTCCTTCGTTGTCACTCCACCGATTTCTTGTGTCCCTGTCCCTGGTGCTGCTGACGGATCGAGAACATCGATATCGATCGTGACGTAGACTTTTTTACCGGCAAGTGTTGGAAGAACTTGACGAAGCGGCTCGACGATCTCGTATTTGAAGAGGTTGTAGCCTGACGTCTTCGCCCATTCGAACTCTTCTTTCATCCCTGAACGAATTCCGAATGAATAACAGTTCTCTGGTCCGATCAAGTTCGCGATCTTCTTGAGTGGTGTCGAGTGCGACAATGGCTCACCTTCGTACTCGTCACGCAAGTCCGTATGCGCATCAAAGTGAAGCACAACAAAATCATCATAGTGTTTATCGAACGCTTTGACGACTGGCCACGTGACTAAATGTTCGCCACCCATACCGAGCGGGAACTTGCCTGCTGTCAGTAACGAATCGACGTATTCTTCAATCATATCAAGTGATTTTTGTGCATTCCCGAATGGTAATGGGATATCTCCCGCGTCAAACAATTTTGCGTCAGCGATGTCACCATCTAAGTACGGGCTATATTCTTCTAAACCAAGTGAGACTTCACGGATACGTGCCGGACCGAATCGTGAACCCGGACGGAAACTGACCGTCCAGTCCATCGGCATGCCGTACAAAATTCCTTTTGCATCTTCGTGAGTCGGTTGACTCGCGATAAAGACTTTTCCTGAATATGCTTCATCAAAACGCATGATCCATTCCCCCTGTTCATTTGCCGCTTGCTGGTGCAAACGCCTGTTTACCTGACAACAGAGCGATTTCGAAGATCGAAACCGCTCTGTTCATGTGTGCTATAGTGACTGAGCTCAGCCGTTCGTCAAATCTTTAACGAACTTCGGAAGCGCGAATGCTGCCGTGTGAAGCTCAGGCGTGTAATACTTCGTATCGATCTCGTGGAAACGCTCTGGTACGACAGCAAGCGGATCGTGTTTCTTTGATCCGATCGTAAACGTCCAAAGACCACTTGGATATGTCGGAACGTTAGCGATGTAGAGCTTCGTGATCGGGAAGATTTCTTTGACGTCGCGTTGAACATCACGGATCAAGTCTGGTGTGAACCATGGGTTATCCGATTGTGCGACGAAAATGCCGTCTTCTTTCAATGCTTTTGAAATACCAGAGTAGAAGCCTTTCGTAAACAAGTTGACCGCTGGACCAACTGGTTCTGTCGAGTCGACCATGATGACATCATACTCGTTTTCTGCTTCTGCGATATGCATGAATCCATCCCCAACGATGACTTCGACGCGTGCATCGTCCAATCCATCTGCAATGTTCGGGAGGTATTTTTTCGAATACTCGATGACTTTTCCGTCGATTTCAACCAAAACAGCTTTTTCGACGGACGGGTGTTTCAAGACTTCACGGATGACTCCGCCGTCTCCTCCACCAACGACCAGAACCGATTTTGGATTCGGGTGTGTGAACAATGGGACGTGCGCGACCATCTCGTGGTAAACGAACTCGTCCTTATCTGTCGTCATGACCATTCCGTCAAGTAACAACATCGTACCGAACTCGTCCGTTTCAACCATCTCTAGGCGTTGAAACTCCGTTTGTTCGCTCTCATAAACGTGGTTGACACGGAATGTGATACCGTAATCTTCCGTTTGGTGTTCCGTGAACCATAACTTTAATTTTTGTTCCATTTGCGATAGAACCCCTTTCTTTCATCAAGACAAAAGTTGTTCGTATGCGAGTGGCGTTTACGGCGCTTCTTAATCATACAAATGCGAGTATACCGAATTTCGAAAGAAACTTCTATATAATTTGAAAATTTTTGTCTTCCGTCTTTACTCGACGAACGTCACGATTTCCTCAAGCGGACGACGTTGCTTCTCACGTTTTGGTTCTTCTGCCCGGTAACCGAATGCGACCATGACCGGCACCGTGAAAACAGAACGATCGAGCAGTCCACGATCGACGAGTAATTGCTCGACAGCTTGCTGGTCGAATCCTTCGATTGGGCATGAATCGACATCGATTTGTGCTGCCGTCGACATCATGTTCCCAAGTGCGATATAGGCTTGTTTAGCTGCCCAGTCTTCCATCGCTTTCGGGTTATCACCGATCGCAAAATCCTCTTCTAAAAACAGACCGTAACGCTTCGTCCGTCCGGCTTTCGCTTCTTCGGATAGACCAAGGAAATCCATCATCTGCGTGACATGCGGACCATCTGCCTGCATTTGTTCTCCGGTACGGGCAAGAAACAAGACGAAGTGACTCGCTGTCGGTAATTGTCCTTGTGCGCCCCAAGAAATTTCTTTTAAGGCTTCTCGGATTTCTGGATTTTGAATAACGAGCATGTTCCATGGCTCATATCCGAACGAGCTCGGTGACAGACGCGCCGTTTCTAAAATGAACCGGAAATCGTCTTCTGGGATCATTTGACCATTAAATGCTTTTGTGGCATGACGAGATTGAAATGCTTCGAGAATCGCTTGTTTTTGTTGTTGTTTTTCCATGGGAAATGCCTCCTTCAAAATGATGACTGCTTTTGTTATATCAAATCTAATTTCCGACCGCCTCTGATTTGCTCAGATTAGTCATTACGTTAGTTTTTAAGTAAAACGGGAAATAAGAATATTAACGTCTTTCCTTTCACTATTTAAAAATCATTTTAAACATTTGATTATCCGCCATTTTACACCTTTCCTCTCTGGTAATTCCCTAGTTTCTATGGTTTCATTTCCCAAACGATTTGCTTTTTCACCAAAGTGTTTGTTACGGTAGTACCCTGCGTGATTAGGTTTTGTTATCGGATGCACGGGGTAATGATAATGTCGTTGTCATCATTTGATACAGAACAACCATGTAAAATTCGAAAGAAGGTGTGGAACACGATGGAAAATAATCGAAAAAGTAAGATTACAAAAGTCTTTATGGTATCCGTCATTTTCTGTGTGCTCTTTACCATATGGGGAATCTTACCGGAATCCCTAATCGGTGCAGCTAGTCTCGGAAATGTCACAGCTAAAGCACAATCCTTTGTCTCTGGCGGATTTGGCTGGCTTTATCTTCTCGGCATGAGTGCTTTTTTAATCATTGCTATCTTTTTAATCTTTTCCCGCTTCGGTTCCATCCGACTCGGTAAGGATTCGGACCGACCTGAATATGGTCTCATTTCTTGGTTTGCCATGCTCTTCAGCGCTGGTATGGGAATTGGTCTTGTCTTCTGGGGTGTCTCAGAGCCTTTGACGCATTTCCATACACCGCCGGTCGCAACGGATGATCCGACGGAAGCGGCACGACTCGCGATGCGCTATTCGTTCTTCCACTGGGGATTACATCCGTGGGCCTTGTATGCGATCGTCGGACTTGCCATCGCGTACTCGACATTCCGAAAAGGACGTCCTGCTACGATTGGCGACACGGTCGCTTCATTGATGAAGCCTCAGTTCGCTTCAGCCGGTAAAGGTACCGTCGAAGTACTCGCCATCGTCGCAACGGCGTTCGGTGTCGCGACGTCACTTGGTCTCGGTGCGCAACAAATCTCAGGTGGACTGAACTTCTTGACAAGTAGTATTCCGAACTCATTTGCTACACAAATGATCATTATCGTGATCGTCTCGGTCCTTTATATGATGAGTGCCGCATCTGGTCTTGATAAAGGAATCGTTCGTCTCAGTAACGCCAACATTGTTCTTGCTGTTCTATTGATGGTCGCCGTCCTTTTCCTCGGACCGTTTAGTTTCATCATGGACCTCTTCGTCCAAACGACAGGAGCTTATCTGCAAAATTTACCAGTCATGAGCTTCCGCGCATCTGCTTTTAATCCAGATGAACGCGGTTGGATCAACGATTGGACGATCTTCTACTGGGCGTGGTGGATTTCATGGTCACCATTCGTCGGTACATTTATTGCTCGTGTCTCGAAGGGACGAACGATTCGTGAGTTCGTCATCGGAATCATGCTCGTCCCAACGATTTTCGGATTGCTTTGGTTCTCTGTTTTTGGCGGATCAGCAATTTGGAATGAACTGTTCCAAAACGTCAATTTGATCACGACGATTAACGATAAAGGAGTCGAAACCGGCATGTTCGCTCTGTTTGAGACATTCGGTGGATTAGGCACATTCCTCAGTATCGTCGCTGTCTTCTTGATCACGACGTTCTTCATTACTTCGGCTGACTCCGCGACATATGTTCTCGGGATGCTTTCGTCTGGTGGTAGTCTCATGCCAAGCTTACGCATTAAGCTCGCTTGGGGTGTTCTCCAGTCTTCGATTGCCGCTGTCTTACTTTATGCCGGAGGATTGAGCGCCTTGCAGGCTGCTTCAGTTCTTGCCGCCTTTCCGTTCATCTTCGTCGTCGGTATGATGATTATCGCTCTATTTAAGGAGTTATCAGATGAACCTGATGCCCAAAAAGAAGTAACTGATTTGAAGCAAGATGCTTAAATTGTTTTGAACTCCTCCTTCCGTCGCATACGGAAGGAGGTCTTTTTTGTTATCCTGAATTATGCTGAACAGAAAGAAATGAGGTGACTCATGCGAAAACGTACACATTGGCTCGTATCCCTTGGGATTCTAGCGCTAGGTAGTTGGTTTTTATATCGTGAAAATAACGTCATCGACGTCTCAGAGATCACAGTCACGTCGGGTCGCTTGCCAAAATCATTTGATGGCTATCGCGTCGTTCAAATCGCCGACCTACATGGCAAAACGTTCGGATCGGATCAAAAACGACTATTGAAAAAAATTAGTCGTAAATCACCAGATCTCGTCGTCATGACTGGCGATTTGATTGACTCGAGGCGAAACGGAGAAGAAGCTGCCCTTACACTCATGAAAGCGCTCGTCGATCGATACCCTGTCTACTTCGTCACCGGGAATCATGAAGTCCGACGAAATTTAACGATTTTACCGAAGCTTGAGCAGCTCGGTGTCACCGTTCTTCGGAATGAAACGCGTGTCATCGAGTATAAAGGACAATCGATTTCGTTACTCGGTATCGATGATCCGACGACGACACGTTGGCGCGAAGGACTATCAGAACCGGATGGGATTCGTCAAAGTCTCGATCAAGCACTGCAAGACGTATCGCCTGATGCGTTCCAGCTCCTGCTTGCGCATCGTCCGGAATATAAATCCTTGTATGCAGAGCGTTCCGTTGATCTCGTCTTATCCGGTCACGCCCACGGCGGACAGATCCGCTTACCGTTTACGGAAGGTCTGTATGCGCCTGGTCAAGGATTCTTTCCAACCGTGACGGCAGGCCGCTATCAGGAACAGCAGACTGAACTGATCGTCAGTCGTGGTCTTGGGAACAGCCTGTTTCCGTTTCGTCTGTTCAATCATCCAGAACTCGTCGTCTTGACGCTGAAACGACCATGAAAAAAGAACGTGTGCCGCGGCACACGTTCTTTTATTTAGACCAACGCTTCATGTAAAGCAGCATCAGCATTTTCCCACATCTCAGGTTTATGAGTCTGTAAGAAATCACGTAACAATTCCTTTGAACGCTCATCCATGTGATCGACGACGATCCGTCCTTTGAGAGATTTATCCATCTTATTGACGTGATCAGCGAGAATCTTGAATCCGCGCCGTGCTTCCGCATCGACTAACAGATCGCACGCAGCGACACCACCGTAATAGAAGCCTTCTGGCTTACGGCCGACTGTCACCCAGACGATCCAGTACAATTTACCGTTCGGTGTATCGGCTTTATCCGTCGTGAATTTGACGCGTTTCTCGATTGCTGCTTTTGCGTGCATCGCACCCATATCGATGTAAGCTTCACCGTCTTCCGGAGAAATGATGACTGGTGACATACTATTTAAACTGAGTGTTCCGACACCGAATCCTCCGTGACCGTCTGTAGAGTTATCTGAAATGATATTGAAGTTAATCTTTTTTTCCATCGTGTTTTGTCCCCTTTTATTCCTGTTGCTTCTATCATACCGCATTCCGAGGTGTCTGCAACCAGTCACTCGTAACGGAGTAACTGTAATTGATCCTCTGTCGCTCGGCGAATCGTCGGGAGACGATAACACGTCATGGATGCAATCTCCTCGTGGGCTGGGGGATTGACCTCTTCGAGATGAAGTAAAGCACGATCAAACAGGGTTTGCGCTGCACGACCGAATAAAAAGAGACGTTCCAGCGAAGAACACTGCGACCGAATCGCACGTAACTGATGCGCCAGTTCTCGCACCTTTGCCTCAACCTCTTCTTCCATGTCGGCTGTCGGTTTTCGATTTTGAAACAACGGTTTGAAACGTACATCGTCCTCAAGCAATGTCAGCATCCCGTATCGCTTCGCTTCTTTTTGATTCAGCAGTTGAGCGAGTTCTTTATCCGTTACGAGTCGACCGAACGGGATGTTCTGTTTAAAGACGATATCTGCAACCTCGAGTCCTTTAGGGCCAGACAATGGATAAGCTGTATCTTCTGGTAACGTCCGATCAAAAATCAGTAGCGTATGAATTTTTTTTCGTATGATCGCGTCCATTATGTCTCTCCTTTTCTGCCGTATGTGTATGACTACCTTCGCTTCCGACAAGAATAGCTCCTACCTTATACCCTTCTTTTTCGAAAACGATGTTCGAATTGACGAATCCCCTATCGAATGCGCTATACTGATGGCGTATCGTCATCATGCTAGAGGGGGAAATGAAGTCATGCCATATGTCACGGTTAAAATGTTATCGGGTCGTACAGTCGAACAAAAACGCGCCTTGATTGAAAAAGTCACGGAAGCGGTATCGGAAACGACAAATGCTCCAAAAGAAAACATCACGGTCTTCATCGAAGAGATGGAAAAAACAGATTATGGTCAAGCTGGCGTCATGTTTGCAGATAAATAATCAATAAGAGACGTCCGGTCGTTACCGCACGTCTCTTTTTCCCATCTACTTGATCTCCAAGGAGGAATTCTTATGACTACTGTTACTGTACTTGGTGCGACCGGTCGAACGGGTCGCCCTCTAATCGATCGTTTATTAAAAGATGGCTACGATGTCCAAGCACTCGTGCGTTCCGCGTCATCGGACTTACCAGTTCACGATCGCCTTCATATCCTGACGGGAGACGCGACAAACCCGGACGATCTTGAACAAGCACTCGCAGGAAGTACCGCTGTCTTCAGTTGTCTCGGTACCGATCAACAGCAGGTTCTCTCGACAGCAATTCCACATCTCGTCACCAAGATGAAGGAAGCAGGCATCGAACGGATCGTCTTCATTGGTACAGCAGGTATTCTCGATGCGTCAGAAGAACCTGGAAAGTATCGTTTCCAATCGAGTGAATCCCGTCGCCGCTCGACAATCGCAGCAGAGGATCACCTGAAAGCTTATTTAACTTTAAAAGATGCAGACGTCGACTTCACCGTCATCTGCCCAACACAATTGACGGAAGATAAAGCACTTGATGCTGACGACTTGTTGATTGAGACGACACGCTTCACTGCATCGACAGGACCGGTTCCCCGGGAGAACGTTGCGCAGTTCGCTTACGAAGTCTACCGTGACGGAACCCACCATCGCGTCCGTGTCGGAATTGCTTCGCACGGTGAAACGAAATAATAGACAAAAAGAGCAATGGATCTGCTGATCCATTGCTCTTTTACATGTGTAACGATTACAGCAAGACGCTGACGACGATTGACGTCAAGACGCTGACGAGAGTTGCACCATACAGTAATTTCAAACCAAAACTAGCTGCAACGCTTCCTTGGCGATCATTCAATCCTTTAACCGCACCAGCGATGATTCCGATCGACGAGAAGTTCGCGAACGAGATCAAGAAGACAGAAACGATTCCGAGTGTACGTTCCGAGAACTCTTTCGTGTACTCAGGAAGGCTTAACATCGCGACAAATTCATTCGTGATCAATTTCGTTGCCATGACACTACCGGCACTGACGGCTTCCGCCCATGGAACACCCATGATGAATGCGAATGGTGCAAAGATGTATCCGAGAATTTCTTGGAACGAGATACCGAGAACCATCAGGAAGATATCGTTGACCATTCCGATCAAAGCATTGTAACCGATCAACATCGCACCAACGATGATTGCGACTTTGAATCCATCCATGATGTATTCGCCGAGCATTTCGAAGAACGTTTGCTTCTCTTCGACGATTTCAAGAATATCTTCTTCCGGGTCAACCGTGTATGGGTTGATGATTGAGACGATCATGAAACCACCGAACAAGTTCAAGACGATTGCTGTAACGACATATTTTGGTTCTACCATCGTCATGTACGCACCGACGATTGACATCGAAACCGTCGACATTGCTGATGCACACAATGTGTAAAGACGGTTTGCTGGTAATTGACCAATTTGTTTTTTTACTGTGATGAATACTTCTGATTGTCCGATCGCAGCTGAAGCAACCGCGTTGTAAGACTCGAGACGCCCCATCCCGTTGATTTTCGACAAGACGAAACCAATTCCGCGCATCAAGATCGGTAAAATCTTTGTGAATTGCAAAATTCCGATCAAGGCAGAGATGAAAACGATTGGTAGCAAGACGTTAATGAAGAACGGTTGTGCACCTTCGTTCGCTAGTCCACCAAAGACGAAATCAATCCCGATTGCCGCATAACTCAGCAGTTTTTCAAAGACTTTCGCGACGCCACGAATGACGATATATCCGAACGATGTATTGAGTAAAATGAACCCAAGTACGAGCTGAAGAACTAGCATGACCGCAAGCGGTTTCAATTTGATGCCTTTACGATTGCTGCTGACAAGGAGTGCCAAGCCGAAAACGATAGCCAGTCCGAGTAGTGCGATAAGATATTTCATGAAGTACCCCTCTATCTATTAGTTGTTTATCAGTTGTACATTCGTACGATGTCTGACGTTTAATCTCTTTCCAAGTAATAGAATAATCAATATTTCGAAGAACTACAAGAGAAAAAGTTCATTTAGTAACCGCTTTCGTTATTTTCATAGACTTTCAAGACAAACTTTTCCAAGCGTTCCCGAACATTGTCCTGACTGAGGTTTTGCCTTCCATATGCTTTCCACCCCGAATAGACGTCAATTGTTTCAGGTCCAAAATCAAAAACAGCTCGAATATCCCACGCGTGATCGTACAAACGGTTCGTCTGTTTAAGGTAACTTTTTAAAAAATGATCCGCCATCTCGACGGATTCGAGCAAGGCAAGATTCAAACGACAATGCGCAAGGTCGACTTCAATGGGACCTAAACACGCATTAATCCAATCAATCGTATGACACGTTCCATCCATTTCGTATAACACATTGACCGGATGGAAATCCCGATGAATAAATCGGATTGTTTGACTTTCGATCGGTTCGACCGCCAGTAGCTGACGCCATCTCTCCGGATGCTGCGTCCACGTCGGAACGTAACGTTCCGACGCATACGGCTGATAGACATAAAGAGATTCTGGTACGGGCAGTGTATGGATTGCCACAAGCATCTGTGCTAGTCGTTCGACATATTGCTCATCCACCTGATCAAGCCGGATCTCTCCCGGTGAACGCGTCATATATAACCAAGGCGGTATTTCGTCCCTAACATCTGTTTGATAGTCCAACACATCTGGTGCTAAGTCACCTGCTGCTCGTAACGCAAACACCTCGTGCAAGACAAGATCAGGCTCCTCATGTAGCCAATCCTGATTCGTATGGACGCGAAGAATTCCCTCACCGACCCGAAAAACAAGGGAGGATGTCGCGCCTTTTAAGACTTCGACCTCTCCTCCCTCCTGTCCAAGCTGTTGCAAGATTTTCGTAAGGACAACGGACGATATCATGATGTCACATTACCAATCAATAACTGGTCGATTTGCATCTTCTCATTCGCATGTTCGCGCAAGTCGTGCAAAATTTCTTGCGGGAAGAACAGCTTCTCATCCGTTTGGCGTGACGTCGCGATGGCTTGAACGAGCGGTGAAACTTGCGAAATCTCTTTCATCTGCCCACCCTTCATCTGTAGCATGATCGGTTGTTTGCTGATTTCACCATTATCTCCATATAAATCGTAAGGAAGACGACTGAGTTTATCTTCTAGCAGATAATACGTCGGATTCAAGCCAATCGCGTCAAACAGCTCGCATAATTTCTCATGGACGAGTTCACGTTTTTCAGCAGGGTAATCAACATACTTGAACAACTTTCGGTCAACGAATCTTTCTGATAGATCAGAAAGGATAGGATCCTGTTCGTTCGCCCACTGCTGAAAATAGAAGTAGACGATCGTCTCATCGAGTCCAAGGAAATCACGCAACTCCATCTTCTGATCAAACAGCGGCATTAAATGAATCGGTGCAATCGCAAACGGATAACCGGAAAGGTACAGCTCCTGTGCTCGTTCGAGAATGGCTTTTAATAGGTAATCACTCGATCGTGTCACCGGATGCAGGTAGACTTGCCAATACATCTGATACCGACGCATGATGTAGTCTTCAATCGAATGCATCCCGGACTGCTTGACGACCATTTGATTCGGCGCCGGACGCAATACCCGAAGCATCCGCTCAAGATCAAATTTTCCGTAGCTGACGCCAGCAAAGTGCGCATCGCGTAATAAATAATCCATTCGATCAACGTCGAGTTGAGAGCTGATCATCGTGACGAGCAGTTGATTCGGGTGCGTTTTATTGATGATCGACGCCACTTCTTCCGCGAATCCCTCTCCCACTTGGTCGAGAACTTTCTTGATTTCCGTATCCCCGAGGATGATTCGCTCTGTCCATGTTTCATGATTGACACCAAAAACATTCTCGAAAGCGTGCGAAAACGGACCATGACCGACATCGTGTAAGAGTGCCGCAGCCAGCGTCAACTCTCGGTACTGATCATCCCAATCGGCGCGACCATTGAAGACGTCGATCAGTTGGCGCGTGATCTCATAGACGCCGAGTGAATGATGGAATCGCGTGTGTTCCGCCCCATGAAACGTCAAAAAGGATGTTCCCAGTTGTTTGATTCGACGTAGTCGTTGAAACTCACGTGTACCGATCAATTGCCAAATCAACTGATCACTGACATAGATATACCGATGAACAGGATCTTTGAAGACCTTCGTTTCCTTTAATTGACCTAATGATTGATACATATGTTTCTCTCCTTTAAATCGTGTCTATGTCGTTGTTGTTCGGTTTTGTCTCCAAGGATTCCTGTCTCCTGCGGCGCTTCGCACAGAAACTTTATACACCCTGTGCTATAATGATGTCGCAAATCTACAATAAAGGAACGAGCCTATGGGAATCGAACTCTTAAAACAAGAACATTATCGTATTTTTGATCAAACGTCACTCGGAACTGCTTTTCATGCGACACAATCGTTTGCGATGGACGACACATTATGCGCTTCCGTTGCAACAGAAGGAGCTGCACTCCGCTCTTGGATTCACCACGAAACTGTCGTCCTCGGCATCCAGGATGCCCGCCTTCCTCACCTCGCAGACGGCGTAGCTGTTTTGCACGAACATGGTTTCTCGCCCGTCGTCCGTAACTCAGGCGGTCTTGCCGTCGTCCTTGACGCTGGTGTCTTGAATATTTCGCTAGTCTTACCGGAACGCGGTGGGATCGATATCGACAGTGGTTACGAAGCGATGCTTGCGCTCGTCCGTGGCATGTTCGCGCAAGAAACAGACGCGATCGTCGCCGGTGAAGTCGTTGGATCGTATTGTCCCGGTTCTTACGACCTGTCGATCGCCGGTAAAAAGTTCGCCGGTATCTCGCAGCGCCGTGTCCGCGGTGGCGTTGCCGTCCAAATCTACCTCTGTGTTAACGGAAGCGGGAGTCAGCGCGCCGCTTTAGTCCGCGACTTTTACGCGGCAGCGCTTCAAGGCGAGGCGACGAAATTCGTCTATCCAACCATTGTCCCGGAAACGATGGCTTCGCTTGAAGAATTACTCGGTACCTCATTGACGATTGAGGAATGTTTACGTCGTGCCTATGAGGCATTACTTGCGCTCGGCGCTGATTTAACACCAGCGACTTTGACGGAACTCGAGAACGAGCGGTTCGGTGTCAACTTGAGTCGAATGCTTGATCGAAATGAAAAAGCCCTAGGTTAAGAAAGGAGAGAACGTGATGATCCGATTGATCACAGACAGTGGTGCTGATGCACCAAAAGACATGTTAGATGCTTATGATTTTACGATCATGCCGTTCGGCGTATTGATCGACGAAGACACGTTCTTCGACGGAGAATCGATATCTCCAAAACAACTGTATGATAAGATGCGCGATGGCGCAGCACCAAAGACATTCCAAGTAGAAGTCAGCCGGATGGTCGAGGTGTTCACGCGTCACTTCGAACAAGGTGATCCCTTCCTCTATCTCGCTTTTTCAAGTGAGTTATCTGGAACATACCAAACCGCGAAGATGCTCGCAGATGAACTCGCCGAAAAATATCCGAACGTCCCCTATCTCGTGCTCGATACGAAAACCGCTTCAACGGGACAAGGACTATTCGTTCTCGACGTTGCAGAGTATGCACAAACGCATTCGTTTGAAGAAACAGTGGTTTACGCTGAAGCCAAGGTGAATACGATTCGTCATCTGTTTACAGTCGAATCACTCGAATATTTGATGCGCGGTGGACGCGTTTCGCGAGCTAGCGCCTTCATTGGTGGTCTCCTATCGATCTTGCCACTGTTGACCGTCGAAGATGGGAAGCTGATTCCGAAAGAAAAAATCCGAGGTCAGAAAAAGGTCATGAACCGGATCGTCGAGTGGATGGAAGAAGCACGTCCTGCGATTGACGGACACCGAATCATGATTGGTCACGGGGATTCGATCGAACGGGCAGAACAGTTAAAACAATTGATTGAAGCACAATTCTCACCAAGCGAAGTCATCTTGACGATCGCCGGCGCAGCCATCGGTTCACATACTGGACCGGGACTCGTCGTCATTGGTTACGACCTTCCACGTTAACAGTATTCATTCTTACTTCATTTAAAACGGGACAGACTCTTAATCGAGTCTGTCCCGTTTTTTTAGGAATTATAGCCGAAGAATAGCAGTGCTACGCTTAAGCCGAGCGAGGAGACGATGAACACGATCGCCATCCCACCCATTCCGAAGACCAGCATCTTCGGTAAATCATTTCGCTTCTTTAGAAGGGCTGTCAATAACCCGACGTTGATCAAGAAGACGACAGCGAACGGGAGCAACAATATCCAACGCTCTTGCAGTAACGCTAAACCATCCATGATGAGATATCCTTTCAGAAACTCCTTCTACTAGTACATAGTAATGATATCAGTCTTCTGTTTTCGACGCTGCTACCGCATCATGAGAATTCAAGTTGACCGTTAACGGCTTTGCTGTTCCTTTACCAGAGAAGTTCTCGATCAACTCTTTGACATCTAATCCTGACGACGCTTTTAACGTCTCTTGCAGTGACGCCATCAAATCCGTTGCGTACCCTGTGACACGGTTCGCACCGCCACCTTCACCACTACCTGTATCGACGACCGTGATCTTATCGATGTTACCGAGTGGTGCTGCAATCTCTTTCGCGTACTCTGGCATCATCCGAATGACCATGTCAAGGATTGCTGCTTGTCCGAATTGTTCGAACGCCTGCGCGATTTTTTCTTTCGCTTCCGCTTCGGCAAGACCTTTCAAACGAATGATGTCTGCTTCTGTTTCCCCTTGTGCTCGCTCAGCGTCCGCTTTCGCAAGACCATCCAGACGAATTCGTTCTGCATCCGCTTTTGCCGATGCTTCAATCCGGTATTTCGTTGCATCTGCTTCCGCATATTGCTTCGCACGGTCCGCTTGGGCAGCTTGCTCAATCGAGTAACGATCGGCATCGGCACGTTTTTTGACTTCCGCATCGTATTGTTTCTCACGACGGAGGATTTCACGTTCTTCGAGCTCGATTTGTTTTTGACGCTCGATGATTTTGATTTGCATCTGTTGCTCGGTGACTTCTTGTTGTGCACGTGCGTTCTCAAGATCATATGCTTGGTCGGCTTTCGCCTTCGCGATATCTTGTTCGCGGCGGTAGTCTGCCATCTTCAACTGATTTTCTTTTTCCGCTTCAGCGATTTCCGTTGCACGTTCGAGTTCTGCTTTTTTCGCATCTTTTGAAGCTTCCGCCCGTTTGATGCGTGTCTCTTTTTCAGCGTCTGCCGTTGCGATGTCCGCATCCCGGCGCACCTGTGCAATCCGTGGTTTCCCGAGTGATTCTAAGTATCCATTTTTATCTCGGACGTCTTTGATCGTAAACGAAACGATGACGAGCCCCATCTTCGCCAGATCTTGTGATGCGACCCGCTGGACTTCTTGCGAGAACTTATCGCGGTTCTTATAAATTTCTTCGACTGTCATCGAACCGAGGATCGAACGCAAATGCCCTTCAAGAACTTCACGCGCTTCCCCTTCACGCTCTTCTTTTGATTTTCCGAGGAATTGCTCTGCTGCTGTTGCAATCTCAGAAATCGAACTGCCAATCTTGATGATCGCTGTTCCATCAGCCATGACCGGTACACCCTGCTCCGTGTACACTTCTGGTGTCGTGACTTCGAGTTTACTCGATAACAAGCTAAGTGGTGTTGCTTGTTGGAAGACAGGTAACACGAATGTTCCGCCGCCGCGAATAATCTTCACCCGGTTGCCGGACTCATCGGTATTAACGTTGCGTCCTCCAAGATAACTACCGGATACGATTAATGCTTCTTCCGGACCAACCGTTCGGTACTTCGTGATGAATAGGACAATCAATGCAACGATCAATGCGACTGCAACGATCGATACGATTAATACTGGATTCATGTAAACATCTCCTTTTTCCATTGTTGGGGGTACGTCACGACAGACGCGACGCCTTGTTTAATCTCGATAACAAGTACCTTTGTTCCTTGTGGTAAGGCAGGACCTTCAAACAGGACGGCTGACTTCGATACACGTCCTGAGACGTCATCAAGTAAAATTTCACCATATCCTTCAGTCGGAATCGGCACGATGACGGTTGCGCTACGCCCTTCTAGCATCTGTTCCGAAAATCCAAGCGACTGTTCGGCTTGTGCCATCGGAACGAACAAAAAAATATGCATCAGCGTCGTCACCAACAACGCGATGACACTGCTGATGATCAAAATCAAAATTGAACCAAGCGGACTCAGTTGTTCGAGTCCGAAGCCGATCGCTGACGTGATGATGACGAAAGATAAGATCAACGTAGGATGGAAAATTTGATCGACACCCGGAATGACGTCTGAGAATAGGATGGACACAAACACACCACAAGCAGCGGCCGCTAACGCATATAAATAAAGTGTACTAACGTCCATTTTCGTTCACCTCGATGTAAGGATGTGAACCATACAGTTCGTGATAAGCCCGCTGATACGCAGTCCGGTTTTCTTCATACAATAAACGAGCCAACTCTTTGTCTCGCTGATCAATCGCCTCTTCTTGACGACGTAAGTATTTTTTTTGCGCGGCAAAATGACGTGCTAATCTTGCCTCAATCGACGGTTCTCGTTCACGCGGCAACTCCTGTTTCATCGCTCCACTCCTTTCTGAAGTACTGGCTTTCTCCCTCTTCTACGCAAACCATCTAGAAAATGTTTCAAAATGAATCCCATTTCTTTTCCTTTCACAAAAGAAAAAACGCTTGTCACCTAAATGGAACAAACGTTTTTGACTAAGGAGTATTTATGAGCGGTCGGGACGTCGGACGATTAGTCCGTAATAAAGGACGAGTGCCAAACAATCAAGCGTCATGATAATCAGCCCCATCGGAACGGCCGATTGCTCCCCCATGATGCCGACGAGTGGTGACACGAGCGAACCGACGAGCATCGGGAGTAAACCAAGAAGTGCCGAGGCACTTCCAGCCGTTGCTCCGTAGTTTTGCATCGCTAAGGTAAAACCGAGCGTTGAGATCAAACCAACGCTTGAGACGACGAAGAAAAGTGGAATCATGACGAAAATCAATTGGTCCGTTAACGTTAAAGCGAGGAACAAAAAGATACTTGCACTCGCAACAACCGTCAAGCTGATTCGCATCAGACGTTCTGAATCAACTCGACCAGCAAGACGTCCAGCGATTTGAGCCGCTAAAATGATTCCGATTCCGTTTAAGCCGAACAAAAAACTGAACTGTTGCGGCGAAGCGCCATAAATATTCTGTAAGACGAACGGTGAACCGGAGATGTAGGCAAACATCGCGCCCATGACGAATGCTTGCGCGAACGCATAGCCGATGAAGACACGGTCCGTCAACAAACGTCCGAATGTCTTCAACGTCGTCGTCAAATTCCCTTCAACGCGTCTTTCGAGTGGAAGTGTTTCCGGCAAACGCAGTGCAACAGCGAGCAACATCAACGTACTTAAAATCGCCAGCAAGTAAAAGACAAAATGCCAGTCACCGAACCGAAGCAACTGTCCCCCGATGACGGGTGCGAGAATCGGTGCCGTTCCGTTGACGAGGGACAAGGCAGCAAAGAACCGCGTTAATTCCGGTCCTTCGAATAGATCACGAACGATTGCCCGGGAAATGACAATTCCTGACGCTCCGGCTGCCCCTTGGATGAAGCGCAGCGCAATCAACACTTCAATCGTCGGTGCCATCGCACACGCAAGAGAAGCGAGCAGATACGCAAGTAAAGCAATCATTAACGGACGCTTACGTCCACGAACATCACTGAGCGGACCAACGATCAATTGTCCGAGCGCCATTCCGAGCATACAAGCCGTCAAACTCAATTGGATCAGTGACGCACTCGCATCAAACGAGCGTGACATATCCGGAAAAGCAGGTAGATACATGTCGATCGAGAGCGGTCCGAGTGCAGCGAGTGAACCGAGGATCAAGATCAACGTTAAGCGGCCTGGTGTCATCGTTGTCTTTGTCATGACGTCACGTAATCCAAATCATGCAAGACATAAGCGAGGAAAAAGACGACCGATGGATTTTCATATGTCATCTGTACCTTTTTGAGTTGGGCCCGATAACCGGTCTCATACTCGACACCATTTAACTTTCGTTCCATGTTCATTTTGATCAACGCATCGAGTTTATCGATCACATCGACCATTTGCCCTTCGTACGTCTCGTCTTTTGCTTCAACGACGAATCGACGGAACGGTGCTCGGATGTCTTCTGGTAAATTGTTGATCAACGTCTCTCCTTCTGCCCGTTCATAAGCTTCGAAGGCTGCTGCCGTGACCGGCGTCGCATGTTTAACAGGTCCAAGAACATCTCCCGTCGTTCCTTCAACGAGATCATGACACAAGAGACGGGAGACGACTTCTTCAATGTCGATCGTGACGCCGTATTTTTCTGATTCAATCAATCCATTGAAGATACCAAGCGAAGCTGCTCGAAACGCATGTGTCGCGTCGTTATCATCAATCGTATTAAAACGTCCTTTCCAGCGCCGAATCGTATCCATCATCAAGACGTTTTCGATAAAATGAGACATCTCGTCCTCTTCCATGACCGACTGTGTCAAGCGACGGATTGAAGCGAGTGGGTGTCGTTCCAGAACAGCCTGTAATTCCGCTGCTTTTTGTTCGAAAAAGACGGACTCTGTCATCCGTGCTTCCCGGCGTGCATATAACATCGCATCAAACGTATCGATGGCTTCAACGATTCGTCCTTCCGGTGAATCATCCTCTGCATGAACAAGATACGTCGTAAAGGCTGGTTGAAGCGACTTCGAGAGTAAAGCGACGAGCTGTTCACTCGCCTGTTGTTCCATTGCCTGAATGTGTGCATGTAGCGTCGGCTCTTTTTTCGTCCGGTGTTTGATTGGTCCGGTGATGACCTCGTTCATGTCATGGAATAGGGCTTTTCCGAGCAATGTCAGGCGGTCGACTGGTGTTTGTCCGTCTGCTTCTTCTAAATAGCTTGCCATCAAACTGAATAAGGCAACACGAAAGCTATGACTGGCTGCGTTATCCGGAAAACGTGGTGCATATTCATCCCACCGTGGAACGTTTTGCATCCGCGTCAGCATCCGAATGAAATTACCGTTTTGCATAAAATCTCTCCTAACGAAAGACGGACAGAGAGTACCCTGCCCGCCATTGTATTATTTTGCTGATTTGGTTGAACTACTTCCGCTACGGAACCAACCAATGATTAAAATCAGGGCAAGTACGACCCAGAAGATCGTTTGCCATAGTGTACTCTCTGGAAACTCATGCGGCAAGACGTCGATTGACGGATGCGCAAGTGTCATGACGACGAGTTTTACGCCAACCCAAGCGACAAGCCAAAACGCTGCTTCTTCGATACCTGGTCGCTTTTGGAGCAAGACAACGAACCAACTCGCAAAGTAACGCATAATGACGAGACCAATGATCCCACTGAAGAAGACGACCCAGAATTGACCTGTATTCAGACCACCAATCGTTCCTCCGATCATCGGTAGTGTCGTTGCCATGGCGACAGCGGCAAGTGTCGAGTCGACAGCGAACGCTAAATCAGAGAATTCGACTTTAACAACCGTCCACCAAAAATTCGGTGAGGCTTTTTGTGAAGCAATCGAGTCCGGTACTTGGTGTTTATTCGATCGTGCCTCAACGATTCCTTTAAACGCCACGTAAAAGAGGTATATCGCTCCGAGTGCCTGAAGCTCCCAAATCGTCGCTAGGTACGAGGCAAAGAAGATTGCGACGAAACGTAAGACGAGTGCCCCGACGAGACCATAGAAAAGTGCTTTTTTGCGCTGATCGTCTGGTAACGGTCGGACTAGGACAGCCATGACCATCGCATTGTCGGCAGATAATAACCCTTGCAAAATAATCAGTACGAGCCCGACGGTCGCATACTGTGTAATTAATCCAATATCCATACTAACGAATCCCCTTTTTTGTTCAGTCTATTCATTATATGCCGGTCGATCGGAAAGAAAAAGATGAAAGCTCGACTGAAGTACTTAACCTTGTGTTTTATTCCCATTGTTTAAGAAAACCTAACACCAAAAAACGACCCGTCATCGACGGATCGTTCCATTTCTTATAAGTTTTGATCAACTTTCTTTTCAGCATCTGGATTTGCTTTCGTTTTTGGTGAAGAGAACCAACCCCAAAGGGCAAGACCGACCATGACCGTCCAGAAGAATGCCTGCCACGGTGTACTGTGAGCAAATCCTTCCGGAAGTTTTAAGGCTTCGAAGACTGTTCCTTCGATTGATGCATGGTATTTCGGATGTTCGAGCGCAAGAACAGCTAGCTTCACACCGACCCAGGCAACGATTGCAAAGGCTGCTGTTTCAAGACCTGGACGTTCTGCAAGTAATTTCACGAAGACACGGGCCGCGAAACGCATGAGGACAACACCCATTAAACCACCCGTTAAGATGACGATGAAGTGACCAGTGTTCAAACCACCGATTTCGCCCGATCCCCAGTTCGGAAGTGCGACTGCTAAAGCAACTGCAGCAAGAATCGAATCGACAGCAAATGCTAAGTCAGCGAATTCAATCTTCGCGACTGTCCGCCAGAATTCACCTTTTGAAACTGGCTCTTCCGACTTCGGCTCTGCATCGAGTTCATTTTCGGCGCCATGATTCTCACCGAGTTTCCTTGCCTTAGCGGTCTTATAAATATGCCGTAATCCCATGATGAGCAAGTACGCTGCTCCAAGTGCTTGGATTTGCCAAATATCGACGAGGAATGAAATCGCGAACAGTGCCGCGAACCGTAAAACGAATGCTCCAGCTAATCCATAAAAAAGTGCTTTCTTTTGTTGTTCTCCTGGTAAGTGCTTAACCATGACCGCGAGTACGAGTGCATTATCTGCCGAAAGTA
This sequence comes from Exiguobacterium sp. UBA7533, assembly GCF_002479335.1. Lineage (NCBI taxonomy): Bacteria > Bacillati > Bacillota > Bacilli > Caryophanales > Exiguobacterium > Exiguobacterium sp. UBA7533. The sequence continues at coordinate 90,803 of NZ_DLMP01000002.1, read as the reverse complement.
ATCCTTCAAGCGCGATCAAGACGAGTACGACCCAGGCATATTGAAGTAATAACTGCCAATCCATCTCTGTCATCCCTTTCTCTGACTATCTGTAAAATCAAAAATACATTGTATGACTATGACAAAAACAATAATTACACGTTCACCTGAACATATACTATAGGATAATATACCCGATTGCAAGCATGTTATTCCTCCGGCTATGGAATGTGTCGATTTTAAGTCGTGCGAGTTTCGTTTATCGAACGTTCGTGATAAAATTCAAGACAACACTTCTAGTAATGAAACGATGAAACACATTTGCGGAATCATCAGACTTGCTCGTCTCTAGCATTCCTGTCATGTTATTACTATTGAAACACTACAAAAGGACAAAGGGGCTCATAAATATGTCTACCTACCCGATTACGTTACCAACGAAAGAAGAGCGCCATAAGCTGTTCGGTTCGGTACCACCAATCAAAGGAACAAAACCGACTGAAAAAGATAAAATGGTCGACTTGCAAAATACACCGAAGAACTTCCTGTTCGCACTTGACGCTGTTGGAATCTCAAACGTTAAACATCCTGTCGTCATCCAAGACGGGGACAAAACACAAGCGACAGTCGCAACGTTCGAGTTGTCGACGTCACTCGTACAAGACCGTAAAGGGATCAACATGAGTCGCTTAACGGAACAACTTGATCAATACCACAACGAAGGTTGGACAGTTACGAATGAATCACTCATTCAATTCGCGCGTGATTTAGCGGACCGTATGGAACAAACAGAAGGTCAATTGACGATCCGTTACCCATGGTTCTTTACACGTAAAGCACCTGCAACGGGACTTAGTGGGTTGATGAATGCCGAAGTATGGCAAACGGTCAGCGTCAACACGGAAACGAATGAAGCGACATTATCTGTCGGCTTGACGATCAATGTCACGACACTTTGCCCATGTTCGAAAGAAATCAGCGAGTACAGTGCCCACAACCAACGTGGCTACGTCACGATGGAAGCTTCGTTACGTGATGAAGCAGAAGACTTTGACTGGAAACAATCATTGCTTGATGCGGCTGAATCAAATGCTTCTGCCCCACTTCACCCGGTACTCAAACGTCCGGATGAAAAACGCGTGACAGAGATGGCATACGAAAATCCACGTTTCGTAGAAGACATGGTGCGCTTGATTGCTGCTGACCTATACGAAATGGATCCAATTGCTTCGTTCTACGTCGAATGTCGCAACGAAGAAACGATTCACCAACATGATGCAATCGCACGCATCACGTTCGATAAAGACGCACAATAAGCAAGCTCGCTGTACTTCCTCTCCACTAGAGGGAGTACGGCTTTTTTGTTTATCGGCATTGCCCTTCGTTTTGCGAGCGTTTACACTTAACTCGAATGGAGGAATACATATGTTGGAACTGATTCCTTTTTTACTCGAGCGACTTGGTATCATGATCATCTTAGCGTTCATCCTCGCCCAGTGGGGACCAACGCGACGCTTGTTGCGTCAACCGGAAGCAGGTTGGCAATTCCGTGTCCTTGTCCTGTTTTTTGCGACGTATGGGATCTTAAGTAACTATACAGGGGTCAAAGTCGACTTAGCAGAATTCTTGCCCCATGCTTGGCTCGAAGAGGTCGACGGAACATCGGCAATCGCGAATACACGAACGATGATCGTTGTCATCAGTGGGTTACTCGCTGGTCCGCTTGGTGGATTGATGACTGGACTGATCGTCGGGATTCATCGGTATTCCCTCGGCGGGTTCACAGCATTTGCTTGTACGCTTTCGACCGTCATTGCCGGTGGTGTCAGTGGATTACTTCGCCCTTACTGGCGTGACCGACTCGGCAGCCAAGCCTTGTTACCTGTTTGTCTGACCGCTTTTTTGATGCTATTTGAAATGTCATTGATTTTACTATTTTCTCGTCCCTTTGACGCGGCTGTTGAACTCGTCCAGTTTATCTTCTTGCCGATGACACTCATCAACGTCCTTGGCGTCTGGTTATTTTTATCGATCATCCGTCTTGCTGCGCGAGAAGAAGAAACCGTCCGTGCACGAGAAGCAGAACGGTCGTTGCATATCGCCGATTTGACGCTTCCGCACCTGACGCGTGGTCTACATATCCATACGGCAGAAGCTGTCGCGGAAATTCTGTTGCAACAAACACGAGCCGAAGCCGTCTCCTTGACGGATCAATACGTTATCCTTGCTCACCTCGGTATCGGAAGTGATCACCATCAAGCAGGTAGTCACTGGACGACAAAACCAACCGAACATGTTTTACAGGATGGACAAGTTCGTCTTGTGACGGAACGACTCGATATCGGCTGTCCCGTAACGGATTGCCCACTTCAAGCGGGCATCATCGCTCCGCTCATCGTCGGGGAAACGACGATTGGGACGTTAAAAGTCTACTATCCACATGCCGAACTGCTCGACGCCGTGGAAGTCGAACTCATTGAAGGATTAGCAAAACTGTTTTCTACACAACTGGCACTCGGGAACGCACAGCGCCAAGCTGATTTACTGAAGGATGCCGAGATCCGGGCACTCGAAGCACAAATTCATCCACACTTCCTGTTCAATGCCATCAATACGATTTATGCACTGTGCCGAACGGATGTCGAACAGGCACGGACATTGTTGCTCGAATTATCAACGTTTTTCCGTAGTAACCTCCAAGGAGCACGCTCGACGAAAATTCCGCTCCAAAAGGAACTCGAGCATATCGAAGCGTATACATCCCTTGAAGCTGCTCGTTTTCCAAATCGACCGTTCCTCGATATCGATTTAGCGGAAGAGACGACGTCTTTACTCGTTCCACCGTTTATCTTACAACCGTTGATCGAGAATGCGTTCCTTCATGCTTTTTTAAATGAGCAGACGGGATATGTCGGGGTGACGGCATGGTGTGAGGCAGATCAACTTTACCTCGAAGTCGTCGATAACGGACGCGGGATTGAAGCCTCTCGCCTTGCTCGTCTCGGTCGAGAAGTCGTTCCATCTTCTGGTACCGGTACCGCGTTATTCAATACGGCAGAACGGATTCGAAGCCTGTACGGTGAAAAAGGACAGTTTACGATCACGAGTGACGGTCAAAACGGAACGACGATTACAATTCGCCTTCCCATTGAAGTCAGAAAGGAGAACCAGCATGCGCACCTTGTTGATTGAAGATGAACCGCTCGCACGTGACGAGCTCCGTTATCACGTGACCGCAGCCGGTCTTGAAGTCGTCGGAGAAACCGGTAGTGTCGAAGAAGCGGAACGACTCGTCCGCTCCCTTCAACCCGACTTAGTCTTTCTCGATATCGAGCTGACGGACGGAAGCGGTCTTGAAGTCGCCAAACGATTGAAGTCGATGCCACGTCCTCCGGCTCTTTTGTTTGTAACGGCATATGATGCTCATGCACTTGAAGCCTTTGAACTCAATGCCTATGACTACATCTTGAAACCGTATGATCCGGCACGGATCGTGCGCGCCATCGAAAAAGTCGCACGACCGCTTCCCAAAAAAGCACCTCGACTTGAACGTTTAGCTGTCGAAACGGGAGATCGACTCAAACTCTTATCTCCGCAAGATATTGATTACATCGTCGCTGAAAATGGGAAAACGAAAATCGTAACGGAACATGAAGCGTATCCTTCAAACGAGACCTTACTCGAACTTGAACGAAAGCTTCAAGATCATCGGTTTTTACGGGTTCATCGCTCGTATCTCGTGAACTTATCAGCGATTGACGCGATCGAACCTTGGTTTAACGGGGCTTACAACTTAAAGATTCACCAAATCGATGTGCCGGTCAGTCGGACGTATGTCAAACTATTGAAAGAAGCGCTCGGTATTTGAGCGCTTCTTTTTTGTGATTCAAGGTCCTTTTTCAACCTTTCGTCGTACAAAATCGACAACTCATCTAAAAATCAAAGAAAGCGCTTCCACAACTTGTATACTAAATCCATCATAGTTCATTCAAGAGGAGGAATTTTAGATGAGCGCTACTCCCATCGTCATTGCTGTCATCTGTATCTTATTAATCGCGTATCGTCTCTACGGTACATTCATGGCTGCGAAAGTCTTAAAAATCAAAGATGATCGCGAAACGCCTGCTCATAAACTAGCGGACGGAAAAGATTACGTTCCAACGAACAAATGGGTCTCATTCGGACACCATTTTGCGGCAATCGCTGCTGCTGGTCCACTCGTCGGACCTGTCCTTGCTGCTCAGTTCGGCTACCTACCCGGCTTACTGTGGCTCTTGATCGGTGCCGTCATCGGGGGAGCGGTCCATGATATGGTCGTCCTGTTTGCCTCGATGCGTCAAGATGGTCAATCGTTGTCCGAAGTCGCTAAAAAAGAATTAGGTCCCGTCGCTGGTTTTTGTGCCGGTCTTGCGATGCTCTTCATCATCACGATTACGATGGCGGGACTATCGATGGTCGTCTTGCATGCGCTTGAACATAATCCATGGGGCACATTCGCTGTCTTCTCGACGATTCCGATCGCGATGCTCGTTGGGATTTACTTACGTAAAGGTGGTAACCTAGCCCTTGCTTCAACAGTCGGTTTTCTACTCATCTTAGCTGCGATTGGTTTTGGTCCTCAGTTGACGGAAACATTCATCGGTGACTGGTTCGACCTGTCCTCTCGTCAGCTCGCAATCGCTCTACCGATTTATGCATTCTTCGCTGCGGCACTGCCTGTATGGCTCTTGCTCGCACCACGCGACTATCTATCAAGTTTCATGAAGATCGGTGTTTTCCTTGCCTTAATCGTTGGTGTCTTCATCATCAACCCGGACATTCGATTCCCAGCATTCACGAAGTTCGTTGATGGCGGTGGTCCAATCATCGCTGGTCCAGTCTGGCCATTCATCTCGATCACGATTGCCTGTGGTGCAATCTCTGGTTTCCACGCTTTCGTTGGTTCTGGTACGACACCGAAGATGATCAATCGGTGGAGTGACATCAAACCGGTTGCTTTTGGTGCCATGCTTGTTGAATGTCTTGTTGCCGTCATGGCATTGATTGCTGCGACATCTCTTGAAGTCGGTGATTACTTTGCCATCAACTCAACACCAGAAGTATTCGCAACTCTAGGTATGAGCACGGTCTACTTGGATGATTTATCTCGTGAAATCGGACTCGACCTTGCAGGTCGAACGGGTGGTGCCGTTTCACTCGCCGTCGGTATGACGTTCATCTTCCGCGCCATCCCATGGTTCAAAGAAATTGCCGGTTTCTTCTTCCAATTCGTCATTCTGTTCGAAGCGGTCTTCATTTTAACTGCAATCGACGCAGGAACACGTGTCGCCCGTTACTTGATTCAAGATTTCTTCGGTGAATTCTATAAACCACTCAAACGCGTCGACTGGATTCCAGGTGCAATCTTTGCTTCAGCACTCGGTACGTTCTTCTGGGGCTATCTCCTGTTCTCAGGTGACATCGGTTCGATTTGGGCATTATTCGGGGTATCAAATCAGCTGATGGCTTCAATCGGCTTGATCATCGGAACGACGATCATCTTGAAAATCGCCGATAAAAAAGTCTATGCCCTGACGACGTTCATCCCGCTCGTCTACCTCCTGATCACAGTAACATTTGCTGATATCTGGATGGTCGCAAACGTTTATGCAAATCCAGATTCTCCAGGATTTAGCGTCTTGAATACCGTCTTATCCGTAACGATGGGACTGCTCGCGATCGTCATTACGATCTCAGCCGTCAAGAAATGGATTGAACTATTGAATTCACCACGTTGGGAAAATCAAAAACGTTCTGCGTAAGCGGATTAGTTATATGATAAAAGGCAGTGGACGCATCCACTGCCTTTTTCGTATCTCATGCTTAGAACGGATTATAAAATCGATTGCCGTCATGGAAAGTGACGACAAACGAGAAAATTGTCAAAAGTACTACACAACTGATGGCGACATAATCAATTCGTGTCATCGTCTGTTGGTTGTACCACGTCCGCTTTCGTCCCGCACCAAATCCACGGAGATCCATCGCATTGCTGACGGTTTCAATTCGTTCGAGACTCGTAAACAGCAACGGAAGTAAAATCTGGATGCTATTACGCGCCCGTTGCCAAAGCGAACCATGCGAGACGGCAATTCCCCGCGCTTCCTGAGCGTTCGCAATCGTCCGAAAGTCCGCTTGTACGTCTGGAATGTAACGGAGCGCTAATGAGACAGCGAAGGCGATTTTATACGGTACACCAATCCGGTTCAACGATGACGCGAATTCCGTCGGATGGGTCGTGACGAGAAACAACACAGCAATCGGAACGATCACACTGTATTTTAAGATGAGATTAAACAGATAAAACAATTGTTCTGATGTTATCGTAAAGTGACCAACGCCTTCAAATAAAACGTGACGCGAACCGTAGATTTCAACGCCCTGCTCTGGTTCGAATAGATAAACGGCGAGTGCATTAATCAGGACAAATATTGCTGTAAAGATCAAAACGAATCGGACTTCCCGAAACTGAATACGTGACAATCGGAATAACACGATGCTGACTAAACCAAGAACAAGTAAGACACGCGTATCATAGGTAAACATCGTTGCTGTCGTAAATAACAAGAATCCGATTAGTTTCGTCGTTCCCGTCAATCGATGAATCGGTGACGCTTTTTCAATATAGCCAAGCATTTCTACAGCCATTGTTCCCGCTCCTTTCGCTCCGCCGTAATCACGGACTCGACGAATCGTTCCGCATCGATGTCGAGATGTTTCGCTATCGTAAAGAGCGATGTTTGCTTTAAATGGGCATGATGCAGCAACTGTTCTTGATTTAGCAGTCCAAATGACGTTCCGGCGTAACGGATGCGTCCAGCTTGCACCAGGCAGACTTGATCGCTGTACTCTAAGACGAGATGCATATCATGCGTGATGATGAGTAACGTCATCCCCTCTTGTTTCAATCCTTCTAAAAAGCCCATCATATCCGAATAATGCCGGTAATCTTGACCAGCTGTCGGTTCATCGAGAATCAAGATATCCGGTCGTCGAACGAGAATCGAAGCAATCGTCACCCGTTTCTTCTGACCAAAACTTAGTGCTTGGATCGGCCAATTGCGAAACGGATATAATCCGCAGCGACGTAACGTCTGCTCGAGACGCTCGTTTTCTTCCGCTTCACTCAATCCGAGTGTCTGCATCCCGTAGCGAATTTCCTCCTGCACGAGGTGCTTCGAAATCATATGATTCGGATTTTGCAGGACGAATCCGATTGACCCTGCCCGCTCGGCGATCGGTTGGTGCGTAATGTCGGTCCCGTTAAGTAGGATCCGACCACGTGTTGTCCGTTGATAACCACTCAACACTTTCGCAAGCGTTGATTTTCCTGCACCATTCTGACCGACGATCGTTGTCAGTGTTCCTTTTTGAAAAGTCGCCGTCACATCTTCAAGCACTGGCGTTCCTTGATGATAATGAAACGCCAACTGCTCAAGTTCAAGCAATGAATCAGAGATTGCAGCCTCTTTTTGAGGAGCTTCTTCTAAACGTTCTAACACGTCTTTCTGGTTGAACTGCTCTAAAAAAGGATCGATGCGGCTCGGCTGATCTACAGACTCCACGGTCATGCCAGCCCAGCGTGCGGCACTGACATAGAGGGGTTCACGCAATATTGCTTGTTGCAGTTTTCCGTTACTTAAGATGACGTCAGGATGATGATCGGCGATAATTTCTCCGTCGACCATGACGATGATGCGATCAAATGGAATGACCAGTACATCCTCGATTCGGTGTTCAACGACGATCAGTGTTCGGTTCGTATCGCGTTGCAGTCGATCCATTAACATCATCGCTTCTTGACCCGCTACCGGATCGAGATTTGCGAGTGGTTCATCAAACAATAAGATATCCGCATCTTCGACGAGAACTCCAGCCAATGCCGCCCGTTGTCGCTGACCTCCTGATAAATCATTTAATCGCGCTTGCAAAAGCGTCTCGACGTCCGTCATCCGTGCGACGCGTTCGACGATCTCGTGCATTTCCGGTCGCCCTGTCTGTTTGTTCTCGAGCGCAAAGGCAATGTCTTCGCCAACCGATAAACCAACGAACTGCGCATCTGGATCCTGTAACACCGTGCCAATATGCAGCGAACGATCAAATAACGATAACGTCCGGGCATCCTGCCCTTTGATCAGAACCTGTCCTTTCCACGTTCCCGGGTACGAGAATGGAATCAACCCATTGATGCACTGAGCAAGCGTACTTTTTCCTGAACCCGAAGGTCCAACAATTAAGATGCGTTCGCCTGCTTGAATCGTTAACTGAATCTGCCGGAGTGTCGGTTCCGACTGACTCCGATATGTAAATGAAAAATCCTGAAATTCAATCACGTTTGTCATGTCTTTCTCCCCCCAAGCTAAATGAGCTATGTCCCTGCCGTTTCTTCGCACAGGATCATAGCTCATTCGGTCAAACTTCGCGTTTCAAGCTGCCTGCTTTACTTCTTGTTTTGGCATACGTGACGAGTAATAACGTTCCGATGACACCGACTGTCAAGATGTTTGATGTCGCAGCGACCGCACCTTGAACGAAGACTTTATTCGCCGGCTCCGTGTAAATTAAAATATCGAGTACAGGTGCGATGATGATCCAACCAATCGCTTGCACGATGGCTTGTGTGGCGTTGAATAAAACGATTTTACGAGTCGTCAATCCGCCTTCTTCTAAACGAATTCGGTTAGCAATCAATCCGATACCAAACCCGACGAACCCGGAGACGATGACCCAACTCCACCACGGGGAACCGTATAAAATCGCATCTTTTAAGCCATGACCGATCAGACCGATCAAGCCGGCTGTAACCGGTCCGAACAAGACCGCCATGAATGCGAGAAATGCATAGGCTGTCTCGATTGACGTGTTCGGTACGCCTGTCGGAATCGCAGCGAATCGACTTAAAATGATGAATACAGCTGCTCCGATCCCAGTTGCGACGATTTGTTTTGTCGTAAATCCTTTCATGTTCGATCTCCTCCTTTAATGTGTTGTACGCTAACACTCCAATCATTTCCGATTCCAACTTCAAATGCATGTGCAAACGAACCTTGATTCAAGGCAAGAGCAATCTGATCCAGCGAATTGATGTAGACGACTCCTGAACCGACCGGCACATCGGCGAACGAATGACCGAAGAGCAGTGTTTGTTCGTAGACGATCCGGTCTCGGTACGAAACCCTTACCTTGACGTGGTTGCCGATATCAAGACCCACCTGGCGGACGAGCGTGACCGGGATGTTCGTCCAGACGTTTCCGAAGCGAACATCGAGAATCTCGACGATACCGGTAACACCGTTGTCCGACGATGAAGCAAATGTCCGGTCGAGTAAGACGAGTTCTTCAGTAGGTAAAAGCGGTCCCACCTCTTCGAACGTGATGACGTGACTCGATAATCGCGCACCCGTGAAGGCAAAGATATCTCGTCCGTGAAACGTATACGATTCACCCATCCGAGGCAGACGATGCCGTCGATCATCGAGTTGTCTCACTTCCGCAATGTATCCGGCTTGCCAAAGATGCGTCAACGTCCCATTATCCGGTGTAATGATGTATTGATTGGTCCGTGTTCGCGCGACGACACTCTTTCGCCTCGACCCGACACCCGGATCAACGACAGAAACGAACACCGTTTGCTCCGTCCAGTACGGCACCGTCTGTAGTAACCGATAGGACGCTTCCCAAATGTGGAATGGCGGAATGTCATGCGTTAAATCAAAAATCCGAATCTCCGGATTGATGCTATGGGCCACCCCATACATCGCACTGACCGCCCCGTCACTCACACCAAAGTCTGATTGCAATACCAATGCCTCTGTCATCTCGTCATCCTCCTCCTGCGGGAACGTCTCCACAAAAAAAGACACCACGCCCTTATTTCTCAGGACGTGATGTCTGATCACGTGGTACCACCTTCGTTCATGACTCAACTCACGCTCAGCCACCTCTAGGAGTACGAGACTCCATGGAATGCTAACGGTATCCTTCCTACCGGTCGGTTCTACTGATGAACACGGTTCACGTTCTTCCGACTGCTCCGGGACCATCTTCAAGTATCGAAATCGTCTCATTTCCAGCAACAGAGACTCTCTATCGATTTCCAATCACTTTACTCTTCCCATCTACACATGCAGATTCAGTTGTCTGAAAATTTAAATTAATAGTACAACCGTTTTATTCCTGGCGCAAGGTTTTTTACTCAGAAATCTTTAAATTCGTCGTCCGGATCGTTCCCCATGGTGACACATCCGCTCGGACTTCCAGTGCTTTTGCTTTTTCGTATTGTTTTCCGCTTCCCTGTTCGACATAATACTGCGTCAACTGCGGAATCGATACATATTGCTCGTAATAATCGCCGGCGACACTTCCGAAGAATCGTTCATTCGAAATCCGATCGATTTGAGCATAACCGGAAGCATCCGTCTTGAAGCTGACATAGACACGTCCGTTTTGAATCCTCGGACCAGGTTTTAAATCTGGGTACTGAAGCATCACGTATTCGCCGTAAACGGGATCAAACGGATCAAACGGTTCTGCCCGAAAACGGTACGATGTCCCGAACCAGGAGGTCGCAAAAAAGCTGACGATCAACAGACCGACGGCGCATGTCTGCAATACTGGTATCAGATAACGCTTCATGACGCCACACCTCCTTTACGGCGTAACCACCATAAGACACCAGACAATAAGAAGATGAGTAGCGCACCAATGAGGAAAAATAAGGACATGTTTAAACGATCCCAGGCATATATGACATATATCGCAATTTGAACGAGAATGAAATAGAGAAAGGCTGGCCAGACGACTGCATGACGGCGTTCTTGATATAACAGATACAGTAGCGCGGATAATTCAAAGAGAATGGCAAGTAGAATTGCCTGTTCATCAATCCAGAGTACTCCGACGAATCCAAGCGGTACGATAAACAACAATCCACGACGTTTTTGATAGAGAAAGATTCCTAGACCGGTGGAGACGATAGCTAACAGTACCGCTTCTGTCACGGAGGGTAATACGACGTTTGATTCCGCACGAACGGATAAATAGATGATCGAACTGATAGCAGCGACGACCAGATAGACCATCTCGACGATACGACGATTGGATTCCTCACGAACAAGCCAGAGAACTGGAACAAGCAAAAATAGCGTCCAAATCGGCCACAGGAATCCGTCATATGATACGAGGAGAAACAAGGATAGACCGCTGAAAAAAAGAAACAGCCAGCTAAATAAAAGCGACGGCAGCTGTTGACTGAAGTAAAACCAGCTGAACGAAAGTATAATCATAAGACTAAAGGACGTCCAGTCAAGATAACTCGCCTGATCCTGACCAAATCCCCCAAGACTCGTGAAGATCGTCCATCCGGAAAGAAGGGCGACGACACCGTATGCCTCATGACGCCAAAGTACATAATGTACTAACGCGGCGACAAACACACACCAACCGAGTAATGATCCTTCCATCGGCAAATGAAAACTTTGAACCACGACGAGAATTGAGGCACCAAATGCTAGGATTCCACCGATTCGAAAGACAATCGGATGAAGAATATGACGACGTTCCGAAAGATCTGCCACGATGTAACAGCTCCACATGAGTACTACGACGAGTCCGATTTTCCAGCCGACTGGCATCGCTTGCCAATTAGCAGCCAAAAAGCTGAATACAGCCAATACGACGAAGGTACCTCCAATGATTAATAACAAAGGCAGACGTTGTTTTGTTGAACGTTGATTTTCATAGTTCAGAATTCGTTCAACAGTTGCTTCATCCAAAAGACCTGCATCTTGCCACTCTCTTATTTTACGAAACTGCTTCACCGTACCCACCTCCTTCGAAGTGTTAGATACTAATTAAATTCCCGATTTAACACTGTCTCAAGCCCAGATTCACAGGGATTATAAGCTATTTGTTCCGTTTGTCACCGAATGTTGACAGACAAAAAAGCAAGGAAGACGGGCTTCCTTGCCTTTTTTTGATTTGATCATTTAAACACGGAAACGGGCAACGAGTACCTGTAGTTCTTCCGCCATATCGGATAATACTTTGGCGGATTGCGAAATCTCTTCCATCGCACTCAACTGTTCTTCCGTCGTCGCTGCGACTTGTTTCGAAGCGGACGAATTCTCTTGCGCGATATGTGCGATTTCCGTCGCTGACGCAGATACTTCTTGGACGTTCGCTGCAATTTCTTCGACAGTCGCCGTCACGTCTTCGATCCGTGGCGTCATTTCCTGCGTTCGTTCGAGAATCTTTTGGAAACGCTCTGCTGATGCTTCTGTCGTCGACAAACCGGCTTTCGTCTGTCCTGAGACTTCCTTCATCATCGTGACCGACTGATCCGTCTCCTGTTTAATGTTTTGAATCAGCTGTGCAATCTGTTTCGTTGAATCCTGTGATTGCTCTGCTAGTTTACGCACTTCACTCGCGACGACAGCGAATCCTTTTCCATTTTCGCCTGCGCGTGCTGCTTCGATCGCTGCGTTCAGTGCTAACAAGTTCGTTTGCTCAGCGATACCGTTGATGACATCGACGATTTTTCCGATTTCATTCGAACGATGGGCGAGTGAGCTGATGACACCACCGAAGTTCTGAACAGAAGCATCGATTTCTTTCATCTGCTCAACGTTCTTCAGCACAGCAACTGTTCCATTCTCGGCTTCTGTTGCCGTTGAACGTGACAATTCCGAGACATCGGTTGAGCTCTCAGCGATTCGCATGATGCCTGCTGTAATCGATTGGAGCGAAACAGCATTCGCATCGAGTTGGCGTTTCGATTGATCCGCCCCTGCTGCGACTTGTTGAATCGATCCCGCGATTTGCTCAGAAGCGGAAGTCGTTTGGGCAGAGTTCGCCATCAATTCCTGAGAAGAGCCAGCTACTTGTGTAATCGACTGATCGAGATTAATGATGATCGAACGAAGTGAGTCAACCATGACGTTAAAGCTTTGGGCGACTTGACCGACCTCATCATTTGATTCAACGATGACGGGCTCCGTCAAATCACCAGATTGAATCCGTTCTGCTCCACGTGTTAAATGACCGAGTGGGCGAAGAATCGAGCGAAGAATGAAGTAGATGAAGATGGCTGCGACGAGCAACATCCCGCCGATGACAACAAGCGTCGTCCAAAGAATACTCGATGTCGCATCCGTGATTTCATGATCGTACAGTGTTCCGGCAACCTTCCACTTCGTCAGGTCGTTCGTCATGAAGTCCATCTGTTTGCCTTTGTTTTCAAACTCATAGCCAAACTGCCCTGCTGGGTTAGCGTAAAGTGATGACACCCATTTGCCTGTCGCTTTCTCACCTGGTTTTAATGTCGGATGCGTAACGATTTTTTTCGTAGAATCAAGAATCATTACGTATCCTTCTTTTCCGATTTTGATCTTTTTCGCGATTTCCGCGATCCGGTCGACATCGACATCAATCGCCACGACACCTCTTCCGTTACCTGTCGTCTGCGAGAGCGTGACCATCATCTTGTTCGAGGCGGCATCGACGTACGGATCCGTGATGACGACCTTGCCACCTGCTGCTTCTGCCGACTGATACCACGAGCGTTCCCGTGGATCATAATCATCTGGCATGACCTGTTCCGGGAAAATATTCATATCCCCGTCCGTCGTCGCGAAATAGATGTTCGCCGCCTGCGGATGCATATCGAGATATTCAGTCATTTTTTCCTTTAACGCAGCATTTTGTTTTCCTTTTTGATAGAGCGTTCCGTCAATTCGGTCCGCAAAAAAGGCGACATCGCGCCGCATCGGATCAATGATGTTTTGGATCTCATCATTCATCCGGTCGACTCCACTATGAGCAGATTGAAGAATCTGTTCCGTCATCTTTTGTTTCGCGAGGTCATATGCGACAAAGCCGATTACTAATGCAGGAATCATCAAAAGTAGAATCGATGTCACGATTAATTTTTGTTTGATGCTCATTGTTCGTTTGATCTTTTGTTCCATGTGTCACTCCATTCTCGAGTGCAAGGACTCGCTATTCTACCTTCTCTATCGGAAGAATAACGAAAAATGTTCATAGAAAAATCGGTAAACGTGTACTAGTTCACATGAAAAAAGACGACTCAGTTCGAGTCGTCTTCCTTAGTAACGCTTACCCTTATGCTTCTTGATCGCCCTTCCAGTTCATCATACCGCCTTCGACGTTGACGATGTCGTATCCATATTGCTCGAGGAAACGACCGACGTTTTCGCTCCGCGCACCCGCTTTACAGATCAAGTAGTAGGTTTCGCCTTCTTGCAATTCCGTATAGCGTTCGCCGATCTCAGACATCGGAAGGAGGCGGACGTTCGGAATATGTCCTGCATCGTATTCATCCTGCTCACGGACGTCGACGACATGCAACGCCTCACCTGCCTCTAATCGCTCTTGTAATTCATCTACATGAATCGTTTTCATTTCGTATGACCTCCTGTATGGTTCTGTCGTAAGTGTAGCAAATCTATCGTTAAAACAAAACGAAACGGTTTGATACGAAGCGTCAAAAAAGCGAATCCGTTTCCGGATCCGCTCGTTTCCTTATTCTCCTGATGCCTGACGCGTCGACTGACGTGTCTCCTTATGCATTCCCCGTGCATAATAGACAGCAATCAGAATCGCATACCACAGTGGTCCAACGACCAGAGCGATCCGTGTACTTGCGTCAAATGCCATCAAGACGATGACACCGGCAAGCGCCGCGAGGGCGATATAGTTCGCAATCGGGAAGAACGGAACACCAAATTCTGCTGAACCGTGTACTTTCCGTGCTCGCATCTGAGCGATTAGAATCATTGCCCACGTCCAGACGGCGCCAAACGTCGCAATACTCGTAACGATCGCAAAGACGTCTTCCGGTAAGAAATAGTTCAAAGCGACACCGACGAGCAATGCGACACCTGAAAGAATCGTCGCCAGTGCCGGAACACCGTTTTTCGAGATTTTCGAGAAACGACGTGGTGCTTCACTGTTCTCGGATAAGTTCATCATCATCCGGGCTGTCGAGAAGATACCCGAGTTACATGACGAGAGTGCTGCCGTTAAGACAACGAAGTTAATGATGCCGGCTGCTGCCGGAATACCAAGTGAATCAAATAATAATACGAACGGACTGCTGTTGTTCGCACCGACTTGATCCCACGGATAAATCGATAAAATAACGAAGAGTGCTCCGATATAAAATACTAAGATTCGTAGGAAGACGTTATTGACGGCTTTTCGAATCGTTTTCTTCGGGTTCTTCGCTTCCCCTGCTGTGACCCCAATCACTTCAATCCCTAAGAAGGCAAACATGACCATCTGCATGGCAAGAAGTACACCAGTGAAACCGTTTGGCAAGAATCCTCCATGTGACCACAGGTTCGAAATCCCAACCGGTGTGCCGCCGTTTCCAAGACCAATGACGATCGTCAATGTCCCTAAGATGATCATGGCGACGATCGCGACGATTTTAATCAACGCAAACCAAAATTCGAATTCACCATAAAATTTAACAGCAATGAAGTTGATGCTCGTCATCAAAACAAGTGCTGCTAGCGCCCATACCCACCCCTGGGAATCCGGGAACCATACTTTCATGTAAATACCGACTGCTGTGATTTCCGCCATACACGTAAAAATCCAGAGTAACCAATAATTCCAACCCGTTAAAAAACCAGCTAATGGACTGACATACTTTCGGGCATATTCCGCAAAACTACCAGCGATCGGCTCCCGCACCGCAAGCTCCCCAAGTGCTCGCATGATAATGAAAATGATGACACCACCGATAAGATAACCAAGTAAGATCCCTGGACCTGCCAATTGGATAGCTTTCGCTGATCCGAGGAAGAGTCCAACACCGATTGCCGCCCCCAGCGACATGAGTGTAATGTGACGTTCTTCCAGTCCCCGATTCAACTCTGTCTGTTGTTTCATTTTTACGACGTCCTTCCAGTCTCTGTTTGTTTCTTAGCAGTTCCCCGTACCGCTACGTTGTCAGTATAAAGAAGATGTGTCGATTTTGTAAACGTTTTCAATGTATATTTTTCACTAAATCCACATACTCGGAATATTCTGATTACGTTAGCAGTATAAAAAAGGAACTACCTGCTACTATGTAGTATACAGGATAGCTCCTTTCGGAAAGTTACAATTGTTATTCAACTTTAGCAAGTGGCACATCTGCTGTTTTGGACTTCCCGGTCAATCGGAAGATCCCGTTCAATAGCAATGCTGTTAGTGAACCAGCGACGATCGGGCTATCCGTCAAAACGCGAATTTGTGATGGGAGACCTGCTACGATTTCAGGATTCATGCTAATTCCTAGACCAATTCCGAGCGCGAGTGCCACCGTGATGACGTGCTCGTTCTTCGAAAAATCGACCCGTGATAGGATACGGATCCCGCTTGCCGCGACCGTTCCGAACATGATCAACATCGCTCCACCAAGAACAGGTTTTGGAATCAATGTCGTAAACGTCGCTACTTTTGGTAAGAAACCGAGCAAGATCAAAAATCCACCCGCAAATAAAATGACTTTGCGTGTCTTTACGCCAGTCAACTGAACTAGACCGACGTTTTGGCTATAGGTCGTGTAAGGGAAACTATTGAAGATACCACCAACGATCGTCGCGACACCCTCTGCTCGGTAACCACGCGCTAGATCCTTATCCGTTAAACGACGGTCCGTGATTTCACCAAGTGTCAAGAACACACCTGTCGATTCAACCATCGAGACGAGACCAACGAGCGTCATTGTCAAGATGGCAGTTGCATTGAATGTCGGTACACCGAAGTAAAATGGTGTCACCATTTGGAACCATGACGCTTCTGCCACCGGACTGAAGTCGATCATTCCCATGCCAAATGCAACGAGTGTACTGATCATCACAGCAATTAAGACAGCTGCCGCTTTTGAGAAGACCGTCCCGTAGCGATTCAAGATTAAAATCAAGACGATCGTTAATCCGGCGAGTCCGAGGTAACGTAAGTCACCAAAGTCTTTCGCTCCCTGTCCGCCTCCGATATCGTTGATCGCAGCCGGAATCAAGGAAATCCCGATGATCGTCACGACGGAACCAAGGACAACCGGTGGGAACAGGACCGCGATCTTACTAAACCAACCTGAAATGACGAGAATGATCAGCCCACTGGCAATCAAAGCACCGTAAATCGCTGTAATGCCTTGAAGACTTCCAATCGCAATCATTGGACCGACTGCTGTAAAGGTACAACCAAGTACGACTGGAAGACCAACACCTGTGTATTTCGTGACGAGTACTTGTAATAAGGTCGCAACGCCACACATGAAAAGATCAATCGCCACTAAATAAGCAAGTTCTTCTCCTGACAATCCGATCGCACTCCCGACGATCAGTGGAACAACAGCTGCTCCCGTGTACATCGCAAGCACATGCTGAAGTCCGAGACTGGCTGCTTTGAAGTTTGATAGTCTCATACGGTCACCGAGTCGACGAATGTCGCTTTTCCGTCCTTCAATGACTCAACACGCGCGAGTGACTCGACACGGAATCCAGCTTCGATCAGTTTTTGACGTCCCGGTTGGAACGACTTTTCAATGACGATTCCAAATCCAGCGACTTCTGCCCCTGCCTGTTCAACGAGACGAGCGAGACCAAATGCTGCTTCTCCGTTTGCGAGGAAGTCATCAATGATCAGAACACGTTCACCCGGTTGCAGGTATTTCTCTGCGACCGTGATTGTATTCGTCTGTTGTTTCGTAAATGAGAAAACTTCAGCTGAAATCGTTCCTTCGTTCAATGTGACCGATTTCGTCTTACGAGCATAGACCATTGGTACGCCAAGACGAAGTGCTGTCATCATTGCCGGGGCAATACCTCCCGCTTCGATTGTCAAAATCCGCGTGATACCAGCATCTTGAAAGCGTTCCATGAACTCATAGGCGATTTCCCACATCAACGTCGGATCAACCTGATGATTTAAAAAAGCATCCACTTTCAATACTTGATCCGATAAGACGATTCCCTCTTGATTAATCATGTCGTGTAGACGTTTCATACATGCATTCTCCTCTTTAAAAAACGAAAAAACGTACAGCCGCTACCCGGGGGCAGCCACTGTACGCCAAAAAAGAGAGCAGTAACTCACCACCCGTAGTCGGATCGTTACGGCGATCCGGTAGAGACTCGTGGGCCAATTCCCACTATTATACGAGCGTTGCTATACGTTTACGTTTCGTGATTTTCGTGATGTTTACCATTGTACGGGGTTTAGCGAAAAAGTAAAGACTTTTTCACACCGTGCTTAGGCTTGGCGTTCTTCGACCGCTTGTGCCGCCGTGATGATCGCGAGTTTGTAGACATCTTCTTCGTTACAACCGCGTGAAAGATCGTTGACCGGTTTGTTCAAACCTTGAAGGATCGGACCGATTGCTTCGAAGCCACCAAGACGTTGTGCGATTTTGTAGCCAATGTTTCCAGCTTCAAGACTTGGGAAGATGAAGACGTTCGCTTGACCCGCGACATCTGATTCTGGTGCTTTTGATTTTGCGACACTTGGAACGAAAGCAGCATCAAATTGAAGTTCGCCATCGATCGCAAGTTCTGGTGCGCGTTCTTTTGCGATACGCGTTGCTTCAACGACACGCTCTGTCTCTGGTGATTTTGCTGAACCTTTTGTTGAGAAGCTGAGCAATGCGACTTTCGGATCGATTCCGAATGTTTTCGCTGTTTTCGCAGATGCGATCGCGTTCTCTGCTAGGTCGTTCGCATCCGGTGCGATGTTGATCGCGCAGTCTGCGAAGACGTATTGCTCATCGTCACGAACCATGATGAAGACGCCAGATGTTTTTTTATAGCCTTCTTGCAT
>NZ_DLMP01000002.1:0-71882 GCF_002479335.1 Exiguobacterium sp. UBA7533 | reverse complement strand
CCCGATACAAGACCTTCTGCTTGTCCAGTGTGAACGAGCATTGTACCGAACGTGTTCACGTCTTTTAAGATGACAGCACGTGCTTGTTCTTCTGTTGCTTTCCCTTTACGACGCTCAACGAAAGATGCGACGAGCTCATCAATGCCAGCGTAAGAAGCAGGATCGATTGTATCAAGTCCAGTTACATCGATGCCGTTCGCTGTTGCTGTTTCTTCAATTTGTGCACGCGGTCCGATGACGACCGGTGTGACAAGACCGTCTTTCTTCAAACGGACAGCTGCGCCGAGAACACGCGCGTCAATTCCTTCTGGGAAGACGATTTTCGGTTGGTGCGCTTTAATCTTTTGTTCTAACATATCGAATAATTGCATGAGTTTCTCTCCTTTTTTAGGTAAACACGACGACGTCGATTTGATCCATTTTCTTTTCCACCGTTTATTATACACAGTTCTCAATCGTTGTTAAAACAATTTGCAAAAAAGTTATCTAACAAAAGCACTGAAGCCATATTCCCTGACTATTACAGTCCTTTTAAAGAATAGTACAGAGACTTTTTTAAGTAAAATATTGTCCCTTTCTCCTTTTACCCACTCCCTGCTCTTTTCATGTGTTACGATCTCGTGGACAAAAATTTTTAAGACAAAGCCTTTTATATAGAATGTGATAAGATAGGATATGGAAAAAGACAATTTATTTCAGACTCAGGAGGTCATCCCATGCAACACCAAACATCTGAACCGACTGCTACGCAACAAGCCGCTGAAACACTCGACGGCTGGTATACATTACATGATTTTCGCCGGATCGATTGGTCACGCTTAAAACAAGTCGACGCGACAGAGCGCGCGCGCATGATTGAAGAGTTCCAAGCCTTCCTCGCAGAGCTTTCTGGGGTGGAAGAAGCTAAAGACGGAAGCCACGCACTTTATACGATCATTGGTCAAAAAGCAGATCTCGTCTTGATGGTTCTTCGTCCTACGATGGAACAAATTCAAGACGTCGAAGTCAAGATGCAGAAACTCGATCTCTATGATTATTTGGTTCCAACATATTCTTATGTCTCTGTCGTCGAACTTGGTACGTACCGTGGTTCAGGCGAAGGAAACCCATACGAGAATCCATATGTGCGTGACCGCCTCTATCCGATCCTGCCACAAGCGAAGCACATCTGCTTCTATCCAATGAGCAAGTCACGTCGCGATGGCGATAACTGGTATACACTCTCAATGGAGAAACGAAAAGAGCTCATGTATCGTCACGGTATGATCGGTCGGAGTTACGCTGGGAAGATTCAGCAAATCATCGGCGGATCAACAGGATTTGACGATTGGGAATGGGGCGTTACGCTCTTCTCAGATGACATTCTTCAGTTCAAGAAAATCGTCTACGAAATGCGTTTTGATGAAGTCAGCGCGAAATATGGCGAGTTCGGTGAGTTCTTCATTGGTAACCGTCTCGAAAGTGAACAATTAAATACTCATTTTGCACTTTAATGTGTTGAATGACGTTTGATTGAAATATCTCATGGGAATATACTCCTTGCGGCTATAAAACAGTAAGTTGAATGACGTAAGGAGGAATTACCATGGGGAATGCTATGAACCGATCGACACGATCGCGTGAATTGCAATTCGCTGTGCTTTCAAAAGAGCTGAAACCGGTTGCAGATCGTGTACTGGATCGCTATGAGCAAGCATTATCGAAGCTAAACAAAACACAAACGACAAAGCGGTGAATCCGTTTTGATACCTACGCCTACTCTATCATGAGTAGGCGTTTTTCATATGAAAAAGACCGTCTTTCTCCATGACTGAAGAAACACGGTCCGTTCTCATAATCCTTTATAGGCACCAATTGCGACAAAGATCCACGCCGCGATGAACAAGACGCCACCGATCGGTGTGATGGCACCCAGTTTCGTTACATTCGTCAATGCCATGACGTACAGACTACCTGAGAAGAAGACGATTCCGGCGAGCATCAGCCATGCAGCCAATGACCATTGTGGGATCGATGCCTTTAATAAGAGTCCTCCGAGTGCTAGGATGCCGAGCGAGTGTACCATCTGGTAAAGTACGCCTGTCTGCCAGTTCGCGAGCATCCGCTCCGTCAACATATCTTTTAAGGCGTGTGCACCGAATGCACCTAGTGCGACCGATAGCATCATCGAGATCGCGCCAATCATAATGAATACTTTCATACTTATTCTCCCCCTAACCGTCGTGCTGGTAAATTCCATTCATAATAATACGATAGCATACGTAAAACGGTGATGAGTCCAAGCAATGTGAACAAATGTAGAGGATTCGTCAATTGGAAGCGATCAATCACGAGTGCAGCCATGACAGCCCACATCGCATAAATCTCTTTATGCAAGACGAGTGGTTTCCGACCTGCGAGCAAATCGCGAATCACACCACCACCAACACCGGTCAGTACAGCCGCTGAAATTGTTGCTGACAACGGCAGTCCTTTTGCTGTCGCCATCAGGGCACCTTGAATCGCAAACGCAGACAATCCGAGCGCATCCGCGAGGACCCCCCAACGTGTCCAGTGCGGCAAGAATAACTGAGGTAACATGAAAATCAACAACGCAACGAGAATCGCGACTAAAAAGAGACCACCTTGTGACCAGAGAGCAGATACTGGTACACCAATCAATAGATTACGAATGGCACCACCACCAAATGCTGTGATCAAAGCAAGTAACCAAACGCCGAATAAATCATATTTTTCTTCCATCGCGACGATCGCACCACTCATCGCAAAAGCGACCGTGCCGATGATATTCAATAAGTCCCAGGACATGCGCACATTTCACCTTTCTACAAAGAAATTCCAATACTTACTATACTCTCTTTTTAGTTTCCGTAAAGCATTAATTTTCTGTCACCGTTTCGACCGTTTGCGAGTGACGTTTTTAGGTAAAGTAACCTATACTGAAACAAACTGTACAGGAAGCTAGGTGACCGTATGAAACGTTGGGCGCTTTATCGCATCGTCGTCATCGTGACGATGTTCGCACGTTACATCTTTACGATCTATCGATTCACCCGGAAAAACCGGCCAGGTACGAACAATGAAGAGTTTGAGCGCATCATGATCCGAATTGCGCGTGACTATAAGAAAAAAGCATTACGGTTAGAAGGATTATTGATCAAGCTCGGTCAATTCTTATCGATTCGAGCCGATCTGTTTCCTCCGTCCGTCTTGATGGAACTGACCGAACTGGTTGATAAAGTTCCTTCAAGTAAACTTGGAGAGTCACGAAAGATCATCGAAGAGGATTGGGGGATGCCAATCGAAGAAATCATCTCGGATATCAGTTCCCGTCCTGTCGCTTCTGCCTCGATTGGTGAGGTGTACAGCGGAACCTTAAAATCAAACGGTAAAAAAGTCGCGATCAAAGTACAGCGACCGAATATCGAACAAATCATCAAAACCGATTTCCGTGCCATGCGTATCGTCATTGCCATGTTGCGCCGGACGTCGTTAAACAAATCGACTGATTTGCAAAGCTTATATCGCCAAATGGTCTTCGTAATCGGTGATGAATTGAATTACCGTACCGAATTAAAAAACGGTCTCTACTTTAAAAAGATGTATGAAACAAACCCTGTCATTTATATCCCGAGCTATTATGAAGAACATTGTACAAATCGGGTGCTTGTTATGGAATGGATTGAAGGAACACGCATCACAGATCTGGATTATCTAGCCGAACATCAGATTGACCGTGAAGAACTAGCACGTAATTTATTTTTGAACGCTGGAGAACAATTATTGTTCGGCGGGAAATTCCACGCCGATCCGCACCCAGGCAATGTCCTCGTCCAGTCCGATGGCAAAATCGTCTTGCTTGATTTTGGGATGATCGGAGCGACGACGCCCGATGATATGCGAGCGATCCAGCGGATTCTTCAGTCCTTCGTCACATTGGATTACGATGCAATCGTCGATGGTTTAGAAGATCTACGATTCTTATTGCCAAATGCGAATAAGCAAAATATCCGACAAGCAATTGAAAAAGCAGTCACGTTCTATCTCGAAAGTGATATGGAAAACGTGGATACAAAACTGATCGAGAAGGTCTTATCCGATATCGAATTGCTCGTCCGAAATGAACCGATCCAGCTTCCTGCTGAGTTTGCTTTCTTTGGACGTGCCGCATCAACGATTCTTGGAATCCTTCAGATTCTTTCACCGCAAATCAACCTGCTGGAACTCGCTAAACCAATGGTTCGACGCTGGCTCGATGACGAAGGGAAAAATCAAAACCGTTACCTACAGATTGCTGGTTCTTACGGCGCGCGATTGCTCGCCTTCCCGCGTCTTGTTAACGATGCCTTAAGCGAACCGACACGTTGGCGGATCATGGAGCAACAAAAGTTCTCTCGTGTTGCGAACATCGAGTCACTCAAAATCCGACAGTGGACGAGTTCGCTCGTCGGGATCATCAGCCTGCCTTTTAGTTATCTCGGCTATTATTTTACGCAGTACGACGTCATGGGCATTTCCTTGACCATCGCTGTCATCGCTTTATGGAACGGTCGCCGGATCGGACGACAAATCGTCCGGATCGCCGATGAACCATTCCGTTAAATAACACATGAGCAGACGTCCACCTCGGTGGACGTTTTTTATTTCAGAATAATTCATCTTCGCACCATAAGGTTTTTCCTATCGCCTTGCGGGGTACAGCTTCAAGTAGAGAGATAATAGTAAGGAGAGGTGAAACACTTGATTGATATTCTAATTGCCATCGTTCCCGCATTGATGTGGGGATCGTTGCCGCTTGTCGTTTCGAAAATCGGAGGTTCAACGGCGCAACAAATCATCGGTACGACTCTGGGTGCGTTACTTTTCGCGATCGTCACCTTCTTTTTTGTCAGCCCAGAGATGTCGACGACCGCTTGGGTTGCCGGATTCTTTTCTGGTGCCTTTTGGGCACTTGGTCAAAAAAATCAATTTGCCGCATTTCGTCAAATGGGTGTCTCAAAAACGATGCCAATTTCAACAGGGATGCAACTCGTCGGAACATCGTTGTTCGGTGTTCTTGCTTTTGGAGAGTGGTCAACGACAACTGCCTTGATTCTCGGAATCAGTGCGCTTGTATTGATCATTGCCGGAGCAGCTTTCACGTCTTATAAGGAGGATAAAAGTAAAGAAGACGAGAATATCGGCAAAGGATTGACGCTCCTTCTCATCTCGACTGTCGGGTATGTCGGTTACGTCGTCATCGCCCGCTGGTTTGATATTAATGGCTGGGAAGCCGTATTACCGCAAGCGATCGGGATGGTCGTCAGCGCCATTCTTCTTTCTTTACGAGAAGGAGACCTCTTCACGAAGAAAACTGCTGGCAATACCATCGGCGGACTCATGTGGGCTGTCGGGAACGTCGCTTTACTGTTTGCTACGGCAAAAGTTGGAGTCGCAACAAGCTTCTCCCTTTCTCAAACAGGTGTCGTCATTTCAACCATTGGTGGCGTCCTCTTGCTGAAAGAAACAAAAACGAAGAAAGAGATGACCTTCGTCATTATCGGTTGTATTTTAGTCGTTGCTGGTGGAATCATGATTGGATTTACGAAACAATAAATGAAGGAGTGAAGCATCATGTATGAAAGTTTAAAAGGAAAAGTTGCCGTCGTAACAGGTGGATCAATGGGAATCGGTGAAGCTATCGTTCGTCGTTATGCAGAAGAAGGCATGCGTGTCGTCATCAACTATCGCAGCCACCCGGAAGAAGCGAAAAAAATCGCTGAATCGATTCAAGAAAAAGGTGGGGAAGCCTTTATCGTCCAAGGGGATGTCTCAAAGGAAGATGATATGATCAACCTTGTGAAAGAGACGGTGGCTCACTTTGGTCAGTTGGATGTTTTCGTCAATAACGCGGGAATCGAGATGCCGTCAGCATCCCACGAGATGTCGCTCGAAGATTGGCAAAAAGTCATCGACGTCAACTTAACAGGAGCTTTCCTCGGGGCACGAGAAGCACTGAAGTACTTCGTCGAACATGATGTCAAAGGTAGTATCATCAATATGTCGAGTGTGCATGAAATCATTCCGTGGCCGACATTCGTCCACTACGCTGCGAGTAAAGGTGGCGTCAAATTGATGACACAAACCCTTGCGATGGAGTATGCACCAAAAGGAATCCGGGTTAACGCGATTGGACCTGGTGCAATCAATACGCCGATTAACGCTGAAAAATTCGAAGATCCAGAACAACGCAAAGAAGTCGAGAGCATGATTCCAATGGGCAACATCGGGAAACCAGAAGAGATTTCTGCCGTTGCCGCATGGCTTGCATCTGACGAAGCAAGTTATGTCACAGGGATCACACTCTTTGCCGACGGTGGCATGACACTTTATCCGTCTTTCCAAGCAGGACGCGGTTAACCTATTTTGAGTAGACAAGGAGAGAACCGCTCATGACCACTTTTTTCTCATTGATCCGTCGCGGAAATAAGTCAGCCCTTGCTGCCGCCATCGTCAATACGATCATTGCCGCGATCAAGTTCGTCGCCTATATCTTAACTGGGAATGTAGCGATGTTCGCTGAAATGATGCATACGATCGGTGACGCAGCGAACCAGTTCTTCGTCTACATCGGTTCTGCTCTCAGTAAAAAAGCACCAACGAAACGGTTTCCGAATGGTTTTGGTCGCCTTGTGAATCTCGTCTTACTTGCTGCGATCATCGTCGTTGCATTGCTTGCTTACGAGACGATTCGGGAAGGCATCTTGCATATCACACACGGTCCTGGCGAAAAAACGAATGGTTTGTGGATCATCCTGACGGCACTTGGCATTGGTGTCGTACTGGAAGTCGGAGTGTTCTATAAAGCGATGAAAGAAATCGCACATGAGACGGGACTCAAATCGAGCGGACTGACACTTGTTGGTCAAAGCTTCGCCCATCTTGGACAAGCCAAACCGGCGACACGTCTTGTCTTCATGGAAGATCTTGTCGCAACTCTTGGTGGCGTCATCGCCATTATCGCTGTCCTGATTTCGCACTATACATCGTTTTATCAAGCAGAAGGCATTGCATCCATCTTGATTGGACTCATGATGTTTTATGTCGTCTACAACGTCTTTATTCAAAATGCTGCCGGTGCGCTCGGTGAGGTTGATGAAGTACTGACAGCCAAAATCGGTGAAATCTTGTTACGTGATGAAGCGGTTCGGGACATCGAAAAACTTGAAGTCATCAAGGAAGGAGATCACTTCCATGTCGAAACGGAGATTGAAGTTGATCCCAACTTGACAATTGCGCAAGCGGACGACATTAAAGATCGACTCGAATTGCAAATTCGCATCCTTAAAGGAATCACCGATGTCACGATCTCCTTTGATGAAGATGATAACGTACAGCAGTATCAACCACCGCCACCACCTGTATGATAGATAAAAGCCATCGCTAGCGATGGCTTTTTTTGCGTTTATCAGCGTGTTGCTCGGACGAATCCGGCTTCTTGTGCTTCTTTCTCCGTACAGAACCGTTGCTCCGGCTTCACTTCATTGTAAGACTGACCACCCGGGACATGGTAAATTTTTTTACCTGACCGATTGATATTACCTTTGATATCGCAGGATTTCGTTTCTGTAATCGCTTGAACATTGAATCCGCGATTCGTGACGTAGCCATCGTGCTTCCAGATTTTCTTCTTTGCCTGCTTGGCTTCCTGTTCGATCTGTTCAAACACATCGACATAACGTGTGTCTGGTTCATAGACGAACGCCACACGCGCAAGACCTTTTCGGAGTAACTCTTGATTCAACATTTTATCGCCGTACCAGACATATGCGAGCAGTCGTCCGTATCGGTCAGCCCGGGAATGATCACGCTCTAACCGAATAGCTGTCCCGCTCGGTAATGTCTCTTTTGTAAACGCTGAAGCTTCCGTTCCATAAGTTTGAACCGGCGTATCCGGTTTAACAGTTTCCGGTGTATCGACGAGCAACAAACGAACATCCTCCGTTTTCCCGTCTGCTAGCCTCACTTTTAATGTATCCCCATCGATGACGCGTTGCACCGTCGCTTTCGTAATCTTTTCATCGTCTGGTTGCTTGATGCCAAGCAGATCGGTTTCTTCTGG
This sequence comes from Exiguobacterium sp. UBA7533, assembly GCF_002479335.1. Taxonomy (NCBI): domain Bacteria; kingdom Bacillati; phylum Bacillota; class Bacilli; order Caryophanales; genus Exiguobacterium; species Exiguobacterium sp. UBA7533. The sequence continues at coordinate 63,781 of NZ_DLMP01000002.1, read as the reverse complement.
TGCACAACCGATGAGGACGAATAAAAAAAGTAGACTTATGAATACAGATCGTCTCATTTCTATTTCTCTCCTTTCCATGAAAATACGGATTCGGTCAATGTCCGAACCCGCATACGTCACCTTGTTCATAAGTTAGTCTGCTGATAGAACTGTCTCTACTTCGTTACGGTTTGTATAGAGTGTATAGAACGCTTCCGCTACGTTTTTCGGATCAAGTGCCGTTCCACGCTTCACTTCTCCGGCAATCGTGACAGTTCCGACGTAGACACCGTCTTCCTTCAACGTATCATGGAGCATGTGCGTCACTTGACGAACGCCTGCCTTGCCAATCGAAAGCCCTGGTAACGATTTGATTGCTTGCATTGCAGCGCCACCTCCTGTAATCAGGATGGCGCCGTCTTTTCGTTCCTGCATCGAAGGAGCAACGAGTTGTGCGGCATGCAGTGCACCGAGAACATCGATCTCGAACTCTTTCGTAATCTGTTCTGCCGAGACTTCAAGGACAGATGCTTGATGTAAAATCGAAGCATTATAGACTAAGACATCGATTTGTCCATACTGCTCCTCTGTCCATTCGATGAGTGATGCGATATCGGCTTTTCGAGAAGCATCACATTCTACCCCCACCGCCTCTACACCTTCTTCTTTTAGTTCCGTGATGACGGCTGCAAGCGTTTCTTGTGTCCGCGCCGCACAAACGACTTGAAACCCTTCTTGCCCGAATCGTTTACTGATTTCATATCCGTTTCCTGGTCCTGCTCCAATGACGATGACTGTTTTCATGACGTATCTCCCTTTCTCATTTTAACTGTGATGGTTATTCCCTGAATTGCGTCATTTCATTCAAAAATCGAGCAATGAAGTGCCTTTTTCTTCTTTTTCCTGCGAAACACCCATGAAACGCGCTAACATCGGATCGACCGCTGGGGTTGCTTGAGGCGTTGACGTAGGAAGCGATATTGTCGAACTCGACGTCGAATCGGATTCGAGCAGTAGTTCACAGTAAACCTTCATCGCTGCAATCTGTTCTTTCTGCGCAGCTCCTGTTGTTTGGTCAATACGTTGCATCGCTTGGCGCATCTTTTCGATGATGTGTTGCTCGGTAATCATCTTGTATTCCTCCTTATGGTAGATTGAGGGTATGAACTTGAAAAGGATGTGTTTTCTATGATTCGTACCGCATTAGTTGGTTTTGGTCTTGCCGGTGAACATTTGCATGCGCCTTATTTACACGCACCTGATTATCAGTTGGTCGCTGTTCAGTCGAGTCGCCCGGAAGCGGTCGCTGCGTACGACGCGACGCTCCCTGTCTATCCGACACTTGAAGCATTACTTGAAGCGGAACAAATCGATTTAGTCGTCATCGCGACGGCAAATGATCTTCATTATCCACTCGCGCGTCACGCCTTGCTCTCGGGCTGTGATGTACTTGTCGAGAAACCGTTCACCGTCACGCTCGAAGAAGCCGAAACGTTGACAGAACTAGCACGGACATACGGTCGGTTACTGACAGTTTATCATAATCGGCGGTACACGAAGGACTTTCGGACGCTGATGACCTTATTGAAATCTGGACGACTCGGTACGCTCCAGACGTTCGAAGCGCATTATGACCGTTACCGTCCCGATGTGCAGGAGCGTTGGCGCGAACAGGACGTTCCTGGTGCCGGACTATTGTACGACCTTGGTTCACACTTGATCGATCAAGCACTCGTCGCCTTCGATGAAATTCCAGACCGTGTCTTTTGTGATCAAACGATTCAACGACAAGATGGGATCGTTGATGACTATACACATCTAATTTTAGCCTTTGGCACGCGACGCGCTATTTTGCATATCGGTTCCATCGTTCCAGCTGTTGGTCCCTCCCTGATGGTGCACGGAACACAGGCGAGTTACTTCGTTGATGAAGTCGATACAAAACGGACGACCTATCAATTGGCTGAAGCAAATGGACCTCTGCAAGACTTCCCTTTTGTTTCCGGTCATTTTGGGGATTATTATACGGATCTCGCTCCAGCCATCCGTAAGCGAACCACACCACCTGTCTCTGCGAAACAGGCTGAACTCGTCATGAAAATCATTGATCGTGCTCAAAAGAGTGCAAAAGTGGGTACATGGATAGAAGTAGACTAACTATTCATTTCAGACGAACAGGGGGAAGACAAGATGTTTTCAAGTACGGAACGGACAGCATGGTTAGAAGAGATGGGACAAGAACTTCTAGACGTCCTCGTCATCGGGGGCGGTATCACGGGAGCTGGTATTCTGCTTGACGCACAAAGTCGCGGCATGCGAACAGGCTTGATTGAAATGCAGGACTTCGCCGAAGGGACATCGAGCCGATCGACGAAACTTGTCCATGGTGGATTGCGTTATCTGAAGCAGTTCGAGATTAAACTCGTCGCCGAAGTCGGGAAAGAACGTGCCATCGTGTATGAGAACGCACCGCATGTGACGACACCGGAGTGGATGATGCTTCCACTTGTCGAAGGTGGTACATTCGGTAGCTTCTCGACCTCAATCGGCTTACGTGTCTATGACCAACTCGCTGGTGTCAAACGCCATGAACGTCGGACGATGCTTAGCAAAGAAGAAACATTACGTTACGAACCACTGCTACGCTCGGAACACTTAGTCGGCGGTGGTCGGTATGTCGAATATAAAACGGATGACGCTCGACTGACGGTCGAAGTCTTAAAGGCAGCCATCGGTTACGGCGGACGTGCCGTCAATTATACGAAAGCGGAATCGCTTGTCTACCACAATGGAAAAGTCGTTGGTGTCGAAGTCCGCGACGTCTTAAGTGGCAAAACGTATACGATTCGGGCGAAGAAGATCATTAATGCGACAGGTCCTTGGGTCGATGAACTGCGCGAAAAAGACGGTTCGAAGTCTGGAAAGTCATTACACCTGACAAAAGGGATTCATCTCGTCATCGATCAAGTACATTTCCCGTTGCAACAAGCCGTTTACTTCGATGTTCCAGACGGTCGGATGATCTTTGCGATTCCACGTGAAGGGAAAACGTATGTCGGAACAACGGATACGAACTATAAAGGAGATATTCTTGAGCCTGGTGTCACCGTCGAGGATCAGGATTACATCCTAGAGGCGACGAATCAAATGTTCAACGTCGAGTTACGACCTGAGCATGTCGAATCAACGTGGTCTGGACTACGTCCACTCATTCATGAAGATGGAAAAGATCCAAGTGAACTGTCCCGAAAAGACGAAATCTTCGTTTCGAAATCCGGTCTGATGTCAATCGCCGGTGGTAAGTTGACTGGGTACCGGAAGATGGCAGAACGAATCATCGATATGGTCGCTGAGCAATTCAAGACAGAAGAAAATCGAATTTATCTTGCTTCCCGTACGCACGATATCTTGCTTGGTGGTGGTCATCCACAAGGAAGTAAAGGATTCGCGCGTTACATGAAGGAACAACAACCAAAAGGCGAAGCACTTGGGTTGTCACCGAATGAGACGACATGGCTCATCCAGCGCTACGGTACGAATGTCGAACGTGTCTTCGAATTGATTCGGACACGCGGTGACGAAGCCGCTCGTTATCAATTACCGTTACACTGGTTCGGTGCCCTTCTGTATGGTCTAGAAGCAGAGCTCGTCATGCAACCCGGTGACTTCTTGAACCGTCGTGCTTCAGCCGTCTTCTTTGATTTCCCACATGCTGAACAATACGCAGACGGTGTTCTTGCTCTGATGCGTAGCGAACTCGGCTGGTCGGCAGAAGATGAAGCGAAAGCCAATGAAAGCATTCGTCGTGAATTTGATGCGGTTCGCGTCAAAGGTCCTGTTCCACTTTCCTAACACAAGAAGACCCGATCGCCTGAAGGCGACTGGGTCTTTTGATGTGTTTACTCTTCTTCTTTTGAAGCAGCAAGTTCCGCTGCCGGCATGTTTCCTGGGTGTAGATTTGAACGCTTACGCGCAAACGTAAAGTAAAGCACTAAACCGATTGCAAGCCAGATTCCGAAAGCAATCCATGTCTCGAGTTTCAAGTTGAACATCAAGAAGAGACATGCAGCGATTGCTGCGATTGGCACATATGGCATACCCGGACATTTGAATGCGCGTGGGAGATCCGGCTGTGTTTTACGAAGAATCAAGACAGCGACAGAGATTAAGACGAATGCTGCGAGTGTACCCATGTTGACGAGGTTCGCGATGACATCGAGTGGAACGAATCCAGCGACGAGTGAACTACCAAGTCCGATCATCCAAGTCGCCTTGAATGGTGTTTGGTATTTCGGATGCACTTCGGAGAATACTTTAGGGAACATCCCGTCACGCGAGATCGCAAACGCGAGACGCACCATTCCGTATGTCATGACGAGAATAACCGTTGTGATCCCGAGAATCGCACCGAGATCGATGAAACCAGCGACCCAGTTTTGACCTGCCATTTGAATCGCAAGTGAGACCGGATGATCGATACCAGCGAATTGTTTGTAAGGGACGATCCCTGTCATGATGGCTGCGACGATGACGTAAAGAATTGTACAGACAGCAAGTGAACCGATGATACCACGTGGTAAGTTCTTTTGTGGATCACGGACTTCTTCCGCTGCTGATGTAACAGCATCAAAACCGATATACGCGAAGAAGACGATCGCAGCACCCGAGAAGACGCCTCCCCAACCAAATGGAGTGAATGGTGTCCAGTTTGATGGTTCAACGTAGCCAACACCGACGACGATGAACAACACGACGACTGCTAATTTGATGACGACCATGATGTTGTTGACACGTTTCGTTTCCTTGATTCCCATCGACAACAATGCCGTAATGGCAAAGAGGATCAGGAAGGCTGGAAGGTTGAAGTATGTCTTGGCTCCTTCTACTGCTCCTGGAGCTGCTGAGAGAGCTGTTGGCACATGGATATTAAATCCTGCGAGTAAAGACTGGAAGTAACCTGACCAACCGGCTGCTACGGCACTGGAGGCGAGTCCATATTCGAGAATCAAGTTCCAACCGATGATCCAAGCGAAGATCTCTCCCATCGTTGCATACGTATACGTATAGACAGATCCACTGACCGGAATCGTTGATGCAAATTCAGCGTAAGCAAGAGCAGCTAGACCACAGGCGATGGCAGATAGAATGAATGATACGATAAGTCCTGGTCCTGCAGTCAACGCTCCTGTTCCCGTCAAAACGAAAATTCCGGTACCGATGATGGCGCCAATTCCTAAAAACGTTAAATCCATCGCGCCAAGATTTCGAGCAAGTCCACTGTTGCGTTTACTTGCAGCAATCATAGCGGAAACATCTTTTTTCCGCGTCAAACTCATGATGTACTTCCCCCTATATCCGTTGTGATTTGTCTTACGAAGCGAGTCGTTCGTAAGAACTTAATCAAAAATTTACGAAGTTTTCAGATAAATTGATATAGGTCATTATACCTATTTGTTTTTTGCGTGACGCTTTCATCTGTTAAAGAATAAAAATCACTTCAAAAATATCGGCATGTAACATCTGTTACATGCCGATATTTTTCTCCTTTTTCAGTCCACGTTTTAAGTCGTTTTCCACGTCTTCGTCCATTCTAAAAACACTTGGTAATCCAGCTTTGTTCGCATGACATAAGCTTCTGACCAACGCTCGATCTGCTCCAAAAAAGCGGTATCGGAAACACCGATAGCTCGAATGATTTCAACATCCGCATGATGGGTTAATATTTTTTCTTGAATTCCCGCATCTTGATCTGCCCGCGCATGGATTTTCGCGGTAATTTGACCTTGAATACATAACACGTTCTCAAGGTCTTCCTGACTTTTTATATGCTTCGCCTTTAGTTTTTTCTTGTACGGTGAGCGCTCGCGTACATAATATTCCTTTTTTTCAATCGTCAGATAACCAAGATATGGATCTTCATGTGCCTGCATCGCCTTTTGCGACGTGATGACCCGTCTCCCTTGATGAACGGTTTCTGCTTCTGGACGATAAACGGGCAGGAATAACGAAGGAACAGACGTTTGCGCTTGTTTCATCTCAAGAATCAAATCTTCTTCTCCCCCTTCGCCCTCAATCAAGATGTAATAGCGCTCGAGACCAATGGATGCTGTTCCGCTGTCTAACTTACGAACGATATCCTTGATCGTATAGAACGATTCCTCACGGCGATCCTCGGTGTCGATTGTCTCGATGTAGGAAGGCCAGGCAGACTCAATTGCTGCTCGTGTCGCATCATCTACTACTTCCATATCCGGGAGTGTACAAAATCGTCTCACGCCATCTACCAGTTCTGTTCGCTCCCCCATTAATTCTTCACGTTTTTTTTCTGCTTTTTTGATTAACTTCTTGATTGGTCCTTTTGTATTATCCCGTGTAAAACAAACATCACTTGGATCTTTTCCAAGTGCATACTTTTTTAAATCATGTAAGTATTCAAGAACATAATTACGAATTGCAGGGACTGAATCATATCCTGCCTCTTCAGCGAATAATCGCACAGAGACTGCCATGCGAATCAAATCGTATAAATACGATCCTAAGTATCCTTCATCAAAGTCGTTGACGTCGTAGATGATTTCTCCTTTTGCATTGCCATGGACACCGAAGTTCTCAAAGTGAAGATCACCTTGGATCCAAGTTGGCTTATCACGAGGTGTGTCAAAACCAAGCGGAATCCGGGTCACATCGTAATAAAAAAGATGCGAACTCCCCCGAAAAAAACGAAATGGACTCAAACTCATCTTGTCGTACTTTTCCTGACGTGCTTTCTCATCGAGCTGACGGATTTCATGATCATAGAAATCAAGTACCTTTGCAATCGTCATCTGTCGAATCTCTTCATACACGGGCTGAAACATCTGATCCTCTCCTTTCCATTTGAAAAAAAGAGCAGTCAAAACGAAATCGTTTGACTGCTCCCTACATGTTACTCGAAATGTTTTTTATATTCCCCGTATCCTGCCGAATCAAGCTCTTCTACCGGAATAAATCGTAACGCTGCTGAGTTGATACAATAGCGTAGACCACCAAGCTCTGTCGGACCATCATCGAAAATGTGACCAAGATGACTATCTGCATTCGCAGAACGTACTTCCGTCCGCGTCATCCCATGACTCGTGTCGAGTTCGACTTCCATCTTGTCTTCTGAGATCGGTTTAGCGAAGCTCGGCCAACCACAGTTTGACTGGAATTTATCTTTTGATGTGAAGAGTGGTGTACCATCGACGATATCGACATAAAGACCTGGACGTTCTTCATCCCAGTATTCGTTACGAAAAGCGGGTTCTGTCCCGTTCTCTTGTGTGACTTTATACTGAATCGGTGTCAGACGCTCCTTTAATTCTTTTTCCTTACCATGATCCTTCCACGCTTCCTTAATGAATTTCGCACGACCGGAGCCGACGCTATACATCTGGTAGCGGAATGGGTTCTTTTTATAATAATCTTGGTGATATTCTTCTGCTGGCCAAAACGGCTTTTCCGGACGAATTTCTACCGCGACCGGACGCGAGAAACGTCCTGATGCGTCAAGCTCTGCTTTCGAACGTTCAGCTGCTTCACGCTGCGCTTCATCGACATAAAAAATGGCCGGCTGATATGATTCACCACGGTCATTGAATTGACCGCCCCCGTCTGTCGGATCGATTTGACGCCAGAAGATATCGAGTAATTCTTCGTACGTAATGACGGACGGATCGTACGTGACTTCAACCGCCTCCAAGTGACCTGTCGTTTCCGAACAGACCTCTTTATAAGTTGGGTTCTCTGTATGACCACCGGTATATCCTGAAATGACCTGCTCTACCCCATCATATTTATGGAATGGCTTGACCATGCACCAGAAACAACCACCTGCAAATATTGCTTTTGCCATCTATCTTCCCCTCCTCTGTATGTCTCTATTTTACCGCGTTCAGAGAATGGACTCGACTTTCCTGCTCATTCAATCCTCTGGGTTCGTTTTTAGGCGACGCATGACGAAGTAAATTGCTGCGAAGACAAGAAGAAGTCCTCCAAGCGAGTACAAGATGTTATTCAAACGATAAATCATTTGGTACAAGGCAAGCGTCACAAGCAATAATGCGATCGGTAAGAAGGCACGCTTAAAGTGGTACCAGTAATTCACGAAGATCGCCTCCTGTTTTTCTTTCATCTTACCCGATATGTCATGCCTTCTGCGAGAGGATTATTCGGCTTGACGGTACTCTTCTTCGAGATAGGTCCGATACTTCGCTTCCCAAGCGTTTAGCGACACACGCCATAATACGATCGTTGCCATGACAAGTCCTAACGTAATCGGCCAGAACCAAATCGATACGATGCCTGCTGTCGAAGCCAGTCCGATTTTTGAAAACAAGACGTACGTCCAAATGATGGATGTGCATAATAAGATTGAGACCGGAATCGCGAACTTCCATGGAGTGAGCTCGACAGACTGTCGTCGATTGACCTTTCTTGACTGGACGACCGGGTAACGATATCCCATGAACATCATGAACAGCACTTCAATCACGAGTAGAATACCGTACCCATGAATATAGCTAATGCCATGATCCCAGCCGAACAGTTGTTTGAAACCGAAGACGAATAAGTAATACGCGAACACGTGAAAGACGATGACGATTTTCGCCGCAATTGCCGGAATTCGTTTCATGAAAATTCCCATTAATACGATGACGAGAATCGGAATGTTGAAAAATCCTGTGAATTGCCGGATCAAACTCCATAAGCCGTCCGGCGCGTACATCAAGAATGGTGCGATGACGAAAGATATTAAAGCAACGATCGTTCCGAACCATTTACTGACACGAATCAAATGTTCATCACTCGCCTCTTTCGCAAACACCGGCTGATAGATATCGAGGACGAAAAGTGTTGCAATACTATTTAGCAACGAGTTAAACGAACTGAAGACGGCTCCGAGTAAGACAGCTAAGAAAAATCCCATCAGCGAGACCGGCAGTAACTCCGTAATGAGTCGAGGATATGATAAATCACCGCTTGTTAGTGTGTTCCCATACAAGTGATAGGCAATGATCCCAGGAATCAGCATGAAGATTGGAACTAATAACTTTAAGAATCCTGTCATGAGGACGCCCTTCTGTCCTTCCTTCAAATCTTTTGCCCCGAGCACACGTTGAATGACATATTGATTGAGTGACCAATAAAATAAGTTCGCAAATAGGATACCCGTGAAAATCGAGAAGAACGGAACGGCATCGGTTGAGCTTCCGATTGCGTTCAGCTTCTCCGGTTGCACAGTCGCAATCGTCTTCATCCCTTGAAGTAAATTCCCATCACCCAGTGTGATAAAGCCGAGTACCGGAACTAAGAATCCGACGAAGACGAGCCCAATCCCGTTCAAGGTATCCGAGACAGCCACCGCACGTAGTCCTCCAAAAATCGCATAAATTGCTCCGATGATCCCGACGACCCAGACGACTAACCAAAGAGATTGCGTATAACTAAGACCAAATAGTTCCGGAACATCGAATAGCTGCAAGACAGCAATCCCACCCGAATAAAGCATCGAAGGAATCGTGACGCACATATATCCGAGTAAAAAGAGTAAGACTGTCATCCGACGAACCGTCTCATCATACCGGTGACTTAAGTATTCCGGTAACGTCGAGATACCAAGCCCGAGAAACTTCGGGAGTAGATAAATCGCCATGATGATGGCAGCAAATCCCGCCGTGACTTCCCACGCCATACTCGACATGTTTCCCATGAAAGATTGTCCATTTAGTCCAATCAACTGTTCTGCCGACAAATTCGTCAGCAGTAGCGATCCGGCAATGAAAACGCCACTTAGCCCTCGACCTGCTAAGAAGTACTCATCAACACCTTGTGTTTTCCCGCGCGTCAACCGGTACGATATGTAGGCAACGAGCAACATGAAAAATGCTGCAGAACCTAATGTAAAAAATAATTCAGATGTAGTCATGTATCTCCCTCCCTCTCTTTTTCAAAATTCCTATTCTCAAATATGTATTCATTGATTCCTTTTTTATACTTTTTCAAAACTATATTTTAGAAAACGTTTTCTTTTTTAGGAACAAAAAACCACCTTCTATAAATAGAAGGCGGCTAGTTGATTACGATTGACGTGGATGTTCTGGGAAGTCCATCTCTTCGTAACGAACAATCGACGTCCGGTTTTTGAATTTGTGTCCTAACCAGAAGGCAAGGAACAACGGAATTCCGACATATGTCGCGGCAATCCCGACCCAATCAATTTGATCAGCAAGGAATGCTGCATAGTTTTGACCAACGATGACAAGGAAACAAAGACCGAATGCAAACAGCGGACCGAACGGGAACGCTGGTGCAACGTAAGGTAAATCTTTCAACGAATGACCTTGTGCAAGGAATCCTTTACGGAAACGATAGTGACTGATCGCAATTCCGAGCCATGCGATGAATCCTGTCATACCTGAAGCATTGAGTAACCACAGGTAGACTTGTCCACCAAACATCGATGTTAAGAAACAGAGCGCACCGATTGCTCCTGTTGCAAGCAAGGCGTTACGCGGTACCCCATTTTTCGACACTTTTGCAAAGAACTTTGGTGCATCTCCTTGACGAGCAAGTGTATACAGCATCCGTGTGGAAGCATACATACCTGAGTTACCGGCAGATAGAACAGATGTCAAGATGACGGCGTTCATGAGTGCTGCCGAGAACGCAAGACCTGCTTTTTCAAAGACGAGCGTAAACGGACTAACGGCAATGTCCGTGATGTCATTGGAAACCAAGTTCGGGCTCGTATACGGAATGAGCATCCCGATGACGAAAATCGCAAGGATGTAGAAGAGTAAAATGCGCCAGAAGACTTGTTTGACTGCTTTTGGAACGTTTTTTTTCGGATTTTCCGATTCACCTGCGGCAATTCCGACTAGTTCTGTTCCTTGGAAACTGAATCCAGCAACGAGGATGATTCCGATGACGGCAGGAATACCACCGACGAACGGCGCATCCCCGAGAGCAAAGTTTTTAAAGCCAACTGGTGGCTCCGATGTAAAGACACCGAAAATCATCGCAACACCGACGACTAAGAAGACGATGACAGTGACGACTTTAATCATGGCGAACCAATACTCCGCTTCCCCAAAACCTTTAACGGAGAAGTAGTTCAAGCCGATCATGAGTAAAAGGAATAAGGCACTGAAGTAAAATCCAGGAACGTCCGGGAACCAATACGTCATAACGATTTGTGCTGCAACGAGCTCAACTGCGATCGTGACTGCCCAGTTGTACCAGTAGTTCCAGCCGAGGGCAAAGCCGAATGAGGGATCGACGAATTTTGTCCCGTATGTCGAGAAGGATCCGGCGACAGGCATATACGCCGCCATTTCGCCAAGACTTGTCATTAAGAAGTAGACCATCAGACCAACGATTGCATACGATAGGAGTGCACCACCTGGTCCTGCTGCTGCAACGGAAGCACCGGACGCGATGAAAAGTCCTGTTCCGATTGCCCCACCGATGGCGATCATCGACATATGACGGGCTTGTAATCCACGTTTTAATCCTTCGGCTGTCGAATCTGTTGTTTGTTTCACATCTAGTTTGTTCATTTCGTTCGCTTCTCTCTGTTTAGATTTTTTGAGAGGACACTTTTTGAATGAAAAAACAAAAAGCGCCCTCATCTTCCAGATGGAAGATGAGAACGCAACATAATAAAATGAATGCGCCTCATTCTACCGTCGTGAAAGATAGCTCTCCACAAGTAAGTGATACCCGACTTGTGACAGTATTAGACCTATTCGATCTAATCCCAATCGATCATCTTCAAAGCGATGATTGATTTCGGCAATTCTTCCTTTCAGGTCACTTCATTTGTCGCTTGACGACATCCGTAACCGTACTCTTAAGAACTGCAACCTCCATCCCACTGGTTGAGTGAGAACTGAATTAAATTAGTTATTACTACGCCATATTACACAAACCGCCACGAAATTGTCAATTGCCTTTTTTGAATCTGGGGTAGTAGATGGTAAAAATCCGATATGTTTAGTACACTAAATGATAGAAGTCCACTGAGAGAAAGGATGCTGCTTGCATGCCACAGGAACGTGATTTGCTGACTTACCGACTCGAGGAACAAATGCGTGTCATTCTTCGTACCCTGCGACGTGAACTTAATCGACTATTTGAAGGAACAGCAACCCGAAGCGAATTTTTCATCTTACGGAGTCTTTCAGAAAACGGTCCCCAGCGTCCGACACTTCTTGCGGAACAATTTGAGCTGGCGACGAGTCAAGTCACTGCTTTAACGGATAAGCTCTATAAACAAGGATATGTCACACGGACGCGTTCGACGGAAGATCGTCGCTCGATTGTCCTCGCTTTGACGGATGACGGAGAGCGTGCTTTTCGGGAACTCGAGGTCGTCCGAAGAAACTATTTACAAGATCGCTTCGGAACTTTAACAGAAGAAGAACTGGAAACGATGATTCGTGTCTTCGATAAGATTTTACTGACGATGGATGAGGATACGCTCACTTCGTCTTCATAAAAAACGGTAGATTTTCTACCGTTTTTTATGTTTTATCTAAACATTTACCTCTGTCTAACCGTTACCTAGATGAGTATACTGGAGTATATATATGGAAATCTGTTAGCTGGGGGAGTTGGGAGGATTTGTTGTCCATCATGAATCAATTCATCATTAACTTTTGTCTACTGTTCACGACGATTACTCTCTTATTCTTACCATTTCGGAATCGACCACGTATTTCGCTGAATTCCAGCTGGAGTACACGCCTCATATTGGGAAGTGTCTGTGGTCTGATTGCAGTTTTGTTGATATTCAATGGCATTCAGATTGATGTCGCCCGTGTGGATTTACGAATCATCCCAGTCGCGATCGCTATGCTATTCGGTGGTTTCCCGAGCGCCATCGTCGCCGGTATAATGATCATCGGGACACGTTACTTTTTGACACCCGTCGATCAAATGGAGGGTTTTTATCTGTCCACACTGATTATAGTCTTAATCATTACGACGATCGGAATCGTACGTCGATTCGTTCATGTCTCGACGCGCCATTTTCAATTATTGGTGTCAATTGGTGTTCTCTATTCGTTACCTGCCATCTATATCCTAACAAACAGCTGGTCGACATTCTTTAAAATTTCAATCGCTTATATCTTCTTTAATCTATTGGCTGGCTTTGTTGCTTTTCGACTGCTGACGGAATTACGCCGTCACTTCGAAAACATTCAGTATCAACAAAAACTAGCGATGACGGATGCTTTGACCGGACTTGCCAATCGGCGCCGTCTCGATGATTCACTGTCACTTGTCGGTTCAACGGATCAAGGGTATTCACTTGTCTTGATTGATATCGACTTCTTCAAGCACGTCAATGATACATATGGTCATGACGCCGGGGATGATGTCCTACGTCAACTCGGCATGACACTCGCTTCCTTAACACGACCGGATGACCTCGTCGGACGATACGGTGGTGAAGAGTTTTTGATCATTTTACCAAGCACTACAGCTAAAGAAGCTCAAAAAATCGCAGAGTTGGCTCGGATGACGGTCGCACGCAACCTGTTCCCGACGGCAGACGTACCTGATCTGCAAATCACGATTTCGCTTGGGATTGCACATTCTAGTGGTTCCCATACGTCTTTAGAAGCATTACAAAAAGCAGATAAAGCGTTGTATTACTCAAAAGAAAGCGGACGAAACCGAAGTACGATTTATACGAAGGAACTTGCCTTCCGACAAGCTTGAATAAGAGACACTTCCTAGCGGGAGTGTCTCTTTCTATGACCTTATTCCGTTTCTTTCGGAAAACCGATGCTTTCAACCGTTCCAAAGACGATCATCCGGCTCAATTGCTCCGCCATATATGCGGATGAATATGGCCGACCGTTTCGCAACCAGGAAATCAATAATCCTAACTGTCCACCAATGACATAGTTCAGTAACAAATCCCGATCGACGAAAGTCGCATCTTCTGCGACTTGGGATCGAAAGACGAGGCGATAATTTTCTTTCAACGTATCAAGAAAACGTGAGATGAACGTTTTGATAGGACCTTGAACGAGCATCGTCTGGTAAAACAATTCGTTTTCTTCAATGTGAATGAACAAACGAGCAAAATAACGACTGACCTGTTCGACTGTCGGAAATACGGTGCCTGTACCTGTAATCCGAATCGCTTGTTCGAGCGCCATCATCTGTTCCTCAACGATTTGGTCAAGCAAATCATATTTATCTGTGTAGTGCGCATAAAAGGTCGAGCGGTTCACACCCGCCCCATCCGTCAGCATCTTGACGGTGATGCTCGAAAAGCTGTTTGTCTTCAGTAAACGAAACAATTCCATCGTAATACGGTCACGTGACCGTTTTGGTCGTGGATCACGGCTCTCTTTCATGTGCATTTCACTCCTTTTCCATCATCTTTTTTAAAAATGAATCCGTTATCATTTATTTTTCCAACATTTTGTCGGAAATTGTTGGTTGTTTGTTATCTAACTATCCATATAATTAACTATATTAATTACTCCTCCCCCCAGAGGAGTACTTTTTTTGAATCGATTGTACACAAGAAAGGATGCTAACACACTCATGAGTATGAAAAAATTACTAATCATTAATGTCGTTACACTCATCGTTTTGATCGGTGGTGGGGTCGTCGGATACTACTATTACGATCAAGCAACAAGCTATGTCAAAACAGACAATGCGAAAATCGATGGCAAAATGATAACGATTGCTAGCCCAAGCGCTGGTAAATTAACGGACTGGTCTGCTAAAACAGGCGAATCGCTCGACAGCGGTGCAACACTTGGTCACATCATGACTGCGCAAGCTGGACAAAAACCAACAGATCTTTCTGTTTCGATGCCTGCGAAGGCAACGATCGTTCAGTCGATGGCGACAAAGAACGGCTTCGTCGCAGCCGGTACACCACTTGCCTATGGTTTTGACTTAAACGACCTTTGGGTCACAGCGAACATCGAAGAAACAGAAATCGATGAAATCAAAGTCGGACAAACCGTTGACGTATATGTCGACAGCTATCCTGACACGACACTTTCTGGTGAAGTGGAACAGATCGGAATGACGACAGCTTCGACGTTCTCGATGATGCCTTCTTCAAACGGAAATGCGAACTACACGAAAGTCGCACAAGTCATTCCAGTTAAAGTATCACTCTCGCAAGAAAAATCACTCGACATTCGACCTGGTATGAATGTGACCGTCCGCATTCATAAGGATTAAGGAGGGACGTTCATGTCTACTACCTTCTTGTTCGGATATAGTGCGTTCACGATTCTGATCATCATCGGCGTCAACTGGATCGCCCGCCGGAATCGTCAATCCGACATCGCACTGGCCACTGACGGACCGACACTTGAGGAGTCCCTCGAGACGGAACCGACGATGACCGTGACACCACCAGTCGCAGCACCTTCAAAACAAGTATCGACTGAAAACGTCAGTATTCCGAAAGTACTGACGGTCTTACTGATTGGTATGTTCATTGCTATTTTGAACCAAACGTTGATTAATGTCGCGTTACCGGTTCTAATCAATGACTTCAACGTGTCGACGTCCACTGCCCAGTGGTTGACGACAGGTTTCATGCTCGTCAACGGGATCTTGATTCCGATCAGTGCTTTTTTAATGCGCAGTTATACGTTCCGCCAGTTGTTCCTCGCTTCGATGACACTCT
Organism: Exiguobacterium sp. UBA7533; assembly: GCF_002479335.1. Classification (NCBI taxonomy): domain Bacteria; kingdom Bacillati; phylum Bacillota; class Bacilli; order Caryophanales; genus Exiguobacterium; species Exiguobacterium sp. UBA7533. Next base: position 48,102 of record NZ_DLMP01000002.1, on the reverse strand, counting down.
TTTTCTTCGGATCGGTCATCTGTTCGATGGCAATGAACTTCCCGGTCATGATGATTGGTCGTGTCGTTCAGGCAGCGGGGGCTGGTATCTTGATGCCACTCGGATCAAACGTCTTCATGACATTATTCCCACCGCATAAGCGCGGTGCTGCCATGGGAATGCTCGGAATCGCTATGATTCTCGCTCCTGCTGTCGGACCTACGATCACAGGATATGTCATCCAAAACTATGACTGGCACGTCATGTTTTATGCGATGTCGTTCTTTGGATTAGTGACATTGTTACTCGGTACGGCCTGGTTCCGCCTGACGCAGCCACTCTCGAAACCTTCTTTCGACGCACTGGGCGTCTTATTCAGTACGATCGGATTCGGGAGTCTCCTTTACGGATTCAGTGAAGCCGGGAATGACGGCTGGGATAGCCCGATCGTCATCAGCACGATCGTCATCGGCTTAATTGGAATCGCTGCTTTTGCAATGCGTGAGCTGTCGATGGAAGATCCGATGTTGAATATTCGTGTGTTAAAGGTTCCGGAATTTTCGTTCACCCTCTTCATCAATGTCATCGTCACGATGGCGTTGTTCGGTGGGATGTTGCTTTTACCGATTTACCTTCAAAGCATTCGCGGTTTTTCACCGGTCGATTCAGGTCTTCTCCTTTTGCCCGGATCACTGATCATGGGAATCACCGGACCGATTGCCGGTCGTTTATTTGACCGCTTCGGTATTCGACCGCTCGCTATCTTCGGTTTGACGTTGATGACGTACGGGACATGGGAATTGACGCAATTAAACATGGATACGTCGTATTATTCCATCATGGGCATCTACATGCTTCGGTCATTCGGTATGGCATTCATCATGATGCCGATCATGACTGCCGGTATGAACGCTTTACCGATGAAGATGATCCCGCACGGAAACGCAACCCAAAACACACTTCGTCAAGTCGCCGGCTCCATCGGAACGGCAATTCTCGTCACCGTCATGACCCGTCAAACGACGGCTCACTTGGCAGACGATGCGAATCAGTTCACGACGCTCGACCCGACGCTTTCGCAACATTTAAACGATCTTGGACAACAGCTGGGTAGCTCACAAGCTGCTTCAACGAGTTGGTTTACGATGCTGACAAAACAAGCAACGATCCAAGGGATCACTGACGCGTTCTGGATTGCGACCGTTTTATCTGCGCTCGCATTGATTCTGTCCTTCTTCTTGCACGGAAAAAAAGAACCAAATCTGGATTGATTCATGAAGGACCAGTTGATGTCATATCAGCTGGTCTTTTGCTATACTTCGTGAAAAGTTCTTCTTTGCACTTCTCTCTTAAAATCGATACACTAGGGACAATGAGTTTCATATCTAAAGGAGATGCTTTATGGTTGCCTTTCTGCAATTTTATGCGTTCATCTTTGCTTGTTGTTTTGCTTGGCAAGTCGGTCGACCATCGCCTTGGTCGCAAAAGATTTTTCGCGCCTTTTTAACAAGTGTCAACGGGCTCTTCGTCTTTGCACGTGCCTCGATTTCAATCTTTTTGTTAGTTGGACCACTATTACTCGTCACATATCTTGTTTTTCCACGATTAATCACTTTTGAAAATGGTTTAGCGATGGTGATCAGTGTGCTCGTCATCGGTCTGGTCGATCGTCTCGTCAGTCTCGTCGTCCTACCACTCATGCGTTCCTTTTTCCTAAAACGTCAACGCGTCATGCCACAATCGGTGGAAATGGTGCTCTATACGATGGCAATGGCTGTCTTGCTCTTCATTCAGCTTCATGCTGTTCCTGGCGTTCAGATTCATGTAGCATTAACGCTTTTCCTGGGATTCACGATTTATTTCGCCCATTATTTATTTGCGTTGTACCGGATTCGTCTCATGAAAAAGAAACTAACGACTGTTGCTCAAGAAGAGGAACGAAAAGCCTCTTAATACAAATTCAACGAAAGATGATTTCCTCTTGGAAATCGTCTTTTTGTTTTCTGACAAATAACATTGACAATGATAATCGTTATCATTTATAGTGAAAAAGTACTCAGTGAGGAGATGAAACGGATGCATGTTCAACAAGTGATTGAAACACGCCGGTCCATCCGGTCCTATACGGCACAACCAGTTCCGGTCGAATTAGTAGAGGCATTACTCGAAACGGCGATGTATGCCCCGAACCATAAGCTACGAGAACCTTGGCGTTTTGTTCTCGCAATCGAAGAGGGACAAACTCGGTACGTCGATGCTTTGATGGAGTTACTGACAGCGCGTGGTCAATTCGAGACAAAAACGTCTGAACAACGTCAACAGGCTGAACAAAAATTACGGGAAGTCCCGGTTTACTTAACAGTACTTTGTCAGGTACTAGGGACACCGGATCAACAGCTAGAAGATACACTCGCAACAGCTGCCATGATTCAAAATCTACAGTTGGTGGCGACAGAGCGCGGCCTTGGTTGCTGCTGGAAGAGCGGAAAACATTGGTTTACACCAGAATATGCTTCAATCGTTCACGCTTCAGAAAATGAACGGGTTCTCGGCGTCATTCAAATCGGCTGGCCAGCCCTCGTTCCACCTGTCAAACCGAGAACGTCCCTGAAGGACAAGTTGACGCACTTTTAAGAGGTGCGCATTCTGCGAGCTACCCCTGCTCGCGCCAATCAAGCCCCAATTCAAAATAAAAACGTTCCGATGACGTCTCTCTCCCCAAATGGAGACGCAATCGGAACGTTTTTTTGTGTTCACACCAGCGTTTTCGTATAGACAGGTGCTTCCGGAATCGTGTCATATAACAAATGATCGACAATTCGTTTGGTTGCTTCCCCGTCCTGATACGTAAAGAACTGATTCGCGAACGTCTCGATCTTCTGCGTATCGAATTGCCCGCGTTTAATCCAAGCGATGACGTCTTCGAACGTCGAGACAATCGGTCCCGGTACGAAGGATTCATACGGGAAATAGAAATCGCGTTCTGCTTTGTACGACTGCAGATCGTTAACAAGGAAAATCATTGGCTTCTGCAACAAGGCAAACTCGAAGATGACAGATGAATAATCCGTGATCAGAATATCCGCAATCTGCATCAGATCATTGATATCCGGATAGTCTGTCATGTTAATGATTTGATCCGAATACGCGTCCGGTACGATTGGTGGATTAAGAACAAACGGATGCATGCGAAGCAAGAGGACTGTATCCGGTCCAAGCTCACGACGAAACTTCTCAAAATCGAGCTCTTGATCGTAATGTGCCGTTGTTTGTCCATTTCCTCGGAACGTCGGCGCGAGTAAGATGATTCGTTTCTTGCGCCATTCTGGATATCGGTCATACAACTTTTCTCGCACACGGGCTTGGCGTGCTGTGTTCAGTAGTTGATCCGTCCGTGGAACCCCTAATGGGTAGATCCGTTCCTGCGTCATTCCGAAAGCATCCGCATATGGTGCGATACATGCTTCACCGGAAACATAGACCTTGCTATAGTTCCGGTGAATCTGGACCATCTTCAAATAATCATCATCCGGCGAATAGGATTTATCAAGCACACTATAGCCGAACTTTTTAAAGGCTCCACAAGCATGCCATAGCTGAATGACTTCTGTTCCTTTCCGTAAGGACGAGACATATACAGGATAATAATAATCATCGATGATGAAATAACGGGCAGTCGCTAATTCATACGTCGCTCGCATCATGTGGAAGACGTATTGAATTTGTCCCACCAACGATTGAGGAAATCGTTTCAACAAAAAAACGTATTCATATCCTAAATCGCGTCGCTCTAGTTCATCGTAGACGGCACGAAAGTTATCGACGAGACGATCGGAACGATAGGTCGCAAAAACGACTTTCTTTGATTGGATCGGCAGTCGCTTCGTCAACCAATATGTCATAGCAAGCAAATAGTGGACCGTCCGTCGTTGCAATAACCGAATTTTTTGTTTCATAGACGATTCTCCTCTTTTTCAGCGCATATCATCACATGCACCATTCCATGACCGTCTTTCCGAAGCGATTCGTTAAATCGTTTTCAAACGCTTTATGAATATCTTCGATTTGTCGGATTTGGAATACGCCCGAAACCAGATTCGATAGATAGGCTGGAATGTCCGGATGAGTTTGATACAATTCCATCGTCCGTGCGAAATCAGCCGGTGTACTTCGACTTGATCCGTAGACACGCAGTCCTTTTTCAAGAATCATCCGCGTGTTGATCGCGACGGCATCTTCTGACACACCGAGCAAAGCCATCGTGCCTTCTGGAATAATGTAATCGATCATCTGATTGATCGCATATTGGCTACCGATTCCACCGACGCATTCAAAACCGTGGTTGAAGGAGACATCAGCTGGAATCTGGTCGATGTGATATGTCTCGTCCGCAAACGAGAAGTAGTCGAGCTTCGACTGGGTTTTACCGAAGACGAATAGTTTTGCTTCCGGATATAATTTACGCAACAAAAGTGCCGTAATGAAACCAAGATTTCCATCTCCCCAGACACCGAACGTCTCACGGCGCGGGTGCGCAATCTTTTCAAAGCGAGTCAAGGCATGGACCGATACACTGACAAGTTCAGTGAATGCCGCGACCTCAGGATCAAGATCGACCGGTACCTCAACAAGGCGATCCGCTTTCAAGAACACATAGTCTTGCATATAGCCGTCATATCCACTCGAACGAAAACGACTCGTGCGCAGATAGTTTTCACCGATGATATCATCATCTTCCGTCGGTGTATTCGGTACCATCGCGACGAGTGTTCCCTTCTTGAATGTACCGCTTGGATCATGGACGACTTTTCCGATTCCCTCATGAATCATCGCCATCGGTAATTTTTTCGCCAATACTTCCGCACTACGACTACCTGTGAAATAGCGTTGATCGGCGTGACAAATCGATAAATATGTTGGACGTACGACGACACGATCGGTATTCAAAGACCGCTCATCATACGTCACTTCGATCTGACGCGGGGCGACGAGTTGATAGACTTGATTAATCATTGATGAATCCGCTCCTTCAAGATAGCATTTGCGATCCGTAGGTCATATGGTGTCGTCACTTTAATGTTGAACAGTTCTCCTGTGACGAGCGCCACATCTTCTCCTTTCAGAAGAAGAATCTTACACGCATCCGTCAAAATCGCCCGTTCTTCCGTTGAAAGCGACCCATAATGCGATTTTAACTTCGTGATTTGGAAGCTTTGTGGCGTTTGTCCTTGGTACATTTGATCCCGTACTGGAATATCCGTGATCGTTTTGCCGTTCGTTGACGCGACGATCGTATCAATTGCAGAAATGACCGTATCACATGAACCGAATTCTTGCGCCGCTTCAATGTTTTCCTTGATGATGCGGTGCGTCAGGAACGGACGGACGGCGTCGTGTGTGACGATGATGTCTTCTTCAGATAGACCGTTTTTCTCTTCAATCCAGTTCACCGCTGCCATGATTGATTCATTTCGATCTTGTCCACCCGGTGTAATGACAAGACGGTCATCTTTTCCGATGTATTTTTCCAAAATATCGCGTGTATAGTTAATCCAAGCAGTCGGTGTGACGATGATGATGCGGTCAAAATCTTCATGTAACAAAAATTTTTCTACTGTATGGACGATGATCGGACGTTCTCCGATCGATAAGAATTGTTTCGGGCGATCGACATTCCCCATTCGTGTTCCTTTTCCTCCAGCTAAAATGGCTGCATAAATCATCTTCTGACGCAGTGTCTCGTTACCTATTCCGCACGAGACGACCTGCTTCCCTCCCTTATGAAATAATCGTATGTCGGTTTTCTCTCCCTATCGTTCAGGGTATCTGTAATGATCCAGTCTGTATTAAACTGTTATTTTACAAAAACACAAAAAAATAAAGAAATCCCTATTAATTTTAATGTCTCACGATATAATGAGTGGTGATTTCTAGTTTCACTATACTATGTTCAACTGCATTTTAAAATTTTATCGTTATTGTGTAAATGTAATGTAATTATTCGAGCGAGGAGAGATGGTTTTGACAGAAGAGACACTTATGCCTACTTTACATGCCGAGGTCACCTACTTGGAATTAGCCGGAACGACGTTTCGTTTCGAAGCACGTTTAAGCGGATTGACTGATTTTTTGCACGCCGAACAAACATTATTTGAAAATTCTATATTGCATCAAACTGATTCCGAGGAACCGGTCGACGACTATATTCAGTCTGAACCTGTTGAAGTATCGGTACCACTCGAACGTGCCATCGTTTTTCGGAACAAACGAAATAAACGGACGTTCATCTGCCGATTTCCATTTGAAGGAGACTGGACGGAAGAGTCCTTTACAGGCGAATTAAATTTGAACCACATTACACCAACGGGTCGTCCGTTGCCGATGGGTTATTTTGATGCTTTTTTCGCCATCGTGCAAGGAAAGACGATCTTACATGAAGCGCCTTTTGGTGATACACGTTCACTCATTCCTATCGCTTACCGCGTTGATACGAAACATAGTAACGCGTTGATCTTACTTGAGTACGAACTTGTCGTGCAGTATTCACAATACAGCAACTCTTTAGGTTTCCATTCCCTGAAAAAAGGCGAATCGAAACGTTTAGTTCAAGTCATCGATCGGTATAAGAAATGGAAGAAAAACATGAAAAAGCGGGCGTTCAAGTTCCGCCGTTTTACGTTCAAGGCGATTTATAACGTCACGAAATGGACCCAACCGATCCAAGAGAATAAAGTCATCCTCGCTTCCGACTCACGAAGCGATATTAGTGGTAACTTCGCCTATATCTTGGATGAAGTCGAGCGGCGCAATCTCAATCTCGACGTGAAGACGTTCTTCAAACCGAATCTCCAGTCTCGCCGTGATTGGCGTGATAAGTTTGCGCTGCCGTATCACTTAGCGACAGCAAAGACGATTCTTGTCGATGATTTCTATCCGATGATCTATCCGTTGAATATTCGTAAAGGTAGTGACCTCGTTCAAGTCTGGCATGCCGTTGGCGCCTTCAAGACGTTCGGTTACAGTCGCCTCGGAAAACCAGGTGGTCCAAGTGCGAACTCGCTCAGTCACCGGAACTACACGAAAGCGATCGTTAGCTCTCATAATGTCGCCCGTCATTACGCAGAAGGTTTTGGTTTACGGGAAGACCAAGTTATCGCGACCGGTATTCCTCGGACGGATATGTTCTTCGATCAACCGTTCATCGAGGAAGCGAAAGCACGTATTTATGAGGAATATCCAATCTTCAAACAAAAGAAAGTCATCATGTTTGCTCCGACATTCCGAGGAAATGGTGCGAAGAGTGCCTATTATGATTTTGATCAGCTGGATCTCGATGCGTTGTATGAAGCACTTCATGAGGAGTATGTCTTTGTCCTAAAACTCCACCCGTTCATCCGTCGTCGGATGGAGATTCCTGAAGTCTATGCCGACTTCTTCCTTGATTTGACGGATCATCGTGAAATCAATGAATTGCTGTTCGTCTCAGACATTTTAATCACGGATTACTCATCGACGTGTTTCGAGTTCTCTCTATTGAATCGACCTATGTTGTTCTTCGCGTACGATCTTGAAGACTATATCTCGAAACGCGATTTTTACTATGATTTCGAGGAATTCGTACCTGGTCCGATCGTCAAGACATCAGAAGAGTTGATTGAGCGAATTAAAAATCAAGACTTCGAAATGCACAACGTCAAAGCATTCGCGGAGTACTTCTTCGAGCATCAGGACGGGAAATCGAGTGCCCGGTTCGTCGATCAAATTCTGCTTGGTGAAAAAAAATGACCACTGCTATCAAACCAGTGACCGCTCCTATGTACGATCATTGGCTTGGAAACTATAAAGTGCTACTCATTTTCACGGTTGTCTTTGGTCACTTGATCGAGACGTTCCGTGACTTACCAGGAAATGATGTCGTCAAGATGGCATATAACGTCATTTACCTGTTGCATATGCCAGCCTTCATCTTCATGAGTGGCTATTTCTTCAAACAAGCGCGACCACAACGAATCATCGCGTTCGTCGTTCTCTATTTTCTCTGGCAGTCGATTCACGAAATTTATTTATCTTACACGCAGGATGACTCCTTACGGGAAATGCTCGATGGATTACTTCATCCACTCGTTCCGAACTGGACGCTTTGGTATTTGCTCGGCATTATCATTTGGCAGACCGTCACACCGGCTTTTCTAGCGATGCGTTTTCCGCTGATCGTCAGTGTCTTATTCGCCTTATTGATCAACGCCAATCCAGATTCGATCACGAACTTCCTATCATTACAAAAAGTCGTCAGCTTTTATCCGTTCTTCTTGATGGGGTATCTCGTCAAGGAGCGTGGCTGGTTAACTGATACCGGCTGGCGAAAACAGATGACAGCACCGATCGGACGGTTGACCGGACTGATCATCTCACTCTTGATTGCCGTCTTCATGATTCTCTGGACAAAAAATGGGTTTGACACGGTCTGGCTCTTTTACCGCGATACGTATGGTGAATTCGAAGTCCCGCTTCTCAAGGGAGTGGCAATCCAACTGTTTCTTTACGCCATCAGCACTATCATGATCTTCTCCGTTCTCCTGCTCGTACCGCATCGGTCGTTCGGTGAACGGTTCGACCAGATCGGAATTCAGACGCTCGCGATCTATTTGATCCACTCGTTCATCGTTCGTTTGTTCCGAGATTCGGTTCCACCAGCCATTACAGAGTCACCACTGTTATTGATTGGACTTTCTTTCTTGCTCGCTACCGGATTCGTCTGGTTGCTGTCGAGTCGACCCATCGTGACGATTTTCCGACCGTTGCTGTCACCGAACGTCAAATGGTTATTCAAAAAAGAGCAATAAGTTTGAATTGGCTCTATCCTTCTTGAAGGATAGAGTCTTTTTCAAATCATCGACTCGTCTACGTTGACAGACGCTTTAGCTTGAATCTAAGATAATGAAGGTGAAACAAATAACCGCTTACAAAAAGCGGGTCGAAAGAAGGGGTCCCCTTGCACGCGGATCAACGAAAAAAATTAACGGTTCTCATGATCAATATGTTTATTGCGGTCGGGAGCTTCGGGATCATCATTCCGATTCTACCCGCTTACTTAGCGTCGATTGGACAAGGTGGAACGGCGGCTGGATTAATGATTGCCATCTTTGCCGGAGCACAGCTCGTCATGTCACCGATTGCTGGTAAATGGGCAGATCAATATGGTCGTCGTAAGATGATCATCTATGGATTGATCGGCTTGACGCTCTCGATGTTTGTCTTCTATTTCTCAAACTCTGTCACGGTTCTCTACATCTCGCGCGCAATCGGTGGTGCCGGTGCCGCACTCCTGATTCCAGCGATTTTTGCTTACGTTGCGGACATCACGACGATGGATCAACGTGCAAAAGGAAACAGCTATGTCTCAGCTGCGATGTCACTCGGGATCGTCATCGGTCCAGGAATCGGTGGATTCCTTGCCGAGTATGACTTAAAATTGCCGTTGCTCATCTCAGCGATCGTCTCGGGTGCAGCTGTCTTATTCAGCGTCCTGTTACTTCAAGAAAGCGAACAACACGATGCAACAGCGATGGCACCAGATGAAGGGTCGATGCTTAAGAAACTGGGGACATCGTTTAAAAAACCGTACTTCGTACCGCTCGTCATTACACTCGTCATGAGCTTTGGTCTCATGGCATACGAATCGGTACTAGGTCTGTTCGTTGATGATCAATTCGGTGCTTCACCGAAGGACATCGCGATCATGGTGACGTCAACTGGAATCATCAGCGTCATTGCTCAAATCTTCATCGTCGATAAGTTATCCCGTAATTTAGGCGAAGGAACGGTCCTGAACCTGTTCCTGTTCATCGCAGCACTCGGCTTCCTGTTGTCATTATTGACATCAAGTTACGGTGGATTCTTTGCGATTACCCTCGTCATCTTCCTTGCGACATCGATTTTACGCCCCGTCTTGAATACGATGATTTCAAAGCTCGCTGGTAATGAGCAAGGCTTTGCTATGGGAATGAACAATGCCTATATGAGCATCGGGAACGTGCTCGGACCGACGCTTGCCGGTGTACTGTATGACGTCAACATTTTCTATCCATTCGCACTTGGTCTGATCTTCCTCGTCGTGACGTTCATCGGATCATTCATCTGGCAAAAACGTCAAGCACGATTAATTGCCAAGGTCGAACAGAGTTCTTAAATGAATCAAAAATAGCCTCGATCGCTCTATCCTATTGGACAGAGTAATCGAGGCTATTTCATTTATCCCTATTCGTTCGTCATACGAATTGTTCCTCCGTTACTGACATGAGCAGTTTTGCAGCGATTTCTGTTAACAAGAAGACGAAGACGACTCCTGTAAAATCCAGCGTCAACCATGGCATCAGACCACAGCCGATCAAAAACGTCCCAATCATTAATGGACGATATGACGAAAAGGATGGTCGCTTCGGACGGATACTTAAAAGGATGCTCACAATACCAAGCATGATAAGCCATATCAATGAAATATCATAGAAAAAGTGATCGACCAGTAAAAATAGACCGATTGGATACAGCGGAATCCACCAACGGTTCATCCTCATGCCTCCCGTTTTCTTTTCAGTATCGCATGGTTTGAATGGATTCCCTTTATTTTGAAATGACTTATCCGTACTGCTTTTGATGCGCACGTTTGAGTTCAAGGTATTCTTCGTCCGCCCGAATCAAATCCCATTTTTCTTGGAAGATGGCCGCGGATTTTGCTTTTTCTTCGTCGATTTCGCGTGTGTGTAATTCTTTGGTCTCTTTATCTTTATATTTGCGCCCACCCTTGTAGTTCGCGTAACGTCGCGCGCGCGTATGCCCCATCTGAATGAACTTCCGCGCCATATCCATGCCGACGAAGTCCCCGTCTTCTTTATAAGCTAAATACATCTCATAAATTTTCTCAGAGGATTCCTTCGCGATGTCCGGCGTCTTAAAACGCCAATGTGGCAAAATCTCACTTTTATAGGGTTCGACGAGCAAGACTCCTTGCTCCCCGCGTCCAACCCGGTATTTTTCCGGCTCCTTGCGAAAATCCGTCGTCTTGAAATCGAGATCGTAATCAAATGGCATCCCGGTCACGCTCCCTTCTACTTTGAAACGTTCCCTTCCTGTCCGTTCATCAATCCTCGATCCGGTAGAGTCCTTGCGTATAAATCGTCGCTAAGACGTGTGCGATCTCTTCAATCGTCGCTGTTGCTTCTTCACGGACGACTTCGAATAAATACATCTCGTTCGCGAAGAACCAGCCACGGGCAACGAGCTTCGGATCGACATCTTGTCGCGCGAGTCCTGTCTCCTGAGCATATCGAATGTCCTGACTGATCCGATCAATGAAGCGTTCTCGAATCGCTTTCCATTTCGCACGGACGATGTAAGAGACGCCGATTGCTTGCTCAACGATCCGTAGCATCGCTCGTTCTTCTTCCGCGAGACGTAAGAAATCCGTAGCTTGCGTCACGATACGTTCCTTTGCCTCTAGCGACGTCGTCGGTTCAAATGTTCGTTCCGCAATCGCATGGAAGCGACTCATGACATCTTCCATCAGGACGACGAGCAACTCATCTTTCCCTTCAAAATGCACGTAGGCTGTTCCGTAGCCGACGCCAGCTTGTTTGATCACTTGTGAAATCGTTGACGTTTGAAACCCTTGTTCTAAGAAGACGTCACGTGCCGCACTCAACAGTTTTTCGCGTGTCCGCACTGTGCGCAGATGTCGTTTATCGATTTTTTCTGGTTGAGAAGATGACATGTCCTTCACTCCTTTTGTTTTCTCTATTCGATAATATTGACACAATGTCAATTTGTTTGCTACGCTTTTGTCAAAATTGATTGAGTATTCATTTGAGGAGGATGACGTATGACATTACAAGCAAAACGGACGGATGCCGTTGCTCGGGACGAGCAAGATGCACTCGCCGCCTATCGTGATGAGTTTTATCTGCAACCGGGTAGTATCTATATGGACGGAAACTCGCTCGGTTTATTATCGAAGCGTGCCGAGAAGACGTTGCTCGAGTCGCTATCAGACTGGAAAGAACTCGGAATCGACGGCTGGATGAAAGGACGTCATCCTTGGTTCGAATTATCAGAACGTCTCGCTGCCCTCAACGCTCCGCTTGTCGGCGCACAAGCGGAAGAAGTCATGGTCACCGGTTCGACGACCGTCAATCTACATCAACTCGTCGCGACATTCTTCCAACCAACAGAAGGACGAGATAAGATTTTAGCGGATGCGCTGACGTTCCCGTCGGACATCTATGCTTTACAAAGTCAGCTTCGTTTACGCGGACTGGATCCGGAGACACATCTCGTCCAAGTACCAAGTCATGATGGTCGCTTTTTAGAGGAGGACGATATCATTGCCGCGATGACAGACGATATCGCTTTGATTGTCTTGCCTGCCGTGCTGTACCGAAGCGGACAGATTCTTGATATGGAGCGTTTAACGAAAGCGGCACACGACCGCGGTATCTTGATTGGTTTTGATGGCTGTCACTCCGTCGGAGCCGTTCCGCACGCTTTCCATGACTGGGGCGTCGACTTTGCTTACTGGTGTAATTACAAGCACTTGAACGGCGGTCCTGGAACAGTCGGTGGATTATTCGTCCACGAACGTCATTTCGGAACGTTGCCTGGGCTGACGGGCTGGTTCGGTTCGCGCAAGGACAAGCAGTTTGACATGGATCACACGATGACACCGGCCGAGCACGCAGGTGCCTTCCAGATTGGAACACCACACGTCTTAAGTCTCGCCCCACAAATCGGTGCGTTAGAGATGTTTGACGAAGTCGGTATTGAAGCCGTCCGAACGAAGTCACTCGCCCTGACGCAGTACATGATGGACCTTGTCGAGCAGGAACTCATACCGTACGGTTTCGTCATCGGAAATCCAATTGACGATAAACGCCGTGGGGCGCATCTCAGCCTCGAGCACCCGGAAGCGGCGCGGATCTGTAAAGCACTCAAGGAAAATCGGATCATCCCCGATTTCCGGGCACCGAACATCGTCCGTCTAGCACCCGTCGCGCTCTACAACACGTTTACCGATGTCTATGACGTCGTCGCGACACTTAAACGAATCATGGAAGATAAAGAATACGAACGTTTCGCGAATGAACGCGAAGTCGTTGCTTAAGGAGTACACCATGGAACAACCTACTGAACTACGGCGTGAACTCAAGACACGCCAACTCACGATGATTGCAATGGGCTGCGCGATCGGTACCGGTCTCTTCCTCGGAAGTGGGCTTGCAATCGGTCTTGCTGGACCGAGCGTTTTGATCAGTTACGCAGTCGGCGCCTTCATCGTCCTACTTTTAATGGGCTGTCTGGCTGAAATGACGGTCGCCCATCCGACATCTGGCTCGTTCGGTACGATTGCCGAACGATACATTAGTCCGTACGCGGGTTTTCTCGTCCGCTATTCGTACTGGATCGCAAACGTTCTCGCAATCGGCGTTGAAGTTAGTGCGATCGCCATCTATATGAAATACTGGTTCCCGGACGTTCCCGGGGTCGTCTGGATTCTCGTATTCGCTGCCGCGTTGATTTACATCAATGCTACGACAGTCAATACGTTCGCAACCTTTGAGTACTGGTTCTCGGTCATTAAGATTAGTGCCATCTTACTGTTCATCCTGCTTGGTGCTTACTTGGTCATCGGTAGTCCGAGCCCTGAGATTGGTCCACAAAACTTCACGAATGATGGTGGCTTCATGCCATTCGGCTTCTCGGGTCTCTGGATTGCGATCTTCATCTCCCTGTTCAGTTTCCTCGGAACGGAATTGATTGCTGTCACTGCCGGTGAAGCAAAGGACCCGGACGTTGCCGTACCGAAAGCATTAAAAGCGACGGTTTTCCGTCTCTCGACGTTTTATGTCGTCACGATTGCTTTAATGTTGATGATTGTCCCGTGGCAACAAGCAGGCGGCGTCGATCAAAGTCCGTTCGTCAAAGTAATGGAGATGCTATCGATTCCATATGCAGGCGGTATCATGAACTTCATCATCCTGACGGCAGCGCTCTCCGCGATGAACAGTCAGCTGTATGCTTCGACACGGATGATGTATTCATTATCCAAGGCAACATATGCGCCAAAAGTATTTGGTCGTTTAAATCGAAAAGGTGTACCGCTCTTCGCACTCGCCTTATCAACACTCGGCATTTTTCTCGCTGCGATCATCAGCAGTCAGTCGAGCGTCTCTTATCCGTTCATGATGGGGATTTCGATGTTCGGGGCGATCTTCACATGGTTCATGATTTTCATCTCCCACCTCTACTTCCGTAAAGCCTGGGAACGTGAAGGTGGACGGACGTTACCGGTTCGGATGATGGGCTATCCGTATCTGACGGCCCTCGGTGCATTGTTGTTATTCGCACTCGTCCTGACGACATGGTTCACAGATTTCCAAATCGTCTTGAAGTTTGGTATACCGTGGTTAGTGTTCTTATCTATCGCCTATTTCTTCTGGAAACGGGCGCATCCAGAACAACTGAAGACCGCTGAAAAACGAAAACTGAATTAACTCGATAAAGGGGATGAATGGGAATGACAAAGACAGATCCTACGTCTATTGAAGCATCGATTCAAACGGATTTTAAGAAAGATATGTCCTATGGGGATTATTTGCAACTGGATCCATTGCTTACGAGTCAACATCGCTTATCGGGGCATCATGACGAGATGCTGTTCATCATCATTCATCAAACGAGCGAGCTATGGATGAAGCTGATCCTGCATGAGATGCGTGCAGCGACGCAAGCCGTTGCAAACGATGATCTCGAATCATCGTTTAAGATGCTCGCACGGATTTCAAAGATTCAGCACCAGTTGATCCAGTCGTGGAATGTCTTGTCGACCTTGACCCCTGCCGAATATCTGGAATTCCGTGACGCACTTGGTCACTCATCCGGTTTCCAATCGTATCAAAACCGGCAAATCGAATTCGCGCTCGGTTTCAAGAATGAGCAGATGCTAAAAGTTTATGCACATGATGAAACACTCTATCCGATGATGCTCGAAGACTTGAAGACACCAAGCATCTACGATGAAACGATCCGGGCGATGGCGCGCCATGGGCTACCGATCGACGCGTCCGTCCTTGAGCGTGATGTCACGGAAGACTGGACACCAAATACAAGTGTCGAGGCCGCTTGGGCAAGCGTCTATCGTGATGTCGAGCGGTACTGGGATCTGTATGAACTCGGTGAAAAACTACTGGATATCGGGAGCCAGCAACAGATGTGGCGCTTTAACCATATGAGTACCGTCGAACGGATCATCGGACAAAAACCAGGAACGGGCGGTTCGTCTGGTGTCAGTTATCTACGGCGTGTGCTCGACCACCGGTTCTTCCCGGAACTGTGGTCGGTCCGCACGACATTATGAGGAGGATGAAACGATGAAACGATGGATTGATGTTTCACAACCACTTGATCGTCACGTCACGACGTGGCCGGGGGATACACCGTTTGAAGCCACATTGACATGGAATAAGGCAGAGACCGGTTCCGTTAACGTCGGCAAAGTTACGATGAGTCTGCATACCGGTACCCATGTCGACGCGCCGTTTCATTTTGATGATGCTGGACAAAAAATCATCGACCTGGATCCAGACCTCTATATCGGACATGCACGTGTCATTTACTTACCAGGGCGTACAGAAATCACAGCCGCTGATTTAGATGGCTTTGAGCTAAATGACGTCCAGCGCTTGATCATCAAAACGGATGGTTGGATCGACAAATCGACTTTCCCAGAGACGATTCCTGTGTTGACACCAAGTCTTGCTGAACGTCTCGGAGAACTCGGGATTTCGCTGATTGGTCTTGACTTACCAAGCGTCGATGCGATTGATAGCAAGGAAATGGCAGCCCATCACGCACTGGCACAGCATGGAATCCATATCCTCGAAGGACTCGTCCTCGATGCGATCACGCCTGGTGATTACCACTTGAATGCCGTCCCGCTCCCGCTCGTCGACGGCGATGGTAGTCCCGTTCGCGCCTTACTTCGTCCATACTAAAAAATCCGTCCAGCAGCCTCTCTGCTGGACGGATTTTTTACTGATGTAGTGGTTCGAATAAACTGGCTTCGATCTGACGAATGACATGTCCGAGAACTGCAAGTGACGAATCGACCTCAAATCCTTGGTCTAGTGAATGATTCGCTCCTTCGATAACATCGATCATTAATTGTGATGTCCGACACGTTTCAAGTGCTGCCTCATCATAAAACTTATCGGCCGTGCCAATGACGATCAGTCCAGCTTGCGTCGATGTGGCGATTTGTTCAACCACTTCATTTAGGACGGGTGTTAAGAAAACGAAGCGCGCTGTCTGTAGACTCGGCTTAGCAAGTAACGCGGCAAGCGGAATCGTGCCTAACGATTTTGCGATAAACTGAACGTTTTCGTATGGATGCTTTGCCAGCACTTCCGAGACGACAGCGTCAACCCGGCGCGTCATGCAGGCATTTGATTCAGCGTCTGACATTGAAAATAGATCTTCTGTCACATAGTGAATGCAGATGACATCGATGCCTCGCGCGAGTAATGCCATTCGACTGTAGTAAAAGTATGGATGGTCGTATACGTACGATGCTCCCGAAATCAAGAAGCAGACCTGTTTGGATCCCATTTGAAAATGATCATATGAAACGGTCGTCTGATCGACGACGATGGATGATTGTTTGATATCCATGAAACCCCTCCACGTTTTTTCTAGACTTTACCATTTCAGAGGTGGACTGTCATGTCTTTTCAGTTCTTCCAAGCTAAATAAAAAAGGCAATGAACCTTACTTGATTCATTGCCTTTCATACTTTTTATCCAATCGGAGCAAACACCGACTGCTCGACTTGTTTTAACTCATAAAACGCCCCTTGTCGTGTCATCAATTCGGCATACGTTCCGACTTCGATGACGTGACCCTGATCCATGACGATGATTTGATCCATCGCTTCAAGACCTGCTAAGCGGTGGCTGACGAGGACAAGTGTCGCATCCGTTGCTCGCGCAAACAGTCGCTTGAGAATCATCTGTTCCGTCAAAGCATCAACGGATGACGTCGGTTCGTCAAGCAAGTAAAGCGATGCTTCTCGCAAGAGCACGCGGGCAATCGCTAGCCGCTGTTTTTCTCCTCCGGATAAGTTCTCTCCTTTTTCAAACACACGATCACTCAACTCGAATGTCGTTAATCCGACATCATCGAGTGCTTGTCGCATCGCTTCGTCCGTCGTTGCTTCGTTTGCGAGAAGTAGATTATCACGAAGTGTTCCATAAAAGTAGTGATTTTGTTGCAGGACGACATTCGCGTGCTGCCAGAGTCCTTCCGGATCAACCGTCTGACTGTCCTGTCCAGCAATCGTTAATCCGTCCGTCGGATACATCCGTAACATCAATTGAAGTAACGTTGATTTCCCGGAACCACTCGCTCCGACGATCGCCGTCTTCTTACCAGCCGGAATCGAGACAGTGACGTCACGTAAGACTGGACGGGGTGCATCAGGAAACGTAAACGTCAGCGCATTCGTTTCAAAGGATGGTGCCTGATCGAGGACGAACGGAGCGTACGTCGGCTCCTCTTGCTCAGTCACGACTTCATCGAGTCGTTTCGCAGCATGGCGGCTATCTTCAAAAAAGCCGGGTAAGATCGCCATCGGTGCCGCATTTTCAAAGACGGTCAGCGATGTCATGACGAGTAAAGCGAGGAAAACTCCCTCGAGTTGTCCGCTTGCGACGAGATAGGCACCCACACCGAGGACAAGCCAAGAGATGATCAACGTCACCATCGTATTTAAGGCCAGGTTCGAGACAGCGTGTAAACCATTACGTTTCTCTTCCTCGACATACCGTTTCGCGACGGCATTCAAGTCCTGTTCCTTTTGATCGAGCTGTTGGTAAATCTTCAAATCACGATAGCCTTGGAATAACTCTGTCACTTCTGTCGACAAGTCACCACGTCGAACACGGACTGAACGGGCGAAGCGTTGTTCACGATACGCGAACCATCCCGGAATCAAGAAACCGGTCAGAATTAAACCAAGCAACAGAATCCCGGCAATCGTCCATGAGAAGAAACTGACGAAAAAAATCGTACAGAAGAAAACGAGCAGTAACACGATCGGTGGATAGAGGACACGTAAGAACGTATTTTGTAGACTCTCGACATCCCCGACGATCCGCGCAAGTAAGTCACCACTGCGGTACTTACCGAAAATCCCTGGCGCAAGCGGCTCGAGACGACGGTAAAATGACGTTCGGATGTCACTAAGGATCGTAAACGTCGCCCGGTGCGAATAGTAACGTTCCGCATACCGACTGACGGCGCGCGTCAGACTCGACACTTTTTGCAGGGCGATCAAGACGGCGAGTGTCTGGATCGGTGGTAACAAGGCTGCCTTTGAAATCAGGTAACCACTTGCTGCGAATAAACCGACCGCTGTCACACCGGCGAGGACACCGAAGAAGATCGACCAGGCGATATCGCGTTTTTGATGCACCATCAACCGAAAGACTCCTAATAATTCCTTCATCGTGTTTCCTCCCCTCTCTGGACGCTACGCATCCGCGCATATTCCGAATCGCGACCAAGCAATTCATCATGGGTGCCACGATCGACGATTCGTCCGCCGTCGAGAACGACGATTTGATCCGATCGTTCAATCGTATGCAAACGGTGCGCGACAGTGATGACCGTTGCCGATTGTCCGAGTTGCTCAATCGCTTGTTGGAGCAGTCGCTCCGTTTTGACATCAAGTCCAGTCGTCGGTTCATCAAAGACGACGACGTTCGGGCGTTTCAAGAACGCTCGTGCTAACGCAACACGCTGTTTTTCGCCACCCGATAGACCGCGTCCACCTTCTCCGATCACCGTGTCGATCCCTTCAGGCAACGTCGCAATCAACTCCTCGAGCCCTGCCGCCTGCGCCGCTTCGAAAATCTCTTCCGGCGTCGCTTGACGAAGCTCACCAATCGCGATGTTTTCTGCCAGTGTTCCGGCATACAGATACGGATGTTGAGAAATGTAGCTCAACTGACGAAACCAGCTTGTTTCCTCCACCTGACCGCGCTCGGTTCCGTCGAGTAGAATCCGTCCTTCTTGTGGATCCGCGAGTCCGGCAATCAACTGCAAGACGGTCGATTTACCGGCCCCACTGCGACCGATTAACGCTACCTTTTGATACGGCTCAATCGTAAGCCCGATATCTTGCAAGGCAAAACGTCCTTCTTGGTACGTAAAGCCGACTTCATCCAAGACGATTTGTGGTGGACGATTCATCGTGAGTTCCGATTGACCGAATGCAACAGGACGATCGTCTGCCGTCAATTCGGCTGCGATTTGTTTCGCTGCTGCCACACTACCGCGTCCCGTGTGGAAAGCAGCCCCCATCTCTTTTAAGGCAAGATAGTATTCTGGTGCCAACACGAGCATCAAGAACGCTGGGATAAAGGTGATGCTTTGAAACAGAATCAAACGCAGACTAACTTCAAGTGCAATCATTCCCATGCTGAGCATCGAGATGAACTCAAGCATCAATGACGACAAGAAGGCGAGCTTCAAGACCGTTAATGTCGCATCTCGGAAATCGAGACTGCTTTTTTCGATGACGTCACGCTGTCGTTTCGCGCGACCGAATAACTTCAACGTCGTCAGTCCTTGTAACGTATCGAGGAACGTTCCTGAGAATGCCGTCATCTTCTCGAGTTGAGCATCGGCCCGCTTTTGCGTCATGATGCCGATGATGATGTAAAACAACGGAATGAACGGCGCCGTGATCATCATGACAAGACCCGTGATCCAGTCATAGCTGAATGCCGCAATCAAGACCATCAAGGGAACGATCGTCGTCTGGACGACTTTCGGCAAATATTGACTATAGTAGCTGTCCATCTCGTCTACTGCATCGAGCAAGACACTGACCTTCTGTCCCGCTTGCCCTTGTAGCATCATCTCGACTGAGCGACTCGTATATTTCGCAACGAGTGCTTCCCGAAGCGCCTGCTTCATGTGTGCCGATAACGTCGTACCAAGACGACCGTTCCAATACGTCACGGCGACTCGGAGCAACAACATACCGAGAACGGTGAGTAGTAACGGAATGACAGCTTCAAACGGTTGTTCTTTTAGGAAAATGCGATCGACCGTCAACACGATGCCGTATGACTGACCGACGACCGCGACCCCCATTAAGAAAGCCGCAATGATGAATTGAATGAGAATACTACGTGGAATCTGGACGATTCCTTTTAATGGATTCATATACAAACGTCCTTTCACAAAGTGTGAACGACTTTTAGTGAATATTTTCACATATCGTACATTTAGTATACCGAATCCGGAACGGGGATGCCATGCAGATGCTGTCGAAAAGGTGTGACGGTTTTGTGAGAGCATATCATTCGACAATTTTTCATCATCGAACTATTATGGATATACATTATCCACGTTTAACGAAAGGAGTCTTTCTATGCAAATGAAAACAGGAGTCGAGCAATCCGTTTATGCGATGTTGCTCTTAACCTTCCTGCCGGAGCGCGCCGTTTTGTCCGGTGAGTTCATTAGTCAGCAACTCGGTGCTTCACCGACCTATTTCCAAAAGCTCTTACGAAAACTCGTTCAGGCGGATCTGTTGTATTCCGTACCTGGTGTCAAAGGGGGCTTTCGCTTGCGACGTCCGGCAGAAGAAATTCAAATCTTCGATGTCTATCAAGCCATTGAGGGCAAACAGACATTGTACGCGTCAAGTGGTGTCTTTGAAGATTTGATGGGGATTCAGGAACAGGAGATCGGTCTGCTCTCGAATCTGATGACAGAGGCAGAAGATGCTTGGCAATCGACGTTGAAGCGCGAATCAATCGGCTCGATCCGTCAAGCAATCGATACCTCCTGTCCACCGGAACATTTAGAACGGTTGCATGCGTTAATCACAGACCGGATGATGACACTTTAATGAACAGAAAGAGGTTTTTACTATGGTATTGAATCGTTATTTCGACTTATTCGACGCGTCACGCACGGACGCACAAGCGTTCGAGGATCTCGTTTCCTTGTTTACGACAGACATCACGTTCGTTCTGAACGGACAACCAAAGCACGGCATCGACGCCTGGAAACAATTCGTCCGTCATGTGTTCACGGCGAATCAGGATATTAAGCACATGTACGCCGGCTGGGAAGAAACAACACCAGGAACGTATGAAACACGCTGGGCAGTTTGCGGAAAACGGGCAGACGGTAGCGTCTTCACGCAAGACGGAAAAGATATCGCACGTCTTAATGAAAACGGACGGATCACTTACCTGGAGAACGTTCCAGATGATCCGACGATGTTCCGTTCATAAGATTGCTTTTAAATAGCGAAAGAGGCTGACTCAAAAAAGAATGACGCGTCTTTTCACGTCCTTTCCTCAGGCGAGACACAAGCCAGTTTTCCTGCTTCATTCAAGCAGGAAAGCGGGTCTTATTTGTCTCTGGCAGCGCATAATGCGCTTTTTCCTGTAGGAGTGACGTGTGACGTGTCATTCTTTTTTTTACGAAATAAGGGTGGCAGATCATCATTCTGCCACCCTTATCTTTGTAGAGGACGACATGTGAGTCAGCCCCTTTTTGGTATTTAACGTTTCAGTACAAGCCGTTTCAATAAATAGCCCGTGATGACGAGTAACGACGCAATCGCAATATAGACCATGTAGACCAACAAGTTTGGCGCAAATCGTGACACGATGTACGTCAATACGACGACAGCCGTATACAGCAACAAAAATAGACTGATGTGCTTCAACTTCGACACTCCCCTTTGAATCCTTATCTCTTCTTTACGGAAACGACTGGAAAATGTTTCAAAAGGTATGTCTTTACTTCGTTTTATAGATTCTTCGCTTTGAATGTGTCTCCACCTTCGATCGTGCCGTTATCAAAGCCTTTTTGGAACCAACGCTCTCGTTGCGCCGATGTGCCGTGAGTGAAACTTTCCGGTACGACATATCCTTGTCCTTTCTCTTGTAACGTATCGTCCCCAACAGCATTGGCTGCTGTCAACGCTTCTTCAAGATCGCCTTCTTCGAGCAAGTTTTCTCCTTGCGCGTGATGCGCCCATACGCCGGCATAATAATCTGCCTGTAGCTCGAATCGAACGAGGTATTTATTGAACTTCTCCTCACTCATTTGCTTTCGAAGTGGCATGATCTCATCCGATTTTCCAAGTAACGTCTGGACATGATGCCCTACTTCATGCGCAATGACATACGCCATCGCAAAATCGCCCGGTGCTCCGTATTTCGTCTGCAGTTCATCATAAAAGCTTAAATCAATGTATAATTTCTGATCACCGGGACAGTAAAAGGGACCGACGGACTTCCCTGCTTGTCCGCAAGCCGAACTAACTTGATCCGTATATAAGACGAGTGTCGGTTTTTTATAGGTCTTACCATCTTCTTTAAATTCTTTCGTCCAGACTCGTTCCGTATCGGCCAAGACGACGGAGACGAAGTCCGCTGCTTCTTTTTCCTGCGCTGTTTCCTCATACGTCGTATTTTGCTGATCCCCACCGGTTAAGTCTCCGAGTAGTTCAGTTGGATTACCGCCCATCAAAGTGATGACGATCAGCAGGATGATCCCGACACCACCGCCGATACCGGCGATTCCTTTCCCACCCATTCCCCGCCGGTCCTCGACGTTCGAACTCCGTTCTCTTCCCTTCCATTTCATGCGCTTTCCTCCTACCCATTTCGTTATTGTTCTTTACCCAAAAGCTTTTATACGTAACGCTTCAGGACTTCATGGATGAAACAGAAGTCTATTGATTTGATGCATTTTCTAGGAATATCCTTCTACTGTAGAGAAGATTAGTAGCAGAACCGATCTTTCGGATCAAATTTTTTCTACGCAAAGGAGGTACGACATGAAACCTCATCTACTTTTTTTATCTTGGCGTGATGCTCGACATCCACAAGCCGGAGAAGCTGAAACTTTTATTCATGAAATGTTGCGGCGTGTCAGTACTACCTACCGAGTTACCCATTTGTCTGTCTCATTCAAGGGCGGATCACCGACGGAGTATCGAGATGGTATCACTTACCTCCGTTATGGTACGACAGCTTCTCTTATTCCATATGCACTTTATTATTACTGGTCTTATGCTAAAACGATTGATTTAGTTCTGGATCATTTGAATGGGTTTCATTTCTTCACACCACTTTATGTTCCACGTCATAAACGAACTTTATTTCTTTATCAATTGATTCGTGAGCGTTGGTCGACGACACTTGTTTTTCCTTTTTCAAAGCTTGGCGAATGGACAGAGACTCGACGGTTAAGCTGGTATAAAGATAGTCATGCCTTGACTGTCAGCCCCTCTGTTGTAGATGAACTACAAAGTGCTGGTTTTACTAACAGTCATATCACGATGTTGCCGCCAGGACTTTCCTTTTCCCCGTGGTCTGAACAGGAATGGGAGTTAAAAGAACATGTTCCAACCTTTCTATATATCAACCGTCTGAACGAAAAAGAACTTCAAGATACGATTGGGGCATTTCTCATGGTCCAACGTGAGTTTCCTGAGACACGCCTCTGGCTGATTGGTATTCGTAACAGCTCTCATCTTTTGCAATACCTTACACTTCCCCTTCCTAAAGAAGTGAAGGATGCTATCACATATTACGATTCAGTCACTGAAACAGAAACGCGCAGCATGATGAGTCGTGCCACCGCTCTCCTCTTCCCTTCTATACGCGAAGGCGTGGGTTTTCCTATAATTGAAGCGGCAGCTGTCGGAACACCATCCATCGTATACGATGCTCCTGGTGTCCGAGACGCCGTTCAGTACGGCATGACAGGCTACATGGCTAAAAACAAAACACCTGGTGCACTCGCTGCCGAAATGCGAGCTTGCTTCCGAGATTCAGAGGAGTACGAAGCCATTCGCATCTCCGCTCATCATTTTGCACGGGCAATGGATTGGCAACAGACTGATCTTAAATTTCAAGAATGGCTGAGACGAGTACTTCTTGATACAAAATAAAGGGAAACTTCAAACGGTCTGACTTCTCCCAACAAGTAGAGAGAAGCCAGACCGTTTAAGTCAATCTTCATACTTTTTATTCTGTTCAAGGTTTTGGAGGATGTGTTCTGGATCAACGCGTTTCGTATAATCGGACGGCACTTCTACGAAACGAATCACACCATTCGTATCAATGATAAACGTCGCCGGTTTCGGTAACTGCCAATCCTCATTTCCATTGTGCTTCGCTACATCGAGTCCCGATGCTTTGTAAATCTCAATCAAATAAGCTGGCAGGTCAAACACGAGATCAAATTGACGGGATACATGTAAATCAACGTCACTTAAGACAGGGAAACTTAACGCATTCTTGTTTGCTGTCTGTTCAGCAAAATCAGGTGTCTCTGGACTGATCGCAACGACGGTCGCTCCCTGAGCACGAATTCGGTCGATTTCCCGTTCATACGCGCGAAGTTCGAGATTGCAGTATGGACACCAGCCACCCCTGTAGAATGTTAAGATGACAGGACCTTGCTCGAGTAATGTCTCGATCGCCACAGACTTGCCAGATACATCGGGTAACGTAAAGTGTGGAATCGTATCACCGACACCTAGACCTTTAGCGACTCCAGAAGCAGCCAGTTCAGCTGTCGCTTCCGCCATCAACCGTTGTTTCTCAGCAGGTGCCTTTTGTCGGAATTTCGATTGATATTGTTTGATTTCTTCGAGTAGTCGTGTCATATGTTCTCCCCCTTCATTGCTGTATGGAATAGCAAGGAGATTACTCGTTTGTCTCTTCTGACGACTCCTCCGCCTTCTTTCGGAATCGTTTGACGAATCCCATTAGTTGTTCCGGCGTTAGTTCGAGCTTATTCTCATAGACATATTTCGTTCCATATCCAAGTGCAAGGGTGGCGGTCGAAGCGACTCCCGCGGCAATGACGGCACCATATCCAGGAACCAGTTTCGCTATTTGTCGAAAAGCCGTTTTCCCGGAGTTTCCGACGATTGTCACGACAAGCAACTCTTTGGCACTCTCCTTGGATAACTGCCGTTCATACAGATTTGATAACTTGAGCATCAAGCCGATTTGAATTGAAGTCAACGGAATGATATCAGCTCCTGGAAACGGGACAGCACCAATCGCACCAGCAGCTGTTCCGGCACCCACGATCCAATTGTTGGCGATCTTCCCGCGAACGGTCGGATCCATCTGGCGAACGAACACATTATCCTTGTCGAACTTTTTTAAGATATCGAGGACCTCCCGGCGGAGCCGATCAATATTCGTTCCTTCTCGTGCTGATACGGGAATGATTTTTGGTCCTGGTAGTTTTTCTGCAATATGGCGAACGATCGTGTCGACATCATCCGTCGCATCCATCTTCGTGACAACGATCAAGACATTTTGGTTATGTTGATAGATTTTCTGGAAATTCTTCGTCTCTGTCTCAGACAAGACAGTACCTGCCGCATTTAAAAAATAAAGGATGACATCGGCACTTTGATAATACGTCCATGTCGCTTCCGAGTTCTGTGTATTGGCATCATTTAGTCCCGGTGTATCGACGAAGATGACTTTATCTTCCGGATGTTGCCTTACTTGATCGATGCGGACCGTTTCACCTGGGCGTGCTCCGACCGTTGCCACTTCACGACCAAGAATTGCGTTCAAGGTCGAGGATTTCCCCGCATTGACATCTCCGATCAGAGCAACCGTCACGTCCTGCTCCAACGATTGATTAAAATCCCGTCGCTCCGATTCAAACGACTGATCAAAGATTTCCTCCAGTTTGCGTTTCCGCTTTTGTTGATTGGTCTCAAGTCCCTCACCAAAAAAATCATCCATCGTGATCCCTCCCCTTCTTTTGCTGTCTGTCTTTTCCCGTTATCCCTTGCTTTCAACACAAAGAAGGCAAGGGAACATTGCGTCCACTTGCCGAATTTTAGAGATATGGGCTGCGTCGCTCGAGCAATACCGTATCGCGCCATCTGCCTCCGAGCCGACCAATTCGCTCCCGGCGACCAACTTCGCGAAAATTAAAACGTTCATGAAGGCGCAGACTCGCATGATTTTCCGGAAAGACTTGCGATTGCAGGGTCCAGATGCCTGCTGCTTCACTTGCTTTAATGACGTCTTCCATCAAGCGTGTGCCGACACCTTTACCGCGTGCTTCTTCCGCGATATAAAGACTGATTTCAGCGACACCAGCGTATGCTGGAATCGAAGAAAATGGACTTAACGCAACCCAGCCGAGCAGTTGCTCGCCTTCGATCGCAACGAGACGACTGTGTTCATGGTGATGCCTCGTCCATTCTTCGTACGGTAATGCTTCCGTGCGAAACGTCGCGTTCTCCGTCTTTATTCCTTGTTCGTAAATACGGACGACTTCTTCGTAATCGTCCGCTGTCATTTGACGTACTTTCATCTCATCAGACTCCTTTGTTGCTCACATGCTGATTCTAGTTCGACAGCATGTCAGGAGACTCCTGTTTAATCGACGGTGAACGGAATCGGTTTCAAGTCGATTGGTGTGTTCGTCATGATATTCGAGTAACCTGTCTCCAGATAAAATTCGTCAATGGATGCCATTTGTGAAGCTGATAACGTAAACGTTGCTCGGAATTGCTTTTGGTTCGCATCTCGTACCGTGATGTGTGGTTTGATTTCACGCCCATCCGGTGGTTCGTTTCCTTGAATCAAGAACATGCTTCTCACTGCATCCAATTTAATGTTTGATAACATTTCGACTGCATTCGTTTCAAAATCGACGATTACTTGAGAGTCCGTAATCTTAATTTTTTGTGTCGTCATTTTTAACGGATGTGTTGGATTCTGCTCCGCGTAAGGTAACGATGTCGTCAATGGAATAAACGTTGTTTTAGGTGTAATGCTTAATTGAGGATGCAATGTGTATGCCCCACTCGGAATCACATAGTTGCCTAGACTAAGCCGTGACGTATCGGTTCGCTCGGATGAAGTATTCGTATGGCTTACTAAGGCTGTACTTTCTGACCAATTGTGAATGACTTCTTTCCCACTATCATCAAACAATGAAAATATGATTCGGTAATCATATGACTTCGGATAAACCGCCGTATAATCAAACGTCGTACTTGCCTGTCCTTTTGTCATCTGTTTCAACGTGACATCGACCGCATAATCAGGATTCTTCACCGTCGTATTAAACCTCTGTTCAATCGCTTGCAGTCGTTTGACGGGAACCTCGAATTGCCAGTTTCCGTCTACACCAAACATTTCCGAAATCACAAGTGGCACCTGCATGGAATCACTTAATTTCTGTAAGCTGACATCATATTCGATTCGTGCTTTCCATACCTTACCGTCCTGTTTGAAATGTGCCAGTTCTTGATTTTCAGTACCTTCGAATCGTTTATCCCCTTTGAACAATTCATAAAACGCAGCTCGTTTCGTTTCATTGACGTCTGGTGCACCAGTTGCTGTCAGGTTCATCCCGATCGTCGTACCATCATAATAGGCGTCGACGATCTTGATCGTAATGCCTTGATCGGTTACCGTCTGATCAATTGCTGTTGCAAGTTGTTTCTTCTCGATTTCCGTGCCGACTGTGCCCTGTTCTGTAAAGGGGCGATACAATCCACCAATCCATGGCACATGCGACATCGCGGAAGCAAACGGTGGAACGATGAACGTCGTCACGAATAGTGAGGCGGCAAGACCCGCAATGGCGACGTATTGCTTCCGATGACGACGTTGTTGTTTTCTTTCCGCTACGCCTTGCGTAATCCCTTGACGAATCCGGTCTTGTAAGGCGTTCGTCGGGACAGGAATTTTTTCGTAGTCATTTCGTAGATCGTGCTGTGCCATAATCCATTCCTCCTAACTGTATCTTCAATTCTTCGCGTCCTCGCTTTAAGTACGTCTTGACCGTATTGAGAGTGATGCCGATGAAACTTGCGATCTCTTTCATCGGAATATCATGAAAATAGAAGAGAACTAAGACGTCCCGGTATTCTTTTCGCAGATGCGATAAAGCGTACACAAGATCAAGGTGTTCGTCTCGCGACCGGTCTTCCTGTACCAGAACATGAAGTAAGATATCATCTGTTGGTTGTTGTTTTTCCAGCACGCGGTAACAATTACGGATCAGAATTTTCGTGATCCACGTCACGAAATGTTTCGGTTCCTTCACTTGTTCGATCGAGATAAACGCTTTATAAACTGTCTCTTGTACGACGTCTAAGGCATCGTGTTCGTTCTTCACGTAAAGATATGCTGTTCGGTAGAGTTGTTCGCTATGTAGGAGCACCAATTGCTCGAACGCCGCTTCATCGTGCTTCATCGCACGGCGGACGAGTGTCGTGTGCTCGTTTCGTAAGTCCATCGTGTTCCCTCCCTTTACTTATTAGAGCATGACGAGTCACAAAAAGTTTCAAAAAATATCCAAAAGAAAAGGACTCTTGCGTTTCAAGAGTCCTTCCATCCTTCAAATGTCTAATCGTACTGCCATTTCCCGACCGAATCGGTCCCTGTGGTCGATGAAGCCGAGACTCGCATACAGACTGTGCGCCGCCTGATTATCCGGTCGATAGCCGACGACGATTCGTTTCGCTGCAGGTAACATTCGCATCTCTTCAATCAGGGCTTGCATCGCTAATCGCCCGATACCGTTCCCTTGCTGCGCCTGATCAACCATGATGCGGTATATCCAGTAACCGTCGAGTTCTTCTAGTTCCGTGTTGTACATCACAAAACCAACAACCGTATCGTCCATCATAATCGCCCGAAGGACAAGGCTTGGTTCGAACTTCGCTTGCGCGATCGAATAGACATTCGCTTCCATGAAGTCCTGCTGTTCTGCTGTCAGCGTCAGCTCACAACAAGCTTCCCAATTTTCTGCTGTTACCGGTACGAGTTGAATCATGTTCATTTCCCCTTTTAATTAGACGGGAGTTGCCTCCAGCGTCTGTTGATCACATCGTTGCACTGTGATCGCCCCCTTTCCTTCTCTTTCCTATCGACTGATTTGATTCATTGTTGAAGGACTGCTGCGTTTTCAAGCACTGCAGGTAGTTCGGCTAAAGAGGTAATCGTAAACGTGGGCTTGATATCCGTTGCCGGCTTTCCTTCTGGATTAAACCAACATGTTGCGATACCAGCTTGATTGCCACCTGCAATATCAGCTGACAAGGAATCTCCGATAATGATCGTTCGCGCCGGGTCGAATTGTGGAATCCGCGCAAACACATGATCGAAAAATCCTGCCATCGGCTTTTGAAAACCCGTCTCTTCTGAAACGAAAATCGCTTCAAAGAAGTCCGTTAATCCAGCCCCCTCGAGCCGTGCGCGTTGCGTCTTCGAAATACCGTTCGTGACGACGTACATCTCGACGTTCCCTTCTAGTTGCTCTAACAGGGCAGTCGCACCCGGAATCAATTCCGTCCCTTGCGCGAGGTATCCGCGATACGTTTCGTCAACTTCTCGTCCGTTGACTTCTCGTCCTTCTTCCGCAAAGAACGTCACGAATCGCGAGTGAATGACTTCCTCACGTGTCACTTCACCCCGTTCGAGTGCTCTCCAGAGCGCGTGATTGATTTCCTTGTAGCGCGCTTCTCGCTCAATCGTCCACGTTAGATCTTGTTGCTCGAGCAGATGGCGAAAGGCAATCCGTTCCGTCGATTCAAAATCAAGTAGTGTATGGTCAATATCGAATAATACTGTCGTGTAAAACATATTCAAGCTCCTTTTCGTAAGCGTTGTGCAGTCGTTGTTTTCCCGCCCAGTTGAAATAACAGAACGCCGCCACCAATCAATAGGACACCAAGTGCTTTCGTCCACGTAAACGGAACGGTCTGTAAACCAAACCAGCCGAGCGTGTCCCACAGCAAGGCAAATAAGATTTGCGACACCATGACGATCGAAATCGCTCGACTTGGTCCGAGTTGTTGAACTCCTTGCGTCACACAGAGGACGACACCGACACCGATGATCCCACTGAACCAAAACCAAGTTTGCGCCTGTTCGAGTGCAAACAATTGTGACCCTTCGACGATCAAACCAATCGTCAGTGAAGCGAGGAACCCGAGTCCAAGGACTAGCGTCGTCGTCGCCCAAGCACCGACATGTTCTTTGACTTTTGCGTTAAACGTATTTTGAATACAAACGAGCATGCCCCCACAAAGAGCAAGGATGATTCCCGTAACCATGTCGCACCTCTTTCATTCGTAAATGCTTTCTCCAACGCGCTCCATCAATCCGTCTCGATCAATGATCTCAATCGTATGCTGCGTTCTGCGAATCAACCCATCGTCGACGAACTGACGTAAGACACGGTTGACATGACGGTAGCTCGTCCCGATCAAATCTGCCGCATCGACCAGTTCCTTACTCGCAAAAGCATCCGTATCAGGTGTCATCGACAGCAAATAACTGGCTAGCCGAACTTCTACCGGATACAGCAGATTGAAGCTGAGCGTATGCGATTTTAATTCAAACTTTTTCGTGATCGTCTCGAGTAAAAATAATAGAAAAGCAGAATGATGTACACGTGCCTCTTCCAAATCCGCATAGGCGATGCGTAAGACGGTTACTGGTGTCACTGCCTCGACCGTGTTCATCAAATCAATCTTTCGGACGAACTCAATATCGCCGACGAGATCAAACGGATGCTTGAAGGACAACACGAGACGTTTCCCCGTTACCGACATATGCGTAATCTTCAATTTCCCTTCGACGAGCAGGTACAGTTCATGCGCAACATCGCCTTGTCGGCATAAAGCCTCACCCGGTGCGAACGTCTGGATGTGCATCGCCTTGCGTAGCGATACATCAAAGACATGCGTTAACTGATACCGTTCCAAATAGCTCACAATGTCCGTCACTTCTTCTCCTCCTTAGCTCTTTAAGATGAAGATGCCTGCAACCATCATCAAGATGCCGATGATCTGCGGCCCCCGCAGTCGGCGTTTCATGACGCCGAACCAGCCTCTTCCGTCAATCCAGAGTGCCAGCGCTAATTGCGCTAATAAAAAGAGCGAAATCGTCAAGGTCACACCCATCCGGTGGACCGCCGTCATGTTGCTGAATAATATGATCGCCGCAAAGGCACCTCCTGCTAGATAAAGCGGTTTGACACGGCGCATCGCTGAAAAACTACGATCCCGTAAGACGACCGCTAAGAGGATCGCAACGATGAACCCGGTCATCTGAGTGATCGTCGCTGCTTGCCACGTCCCGATCGTTTGACTGATCCGGGCATTGGCGACACTTTGAAGCGTTAAGAAAAAGCCACCAGCAATCGCAAATAAGATACCACGCATATGCATACTCCTCTCTTCTTCCATGATACTCTCATTTAACGAGAGTCCTTCTGATTTGAACAGGACATTTGTCCCGAGATGTTCAGAAGTTCAGAAATCATGATGAGTAAATAGAATTTCATACAACTCTAAGTGTATTAAAAAAGCGATTGTTCTCTTGCTGAGAACAATCGCATTTGGTGTATTTAAATAGTTTATGCTTCTTCTTCCAGTCGTTTAATCGCTTCATCCAGCTGTTCCTGATCCTCTTCTGATAGCTTTGGATATTGCGGATCAATTTCCTTCAGGACGTCATTCATGACTTCGGTGACGATATAGCGGGAATACCATTCGTCATCTGCCGGTAAGATATACCATGGTGCATGTGATGTCGATGTCGCTGAGACGAGCTCAGCAAAAATCTCATGGTATTCGTCCCAGTGCTTGCGTTCCTCAATGTCATTAAACGAGAATTCGAAGTTTTTCGTTGGATCTTTCAGACGAGTCAACAGCCGTTGCCGTTGCTCCTCTTTTGAGACATGAAACAAGAACTTGACGACTCGGAAGCCATTCTCGACGAGATAGCGTTCAAAGTCATTAATTTGACGATAGCGCATCTGCCACACGTCACCCTCATCCGGCTTTTCTTCCTCCTCGAGCAAATCATGGATTCGTGGGGCAATGACTTCCTCATAATAGGAGCGATTTAAGATGCCGACTTCCCCTTTTTCTGGTAGTCCTTCGTGGATCCGCCATAGGTAGTCATGTTTTTGCTCCGTATCCGACGGTTTTTTGACGGAAATCGTTCGGAGTCCTTGTGCGTTCAAGTTAGAAAAGATATAGCTGATCGCCTCGTCCTTCCCCGCTGCATCAATTGCTTGCAGGATGACGAGGACGCCATTTTTCTCTTCAGCATGCAAACGCCAATGTAACTCTTGTAACGTCTCAACACTTTTTGGAATCCGTTTCTCTCGCAATTCTGCTTCCGAAATTTTATGTTCTTCTGATGTCGGGTAATTCGAAAACGAGACTTGCTCGCCTTCCTTAACACGATAGGATGACAGTTTCATGGTAGGGCTCCTCCTTTAATTGCTTCTAAAGGGGATTTACCCTACTCATTCATCCTGAAAACGTTCAGATGAACTTATCTTTTCAAAAGGAGACGGACTCCCTCTTCCAGCGTCGTCACGGGACGACCAAGTAATGCTTCAAAATCAGTACTTTCTACTGCCAGAGTCCCTGCTGCGATATCTGCCTGGATACCAGTCAGCATTGGAATCAAGAAGTCAGGTAAGCCAGCTGCTTGCATCCGCTCACCATATGTCGCTTCATCCACTTCATCTAAAGCGACCGATCGGTTAAGCACTGTTCCGACTGCAGTCGCGAGTTCTGCTTGTGTATGCAACGGACCCGATAGTTCATAGATGGGGTTTGGATGCTCAAGCGTCAGTCCCGTCGCAATTGCTAGCGCATACTCATCTTGTAACGCCCATCCGACTTTCCCTTCGCCTGCTGCCGTTAACCAGTCTGCGCCTTGCGCGACGGCGTCAATCGTTCCGAGTTCATTTTCGAGATACCAGTTGTTACGGAAAAAGACATACGGGATACCTGTCGCTTGAATCGCTTCCTCTGTGACACGATGCGTTCGAGCAAGTCCGTTTGTACTGTGTGCCGCATTGGCGATGCTCGTATAGCCGATCAGCTTGACGCCTGCCTCTTTTGCTGCCGTGACAGCGGCTTGGTGTTGCCGGATCCGAGTCGCCTCTTCACCGTCCGTCGAAATGATCAACAATCGATCGATTCCTTGAAACGCTTGTCCGAGTGTTTCGGGCTGATCAAAGTCTCCGTATCGGACATCGATTCCTTGTGCTGCAAGCTCTGTTGCTTTTTCGACGTCGCGGACACTAACTGCTACATGTTCGTTGCCGACTTGTTCACTGAGGTGTTGCACGATCCGCGCGCCTAATTTTCCGGTTGCTCCTGTAATTAACCATTTCATGATGAAACCACTCCTTTGAAGTTTGATGTTGTTCTTCATGATACGCTAGGTGATACACTAAAAAAAGTAGGCACTTATCTGAAACTAGGTCCCTCAAAACGAACCAATGGGAGAGGATGAATGTGGCTGTATTCGATACAACGACCAATCAACGCACTGCCTGTCCAGTCACTCGGGTCCAACAGATGGTCGCTGGCAAATGGAAGATCATCTTGCTGTGGCACCTGACACACGGGACACATCGTTTTCATGAACTGCAACAATTAACAGGTATCTCTAAGGGAACTTTGACACGTCAGCTACGTGAGCTCGAAGCAGATGGTTTGATTCAACGGCACGTCTTTGGCGAAGTTCCCCCTCGTGTTGAATATTCTCTAACGGATGCCGGACATAGTTTTTTACCGATTCTTGACCAAATGGCAGCTTGGAGTGAGCAACACTTCCAGGGGGAATAATCGTGAGTAACAAAAAAACATGCGCTTCTTCTCGATTCAGAAAAGAAGTGCATGTTGTCGTTCATTCCGTCGCTGTCACCGTCTGACGTAAGTGGGTATCAATCGCCTCTGCGACGCGTAATCCGGAGATGACAGCACTCTCGACGCGCGTCCGCCCTGATGCATCATCGGCTTCAAGGAACGCATCACCAGCAAGCCAAAGTGGATGTGACGACAGTTTCAAATGCGGTGTCCGGTAAACTGCGCGTGCCTGAGCGTAACGCCAACGCTTGAGCTGGCGGGAGATAATCGTCACTGGTCCGAGTTGCTGTTGTAACAGACGCTCGACTTCCGCGAGTGTCTCTTCTTCTGGGCGCTCGTACCAGTCTTCACTGAAGCGAGCTGTCATATAGACGCTCAGGAGTGTCGTCTTCGAAATCTGTTTCTCGGCATTATTGACGAGTTTTAACATCCCATCGACGAGTTGTTCGTCTTGTAGGCCGACTTCCCCGATCGTCAGTCGCTCTTTGATTTCAAACAGACCCACGAATGTCGGCTCGAACGTCACTTGGCGTAACTGCTCATGATCGTCCTCTCCGAGCGCCAGATCAGAAGCCTGCAACAGTTCATATGCTTGCGGTACAGGCGCCGTCACAAGTAACGCATCATACGCACCTTGATGATCCGTCGCTTGTGTGACGAGTTCGTCCTCCATTGCCGTAATATGCGTGACCTGTTCATTCAACTGGACGGGAATCCCTCGACCAATCGCTTGTACGAGTTGATTCATGCCGTCCGTCGCGACATAGCGTGGAAAATCCGTTCCGAACCATTTACGAACCCACCCTTTCTCAAGCCAGTCGTCGACTTCGCGTCCTAACTCTTCCGTCCGAACCGTGAAGAAGACGGCACCATGATCCGCTGTTCCTTCATCAATCCGACGAGTCGCCATTCGCCCCCCGACGCTCTGGCTTTTTTCGATGATTTCAACAGCATGTCCTGCTGCCTGCAATTGACGTGCCGCAAAGATTCCGGCGAGTCCACCACCGATGATTCCGATTCGTTTCCCTGTCATCTCGCTTCCCCCTCATATTCCTCATTTCTCTAAGTATAGAGGTTTCTTCCAAGACATGGGTGAATCAATACCCGTCCGATATGCTCGTCATCTGTAGTTCCTGCTCGATGAGCATGATGTTCTCCTCAAAGAACACCCGGTGCTCTTCTAGTCCACGTTTGATGCACCAGCCGACGGCCGTGAGTGCTTCCCACAAACCATAGTATGCTAGATACGTCTCAATCGGCACGTCTGGGTGTAATGTTGCGTATCCTTCTTGAAATGCCGTGACGTAAATGGAACCGAACGTATTGAGATTACGGACGATCTTCGTGAAGTCCATCTCGACGGCCCCGTAGCGGGTCGTCTCGAAATCGATCACCCCTGTGACTTGATCACCTACCGTCAGTAAATTTGCTAGGCGGAAGTCACAATGTGTGGCAACGGGACGTGAAGGCTCCGGTAACGACTGTTCTCGTCTGACTAACTCTGTTTGGATGTTCTCTAAAAAACTGGGATCGAGTTCGGTCGTGATGAACGGCATGAATCCATCGAGTTTTTCATTCCGGAAGCGTCGCCAGTCCTGAACCGGATAGGCATAAAATCCATCTTCCGTATACTCGCCGTAAACTTCTCCTGTACACGTATGCAGCATTGCGAGCGTTCGACCAATTTCGTACGCCAATTTTTTATTCATCGTGATCGGTGCCTGTCCCGCTAAGGCAGCAAGTACGAACGCCCCGGTCGTCTGCCCGGGAGCTGCTTCAGCTAAGATGTGCGGCACGGGTACAAATTCTTCTAGTGCATGAATCCAGCCACGTTCCCGGTACCACTTTTCAGCCGTATACGGGCGCTTCAAGAAGACGACCTGACCATCCGTTAGGACGAGACGATCGACTTCAGAACTATACGATTCGTCGACAGTCGCGCATGCTGCGACGTCGAGTTGAAAATGTTCAATCCATTCGTCTCGCGTCATTCCGTCGTTCCCACTATTTTCTGTAGCGTTTCACCTGGTAGACCGTCAATCGGTCCAACATAGGTCGATTCAAAACCTAATCCGATCAAAATACGGCGCGAGGCTTCATGTGCTGGATCAATCGTCGCCGTGACGACCTGTAACTCTTCTTCTGTCGCTAACTGTAAGAGACGCTCTGCAATGGCTGTGCCGTATCCGCGTCCCCACTGATCGGGTAGTAGCATGTAACCGAGCTCTGCTTCGAACGGTTGCGTTTGACTCCGGGTCATGTGCCCGATTCCAATCCATGTCTCTTCGGTATAAATCAGATACGATCCGAGTCGGTCGTGCTGCTGTTGTTCAAGGATTCGCTCAAAGCGTTGTTTCGTTTCCGTATCTGTTAATGCCTGTTCCGTGATGTAACGCATGACACGTTCATCTTGGACGAGCGTCGCGTAGCGATCGTAATCGGACGCTGTCATTTTTCGTAATTCAATCATCTTATTCTCCTCTTCATGTCCGGTAGTCCTTGTGGGTTGGGGTGAAGACATCTTCCGTCGACGGACGAACAATCGCAAAATGTTCGACGTTATAATGACCATGCAAGACTTGATTGTGGTGGGCGATCATTTGCTCCGGCGTCAGGACATCGGACCCGTTCGTCGTATGCCCGTCGGCAACGAGTGTGACATCAAAACCATGTACTGTCGCACTGCGTACCGCAGTATCGATGCAGTGTTCCGTCTTACAACCTAAGACGATTAGATGTTCAATCGATGCTTGGCGTAGATGATCGAGCAATGGGGTACCATGAAACGCATTCGTCGCTGCTTTATCAAACGTGACACTGGACGCTGGAACGGGAATCGAATCATGGACTGCAAAACCGGGTCCTGTTCCGCCAGCGACATCTAGATCCCGAATAAAGACGACTGGGATGTTCCGTTCGTCTGCTTCGAGTACGACCGCTTCGATGACGTGCGCAACTTGTTCCTTTAAGTATACCGGACGTTCTTCGGTGTTTCCGTCAACGAGTTCCTGTTGAAAATCAATCACTAGGACCGCTTGTTTCATCGTCATGTTCCTCCTTGTAAAATCGACTGCTTGTTTCCTTCCCGCTCATCTGAATGATTTCCTGCTCCTGACGGGCGCGAAACTTTTTAGCTATTGGATTCGTTAAGAAGAAAGAAAGGATGTGTCTGGATGATTTGGTTTGGCGTCATCTTCTTATGTGTGCTTCTCGTCAATCTGACACTGGAGAAACTGATCATGAACCGGACGATGACAGGTCGCTGGTTCGTACGCAACTTACTCATTTGTCTCGGGATCACTCTATTACTTTTCGGAATCGAACGTTATATCCTATCCGGTCTGTAAAAAAAGCAGGTAGCAATTTTTCGCTACCTGCTTTTTCATTTAATAAACTTCGTAGTTTTGCCCCGTCTGTGCCCCTTCGACACTTTTTTCGAACGCCGTCGCGACACGTGACGCCGGAACGGCTTCAAAACCACGGAAGAAGGGTCCGTACTTCTCGAGCGACTCAATCAGTACGTTCGGACTGACACTGTTGATTCGAATGCCTCGTGGCATCTCGATCGCCGCTGCATGAACGAACGCTTTGACCCCACCGTTCGCCAGCGCAGCAGATGCGCCTTGGCGAATCGGATCGTCCATCATGATGCCGGTCGTCAGCGTAAAGCTTCCCCCGTCTCGTACTGACTGTAAACCAAGTAGGACCAGATTGACCTGACCTTTTAGTTTACTGTCGATTCCGATTTGATTGAGCTTCGGTGTTAAATTCGTCAATGGACCAAAATGAGCGCCACCTGTCGCACTGATGACGGCATCAACAGAACCGACTGTTTCATACATCGCTCGGATACTTGCTTCTGACGTAATATCGACTTGCACATCCGCTCCGCTTCGTCCGGCACGAATGATGTCATGCCGCTCACTCAGCCGTTCGACGACTGCCTGTCCAATCGTTCCGCTTGCTCCTACTACTAAAATTCGCATGATCCCTTCCCCTTTCACGTATCGCTTACCTATCTAGCCTACTGCACAGCAGATGATGGTTTCAAGGAATCTACCGGATGCGTCTTCAAGAAGACGAGGATTTCTTCGAACAGACGCTGTTTGTCCCGATCGAGCGTCAGTAAATGTTTACTGTTCGGAAGAAGAACCTTTTTCTGATCTCGGCTCGACACCGTCGTTTCGATTCGCTCGAGACTGGCATGATAGACCGCATCATCTAAGGCACCAAGGAATAGAGCGATGGGCTGTGTGATCTTCGGCAAGACGACTCCTGTGTCGAGAATGAACTGTTGCAGTGCCCGTAAATCTTTTTCCGGTCGTGGAAAATGACGGTCGACAAAATCTGCGATCCACTCCGGCGAACGATCGTCAAATTGAAAATACCGTTCCGTATAGCGACGAACGCGGTGCTCAAGTCCGGCAATCGTCCGCTCAAGAATCGGCGTCGAGAGTAAGATGAGTCCGGCACATCCTGACTGTTCTGCCAGTCGAAGTGCCATCACTCCACCGAGTGATTGTCCAATCAAAAAGATGTCTTTGTGTCCTCGATCTTGTAAAAACGCAAGTCCGACTTGCACGGACTGCCAGACGTCTTCGATCGTCGTCTCAAACAAGCGCTCCGGCGATTCCCCGTGCCCGGCGTAATTGGGCGCGTAACAGGTATACCCGGCTACATGTAAAAAGCGAGCGAGCCCCCGCATCTCATTCGCACTACCAGTAAAACTATGTAACAGCAAAACAGCAGGTCCGGGTCCTTCTAAGTACAGATCCTTTGATTTCGTGATCATGGGCGCACCTCCTTTTTATCTCTTTAAACTTCCTCTACCGAAGTATTCTCCCGTAACGATTTTATAATCTGAAAGCCTGGGTAGTCCGCTTCAGATCGTCGTTCGCCACTTGACCGGTAATAAGCATTCCAGTAACTGATCATCCGGTCTTCGATTCGCTTCATGTATGCCGGATCATCCTCGACGAATCGCCGCTTCACTTCCGGATCCCATTGCTCGATCACAGGTACGATGATATCAACGATTTCACAGACGTATTCACTAGCAAGTTCAAGAATATAGATGAGTATCCATTCATCTTGTTGATTTGTTTTGAGTAACTGACGGAGATAACGTTCACGGATGTGACCATCATGGTGACGGGTGTAAAGGCAAAATAACATCGTTTGTTGAGTCGACGTCAGTTGTTTAATCCGCTCCGAGTCAACCTCTGGTACATATAAGCGAGTCGGAATCTGTATCTGTTCGTGCTCTGTATTTACTTCGATCGCCCCGGGTGATAAACGCGTCCAAGCAAACGGTAGACACGCTTGGACGATTCGGACGTCCTGTTCATATCGTTTAGGAAATGCGGCGATCCAGCGATTCATCTTGTTGTCCTCCTATATAAAAAACCCCAAACGGCAGACACTTTCGCGCCTATCGTTTGGAGTCGATTTATTTTCTTATTCAACCGTTACCGACTTCGCCAAGTTACGTGGCTTATCGACGTCGCAGTCGCGACCGAGTGCCGCGTAGTATGAAATCAATTGAAGTGGCAAGACAGACAAGAGCGGTGACAAGAGTGGCTCGACTGCTGGGATGACGAAGGCATCCGTCGGCAATTCAAGACCTTCTGCTGCGATGACACACGCGTTTGCACCACGCGCGACGACTTCCTTGACGTTCCCACGGTTGTTGAGGTGAACGTGTGGTTGTGTCACGAGTGCGATGACCGGTGTGTTATCTTCGATCAAAGCGATCGGGCCGTGCTTGAGCTCTCCACCCGCATATCCTTCTGCTTGGATATATGAGATCTCTTTGAGTTTCAATGCACCTTCCATCCCGACGTATGCATCTTGTCCGCGACCGATGAAGAACGCGTTACGTGATTCAGACAAGTACTCTGTCGCGATTTCTTGGAAACGATCTTTTTGAGACATGACCGATTCCATCGCACTTGAGATTTTACCGAGTTCCTTCATGAGATCGAAGTTGACAGCAACCCCTTTCGCTTGAGCGAGGTCAAACGCAAGAACAGCGAGGACAGCGATTTGAGCTGTATACGCTTTTGTTGAAGCAACGGCGATTTCTGGACCCGCGTGGAGCAATAATGTTGCGTTCGCCTCACGTGACAATGTTGATCCTGGAACGTTCGTGATCGTCAGTGCCGGGTGACCAAGTTTCTTCGCTTCAACGAGAACCGCACGGCTATCCGCTGTTTCACCTGATTGTGAAAGGAAGAGGAAGAGTGGTTTCTCTGTCAATAATGGCATGTTGTATCCGAACTCAGAAGAGATGTGCACTTCTGTCGGGATGCCTGCGATTTGTTCAATCAACTGTTTCCCAATCAAACCAGCATGATAGCTTGTTCCGCAACCGATGATGTAGACACGGTCACGACCGAGTACGAGATCACGGACCGATTGGTCGAGTGTGATGTCGCCTGCTTCATTTTGATATTGTTGAACGATGTTCCGGATGACAGCTGGTTGCTCATCCATCTCTTTGAGCATGTAGTGCGCATACGTTCCTTTTTCGATATCTGATGCATCGATTTCAGCCGTATATGCTTCACGCTCTTGAACGTTACCGTCGAGATCTTGAATCGTAACGCTATCACGCGTCAAGATGATCATCTCACCGTCATGCAGCTCAACGAATTGATCCGTTACTTGTAACATTGCCATTGCGTCTGATGCGACGACGTTGAACGTCCCGTCACCGAGACCAACGAGAAGTGGTGATTTGTTTTTCGCAATGTACAAAACGTCTGGATTTTCAGCATCGATCAATGCGAGGGCATACGAACCGTGCAAGACGCGGAGTGTTTGACGGAATGCTTCCGCGACATCACCTGTCTCGTTGAAGTTCTTTTCGATCATCTGAACGATGACTTCTGTATCCGTGTCGCTGAGGAGATCGACATTCAATTCTGCTTTCAACTGCTCATCGTTCTCGATGACACCGTTGTGCACGAGTGTGAAACGTGTTGACGCACTTTGGTGCGGGTGCGCGTTTGGTACGCTTGGGACACCGTGTGTCGCCCAGCGTGTGTGTCCGATTCCGACTGTGCCGTCTGCATCTGCAGGAACGACTTCGCGTAGCGCAGCAATCCGGCCTACTTCTTTGTGGACTTGGACGCCGTCGTTGACGAACGCAAGACCTGCCGAGTCATAGCCGCGGTACTCGAGCTTCTCGAGACCTTTTAATAAAATTTCTTTCGTGTTGACCTGTCCAATCATACCTACGATTCCGCACATGTTACATCTCTCCATTTACAAGTATTTCCCTGAAGAGGAAACGGCTCTTGTTGAGAGGATCCCGATCGGTCTGTTTGTCCGCCCAATCACTTGGACGATTTCAGAACGATTTACGGTATGGATCTGGTACCGGGAGGCATCCGCCGAATCATTCGATAAACCTCCACCTCGTCAGCTTTCGTCCTACGGAGAAAGCCCTGGCGCTTCTTGTTTCTGTCCGACCCCGTTTCTGTCCGACTTCACCATCATACGAACTTTAATCTGAAAAAGCAAGAAAGGTAACGTATTTGTAACTATTCCCGATATTTTTCTATTCAATACGCATAATCCCTATTTTTTGTAAAAATATCAATTTGTTTTTCTAAAATAATTGTAAAAAAGAAGCAGAGCAATCGCTCTGCTTCGGGCTGCTTAGTTTTCTTGTAACGCGTAGTTCTCACGAACGACGTTCGCGATCCGCTCGACGTATGCATCACACGCTTCTTGTGTCGGGGCTTCTGCCATGACACGAACGAGTGGTTCTGTTCCTGACGCACGAACGAGAATACGTCCGTTGCCTGCCATCTCTGCTTCGACTTCTGCAATGATCGCTTGCACGGCAGGACCGCTCATTGCACCATTTTTGTCTGAGACACGGATGTTAACGAGACGTTGTGGGAAGATCGGCATCTCAGCTGCGAGTTCCGATAACTTTTTCCCTGTCGCTTTCATGATTTGCAACAACTGGACGCCTGACAACATGCCGTCCCCTGTCGTTGAGTAATCCATGAAGATGATATGCCCCGACTGTTCACCACCGAGCGTGTAGTCGTTCTTACGCATTTCTTCGACGACATAACGGTCACCGACTGCTGTCTGAAGTGCCGTCATCCCGTTTTCTTCAACAGTTTTATGGAAGCCGAGGTTACTCATGACCGTCGCAACGATCGTGTTGTCTTTCAGACGACCAAGTTCATTCAAGTATTTTCCGCAAATGAACATGATTTTATCGCCATCGACGATATCACCGTTCTCATCGACTGCAATCAAGCGGTCGCCGTCTCCATCAAACGATAAACCAACATCTGCGCCTTT
Organism: Exiguobacterium sp. UBA7533; assembly: GCF_002479335.1. Taxonomy (NCBI): domain Bacteria; kingdom Bacillati; phylum Bacillota; class Bacilli; order Caryophanales; genus Exiguobacterium; species Exiguobacterium sp. UBA7533. Next base: position 6,020 of record NZ_DLMP01000002.1, on the reverse strand, counting down.
TTCCTTAACGAAGGCAGCGAGATGTTCTGGGTGTGTCGAACCGACACCATCATTGATGTTGAGTCCGTTCGGAGTTGTACCGATCGTCGATACTTCTGCTTCCAAGTCACCGAATAGACGTGGTGCGAGGCTTGACGTCGCACCATGTGCGCCGTCGATCGCGACATGGATGCCTGAGAAATCTTCATCCGATGTCTGGCGAAGCATATGAAGATATTTTTGTGCACCTTCGTAGTAATCGTGAACGAAACCGAGTTCTTTTCCAGCTGGACGTGGTAATGTATCTTCTGCTTCATCGAGCAATGCTTCGATTTCAAGCTCAGTTGCGTCATCGAGCTTGAAGCCATCTGAACCGAAGAACTTGATTCCGTTATCTTCAACTGGATTGTGCGATGCAGAAATCATGACTCCCGCTGTGGCATCCATCGTTTTTGTCAGATACGCGACACCCGGTGTCGAGATGACACCAAGACGCATGACTTCTGCACCGATTGATAAAAGACCAGCGATGAGTGCGTTCTCAAGCATTTGACCAGAAACACGTGTATCGCGTCCAATCAAGACTTTTGGTCGTGTGCTTTCGTGTTTCGTCAACACGTAACCACCTGTTCGACCGAGGCGATATGCTAGTTCCGGTGTCAATTCTACGTTTGCGACGCCGCGTACGCCGTCAGTTCCAAAATACTTACCCATGTGTTATTTCCTCATTTCACTAATTTGTTTTAATTGGTCGGAACGGATGTCCGCGGAACAGCTTTTAGCGTGACATCCATATTATCCGGACGCAGGACATCAAAGGCTTTTGACGTCTGATACGAAATCGGCAATCCGTGCGTTCCTTCTTTTAGTCCCGTCACATCGATGACCGCTTTGATATCCGTCGCATCGATCGATGCTAAATCAGATTCTTTCCCACGGACAACGACATCAATCGTTTGGTTGTAATCAATCGTATACTTCGATTCATCAAACCCATTTAACGTGACCGTCACACCGGGAATCGTTTTCTCCGCTCGATCCTCGACGGTTTCTGTCGTCGACTTCGCATTTTCCTTTTCGACAACGATATTGACGGTGACCTGTGTCGGATCCATCGCTGTCGCATTTTCCGGTTCAACAAGTTTGACGGTTTTTTCTGTCGTCTTCGTCAATCCTTTGAGCGAGACCGCTTCCGTATCGACGGAACCGATACGCTCTAACTCTTCTTTTGTTCCATATAGACGAGCTTCCGTCGTAACGGGAACGATCTTGACGACGGTATATCCTTTTTTGACGTCATCTTTTGTCTGCACATTGATCGGTACCGTCTTACTTTCCTTATAGATCGGTACTGTGATTTCTAGTTGTTCCGGTTGATAAGATGCATTGATCGTATTCCCGTTCGCATCGGTCGCTTTGGCATTGAACGTCTCTTTAAACGTCTCTGCCCGACCAGTTACATCGATCGGTACTTGGATCGCTGAAATCGCCTGTAACTTCTCTGCGCCTCCCGTAACTTCAACGGTTTGTTGATTCGGTTGCGCTTCCCCAGCGACATATCCTTCAGCGATTTTGTTTTTATTGAGTAAGGCGACTTGTACCGGTACTTCCTTTGTAATCTTCTTATCGAGGAAGACTTCAATCGTCTCCTGCTTTGGCGTCACCTCGACATCTTTTCCGAAGCCAGTTGCTGTGACACGGACACGATGATAGCCAGGGTCAAGTCCTTTTAAATCAATCGATAACCCAAAATCCTGAACAAGCCGAAGCATCGTCAAGCTACTCGATGGACCTTTAACGGTTACCTCCATCGTATTTGGAATATTATAGGCGACCCACTGCGATTCATCATACTGGACCGTGACCGGCACGTCAAATTTCGTCGAACCTTGACCTGCGATCGGCAACAGACTAGCGGCGTCACTCTTTCCTGTCGTATTCGAACCTGCCACCATCAAATACAACATGACGGCTAAGACGACCGCAACAATGCGTAAAAACCATCGTTCATTGAACCATTTTTCGAACATTATTTTTTCGCCCCCATCCAGTTCAAGAAGGAAGTATTCGTCTGTTCGACCTTAACGATCGTCTCAAGCAACTTCGTCCGTAAGGATTCTTCATCGAGTTCCCGGTACAGACGTCCATTGATGGCGAGTGAGACACCACCCGTTTCTTCCGAGACGACGAGCGTAACACTATCCGTTACTTCACTGACACCGATTGCAGCGCGGTGACGTGTTCCAAGCTCTTTTGAGATATGTGCACTTTCTGACAACGGTAAGTAACAAGCGGCAGCTGCTAACTTGCCTTGCTGGACGATGACGGCGCCATCATGTAATGGTGTATTCGGAATGAATAAGTTGATCAGCAACTGACTCGTGATTTGTGAACCAAGCGGAATGCCCGTCTCTACGTATTCACTCAGTCCTGTCTCACGTTCAATCGTCACGAGTGCTCCAATACGGCGTTTTGACATGTACTGGGCAGACGATACGAGCGCATCGACGATTCGAACTTGTTCATCTTCATCACTGATCGCACTACGTGAGAAGAATTTACTCGTTCGTCCTAAGTGTTCCAGTCCACGCCGGAGTTCGGGTTGGAAGATGATGATGATCCCCAGTAACCCATAGGTGATAATTTGATTGAGTAAGAATTGAAGTGTTTTGAGTCCAAAAAAGCCACTCAGGAACCAACTGATCAAAATGACCGAAATCCCTTTAATGAGCTGGACCGCTTTTGTTCCTTTGACGATGATCATGAGACGGTAAATAACGAACGTCACAACCGCGATATCAATCACATCATTAATATAATCGTACCAATGTACGTTTTCTCCCAGTTTCAACAATTGAAATTGAAGTGGTTGCCAGCTGAAGTAATTCACCAACCGTGCCCCCTAACTCATCTGATTTAAACAGTTTCCATTATAGCACAAAGGGACGAGTTCGACTCGTCCCATCTGATTATTGAAATAGACGTTTGATTCCGTACCAAACGCGTTCGAATAATTGATCAATTTCCTTGATTTCTCCGGTCACGCTACCGGCACTCGCCGTGTAAGCTTTCCCGTCAACGGTCATGACGTCGCCATTAACTTTCCCTTCGATTCGGACGTTCCCGCCTTCGACATAGAGATCTTGATCGACCGTGACGCCTTTTGGCACGACGACCTCACCATTTTGAGCGACGATGCCTGGTGCATTTGTATAAGATAAGTCATGTTCTTCCTGTGCCATATAACCACCAAGGCTACCGACCGACAAAAGTAAGAAAACAGCCGCCGCCGCGAGCAATGGATATTGCTTCATCTTCCCTCCAAAACGGGACGGTTGCGGTTGGTGCAGTAAAGCAGCGCTCGGCGTATCCACCTGGTCGGGCAATTGTGCCAGCACGCGGGATGTAAAATCTGCCGATAATTTGGGCGCTGGAAGTTGACGCAGTCGAGCATCAAGGAGTCGATACTCTTCGAACTCGTCCATCGCGTCCGCTTCCCGTAACTCTGCTTCCAATCGCTCGAATTCCTCAGGTGGTTGGTTTTGATCTAAATAATCCTGAATTCGTTCATGTACATGCTCTCGTGACATGGTGAGTTCCTCCTTCTCATCGTTTGGCAAAATGCTTCTTCAGCGCTTCCCGTCCACGATGAATTCTAGTTTTGACAGTAGCGACAGGTAATTCGATCATTTCACTGATTTCCTTTAGTGAAAGATCCTCTATATATTTCAGGACGAGTGGGACGCGGTATTTTTCTGGTAAAGCTGCAATCGCATCCCCGACTTCACTTCGTTGCTCGTTATCGACCACTTGGTCCTCCGGCAAGGTGTCCTTGCTTTCGAGTTGTGAATACAATGTCAGTCCTTCAGTACCTGACATCTCAGCATCAAGAGAATAGTCAGGTTTCTTTTTCCGTAATCGGTCAATCGATACGTTCGTAACGATTCGGTATAACCAAGTCCGGAACTTCCATTGTGCATTATACGAATCGATCTTCGTAAATACACGGATGAAGGCTTCTTGTGTCGCATCCTCCGCTTCCATTCGATCGCGCAAGACCCGGAAAGCCACAAGAAAGGCACCTTCCTTATATAGATCAACAAGTGCCGCGAATGCATCACGGTCTCCCTGTTTCACTCGCTCAATTAAGCGTAGTGTCGTTTCTTCCACTTTGAATACCCCCCGCTCTATGCGGTCAATCTCTTATACGAAGTCGACCGATAAATGTTTCATCTCCTTTTAAATTGTAACAAAAAAACTTGAACCCCGATGAAAAGAGTTCAAGTTCTATCCATTATTTTACTAAGCGATGTGTTTCCATTGCCAAAAGTAAATCTCCGATCAGTTCATTCGCAAGTTCCGCGGTTCCGTTTCCTTCTTCAAGCAAAGGATTCACTTCAACGAATTCAGCTGCAATGAAATCTTCTGCTACCGCACAATGCTGTAACACCGTCTTCGCATCGTCTAAGAAAATGCCATCAGCAACACGTGTTCCTGTACCGACGACAAGCGATGGATCAAGACCGTCCATATCGAAACTAAGATAGAATGCATCCGTTGTTTCCTTCAAATAGGCAATCGCTTCTTCCATGATCGCGTCCATCCCCCGAGTTCGGATCGCTTCCATATCGTAGACACGAATACCAAGACGATCAATCAGTTCTTGTTCGCCTGGATCAACGTCACGTAATCCGATGAAGACGAGATGTTCCGGTTGCAGCTTAACATCTGTTCCTCCTACTTCCGTTAAACGCTGATGTCCTTCCCCAAGGGCTACAGCGAGCGGCATACCGTGGATGTTGCCAGACGGTGATGTTTCCGGTGTATTCAAGTCACCGTGTGCATCGAACCAGATGACGCCAAGACGTGGTACGGTCTGACGTAACCCCGCAATCGTTCCGATCGCCATGCTGTGATCACCACCAACTAACAACGGAAAGCGTTGCTCTGATAACGCATCGCGAACAATCAGATGCAAGTCATTCGTCGTGTGGACGACGCCTTCAAGACGCTTTAGCTTCGGATCTTCTTCTCGGACCGCATCCTCGGATAAAACAGCCGCTTCCCCGTAGCGTACTGCTTCTTGTCCCCGTGCTTCAAGTGTCGCTAACAAACCGGCTTTTTCGACAGCAGCAGGTCCGTGTTCAGTGCCCGGCTTTCCTTGTCCATAACGGTACGGTACGCTGATATACGCAATATTCATTCGATATTCCCCCTATGTCATAGTTACTTCTACATGTATTGTAAGCGGTAACAAATAGGTGGTTCAACTCAACAAAAAAACGCATGAATATACAAAAAAACACCGTGAAGGGAATCACGGTGTTCTTGCGTACGTACTCTGGTTATGCTTGGCATTTCATATAAAAAAAACTTAAGACGAACGAAACTCGCTTAAGATCTTTAAATAAAATTGGTGGAGCCTAGCGGGATCGAACCGCTGACCTCCTGCGTGCAAGGCAGGCGCTCTCCCAGCTGAGCTAAGGCCCCGAAAGAAAAAGCGGAAGACGGGATTCGAACCCGCGACCCCGACCTTGGCAAGGTCGTATTCTACCACTGAACTACTTCCGCAAGAAATGAGCCATGCAGGATTCGAACCTGCGACCCTCTGATTAAAAGTCAGATGCTCTACCAACTGAGCTAATGGCTCGACATGGTGGGGGGGGGCGGATTCGAACCGCCGAACCCGAGGGAGCGGATTTACAGTCCGCCGCGTTTAGCCACTTCGCTACCCCCCCAGTTTGTCTAGGAAACTTATACGATTGAGAAAAAACAGTGCCGGCAACAGGAGTCGAACCCGCGACCTACTGATTACAAGTCAGTTGCTCTACCAGCTGAGCTACACCGGCACAAAAAGTATAATGGTGACCCGTACGGGATTCGAACCCGTGTTACCGCCGTGAAAGGGCGGTGTCTTAACCGCTTGACCAACGGGCCATTGGCTCCGCAAGTAGGATTTGAACCTACGACCTACCGGTTAACAGCCGGTTGCTCTACCACTGAGCTATTGCGGAATAAATGAATTGCCTGGCAACGTCCTA
>NZ_DLMP01000007.1:18526-19249 GCF_002479335.1 Exiguobacterium sp. UBA7533 | reverse complement strand
AAAGAACGTGCGATTGTTTACGAAAACGGCCCACACGTTACGACACCAGAGTGGATGTTACTTCCGATGCATAAGGGCGGTACATTCGGACCGTTCAGTACGTCAATCGGTCTTCGTGTCTATGACTTCTTAGCAGGTGTTAAACGTTCTGAATGGCGTACGATGTTATCTGCAAAAGAAACATTAGCAAAAGAACCACTCGTTAAACAACAAGGTCTTAAAGGTGGCGGTTACTACGTCGAGTACCGCACAGATGACGCTCGTCTAACGATTGAAGTCATGAAAGAAGCAGTCGAACATGGCGCACGTGTCGTCAACTATACAAAAGCAGAAGAAATCATCTACGATGCTGGAAAAGTCGTCGGGATGCGTGTGACAGACCTCTTGACAGGTGACGTGCATGAAATCCGTGCGAAAAAAGTCGTCAACGCGACAGGTCCATGGGTTGATGAATTACGTGAAAAAGATGGCTCGAAAGTCGGGAAACAACTTCGTTTGACAAAAGGTGTCCACGTTGTCATCGATCAATCGAAATTCCCACTCAAACAAGCGGTCTACTTCGATACACCAGACGGTCGTATGATTTTTGCGATTCCACGTGATGGAAAAGCATACGTTGGTACGACAGATACGTTCTTCGATAAAGATACAGCACATCCGAAGTTCACAGTCGAAGATCAAGACTACGTCCTAGACGCGATCCACTATATGTTCCCAGATGTT
>NZ_DLMP01000007.1:14050-18439 GCF_002479335.1 Exiguobacterium sp. UBA7533 | reverse complement strand
TATATGTTCCCAGATGTTAAAGTAACAGCGGAAGATATAGAATCAAGCTGGGCTGGTGTACGTCCGTTGATCTATGAACAAGGAAAAGACCCTTCTGAAATCTCTCGTAAAGATGAAGTATGGCAATCTGAGTCAGGTCTCATCACGATTGCTGGTGGGAAATTGACTGGATACCGTAAAATGGGTGAGCACGTCGTTGATCTCGTTGCAAAACTCTTGAAAAAAGAAGAAAATGTTGCGTATGCACGTTGCTCGACGAAAAACATGCCAATGTCGGGTGGACATGTCGGCGGAGCAAAAGGATTTGCTGAATTCCTAAAAGCTCAAACAGCAACGAATGGTCTAACAACAGAGGAAGTTCAATTCTTAGCAAAACGCTACGGTTCGAACTTACCGAAAGTGCTTGAATATGCAGCAGCATATGATGCTGCTACGACAGATCTTCCACGTTCTGTCTACGCACAACTTCACTATGGTATCGAACATGAAATGGTCGCTCGTCCGATCGACTTCTTCATCCGTCGTACAGGTGCTGTCTTCTTCGACATCGCTTGGGCTCGTGCTCACAAAGACGCGGTCATCGAAGAAATGAAAACTGTCTTGAACTGGACAGCAGAACAAACAGCTGCTTACACGAAAGAACTCGATATTGAGATCGAAGATGCAGCACACGCGCTTGTAACAGAATAAGCGATGAACGCACTAAAGAACCAAGATCAAAACGATCTTGGTTCTTTTTTCGCACATATTCGAATCGACCTGGGCGGAAAGATTGCAACTCTGTCTAGAGGCGACTATGCTTAATGTATGAAACTGCACAAAAGGAGAGAACACAGATGAAAGTAGAAGTATGGTCGGATTATGCATGTCCGTTTTGTTATATTGGGAAGCGTCGTTTAGAACAAGCAATTGCGAACGAAAAGTTGGATGTTGAGGTCGAATTCAAAAGCTTTGAACTTGACCCAGATGCACCAGCAGTGCCGACGCAAGGGTTATACGAAATTCTTGCTTCGAAATATGGGACGACTCTCGAACAAGCACGGAATATGTCGCAAGGTGTCGTTGATACGGCACGTCAGGAAGGCTTGCACTACGAGATGGATCGTGTCATCCCAGCCAATACATTCGAGGCTCATCGCCTGACTCAATTTGCAAAAAAACATGGTAAGATGAATGCAGTATCGGAAGCTTTGTTCACAGCTTATTTCATGAATGGAGAAGATTTGAATGACCCAGCCATTCTGAAGCGGATCGCAGTAGAAGCAGGACTTGCTGAAGCAGATGTCACAGCGTTTCTCGCATCAAAAGAACTGGCGACAGATGTTCGAGAAGAAGAGGCGATGGCACAACAACTTGGTGTTCGTGGTGTACCGTTCTTCGTCTTCGACCGAAAATATGCTATTTCCGGCGCACAACCAGTAGAAGCATTCGAACAAGTCTTCACGAAGATCCGCCAAGAACAAACACTTGAAATCATCGCTGAAGGTGATGCGTGTGGTGTCGACGGCTGTAACTGATCACATTATGATTCCATCACAAAGGAGCACGAAACCCTTATGAAATTCATCTTCCATCCTGAGATTCGCGATGCGCGAATCAATCTCGCTGTCGAAGAATTCATCTTGAACAACCTGAACGTCAATGAAGAAGACTATTTCTTGTTTTATATCAACGGTCCATCCATCATCGTCGGAAAAAACCAGAACACGAATGAAGAAGTTAATTTGAAGTATGTCGAGGAAAACGGCATCCACGTCGTCCGTCGTCTTTCCGGCGGTGGCGCTGTTTATCATGATGAAGGAAACTTGAACTTCAGTTTCTTGACGAAAGATGACGGTGATTCGTTCAACAACTATAAAAAGTTCACGGAGCCTGTCGTGCAAGCGCTGCATAAACTCGGTGTCGAAGCGGAATTATCTGGACGAAACGATATTCATGTCGGAAGCCGGAAAATCAGCGGGAATGCCCAGTTCACGACAAAAGGACGGATGTTTAGTCATGGTACGCTGATGCTCGATTCGAACATCGAAGAAGTCGTCAATGCGCTTGTCGTCAGTGAAGAGAAGATGCGTTCCAAAGGCATTAAATCGGTTCGGAGTCGTGTCGCAAACATCTCGGAATTCCTGACAGAACCGTTGACGATGGAACAATTCGTCGATCATCTCCTTGCCTCGATCTATGAAGGGAAAGAGATTGAACGGTATATCTTAACTGAAGAAGACTGGGATAAAGTACGTGCCATCTCGGCAGAACGTTATGGCAACTGGGAATGGAATTTCGGAAAATCACCGAAATTCGATGTCATTCAAAAAAAACGTTTCCCGATCGGAACGATTGACTTCCGATTGAATGTCAAAAAAGGCATCATTGAAGAAGCGAAGATTTACGGTGACTTCTTTGGCGTCGAGGACGCGGAAGAAATCGCACGGGCGCTTGAAGGTACACGTTATGATCGCGCGTCTCTTCGCGAAGTGCTCGGTCGGTACGAATTGAAAAAATATTTCGGCGCCGTCGAACTTGATGAGGTGCTAGACGTTTTAGCGTAAGTCTTTATGGGAAAACTCCTTCTATCAACAGCATAGGGGGAGTTTTTTTCATGGGCTATAATAAAGATAACTTTTTAGAAGGTTCGTTGACGGACTTTATCGATTTTGAACAGCTTTCAAAACAATTACCGAAGACGGAGGATGAACAACCGTTACCTTATTATGAGCGTGATGATTATAAGGCAGCAGGTAAGCTTGAAGGAAAGGTCGCAATCGTCACAGGCGGCAATTCTGGAATTGGTCGTGCTGTCTCGATTGCTTATGTCCGTGAAGGGGCAAAGGTCGTCATTGCTTTCTATGGCGATCAAGAGGGAGCAGAAGAAACGAAGGCGCGTCTTGAAGAATTAGGAGGCGAAGTCCTACTTTCTAAAGGAGATATTGGGGACGCAGACTACTGTGAAACACTTGTTCAAAAAACGATCGACCATTTCGGTCGCTTAGATATCGTCGTCAACAATGCAAGTATGCAAAAACCAGAAGATAGTCTGAAGGATATCACGGATGAGTCGATGGAGAAGACGTTCAAGACAAATATCTTCGGAATGATGCGTCTTGCCCGTGCCGCACTACCGCACCTTTCACTTGGTTCTGCCATCATCAATACAACATCTTCGACAGCATACGAGGGGAACGCATTATTGATCGACTACTCCGCTACTAAAGGAGCAATCGTTAGCTTCACGCGGAGTCTTTCAATGAATCTGGCAAAAGAGGGAATTCGTGTCAACGCCGTCGCGCCCGGTCCGATTTGGACACCACTCATCACGGAGACGTTCCCGGATGAATCAGTCAAGACGTTCGGTAAGAATACACCTATGGATCGCCCAGGGCAACCGGCCGAGATGGCATCTGCTTATGTCTTCCTCGCCTGTAACGATTCAAGTTATATGACAGGACAGGTCCTTCACTTAAATGGTGGTGTCATCGTTAACGGTTAAAAAGAAACTCGGTGAAAACGTTTCCAAAAAGTGTTACACTATCCATACGGTCGCTTTTGACTACGTATGGATTTTTTTACGTAAAAAATGAATAGTCATTCATTCGAAAGGGGAATTTTGCTCATGCTTGGATTGATTCAATCCGTTGAGGAGACAGCTCGAACACATCCGGACACAACGGCGTATGTGTTTGAGGACACGCAAGTCAGCTATCGTGAGTTCGTCGAGAAGTTTCACCGGGCAGCCGGCGCGCTTGAAGCAAATGGAATTCGAAAGGGCGATCATGTTGCGCTTATCTTAGGGAACAGTCCATCCTTCCTAGTCGCGTACTATGCCATCATGAAACAAGGAGCTATTGCAATTCCAATCAATCCTACATACACGCCGGATGAAATCGGGTATATCCTGATGAACGGTGATGTGAAAGGGATTTTAGGCATTGCTCCGCTTGTCGAAGCCGCAAAAGATCGTCTTGTTCATTTACCGAACCTCAAGATTGTCGTCTCTGTTCCCTATGCGGATCAGGAAGGACCAAACGAAACACATCAACAAGTTACGTTCATCACGCTCGATCGCTGGCTCGAAATCGAACATCCATTGACAGACGTGACGAATGAACTGGATGACATCGCCGTCATTCTCTATACAAGTGGGACGACAGGAAAACCAAAAGGTGCGATGTTATCGCATCGTAATCTGACGTCAAATGCGCGCTCAATCGGAGATTATCTACACGTATCAAGTAAAGACCGGACACTTGCCGTATTACCAATGTTCCATGTCTTTTGTTTGACAGTCGTCATCAATGCTTCGCTCGCACATGGAGCCTCAATCATCATTGCTTCACGGTTTTCACCACAAGAGACGTTTGAGTTAGCGAAAAAAGAACAGGTGACGATTTTTGC
>NZ_DLMP01000007.1:11043-14029 GCF_002479335.1 Exiguobacterium sp. UBA7533 | reverse complement strand
GGCGTGCCAACGATGTATAATTTCTTACTGCAAACCGTGAAGGCACATCCGGAATACGCGACCTATTTTGAGTCAACCCGTCTATTCGTCTCAGGAGGATCGAGTCTTCCAGTACCACTCCTTGAAGCGTTTGATCAGACATTCCAGTGTCATATCCTCGAAGGATACGGTTTATCGGAAGCATCGCCCGTCACTTGTTTCAATCCGGTCGATGGTGTTCAGAAACCAGGCTCGATCGGTACATCGATCGTCGATGTTGAAAACAAAGTTGTCGATGAACTCGGACAGGAATTACCAGATGGTCAGGTCGGAGAATTGATTGTTCGTGGACCAAACGTCATGACGGGTTATTACAAGATGCCAGAAGAGTCGCAAGCGACGTTACGCGATGGCTGGTTATATACGGGTGATTTGGCTCGTCGTGATGAAGATGGTTATTTCTATATCGTCGATCGCAAAAAAGATATGATCATCGTCGGTGGCTATAACGTCTACCCACGTGAGGTCGAAGAAGTGCTCTATCAGCATCCAAATATCATTGAAGCCGCTGTTATCGGCATACCGGACGAGGAGATGGGCGAAGCTGTCAAAGCATTCGTCGTTGTCCGTGAGACGATGACAGAAGAGGAAGCGCGGACATTCTGTGGCACATCACTCGCGAAATACAAATGTCCGACACAGATTGAGTTCATCGATCGATTACCTCGTAATACGACCGGAAAGATTTTACGGACCGTGTTGAAGAAGCAACCGACGAATTCATGAGTGTTTCAAGAACTTCAGGTTTCTGAAGTTCTTTTTCTGTGCATAGACAAGAAGGAGGGGATACGAATGAATATCGCATTGATCGCACATGATGAAAAAAAAGATGAGATGATGGGGTTTACACGAGCTTATGCTGCATTCTTCAAGAAAAATACATTGTATGCGACAGGAACGACCGGGCAACGGATCATGGAAGCGACAGATTTACATGTTCATCGCTGTAAATCTGGACCACTCGGCGGTGATCAAGAAATCGGAGCCCTCGTGGCGCAAGGAAAGATCGATATCGTGATTTTTTTACGCGATCCGCTAACGGCGCAACCGCATGAACCGGACGTCTCCGCACTCATTCGATTATGCGATGTGTACGATTTGCCGCTCGCAACGAATGTCGGAACTGCCGAAATTTTAATCAATGGACTTGAACAAGGACAATTCGATTGGAAGGAAATCATTCGAAAACGTCATGAACTAGAACAAAAAAAGTTTTTAGATGATTAATTTTGTGAGAACGCTTCTCATTTTCGTTTAAGCATGCTATAGTCAGTTTGAGGATGATACTGATTATCAATTGCGATGGAAAAGGTGGCGAAGAAAATGGAGATTCTATTAATGACGGGTGTAACAGTATTGCTAGGAGGCGGCGTTGGATTTTTGACGCACGTCGTGAAAATGGAACGACTTCAACAGGTGGCACCTGCGACTTCAAAGAACAAGCAAGTAGCGTATCCAGCGCTCCGTCTCGTCAAATAATAGAAAATTTATGACTTCGCCTTTCTTTTCTTTTGAAAAGAAAGGTTTTTTTGAATTATTATCCACTCTCCCATAATTTTGCGGAATTCCTTTGATACACTGAAACAAAGCACATTAGTCGAGGAGTGAGAGCCATGCATACAATCTATTTGGTTGATGATGAAGTGAACTTGAATCGTGTACTCGTAAAGTACTTGGAACAAGAAGGTTGGCAGGTTAAATCGTTTACATCTGGTGAGGCAGCTGCTTCTGCGATCGTAGAGAAGCCAGATTTGTGGATTTTAGATATCATGCTACCGGATATGGATGGTTTTCAATTGATTAAGCGAATCAAGGCGCATGATGAAACGACACCCGTCATTTTCATTTCGGCGCGTGATGAGGATATCGATAAGATCATTGGTCTTGAGATGGGATCGGACGATTATATTGCGAAGCCGTTCCTTCCGCGCGAACTGGTCATTCGTGTCAAAAAAATCTTAGCACGTACGTATGCGACACCGAAAAGTGGCGTCATTCAATACGGCGATTATATGATTTATCCTGAGAAACGAATCATCGAGGAGAACGGTCAAGAAATTGATCTAACCTCAAAAGAGTATGATCTACTGATTTTATTTGCGACACAAATCGGGACGCCGATGTCTCGCGAGCAGATTCTCGTCAGTGTCTGGGGTGACGATTATTTCGGTTCGGACCGCGTCGTCGATGATCTTGTCCGTCGTGTCCGTAAAAAATTATCGAAACTGGAACTCGAAACGATCTATGGTATTGGCTATCGCTTGGTGTCTGCATGAAAAATCGCAGTCTCGGATTTCAGATTTGGGCGATGTTTCTGCTCGTCATCGTCACATTATCTGCAGTCATTCTCCTTGTCATCCGCTCATCGATCGGAAATTTCATCGATGAACAGGTCTATTCGACGCTTGAGAATAGTGAGGTCTTCTTCTCGAAGGATGCCTCTGTCATCGAGATGCTACAAGATAATCCGATTGAATTCGATCGTCGAAAACAAGAATCTCGATCAGTTAATATCCTATTGCTATCTAAGAACGGAAAACTTTATTACGGTGGGGCACCGCAACAACTGATCAATCAGATGTACCGTGATGCAATTGATCAAAAAACAGTTACGGCAAAGTATACGACGCGTCTTGATAAAGAAGACGTTTATTATAGTATTCGTAAAATGGAAGAGAGCGGCGAAACCTACTATCGTGTCTCTTACGTCTGGGATGCTTATCGACAAGAACTGATTACACAACTGTTTTCAAAAATCGGCTTCGTCGTCATCATCGGTAGTATCTTTACGTTATTCATTGCCTTCTGGTTGGCGCGTCGTCTAACACATCCGCTCGTCGAAATCGAAAGAGCAGTCGGGAAAATCGCGGCTCAAAAGTGGGATACACCACTTCCGCTCGATCGTGGGGATGAAATCGGTCGACTGGCGCGGTCCGTCGATGCGATG
>NZ_DLMP01000007.1:7437-10840 GCF_002479335.1 Exiguobacterium sp. UBA7533 | reverse complement strand
CAATCATGGTCATTCGAAGTTATGCTCAGTCCATTTCAGATGGGATCTATCCAGATGGTGATTTAACCGGCTCCGTATCGGTCATTGATGAGGAAGCGGAACGATTAGAGAAAAAAGTGGCGGCTCTTCTTTACGTCACGAAGCTCGACTATTTCGAGCTCGATCGTTCGACGTGGGATAATGTCGATATCGATCGGATGATACACCTGCTGAAAAATCGTTTTTCTGGAACGAAGTCACTCGAATGGCATGTTAGTGGAGAAGCGGGAATCGTCCTTGGTGAAGGGGAACAATTACGAGTTGCACTCGAAAACGTCATGGACAACGCGATTCGTTATGCTGAAACACAAATTGACATCCGACTGTCTGGGACAGCGGATCAGGTTCATATCGAAATTGAAAATGATGGACCGCCACTTGATGACTCTTCGCCCTTGTTTCATCAATTTTCACGGGGCAAAGAAGGGAAGTTTGGGCTTGGTCTTTACATTGTCAAAAGGATCGTTGAGCGTCATGATGGTACGGTAGCAATTGAGAATCGCCCTGCGGGAAATGGAGTCGGGAAAGTTTGTGTGATTTTTAATTTCCCACGTCACTTTATTGAACAAGAGGAAAAAAAGCCAGAAGAATTTTAAAAACGGGATCCTAGGATCTCGTTTTTTTCATTAGGAAATAATCGGTATACTCATGCAGAGTAGAAGGAAGTTTGATATAACCAATATAATTCAGGAAGGGAGTGAAGGAGATGTCATACCCAGTTACGGAAGAAACGTTAGCTTTGATTCCACGATATGGTCAATATGGTGAACCACAGACACTTGTCATCAAGGAGCATTCGGAAAGTATTTTAGAGGGTCATCCGATTAAGTTGATTGAAGAATCCTGTTTATATTTTGGTTCATCGATGCGTGGACGGATCGAAGCAGCGCGACATATTCTTGGTCCGAACCGAAAGACACCTGTTTTAGTAGATTGGCAGGCACAAACGATATTTTTTCCGACGACCGCAAAAGAAAAGGCGGAATGCATTTGGATCAATTTCAAGCAAATGAAGACTGTTCAAAAAAAGTCTGGAAAAGTACAGGTAGAGTTTCAGACAGGTCAATGTATTGATACGGACGCATCCGCATACAGCATCGAACGGCAACGAATCAAAACGTTGGAACTGGCGTATGAAATGCAACGGCGCTTCCAATTGCCGGAGTTTAAGAATCGATGAAAAGTGGAAACACATAACAGGAATCTTACTTATGTAAGGAGAAAGAAGTAGAGAGAGAAATCATAGGGAGGTGAAGCGGTAACTTTTACCGCGACACGATGAATGAATCATATGAATGGTTAAATCGCCGAAAATTGCAGCCTGGATTTGGTGCGACTGGAGGCAGACGCTTTATCAGTTCCCGCATCGTGCGTCCGGAAAATACACCGGGTAAACGAATCAAAGGAATCAAACGCGCGCGACAACTAGTCGTCGATGATGCCGGAAATCGCCGTTGGGTCACGAAACGAATCGTTGTGACGGATGCTGCGAAGCATGTCACGATGAATCGTCGAACATCGATCGCCTTAAAAGAGACGAATGAATCGCGACTTGAACAAGTCAAACAAAAACTAGCATCTAATAAAAAAGTCTTACTTCCAATCTTGGCGGCAACAGGAATCGCTGTCGCAGGTGGCGTTCTTGCCTATGTCCTTCGTCGGAAGAAAAAACAATCCGATCAATAAAAAAGAAGCCGTTCTCCAGTTGGGAGGACGGCTTCTTTTATGTCTTAAAGGAATCGTTTCCGTAAAGAAGTCGAAAGTGCTTTGTCTGCGATTTCTTCTAGTTCCGTCAAGTTCGTCGGATCAAAGCTATCATTGTAGAACCGACCTACAAAGTCGACACGGTCGTAATCGAGTTCCTTGAAAATCAAGTGTTTATGATCGTCATAAAAAACGACACGGTAGTAATCAGAACCGCGTTCAAGGGTGACGAGACCTTTGATATGGTCCAATTTTTTTTGTTCTTCGGTTTGTTCTTCTTCGAGTGTATCGTCCTCGTTCGTCGATGCTTCTGCTTGCTCAATCGCATTCTTTACGAGTTCCGGTCGTTGTTCTTGTTCTTCCGTCATGTTATATCGCCTCCATTTATTATTTTACATGGAAATGGACAGATGAGAAAGAAAAATCCCTCAGTCCATCTGGTGTGCTTCGCAAACACGTAAGACATTCGTTGCGCCAATCCGTAATCGCTCGAGGAGTTGGAGTCGCGCTTCTTCATTTGGAATCGTATCAAGAGAAGCTATTTCCATCAGTTCCAACCAACGGATGGCATGCTCTTTTTGAATCGGCAATAGCCGGTGAATCATCGCTAAACTCGTCGGCGGTTGATTCGGATCGCGTGGACCTCCTGTCATTTGGGTCAAGAAGGCGAATTGTGCCTGTTCGACACGGTGTCGATCATCAGGAAATAACGGACGCAATAAGGAATCATGGTAGACTTGATGATAGAACGAATGAATCAAAGAGGTGAGTACTTGCTCGCCTCCAAGCATTTCATAGAGCGACAAAAATCATCACCTGCCTTACATTAGGATGTGTTCTGATTATAGCAAATCCATATCGAAAAGACATGCGTCGAAAACAGTACATTTGTTCTTATTTGTGCGATAATAATGATACATAAAAACGTAGAGGAGGTTTTCTTGATGAACCATATGCACATTGGTCGTGCTGGTAGTGGGAAAACGACACAATTGATTGAGCGCGTCGTACAAGAACTCGAGCAACGACCACTAGGCGAGAAGATGTATTTCATCGTTCCGGATCAGATGTCATTCGAAATGGAGCGTCGGATTGCGACAGATGAACGGATAGCAGGTCTTGTTCGTCTCGAAGTCATGAGTTTACGGCGCTTTGCGTTTCATATTTTACGCGATTACGGAAATCAAGCAATTCCATTTCTCGATGAGACAGGAACACAATTATTACTCCGACAGGTCGTCGAGGAATCAGAAGACGAGTTAAAGATTTTTAAGCGTACGAAAAATATGCCAGGATTTTTCCAAGGACTTGATGAACTCATCGCGTCGTTTAAACGCTCATTGATCGAGCCAGATATGTTGCGTCAAGTGAGTGATCGGTCTCTCGAACGGTCACCCAAATTGAACGATCTTGCGTTGATTTATGAGCGCTTTGCGGAACGAATCGTCGATAAGGCACTCCATGCGGATGATTATTATACGACGTTACTTGAGTTGCTTCCGAAAGCGCGACTGGATCAAGCGACGATCATCGTCGACGGATTTTATGAGTTTTCGCTTCAGGAACAACAAGTACTGCTTGCCTTGATGCAACAAGTGGCTGAAATGCATATTAGTTTTACAATGGACGCGGCGGATCCTTATGCAAAACAAACGTCTTT
>NZ_DLMP01000007.1:6411-7326 GCF_002479335.1 Exiguobacterium sp. UBA7533 | reverse complement strand
TATGCAAAACAAACGTCTTTTGGTGTGTCCCAGCGTTGCTACATGCAGTTGATCGGGCAAATGCAGGAGCAATCGATTCCGTACGAAGAAATCTTGTATGAACAGCCAATCAAATTTCAATCAGAAGGGCTACGGCATTTAGAGCAGGCCTTGTTAAAGCCAGGTTATCCATCTGTCGATCATGACGTTGACGGCTTTCAGATGACAGCTGCAGTCAACCGGCAAGTCGAAGCAGAATCAGCCGTGCGGAAAGCGATTCAACTTGTTCGACAAAAAGGGTATCGATTTCATGAAATGGCATTCGTCGTACGACATCTTGAACCGTATGCGGATCACTTGGAACGAGCCTTCCACATGTATGATGTTCCGTATTTCTTGGATCAACGTGAGTCGATGATCCATCATCCGCTCGTTGACTTGATTCAATCTGCTTTAGACATCGTGACATCGGGTTATCGGGAAGAAACGGTCTTTCGTTTACTGAAGACGGAGCTCTTACCGATTCCAGCAGAAGATGCGCGTCTAGCGCTCGATCGTTTCGAGACGTTCGTGCTCGAACGCGGCATCAAAGGGTCGATGTGGCAACAACCGTGGCAATTAAAGCGACGCTTAGCAGAGGAAGTTCGCTTAACGGAAGAGGAAATCGCGCAAGAAGAGGAATTGAATCATCTCCGTACGTTCGTCGTCGACTTGATTGAACCGTTACACCGTCGGTTAAAGCAGGCAAAGACGATGAGCGCGTATACGAAAGGTCTTTATCAATTCCTCGAAGAACAAAAAATTGCAGAACATTTAATGGAATGGCGCAAGCAAGCATTAGAGCAAGATCAGTTACTTGCTGCTCGGGAACATGATCAAGTGTATGAAGCGATTCTTCACCTATTCGAACAGCTAGAAGCTGCTGCGCCTGAGCAT
>NZ_DLMP01000007.1:0-6275 GCF_002479335.1 Exiguobacterium sp. UBA7533 | reverse complement strand
CTTTATCAACGGACTTGTTCGTCCAAATGGTCGAGACAGGACTTGAGAGTCTGCGTTTTGCACTTGTCCCCCCATCGCTTGATCAAGTCATTGCGACGGATTATGTGCGTGGACGATTGCAACGAATGAAAGTCGTCTTTTTACTGGGAGCGAATGATGGTCTGATTCCGTTCGTCCAAGATCAATCGAAGTTACTGTCCGAAAATGATCATGACTTTTTACATGAACATGGTATTCCGGTCGGAAAAGCGTCCCTCGATGTGTTTGATGATGAACTATTTTATCTGTATCAAGGGATGATGGCTCCAAGTGAAGCATTGTATGTCAGTTATGCGCTTGTCGATGAAGAAGGAAAGGCGTTGCAGCCGGCAGCAATTACGAAACAATTGAAGCGGCAACTGTTGCTTGATCGTCCGATCAAAACACAGTTTGCGGAGGCTGGCGAACATGCACCGCAAGAACAACTCGATTTCGTGACGAGTCCCGATCGCGCGGCAGCAGCGACGGCGATTGAACTCCGCCGTTTGCAACGACGTTATCCGATTCAGCCAATTTGGTTTCAAGTATATAATTCACTTCTTGAAAACGGACAAGGACGCGAACGAATGGGTCTATTCTCAAGTGCCTTGTTCTATCAAAATCAAGCGGAAGCGTTACCGGAAGGGTTGGCGCATCGCTTATATGGCGAGTCTCTGCAAGCGAGCGTTTCGCGTTTTGAAACGTATAATGCTTGCTCGTATAAACATTTTGCTCGGTATGGACTTCGTTTACGCGAGCGAAAGCTCTATAAATTCGAAGCGCCGGACATCGGAAATCTGTTCCACGGCGCATTAAATGATCTGTCGCTCAGTATCAAAGCTTCCGGACGGCACTGGCGCGAGCTCGATAGTGAGACATGTGGAACACTTGCGAAGGAAGCTGTTGAAAAGGTGACACCAGAAATCCAGAATGCAATTTTGATGAGCTCAAGTCGATTTGGTTATATCAAGAAAAAGTTGACGGATGTCGTCGAACAGACCGCTAAGATGCTCGTCGAGCAGGCGAAGCGAACGGATTTTGAACCAGATCTATTTGAAATCAGTTTTGGGAATGCGACGTTTCCACCATTACGCTTTACGCTACCAGACGGAACGGAAATTGAATTCACAGGACGCATTGACCGTATTGATCAGGCGATGATCGGTGACCAGTTATACGTCCGTATCATAGATTATAAGTCGAGTGCACGAGGACTGGATTTTGCGGAAATCTATTACGGACTCGCCATACAGATGTTGCTGTATTTGAAAACAGTCGTGGAACAGTCAGAGCTGCTGTATCAACAGCAGGCAAAACCTGCTGGTGCGCTGTATTTCCATGTTAAAAATCCGATGCTACGAGGCGATTTATCTGCTGATGAAGCAGAACGTAATCGACTATTACTCGAGTCCTATCAGATGCAAGGCGTCATTCTCGAGAATGATGAGGTACTGCGAGCGATGGATCATATTGCATACGATGAACGAAAAAAATCCCCACTCGTCAAAGTGACCTTCACGAAAAATGGACTGCATAAATCACAGACGAAGGGTGTTGTACAAGAGGCAGATTTATCGGCACTGATGGATCATGCGTGGGAGGCATTAAAAGACAGCAGTCAAGATATCTATGATGGGGATATTGCAATCAATCCATTCGATTATCAGGAACGGACACCGTGTAGTTTCTGCGAATATCGTTCAGTCTGTCAATTCGATGAATCACTCGGAAATCAATATCGTCCATTAAAACCGATGTCTGAAAAAGAGGTACTGGAACGATTGAAGGAGGATGAAGAATGAGCGTGCGTTGGACGGAAGAACAACAACAAGCCATTTCAGCAAGGGGAGGACATATCTTAGTCTCAGCAGCTGCTGGATCAGGGAAAACAGCTGTCCTCGTCGAACGGCTGACGCAACGATTGATCGATCCCGAAGATGAGTTGTCGGCGGATCGGATTCTTGTTGCTACCTTTACGAATGCAGCAGCGCGTGAGATGAAAACGCGAGTCATTGAGGTCATGGATCAGCGTATCAAAGAGGCACCGGATGATCTGTATCTAAAAAAACAACGTCAATTAATGAACCGGGCACAAATTACGACGATCCATTCATTCTGTCTATCGATTCTACGTGAGAATTATTACCGGATCGGTTTGGATCCGGCGTTTCGGATTGCTGACGAATCTGAACTGTTATTACTGCAAGATGATGTCTTAGAAGCGGTCTTTGAGTCGTTCTATGCCTCTGAGGATCCGGGATTCTATGATTTGATCGATAGTTATACATCAGATCGGGACGATCAAGCGATGCTTTCGCTGATTTCAAATCTCTACCGTTTTTCTCGATCCTTACCTGATCCGGAAGCGTTTTATGCGCATTTAATCAATCAGTACGATCAACCAATCGATCCGGATGAGTCTCCGCTCATGCAACGATTGGTCGAACTGGAATGGGAGACGTTGTCGAATCTACTAGGACGTTATCGAGAACTTGCTTTTGAATTGGAACAGTCCGGATATACGGAAATGGGACAGATGATGCGACAGGATATCGCTCCTTTTGGAGTACTTGAAACGTCAGTACGGCAATGGTCGATGGTTGCTCTTGCGTTTCAAGCAGTAGAATTCGGTCGTTGGAAAAGTCCGCGCGGAGATGAAGGCATCAAACCGTTCCAGACAGAGCGGACACGACTCGTTGCAGAATTCAAGAAAATGAAAGAACTGTTTGTCCAAAAAACAGGTGTCGATTACTTGGAGGATTTACGATCACAGCTCCGACATGTAGAAACGATTGTTACACTCGTGCGTCAATTCGCAAATGATTATCTCGAAGCGAAACAACAACGTGGAATTGTTGATTTTTCGGATCTTGAACATTTTGCATTAGAGATCTTGACGGAAGAGGGACAACCGTCGGATGTGGCAAAACTTCTAAAGGAACGCTTCGTTGAGGTACTGGTCGACGAATACCAAGATACGAATGAAGTCCAGGAACGCATCATTCAACTGGTTTCGAAAACGGACGAGGCAACAGGGAATCTATTCATGGTCGGTGATGTCAAACAGTCCATTTACAAATTTCGACATGCAGAACCAGGATTGTTCCTGGAGAAATTCAAACGATTCCAGCAGACCGACGTCGGAACACGCATCGATTTAACAAAGAACTTCCGCAGTCGCCTCGAGGTGTTGGATGGAACGAATCAAATCTTCCGCCAAGTCATGGATGAGACAGTCGGAGAAATTGATTACGATGAAGCGGCGCACCTTCGACTCGGTAATTTAAGTTATTTAGAATCAGAGCAAGTCGACCCTGAATTACTCTTGATTGATCCGCTTGATAGTGAAAAAGAAGAAGTTGAAGCACGAGCGATTGCAACACGAATTCTAGAACTCGTCGACTCTAAACATCCACATCTGATTTACGATGCGAAATCGAACCGATTCCGGACATGCGAATACCGTGACATCGTCGTCTTGGCCCGTTCGCGCGGCAAGCGTGTTCAGGCACTCGTTGAAGTACTCGAACAGTATGAGATTCCGGTCTATGCAGATACGACGGGCGGATATTTCCAAGCGACGGAAATTCAAATCATGATGGCGTTACTCAAGACAATCGATAATCCACTTCAAGATATCCCGTTCGCCAGTCTGTTACGATCGCCGATTTTCGGTGTGGCGGACCGTGATCTAGGGCGGATTCGAGCAAAACAAAAAGAAGGAAGCTTTTATGAGGCGGCACTCGCGATGGCGACAGAGGAATCAGCACTTGGTATTCGAATAGACGAGATCATCCGTCAGATTCAAGCATGGCGAACCGAAGCACGTGGGAGTGCGCTTCCTGCCTTCATTCGATCATTGTTTGATCAGACTGGCTATTTTGAGTATGTCGGCTGTCTCGCTGGAGGCAGAAGTCGTCAAGCTAACTTAAATGCCTTATATGAGCGGGCAAAGCAATATGAGACGTCCGGTTATCGTGGGCTATATCGTTTTCTACGCCTGATCAATCGGTTGATCGAACGAGGAGAAGACTTCGCAGAAGCCCGTTCGCTTGGAGAAGACGAGGACGTCGTTCGAATCATGACGATCCACCAATCGAAAGGACTCGAGTTCCCCGTGACGATTGTCAGCCAATTGACGAAGCAATTCAACAAACAGGATCAAATGCAGGCCATTCAGTTGCATAAGACGTATGGCATTGCTCTAGACGCCATTGATCCGATTCGTCGTTTGCGATCTGGAACGCTACTGAAGGAAGTCATCCGTCGGGAAATGGATCGCGAGATGAAGGCAGAAGAGATGCGCGTCTTGTATGTTGCGATGACTCGAGCGAAGGAAAAATTAATTCTCGTCGGGACAGTCAAGGATTTAGAAGATCAAATGGTGGCCTGGCAGATGACGCCACTCGACGAAGTCTTACTACCTGAAAATGACCGGCGCCAAGCGAAGAGTTATGCGGAATGGGTCGTTCCGGCAGTCTTACGCAGTAGTTTACTACGTCCGGATGAGACGAACTGGTCGATTCGCATGATGTCTTTAGAGGAGTTAGCACCGTATCAAGAAATCTCAACACTCGTGGAGCAACTCGAACACGTCCAAAAGCTTGAAAAAATTGATGTGCCCGTCAATACGCACGTCAAAGAAATCGTTGAATCGGCATTTTCGTATCAGTATCCGCATCTACTCGCGACAGAGACGGCAGCGAAACAGACCGTTACGGAACTGAAGCGCGCGGAACAGTTGGAACGCGCAGCATTTGAAACGACGTATCGCCAGACGACGTATTACCGAACGCCACAATTCCTTGGACCTGTACTTAGTGGAGCGGAACGAGGAACGGTCCTACACCTAGCGATGCAATTATACAAACCGGATACAGCGATTTCAGAACAGATCGATCAATGGGAAACGATGGAACGAATCACACCTATCGAAGCGACGACGATGCGGGAAGCAACACCACAGTTGCAAGAGTTCCTAGACTCCGAGATCGGACAATTGTTCAGCGAACGACTACGGACAAACCACGTCTATCGAGAGTTACCGTTTACGTATAAAATCGGAGCATCACGTTTTCGGAAAGACTGGACGGGTCCAGTGGATGACGCAGTCATGCAGGGAATCGTCGACTGCTTGATTCAGGATGGGGAGTCATATATCTTACTCGACTATAAATCGGATCAAATCGTTACGACGGAAGTCGGACAGACACCTGCTGATGTGTTACGTGAACGGTATGCGACTCAATTGAATCTATACCAAGAAGCATTAGAAGCTATTCTTCATATTCGAATCTCGCGGAAAGTCATTTATGCTTTTGCTTTAGGAGAAACGATTGATTTAGTTTAATTTTACGACTGAGACCTCTCTTGTCCTCCTACTTCAGGTAGAGGCGAGGGAGGTTTTAGTATAGTTCGAAAGAGGGATGAGGAATAAAGGAATAAAATCAAGGTATGGAGTGATTTCCGTTTCTTATTGTGAAAAAACTGTGTAAAATAAAGAAGATATGTCACTTTAATGATGGATAATTTTGGGGGGTTTTAATAGATGGCACGTATTTTATTAGCAGAAGATGAAGATGTCTTACGTATGTTGGTACTTGATACACTAGAAGATGAAGGATATACGATTGATGAAGCGACGGACGGAGACGAGGCATATCAAAAAATCATGAACACGGAATATGACCTCGTTCTGTTGGATTACATGATGCCTGGGATGACAGGAATCGAAGTCATCGAAAAAGTTCGACAACATCCAGATAAGCAACACTTGAAAATTATGATGTTGACCGCTAAAAGTCAACAATCTGATCGAGAGCGCGCGGAAGAAATCGGTGCAAACTACTTCTTTTCGAAACCCTTTAGTCCTCTTGAGTTGATTGATGTAGTAGGAGGAATATTGAGTGATCACCAAGTGGATTAATCGAAAAATCGGACGCCAACTTATGGCATCCTTTTATGTCGTATTAGCTACATTGATGATTTCATCATTGATCGTCTACAACTACACGGATACGAAATTGCAAGCGACACGGGCGAAATTAGAAGACATCCGAGATCGCAGTGCACGCGCAGGGGCTCTATGGGAAGAATGGCAGGATGTTCAATTCAACATGCGTGGCTATGCCTTGATGGGAAATGAAGAATTGTATACCCAAGTCATGGCTCAACAAGATAAGATTGCTCAGCAAACGGATTGGTTCGAAAAAAATGCAATCTACGATCAAGGAAAGGCATTCGCCCAGTCCTCGAGA
>NZ_DLMP01000008.1:374-13967 GCF_002479335.1 Exiguobacterium sp. UBA7533 | reverse complement strand
ATAGGACGCTGCCAGGCGATCGTTCCGCAATAGCTCAGCGGTAGAGCAACCGGCTGTTAACCGGTAGGTCGTAGGTTCAAATCCTACTTGCGGAGCCATTTATTACTTCTTCACCACGTACAATGGAGAGCTGTCCGAGTGGCCGAAGGAGCACGATTGGAAATCGTGTAGGCGTCAAAAGCGTCTCAAGGGTTCGAATCCCTTGCTCTCCGCCATCATCACTTTCAATTCAGAATGGCCCGTTGGTCAAGCGGTTAAGACACCGCCCTTTCACGGCGGTAACACGGGTTCGAATCCCGTACGGGTCACCATTTATAGCGTCGCGGGGTGGAGCAGTCTGGTAGCTCGTTGGGCTCATAACCCAAAGGTCGTCGGTTCAAATCCGGCCCCCGCAATTACATACGGTCCTGTGGTGTAGCGGTTAACATGCCTGCCTGTCACGCAGGAGATCGCGGGTTCGAATCCCGTCAGGACCGCCATTGTTAAGGCTTTGTAGCTCAGTTGGTAGAGCAAAGGACTGAAAATCCTTGTGTCGGCGGTTCGATTCCGTCCAAAGCCACCATCTTTATTAACAACATGATTTTCCCATTTGTGGGGGGGTAGCGAAGTGGCTAAACGCGGCGGACTGTAAATCCGCTCCCTCGGGTTCGGCGGTTCGAATCCGCCCCCCCCCACCACCATAGGGGCATAGTTTAGCGGTAGAACTACGGTCTCCAAAACCGTCAGCGCGGGTTCGATTCCTGCTGCCCCTGTTTACCATGGCGATTGTGGCGAAGTGGTTAACGCACCGGATTGTGATTCCGGCATTCGTGGGTTCAATTCCCATCAGTCGCCCTCTTATTATTGGGCTGTAGCCAAGTGGTAAGGCACTGGATTTTGATTCCAGCACGCGAAGGTTCGATCCCTTCCAGCCCAGCTTTTCAAGCGGAAGTAGTTCAGTGGTAGAATACGACCTTGCCAAGGTCGGGGTCGCGGGTTCGAATCCCGTCTTCCGCTCCAATGAGTGGCGCCATAGCCAAGTGGTAAGGCAGAGGACTGCAACTCCTTTATCGTCAGTTCGATTCTGACTGGCGCCTCCAACTATTTCTCAATTAAATAGTTTTGCAAGAGATTGTGCCGGTGTGGCGGAACTGGTAGACGCGCACGACTCAAAATCGTGTTCCTTTGGAGTGTCGGTTCGATTCCGACCACCGGTATCTTGCGGGTGTAGTTTAATGGTAAAACCTCAGCCTTCCAAGCTGATGACGAGGGTTCGATTCCCTTCACCCGCTTTATACTTTTTACACAATCTGATGTTTCACCTGATCATGCGGGTGTAGTTTAATGGTAAAACCTCAGCCTTCCAAGCTGATGACGAGGGTTCGATTCCCTTCACCCGCTTACCTAAAAAGAGCAATGTGTCGTTTTCGCTGACACCTTGCTCTTTTTGTTTAGGAATGGGATTTTAAAGAGGAAAGGAGTAGATCGTGATGGATGGTGTACAATTGAAATTGGCTTTACAAGAGTACGCAGCAGAGATTGGAATCGATGAGCTGAAGGTGACGACGGCTGACCCTTTTCTTGTTTTAAAACGTAGACTCCAAGCACAACAGGAGAAAGGATTTGCTTCTGGTTTCGAAGAGCCCGATCTCGATCTACGAACGACTCCTGCGTTACTCGTAGAAGATGCTGCTTCGATCATTGCCATTGCGGTCGCGTATCCAAGTACTCTCAAAAATGCACCTCGTGGCAAGGAAGGGGAGCGACGGGGGATTTTTTGTCGATCGTCCTGGGGACTGGATTATCACCAGGCGTTGCGACAACGCTTGACGTTACTTGAAGAAAAAATTCAAGAATTGAGTCCAGGTGCAAGGACGCGCTCCATGGTCGATACAGGAGAACTCGTCGATCGAGCAGTAGCAGAACGAGCAGGTATCGGATTCAGTGGGAAAAACTGCTCGATCATCAGTGAAGAGCACGGATCCTATCTCTATCTTGGTGAACTGATTACAGATATCGTCCTACCGCCTGATCAGCCAGTCGAAGAATTATGCGGGACATGCAATAAATGTATCGATGCTTGTCCGACGGATGCGCTAGTTGAACCTGGTGTCATCGACGCTAAACGATGTATCTCGTTTTTAACACAGACGAAAACGTTACTGCCAGAACCGTTTCGGATGGCGCTTGGGAACCGTCTGTATGGGTGTGATACATGTCAGCAAGTATGTCCATATAACCGGAAGAAGAATGCGACACATCATGTTGAACTACAACCGGATCCGGAGCAGGTCAAACCGCTCCTTGTTCCACTCTTATCAATGAGTAACCGTGAGTTCAAGAGTCGTTTCGGAACATTATCCGGAGCATGGCGTGGTAAGAAGCCGATTCAACGTAATGCGATTTGTGCGCTTGTTCATTATCGAGACAAGAGTGCTATTGACGCGCTACGGTTAATGACGGAAACAGATGCCCGCGAAGACATGCGGGCGCTTGCACTCTGGGCAGTCGGTCGGATTGGCGGAATTGATGAGAAGTCGTACATCGAATCCCGTCTTTTAGCAGATACTGCAGTGGATGTTCAGACAGAAGGACAACGGTTAATTGAAGAGTGGGGGGAAGCAGATGCCATTTCAACAGCTCACTTATAAGTTCGGTACATTGCTCGTCGCATGGGAAAAAGAGCAAATCGTGTACCTCGACTTTGGGTTGAATAAAGATCGTGCTCGGACCTATTTAGCAGAAGAGACAGACGAAGGTACATTACCGAAAGCTTGGCGTATGGCGTTTGATCGTTATGCACAAGGAGAGGTACAAGCGCTTGATGCGCTTCCTTGTCAGTTGCGTGTCACACCATTTACAGAGAAAGTGTTACAAGCTTTGCGAACCGTTCCGTTCGGTCAGACGATCAGTTATGGTGAACTGGCTCGAATGATTGGAAAACCACAGGCAGCACGAGCTGTTGGCGGTGCCTTGAATCGGAATCCGATCGCATTGATTTATCCATGCCACCGTGTCATCGGGGCGACCGGTAAATTGACGGGTTTCGCAAGCGGAATTGCCCATAAAGAAGCGCTTTTAGCGCATGAGATAGGAGAGAATTGAACCATGGCTATTCATGTCGTTATGTATCAACCGGAAATTCCTCAAAATACAGGTAATATTTCGCGAACATGTGCAGCGACGCATTCCGTCCTTCACTTGATCCGACCGCTCGGCTTTTCGACAGACGATAAGCAACTTAAACGTGCGGGTCTTGACTACTGGGAATTTGTCGATGTCCGTTATCATGATTCGTTAGAAGAACTGTGGGAAAAACATCCGGAAGGTATCTTCTACTATATTACGAAATACGGGGAACAGTACCCAAGTCAGATTGACTTATCGGACGTTGAACAGGACTATTTCTTCGTCTTTGGTCGGGAAACAAAAGGATTGCCGCTTGAAGTCATCGATGCAAACGCAGAACGGTGTATCCGTTTACCCCAATCGAATCTCGTTCGTTCACTGAACGTCTCGAACACGGCAGCGATCATCGTCTATGAAGCATTACGTCAGCAAGGATACGCAGGTCTTCTGTAAAGCAAAAGCTCCATCCTGATTCAGGATGGAGCTTTTATGAGTTATTCGTTACCTTCAGGTTTTTTGTTGTAGCCTGCAGTGAAGATTGCTGTCAAAAACGCAAGACTTACGCCGACCATTAAGATAAATGCCATTTTTGTTTCCCCCTTCAGTCTCTTGAACCGATATAATCTATTATAGTATACCTGTAAGTGAAATTGTGTGCTACATATGAATTTTCTATGAATGGAGACTCCACATGCGTACGAACGTTTACCTATTAAGTTATGCCCCACTGATCAGCATCTTGTTATTTAGTACATCCCTTGCGATCGCGACGACGGAACTTGCATTGCATTGGCTCGATCAAGTCGGCGTGTACGATGAACTGCTCCAGCTACTGACGGCACGTGATACGAAGCTCGTCGTTTGGCTTGGTTTTTTGATCGTCTATTTCATGATCTTTAGTTCGCTTAAACTACTATCGGACACGATCAATCAGCTCGGTTTCGCCTTTTTCATCAAAGAACAAGAGGGAACGACACTCGGTATGTTACGTCCGGGCAGTATTCTCCTGCTCGTCGGAGGATGTGTCAGCTTTGCTTTCATGACGTCCTTCTTGCACGTTGGGATCGTATTGCTTGTATCCTTCTTCATCTATTTTATCTTTTACACGGTACAGATTAGTAAAATGACGAGTGCGGCTGGAGCTGTTGGGTTGATAATCTTCTCCTTCTTAGCCTGGGGCGTTCTACTCGCTGGTCTATCATGGGTTGGTCTGACCTTATTCAATTCCTTTGGAGAAGCAATTTTATTTCCGAGTTGACTCAAGGACGTAAAATCGTCGCCCACGTCTGGACCTGTAACGTTGCATTGGCTTCAGCAGGGAAAGGGCGGGGACGGTCAGCTCCTAACCAAATACCCCCGATGTGTTGATTTTTGATACCGACGAACCACATATCCTTATTATCATTCGTTGTTCCTGTTTTTCCTCCGATATAGCGCGCGGAAGGATCGTATCCTTTGCGCCCTGTTCCATACGTCATGACATTCTTTAAACCAGCCCGTAATTCACGGTTCGTCTGACTGGACCAAATCCGTTGTTCCTTTTCCTGCGGTCGTTCGACCGTTCCGTTTCGAAACGTAATACTTTTGATCATCGAAGCCGGTCGATAGAGCCCGTCATTTACGAATACGGTATAGGCATTTGTCAGTTCAAACGGACTAATGCCGTACTGCAAACCGCCCAAAGCGCTCGTGAAGGCATCATCCTTCCGTGTCCACTGACTGAAATGGAACGGACGGATGGACTTCAATCCTTCTTGGAAAGAAACAGCAAAAGCACGGATCGCTGGTGTGTTATAGGAATAAGCGATCGCATCGGCAATCGTCACTTGTCCAAGGATCCGATTTCCGCTATTTG
Source organism: Exiguobacterium sp. UBA7533 (assembly GCF_002479335.1). Classification (NCBI taxonomy): domain Bacteria; kingdom Bacillati; phylum Bacillota; class Bacilli; order Caryophanales; genus Exiguobacterium; species Exiguobacterium sp. UBA7533. The sequence goes on along the minus strand of NZ_DLMP01000008.1, from coordinate 9,004 downwards.
ATGGACAGTATCCATCGATACAAACAGGACTACCGTCTAACGTACTCGACAATCGAGCTTTCGTCTTCTCGAGATAAGGGCCATAGACAAGTAAAGGTTTGATGGATGAACCAGGTTGTCGGTACGACTGCACTGCTCGGTTGAACTGACCGGTCAAATTTGATTTGTAGCCGACTAAAGCCGTAACCCCGTGTGTTTGTCCATCAATGCCAACATAGGCTCCCTCAATCGGGTCTGGTAGACGACGAAGAGCTTCTTTAGCTCGTTGTTGCTCGGCTGAGTCGAGATATGTCGAAATGATCGCACCTTGTTGATGTAGATATTCCGAAGCATGCTTCTCACTCCATCCGTGCTGTTGAGCGGTCATCCGGATGGCAGCTTGGACGGTTGCATCGATATAGTCCGGATAAGGAACCCGCGGCTTATAGGATCGAGGTGTCACATGAGAAATAGTAAAATCTTTCGTCAGTACACGATCGCGCACTAATGCTTGAGCGATTCGTTGCTGACGTTTTTTTGTATTTTCAGGAAAACGAAGCGGATCGTAGAGTGACGGATTGTTCGGAATCGCTGTCAAAAAGCTGATTTCAGACCAATTTAACTCGCGCGCTGGCTTATTGAAATATGATTTTGCGGCCAGTTCGATCCCGTAAATATTATTCGCGAAATATGCTTGATTGACATAAGCCGTCATTAGTTCTTTTTTAGAATATTTCTGTTCTAAAGAAACAGCGATTAACAACTCTTTTATTTTTCTAGTATATGTTTTTTCGTTTGATAGGTATGTCATTCTTGCTAGTTGTTGTGTGATCGTACTTCCGCCTTGGGATTTAGAATCAGACTGGTTTTTAGTAAATGCACGTAAGATTCCTGTGATGTCATAACCGTCATGTTGATAAAAACGTTGATCTTCGATTGCTACAAACGCTTGCTCGACTTTTTTGGGTAATGTTCGAGGCGTTAAGTCATCCCGTCGCAATCCGTCATAGAGCTCGACCTGTTTGTTTTCATAGGTTACGGTGATTGGTTGGTAGGAGGTCAGTGGATGTCGTGTCGTCTGTTCGTCGGCCCAGAAAAAAAGTGTGCGTGCTGTTTTTAACTCATCTTTAATTGAAAATAAGGAAAACAGAAGCATCATCGTAAGACCAAGTAAGACGAGATATCCTGTCGTAATTCGCATGAGAACTCCTTTCAAAAAGCCATTTCATTCCTATTATCGGTCTTTTATGGAGAAATCAATAGATTTTTTTTCGATTTTTGTATTTTAATAAACCTATTTTGCAGGAATGTTATATTAAAAAGAGAAAAGATTGGGTATATAGAAGTATCTGTGGATTTTATAACTCAAATTGTCTGAAAAAAAAGAGCATAAATGGAGGGGACGAAATGGCTAAAAAGAATGTCGTTGCGATGTTACTTGCGGGCGGAGAAGGGAAACGTCTGGGAGCTTTAACGAAACATACTGCAAAACCAGCTGTTGCATTTGGAGGAAAATACCGCATCATTGATTTCCCGCTTTCGAACTGTACGAACTCAGGAATCGATACAGTCGGCGTGTTAACGCAATATGAACCACTTGAATTGAACCGCTATCTCGGAATCGGGAGTGCGTGGGATTTAGATCGACGTAACGGTGGTTTAACGATTCTACCTCCTTACCAAGCTCAAAACGGAAAGAACTGGTATGAAGGAACAGCAAATGCCATTTATCGAAACATGAGTTACATCAACCAATTCGACCCTGACTATGTACTCGTCCTATCAGGCGATCATATTTATAAAATGGATTATGAAAAAATGATCGAGGAGCATCGACTTGGTGGAGCTGACGTGACGATTTCTGTACGTGAGGTTCCATGGGAAGAAGCACCACGATTCGGAATTCTCAATACCGACGATGATCTCCGGATCAATGAATTCGAAGAAAAGCCAGAGAATCCAAAATCGAATCTCGCATCGATGGGAATCTATGTCTTTAACTGGGATGTATTGAAGCGTCATTTGATTCAAGATGCAGGGGATGCGGAATCAAGCTTCGACTTCGGTAAGAACATCATTCCGAACATGCTCTTTGAAAATCTGAATATCCGTGCGTATAAATTCAAAGGATATTGGAAAGACGTTGGAACGATTCAATCGCTCTGGGAAGCAAACATGGATTTGTTGACGGCAGAACCAGAATTTGATTTATACGATCCATCCTGGAAAGTCTATTCTGTCAACCCGAACCAACAACCTCAATATATCGGGAACGCCGCAACGGTCGAGTCATCAATCATCAATGAAGGATGCCATATCGAAGGTGAAATTAATCATTCAGTCCTCTTCCATGGTGTAGAAGTAGCGGAAGGATCACTCGTCAAAGACTCAGTCATCTTCCCGAACGTTAAAATCGGACGAGACGTCACGATTCACCGGGCGATTTTAGCAGATGGTGTCATCGTTGAAGATGGTGCGACGATTGGATCTCCGGACGGAGAAGTCTTCGTCATTGAAGCAGACAGCATCGTTAAAAAGAACGAAGTCATCAAAGAAGCAATTCAATAAGGGGGATATTCGAATGAAGGTCGATTTATTAGGCGTCATCAATCTAAGTGGTGAAGAAGGATTTTTCAAAGAACTAACAGAGCATCGTAACTTGGCAGCTGTGCCATTTGCGGGTCGTTATCGATTGATCGATTTTACATTAACGAACATGGTACAAAACGATATCGCGAACATCGGAATTTTTACGCTTGAAAAATATCGTGGGATGATGGATCACCTCGGCTCAGGAAAAGAGTGGGATCTTGACCGTTCAAACGGTGGACTCTACATCTTCCCGCCTGCATTATCACAAGATGCGAATGAGTTCCGGGGAGATCTCTCAAACTTCCACCTTCATCGCGATTTCTTCCTGCGCAGTAAGGAGAACTATGTCGTCGTCTCTGGTTCGAACATCTTATCAGCCGTAGATTATCGTGATGTCTTGCGCGAACATAAAGAATCGAATGCGGATATCACAGTCGTTTATACGAAGCGTGAACTGCCTTGCAAATACTGCCGTCCAATTCGCTTTGGCGAGCAGAACCGCGTGACTGCAATCGGATCACGAGGATTCCAGCCGACTGATGAGACGTTCTACATGGAAACGGTCGTTCTATCGAAGAACCTATTCGTTCGTTTGATTGATGAGGCGATTGCGCGTGGCGAGTACGATTTACTACAAAGTATCATCCGTTCGCAGCTAAATCGCTTGCATGTACATGGTTATGAATATCGTGGTACATCACAAGTCATCCACTCACTTCGTTCATACTACCGTGAGAGCATGCTATTGCTTGAACAGTGGGGAGCAATCAACGACTTCCAGCATGTCTACACGAAAATCAAGCATGAACCGCCGACACGTTATTTGCCAGGTTCAGCGATTAAGAACTCACTCGTCGCAAACGGCTGTAAGTTAGAAGGCACGACGACGGATAGCATCCTGTTCCGTGGTGTTAAAGTCGGAAAGCATGCGCGCGTCAAAAACTCGATCATCATGCAAAAATCGGTCATTGAAGAAGGCGCGGTCGTTGAGTACGCGATTCTCGACAAAGAAGTGACCGTCAAACGCGGTCAAGTCATTCGCGGTACGGCAGAAGAACCAATCGTCATCAAAAAACAAACAATCGTTTAAAGGAGATGTCATTCATGAAGGTATGGTTTGCTGCCACGGAAGCGACACCCTTCATCAAGACAGGGGGGCTAGCTGACGTCGTCGGCTCGCTCCCTTTAGCGCTTGCTGAGGAAGGGGCAGACGTTTCGGTCGTCTTACCCAATTATGGTCAAATCAAGGAACAATACAAATCAGAGATGGAGTTTTTATTCGACTTCATCGTACCAGTTGGCTGGCGACAGCAATTTGGTGCTGTCCTCCGATTAAAACAAGATGGTGTAACGTTCTATTTCATCGATAATGAGTACTATTTCAAACGCGATGGTGTCATTTATGGACATTATGATGATGCGGAACGATTTGCGTATTTTTCACGTGCCGTTCTTGAGATGATTCAACATCTCGATCGGAAAGAAGTACCGGACGTCATCCATTGTCACGATTGGCAAACAGGTGTGATTCCGGCGTTCCTACGAATCCATTATCAGCACCTAGAGCGCTATCAAGATATTAAAACGGTCTTTACGATTCACAATCTACAATATCAAGGTGTTTTCCCGGAGGAAGTACTCGGTGATTTACTTGGATTGAGTCATGAACACTTCACAGCCGATGGTATTGCTCATAACGGTCTCGTCAATTACATGAAGGCAGGACTCGTCCATTCCAATCAAATCACGACAGTCAGTCCATCATATCGTGATGAGATCATGGATCCGTATTACGGTGAGACGCTTGAACCCGTCTTACAACATCGCGCTGTCGACGTACGCGGAATCTTGAATGGAATCGACTATCGTCAATTTGATCCTGCACATGATACGCATCTCGTTGAGACGTATTCGGTCGATACCGTCACGGAAGGAAAGGCGAAGAACAAAGCTGCCTTACAAGAAGAACTAGGTCTCCCCATCAATCCGGATGTACCATTGTTTGGTTTCGTTTCTCGTCTCGTCGACCAAAAGGGGATTGATTTGCTCGCGCATATCTTGCCAGATTTGTTTGAACTCGATGCGCAGTTCATCATCCTTGGATCAGGTGAAGCGGAATATGAAGGGTTGTTCCATCATGCGACATCGATTCGTCCAGACAAAATCGCTTCTTACATCGGGTTCGACGTTGGTCTCGCGCAACGAATCTATGCGGGCAGTGACGCCTTCTTGATGCCTTCGCGTTTTGAACCATGTGGTCTCAGTCAGTTGATTTCGATGAAGTACGGCTGTTTACCAGTCGTCCGGGAAACAGGTGGTCTTCGTGATACGGTCAAGCCATTCAATCAGTTTACGTTAGAAGGAAATGGATTCTCGTTCGCGAATTATAATGCACATGAGTTTTTAGAAGCGATTAAACGTACCATTGAGGTCTATCATGATCGCCCGGTCTTTGAGCACTTGATTGAGACAGCGATGAATGAGGATTTCAGTTGGTTGCGTTCAGCCGACGAATACTTGGCGTTATATCGTTTGATTGCACCGTCCGCCACTTGATCGTATCACTGGGAAAAGGAGTTACGTCATGTTCAAAGATATAGAGAAGTTCAAGGAGAGGTTTACGGAACGATTCGTTTCGATGCATGGCAAGGCAATAACGGAAGCAACAGAAAACGATATCTATCAGACACTTGCTTATCTGGTACGTGAGACGGTCACGACCGATTGGTTACGGACAAAGGAAACATATACCCATAAAAAAAGTAAGCAAGTCTATTACTTTTCACTCGAGTTTTTGCTCGGACGTTTCTTGCATAACAACCTATTAAGTCTTGACGTCTTAAAGGATGTGGAACGGGGACTGGAAGAACTCGGATATCAGCTCAGTGATCTGACAGAAGAAGAGCCGGAACCAGGACTCGGAAACGGAGGTCTCGGTCGTCTCGCAGCCTGTTTTCTTGATTCCTTGGCTGCGCTTGGTCTACCGGGACATGGGAACGGTATCCGATACCAATATGGTCTGTTTAAGCAAAAAATCATCGATGGCTATCAAGTCGAGTTACCGGATAACTGGCTGAAGAACGGAAACATGTGGGAAATTAGACGTTCTGATAAAGCGGTCGATATTTCATTCGGTGGACATGTGTGGCTCGAAGAAGTCGGTGATGGGTATCGCGTCCATCATGAACCGACTGAAATCGTCCGTGCTGTTCCGTACGATATGCCGATCGTTGGCTATCAAAACAAGGTTGTCAATAACCTGCGACTCTGGAGTGCTGAGTCTCCACTTGATGATGATGAATTACTTAGTCAATACCGTGGGAACTATAAAGATTTACTGGCACATAAACAATCGATTCAGACGATTTCAGAGTTCTTGTATCCGGATGATACGACGTACGAAGGAAAAGAACTCCGTCTGAAGCAACAATATTTCTTCGTCTCTGCAGGATTACGGAGTATCTTGACGTCCTTTAAAAAACGAAACCATTCATTGAAGCAACTCGGGAATCATATTGCCATTCATATCAATGATACGCATCCGGTCGTCGCGATTCCGGAATTGATGCGGATTCTTGTTGATGAAGAAAGGTTTGGATGGGAAGAAGCGTGGCGGATCACGAAGAGTGTCATGTCGTTTACGAACCACACGTTATTATCAGAAGCACTCGAACGTTGGCCGGTTGATTTGTTCCGTCGCTTGTTGCCACGCATCTATCTCATCATCGAGGAAATCAACCGACGCTTCTGTAAAGATGTGCTGGCGAACTATCCACACATGGAAGCACATATGCGAGATATCGCCATCATCGCGGACGATCGGATCAACATGGCGAATCTGGCTGTCGTCGGCACGCATTCAACGAACGGTGTCGCTCAGATTCATACTGAGATTCTGAAGCAGCGCGAGATGCGACTATTCTATGAGATGTTTCCGCTTCGATTTAATAATAAGACGAACGGGATTACACATCGTCGCTGGTTTCTCTCATCGAACCCAGCACTGGCAAACCGTGTGACAGAAGCGATCGGGGATGGTTGGATTCAGCATCCGTCCGATTTGCAAAAATTGACGAAATGGGCAGAGGATTCAGCACTGCAGAAGGACATCGCCGAGATCAAGCTTCAGCGTAAGGAAGAATTAGCGTTGCTCATTGAAAAGGAAACAGGTATCGTCGTTGATCCAACCTCGATTTTTGATGTTCAAGTCAAGCGATTGCATGCGTACAAACGTCAACTCTTAAATGCGTTACACATTCATTCGCTCTATTATCGTCTGAAGGAAGACCGTTCCTTTACGATGACACCGCGGACATTCATCTTTGGTGCAAAGGCAGCGCCAGGCTATCATTATGCAAAAGAAGTCATTCGTTATATCAATGCGTTAGCTCGCTTAATTAATCAGGATCCAGAGGTCAGCCCATACTTGAAAGTCGTCTTCCTAGAAAACTATCGTGTATCGCTTGCTGAAAAGATTTTCCCGGCAAGTGATGTCAGTGAGCAGATTTCGACTGCCAGCTATGAAGCCTCTGGAACCGGCAATATGAAGTTCATGATGAATGGCGCTTTGACGATTGGAACGCTCGACGGAGCGAACATCGAAATTCGAGATGAAGTTGGGGATGCGAACATCTTCATCTTCGGCTTAACGCCGCAGGAAGTCATGAATTATAAGCAATACGGCGGTTATAGTGCGTATGATCAATACAGTGCCCAACCCGAGTTGCGACGAATCATCGATAGTCTCGTCGACGGGACATTATTTGCTCCGGGTGAATTCCAAGCAATTTACGATTCATTATTGACGTATAATGATGAGTATCTGATCCTGAAAGACTTCATGTCGTATCAACAAGCGCAGGAACGTATCGATCGGATGTATCAGCAACCGGAAGAATGGTATAAACGTGTCATTCTTAATATTGCTCGGTCAGGTGTGTTCTCAAGTGATCGAACGATTAAAGAGTATGCGAATGCGATCTGGAACATCAAACCAATTCAACTCTAAACAAAAAAACACTGACAGATATTTCTGTCAGCGTCTGATGTTTACGAACGGGAGACGTCTTCACCGCGGCTGACCCAATCACTATAAGAGCCGGCGTAGAGCCGGACATCGGTTTTCCCGAGTGAGTGGAGAGCGATGACATTGACGCACGCTGTCACACCGCTTCCACAGTAGAGGATAGGTGCCGTGACCGGCAGGATGTCGGCGTATAGTTCTTTCAAATCTTCCGCGTCTCGTAAACGACCATCTGGTGAGAGTGCTTGTTCAAAGTAACAATTTACGGCACCCGGAATGTGTCCGGCGACATGATCGAGTGGTTCGATTTCTCCGCGATACCGATCGGGCGCTCGGGAATCGATGACCAGCGTTTCTGTCAGCTGATCCTTTAGCTCTTCGAACGAGACGAGCATCTCGTCTTGGAAACGCGGCGTGTACTGAGAGGATTCATAAGTAAAAGTCTCGTCTGTAACCGGAAGATCGAACGCTAGGTAAGAGGAGAATCCGCCCTCGAGAACGACGACACGCTCATGTCCGATCCATTTAAATAACCACCATGCACGAGCGGCATATGGAAAACCATCGTCATACAAAACGACGAAGTCTTCCGGGGTCACACCATGCTGTTCCAGTGTGTGTTGCCACGCTTCTTTTGAAGGAAGCGGATGCCTACCGCCGACCTCATCGATTGGACCAGAAAGGTCAGTCGTTAAATCCAGGTGCTGTGCACCTTCGACGTGTTGTTCTAAGAAAGCATTTCGTCCATATTCAGGTTGTTGTAAGTCATAGCGGCAGTCAAACCAGCGAATCTGATCCGTACGGACGAGCTGTTGAAGGTCTGCCATTTGAATCGTAGGAAACATGCCTCATCACCTTACCCTTTCTAGTGTTAATCATATGAAAGGTATCGCATCATCGCAAGTCTTACCCTCATTCAAAAAGGAGTCGATTTACTATGTCATGGAAAGAAACCTATCAAAAATGGGATCAGTTCGCTGATCTTGACAGTACATTAAAAGAAGAACTCGTCACGCTAGCAGCGGATGAAAAAGCA
>NZ_DLMP01000008.1:0-206 GCF_002479335.1 Exiguobacterium sp. UBA7533 | reverse complement strand
TAGCAGCGGATGAAAAAGCAGCTGAAGAAGCATTCTATAAAGAACTCGAGTTTGGAACAGGTGGTATGCGCGGGGAGATCGGTGTCGGAACGAACCGGATGAATGTGTATACGGTTCGAAAAGCATCACAAGGGTTCGCAGCATTCATTAAGGCATCAGGAGAAGAAGCGGCAGCAAAAGGAATCGTCATCGCACACGATTCACGC